>HG934468.1:1889536-2519381 GCA_000723505.1 Mucinivorans hirudinis | reverse complement strand
TAGACATTTTGCTTTGGAACTGCCCGCGTTAACTCCTGTCCACCTTGCTAAAATTTCTCCTAATCTATTCATGTCATTCAGATTTTTAATAAAGTTGCTCACTGTTATTCCCCCTAACGCAAACTGGAAAAAAGTTGGCGGAGGGCATCCAAACAAAAGACCCGAAATAATACAAAGAACTACTAATACTCACTTCGGAGAGCACAAAGATAGAAATAAACATAACAAATACATATACAATGACTAAGGTAATTTTTCGCAAATTCAAACAGGGCGGTGATATTATCGCCTTGTTCCCAGAGCAGGTCAATAGACTAATGGTAGGCTCTTATATGCACGTTGGGCAACACTCAGATGCTGACTACACCGGAGTAATCGCTGCAACCACTCCCGCCACGGAGAGTGAGTACGCCAACCTTTTGGCTGAGCTAAAAAGTATCGGCTATGATGATTTGCAAGTAATGAAACGCTGTAAACCGAAATACAACTAAAAATGAACGAATTAGAAAAGATACAATCTCTCAAAGCAGAGATTAAGGAGCGATACGAAAAGATTAAGCAGTCGATGTTTCTGCTGGTGCAAATACTTGGCGGAGAGGTTGAGCCTTCAAATGGGCGAACCTACAAAGCCACTGAGGAGACCGGAGTTAATTGCGTAGTAGAATCTTTTGTGATCGAAGACAGCAAACTGATGGTCAGAACTGATTTCGATGGAGATAAATTCACATTAGAGTTGGATAGCTTCCACGCTGAGGAGTTAGCCAATATTCTCTATCTGATGTTGGAGGCGAACAAGGAACACCTTCAGCGAAAAATAGACGGTATGTTCAAAGCCTATGTTGATGAGCATAATGACGAACCGCTCTATGTCTCGTGTTGTGTGAAGTTCCTGGACAACAGCCCCCTTGGCGATGTGACTATCAAACTCAACAATGAACTGGACGACCAAGATGATTTGGTGTTCTACTACTGCAAATCTCTGACCGACCTGAAATCTCTGTGTGAATTTGGGGCCGGCGATTTTATTCTTACCGAAGTATATGAATTTTCAAACGAAATCTGATATGAAGACAATCATAGTAACCGAAATAAGCGAGGGGATTGCATACTATCCCGAGCTACACAACTGGGTAAAGAGTTTCGACATCGACCCGGACGATGCCATGTTTGAACCACTATCTCTGATGGAGGGTGACCCTGATAAGCTCAAATGCGACGACCGAGAGGTCTACTTTATGGATATTGATTTGGGCGATACCAAGTTTATCCTGACCAGCAATGAGGTGAACGACGAGCAGAAAAAGATGCTCACCGAGTTTCACCAAGACGACTACCAAGAGAGATATACAGTTGGTGAATGCAACTGGGAGACATTCAACAAAGCTACAAATGCTGTTGCTTATCGTGGCGGCAAAGGCTACCTATATACTATCTGGCTCTACAATCAACCCAACAAAATAGCAAGCTGATATGCCACGAGAAAAGAAAACCACCGAACCAAAACCCATTCCGATAGACAAACGCATCAAGCGAGTGTTGGACGACAGCTGGATTGCTCCGGTCTACTTCAATGCCGCCATCACCGAACTGCTCAACAAGTTCAACACAATGAGCGATGAGGAGCTCTCTAAGTATATGGAGGGGCTAATCGCTCCAACAACTGCCCGAGCACACGTAAAAGAGATTTACAACCGACTAAATAATTCAAAATAACGGTTAATATTCAAGACCCAATTGCCACAGCGGAATAACGTTGGAATAGCCGGTTTCGATATCGTCCTTTGCAAGATATCCATTTGACACACCTTGCAGTTGCTTCTGCTTTTTGTTCTTGCCGCCCACCTCAAAGGTCATATCATCAATCTGGAAATCGGCAACCGAAGAGGTAATAACATCGTGTCTTACACGGAGCTGATTGAGGAAAAACGTTTCACGCACATTACCAACGTCAACAAATTCGCGTCCAAGGCTATATATCAAATTGGTATTATCTAAGTAGATTTTATCAACCTTGCCCAAGCCACGAATACCACCCGTTTCATCTCGAAGTTGGGCGATAAGTCCGGCCTCTTCAATATATAAGCAATAGTCGGCAATACTGTTGCGACTTGCACCAAGCGAAGTGGCAATAGTGCTGATGTTGGGTTTGAAAGGTACACTGCGAGCAATGATGGATAGCAACTGCTTGAGTTTACGCCCTGTCGACACATTCATATCGGCATACTGTGGAATATCAGTTTCGAGTGATTGCGTAATTATCTGCTGCAACTTCAAATCGAAGTCTGAATCTAAGGCAAACGGATAATACCCCTGTTCCAAGTAGTCGTTGAAATAGGCCAATGGACGGAAACCATCGGGTAAAATAACCTTATGCTCCAATATATCCGAGAGGTCGTAACGGGCAAGCTCAATACCTTTGAACAGTTTCAGATATTCCCGAAAAGAGAGCCCCTGCATATGGTACATTACGGCCCTGCGACTAAGGTCTGAAGCCCCTTTGTTGATGTCCAAAACCGACGAACCGGTAAAAACGACCTTCAGTTCAGGATGATAGTCGTAAATAAGTTTTAGCTCTTTTGACCAATCCTTGTATTTGTGAATCTCGTCAATGAACAGATATTTTCCGCCCATTTTAACGAATGTATCAGCCAAATCAGTCAGTCGATGTTCGGCAAAGTAGAAATCCTCCGCTGTGACATATAAAGAGTCTTGACGAGGCAAAATTTGCTTGATGTACTGGAGCACAAGCGTCGTTTTACCAACCCCACGAGGACCGGTAAGCCCTATCATACGCCCCTGCCAATTGATGCGGTCGTACATATAGCGGTGAAATCCAGTGGTGGTTTCACGTAGTAATTTGTCGAAATGTTCTTGAAGTTTGTCCATTGCCTTATGCTTTAACTTCTGCAAATATAATCATTTTTGCTCACTAAGAGAGCAAAATATAAAAATAATTGCTCATCGAGAGAGCAATACTAATGTTTCATCTCAAAATTGAATAACAAATGAATAGATTCCTACAATTTCTAAACCATGGCTGTGCGGTGGTGTTGCTTGTGGGCGGCACCACCTCTTTTATACTGCTGATAGCCGCCATAGGTCTTTGTCGCTCCTGTATGGGGCTCGACGAAATAGACATCGATAATAGTTATATGGTAAAGCGGTATCAGTTTGACAGAGCATATATCGAGGACTCCACCGGCAATGGGTATGAGCTGCTGTGGTACACAACAGATTATGTTACCGTAAAACGCTACAAAGAGATTCTTACGCGACAACAGATTTGGGACTCATACCAACGTCTCGAAGCTGAGGCGGGCGACCATTTCAACCACCGACTAATCGATACAGATATTTATGACTTTGTGGAGTGGGCAAAGCAATTTGATATCGACCCCGATGTCCGCCTGACCAATATCTGGGTGTATGGCACAGAGTATAAAAGGTTATACCGACAGCCTACCGAACATTTCCCCGAGATAGCCACTCCATTCGCTTATGATATAGGTATTCTCTATTTGGAGGAGAACGATGTGTATCCATACAACCCTGAAGACGACCGTAAATATCGCTACTGGCAATGTAGGACAACCTCCTCCTCGGACGAGCGTTTCAACCACGTTACCCAAGAGGATTATTCGAGGGTGAAGAAATAATGCTATTTGATAATTAAAAATTAATTTGTACATTTGCAAAACATACAGAAGTTCGATAGCGAATACTGTTATGTAAAACGTTGAAAAACAGAGAAAATGTGAGGTGTGACAATTCGGGTGATCGCCCGTCTAAAAAGCTCATAATTTATTGATAATCAGGAAATAGTCGATTTTATTCGGCTGCCGTCCATACCGCAGAAGAAGTCGCCAAAACAGCGACAAAAAGCGACAAAGCCTACAATATCAACATATTGTGGGCTTTTTCTTTTGTCCTTTGGCGGGCATAAACGACAACAAAACGCCAAAAAGCGACAAAACATCTAAGCTAAAACGTGACCACCTACTCCGGAAAACAATAGGTCACGGATTCTCAAAAAAAGAGGTCACGAAAACAGTCGTAATAAACTGTTAATCAAAAAGATACAAAACTATTTTTTGGCGGTCACAAACGACAATTCACGACAAATTAGTTTGTCGCATTTTGGCGGGGATACATACAACTCAATTTTATTAACGCAAAGTACCTTTGCAAAAACAAAATGAGAAGTATGAAACGAAGTACCTTCAAAGTGGCATTTTTCCTAAAACGGAACGCCCTCAGAAAAAGCGGCAATATGCCGATTGTAGCTCGCATCTCGATTGATGCAGCAACCGTGCAGTTCAGCACGAAGTTAGAGATTAACCCCGAAGCATGGAGTGTCGCCTTAGGCAGAGTGGCTGGAAGAGGTGGCGAAGCATTGAGAATCAACAACACGCTCGACTCTATTCGCACAGCACTTGCCAACATCTATCACGAGCAACACGAAAAGGGAAACACAGTAACTGCCGAGAAACTCAAAAATCTATTTTTGGGTCACGACGACTCTCAGGCAACGCTCCTGCAACTATTCGCCAAACACAACTCCGACTCGGAGAGACTCATCGGCATTAGCACTACTCGCTCCACATATAAGAAGTACGACCTCGCAATGCGTCGTGTCGAGGAGTTCTTACGCTACCAATACAACCTCTCGGATATATCTCTAAAAGAGCTAAATCTCAATTTCATCCGTGATTATGAACTTTTCTTGCGAACAAATTGCAGTCTGAGCAACAATGTAGCAGCCAAGATGATAATGTTTCTCAAGAAGATAGTTACCCTTGCCTTCAACAACGGAATGATTTCGTCTAACCCCTTTGCCAACTACCACATCAAACTCAACAGAGTTGACCGAGGTTATCTCACCAATGAGGAGTTAGAGACAATGATGTCTAAAGAGATTAACATAAAGAGGTTAGACCAAGTGCGTGACGTGTTTGTGTTTTGTTGCTTCACGGGGCTTTCGTATGTCGATGTTCGCAACTTAACTCACAGTAATGTAAGGACTTCCTTTGATGGCAAGGTGTGGATTATGACCAAACGCCAAAAGACTGACAACCCGGTCAATGTTCTGTTGCTTGATGTGCCACGAATGATTATCGAAAAGTATTCGGGCAAACTCCCCTGTCAGTTGGTACTGCCTGTAATGAGCAACCAGATAACAACCTAAAAATGCAATAGAGTGATAAATGAAGTAAACTACTGATATTGTGTGCTGTATGTGGTAAAACTGCAATAGATTGCTAAGTGGTGTAAATGCAGTTTTTAGTGGTTTTACGAAGTAGTTACGTTACGATTGCGTTAGCAGTTTATCTGAATGTAGTATGACGCAATTTGTAGAGACTAACTATTTGATATTAAGATTACTATTCGCTATTTTGCGTATATCTTGATGGCGTTCTGTTGCTCGTGATAAAGTAATTTTGTGACGTAAAAATCACAGTAAAATTTATTATTATGGGTAACGAACTAAAAGTTAGCTTTTATCTCCGGCACAAAGAGATAAGAAAGGATGGAACCGTTCCAATTATGGGGCGCATCACCATCGGCAAGCAGATGGCACAATTTAGTGCCAAATTAAGTGTTGCTATATCCCTATGGGATATTAAAGCAGCCAGAGCATTAGGCAAAAGCAAGGTTGCTACCGACCTAAACCGCGCCTTAGACAAGATCGCTGTATCTATTCACACAAGTTACGAGGAGCTAATCGAGCGAAAAGGTACAGCCACCCCGAAAGAAGTTGTAGTAGCCTTTCAAGGTATGGCATCGGGACAAGAGTCCCTGCTCGGCTATTGTGATAAATTCCACAAAATGATGCTTCAGCGTGTTGGCATCAACCTGAAAGCAAAGAGTTGCGAGCAATATCGTATAGCTTTCAAATATCTAAGGGAGTTCATAAAAGCAAAATACAACCTCAAAGAGATCTCATTTGGTGCCTTGGATTACTCCTTTATCGAGAAATTTGACCACTATCTGCGCATAGAACGAAAATTCAAAGCGAATAGCGTTGTCGGTATAATCGGCAAAATCAAGCTGATGGTTAAATCTGCAATTACCGATGATGTAATTGTTTTTGACCCATTTATATCATTCCGCAGCGAAGGCGAAGAGTCAAAGCCTAAGACCTTGACACGTCAGGAGCTTGAGCAGATTATGACTACCCCTCTCGATATTCCAAGCAGGTATTTGGTGAGAGACCTATTTCTGTTTTCAGCCTTTACAGGCATCTCATTTAGTGATCTTCGCAACCTGAAATATAGCGACCTCGCAACAAATGATGATGGGACAGTGTGGATTCACTCTAAACGTATTAAAACAGGCGTAGAATTTCACGTCCCTCTATTAGACCTGCCTATAAAATTGATTGACAAGTATAGGGGCTCAACCGATGGCGAACACGTATTCAGAATGTTGAGTAATGTAAAGACCAACCTACACCTAAAGAAGATAGCACAAATGTGCGGTATAGATAAGTGCTTGTGCTTTCACGCAGCCCGGCACTGCTACGCCAGTGTCATTACGCTCTCCCAAGGTATCCCGATGGAGACAGTCAGTCGGATGCTGGGGCACAGCACGATAAAATCCACTCGTATCTACGCTCAAATATCTTATGAGAAAGTGGATAGCGATATGAAGCAACTTGCCAAAAGCATCAAAGGAAAATATCATTTAGCAAACTTATAAGATGGATAAGGTAAAGTATAACACCTTTGCTGTGATGTTTTACATCAACAAAGGGCGAATCAAGAAAAACGGTACGACCACCGTTATGGGGCGCATATCGGTTAGCGGTGAGATGGTTCAATTCTCAACACAGATTGAAGTAGATCCAACTCTTTGGGATGCTAAAAGGTATCGTCTGAAAGGGCGAGAGCGTGAGTCCATTGAAATCAACAACCAATTACAGGAGCTAACAGATGCGATTACCGGCTATCATAAGGATTTTATTAAGCAGCAGGGGTATGTAACGGCAGAGCTTCTGAAAAACAGAGTTTGCAACATCGGACAGAAAACCGATATGTTGCTTGAACTCTTTCGGGAGCATAACGAGCAGTACAAACAGATGGTTGGGGTTAATAGAGAAGAGAAAAGCTTTCTGATGTACCACTATGCGATCAACTACATTGCCGATTTTATAAAATCTCAATATGGTGCAGAAGATATAGAGCTAATCAAATTGAACCTTAGGTTCTTAGAAGATATGATGCTCTTTCTAAGGGGAGAAAAGGGATTGTCTGTAAATACAGCCAACGGGGTTGCCATTTCACTCAAGCGAGTTATCAAATGTGCAATAAATCAAGGAACGCTACGCAAAGATCCATTTGTGGGGTATAAGTTTGATGTAGTACCACCGGAGTGTCGCCACCAAATAGAAGAGGATTTGCACAAGCTGATGACAACAGAGGTTAAATCGAAAGCCCTCTGTTTTAGTCGTGATATGTTTATATTTTCCACATTTACAGGCACTTCATTTTCGGATGTTGTAAAACTGACGGATAAAAACATAGGCATTAACAATAAAGGGGATAAGCACCTCACCTTCAAGCGACAAAAGACGGGCACGGAATGTTATGTCCCTCTGCTTGATATTCCGCTGAAAATCATTGATAAATATCGGAGTGAGCGTAAAAGCGAGAGGCTCTTTAATATGACTACGTGGTCTACGATGTACGAGAATCTGGGTAAGATGCAAAAACTTTGCGGACTAAAAGAGCCCATCTCATACCACCAAAGTCGCCATAATTTCGGAACGCTGATTACTCTGCTGAACGATGTGCCTATTGAGACGGTAGCCAAGATGATGGGACATAAAGATTTGAAAACTACCGAGATCTACGCACGTATGAGTAATAAAAAGGTGGGTGATGATATGAAGCGGATAGTCAAGAGCAGCAAAAGTAAATTCAAGCTCTTTGAAGACAGGGATATGCCAATCGTGGAGGAGTATAATTATTTTGAATTTAGAGATAGGTATGAAAAGAGATATGGTAAAAATCAGTGATAACGGCACGGTAATCGTGCCTGCAAATGTGCAGATGCGAGATTTTGAGATTGCCGAATTGTTCGGGGTAATGGTGCCGACCATACGTTCCAATATACGTGCAATTCTCAAAACAGGTGTTGCAACGGCTAACATGACGGGTGGCGCAACGTTGGTTGGTTGCAACGTTGTACCGGATTATCACGGGTTGGATATGGTTGTGGCAGTAGCGTTTCGGATTCAATCACACAAAGCGGAATTGTTTCGGCAGTGGATAATGTGTAAGATGATGCGGAGCAATTTGCAACCTATATATATCAGAGTCAGTGAAGCGAAAGATAATTTTTGTAATTAATCATATCAATCACCCTTACTGCTATGACAAAAATTGTGAAAGCCGAATGCAGAACCAAATTTATTTGAGTTATGCTGAGGCGCATCCAATTTTATGTAAAGGGAGTATTTCGCACGAAATAGCCAAGCCCAAGCCCTAAAGGGTTACTCCTTACAGTCGTAAGGCTTGTCTAATTCTTAGCTAAATACAATTAAAAGTCATAGCAGCAAGGGCGACCGATATGACGGATAAAAACTTAAAACAAAGGCGATGAACGGTAGATTTTTCAATCTCGGTTCATCGCTTTTATTTGTTAATGTTGCAGCTTCAGACTCCCTCTAATCTGGATAAAACTTACTTCCACGACTTTAGGTAGTGCTTTTCGAGGAATTTTTGAATATCCGACTCTCGATAGAGGATTTTGCCCTTTTTCTCAAATTGGATGTAATCAATCTTGCCACTACTTCGCCACTCTTGGGTGGTTCGGTCGCTGATTTTAAGCCTTTCCGTCAGTTCAGCATCCGTAACGTAATGTTCGCCACCGAATCGTGGGGCGTGGCTCTTAGATAGCCCATCCAACGCCTCCATCATACGGTCGATAGTGGAGAGAAACCTTGTTACTCTCTCACTCTGGTGTGTGATAATCTCCGACATAGTTACTCCGCTTTTTTTAGTAGTTTCATAACATCATCGGGACGATACATTATCACGTTGCCGATTTTAGAGAAGCCTATCTTACCGCTATCACGGTAATTCTGCAACTGCCGTTTTCTGATATTAAGCAGAAAACATACGTCGGTAGCATCCAGCCACTCCTTTACTCTTTTGTCGCCAGCATTGCTGCATAGCTGCTCCACCTTTTGGGCTAGAGCCTCAAAGCGTGCCATCATCAATTCAAAGGCACTCTCTTCAATATTTAAAATTGTCATAATTTTTTAGTTAGTAAGTTTTGTACAGAAGATAATGCGCTCTGCACTTCCGCTTACCACTAAAAATCCACAGTAAAATGATGCCCTTTACTTTTTGTTTCGCCTTATCCAAGGGCGAGCTCCGGGGCTTCAGCGGCAAAAGTAATGAATCTTTTTTGATAATACCAAATCCGGCACACCAATGGGTTCTTATTCACTAAATTGCACCACTTTGCTATCTTAACCAACTCTACTATCTGTATTTTCATTGGTCGCTCCACCAACTCCACGAATTTAATCTGCTGACTTGGTCATTCCGCAATATAACGCAAACTAAACCGACTCGTCGGAGGTAGTCAAGTGCATTTTGCTGCCATATAGTGAAGAGTTATCCGATTCGTCTAAGTTGCTTGTATATTGAAAATTAACGCTATTACTTTGCTCTGAGAATCGTGCCGAGCGAGTGAACTCGGCACAGCAAAACAGTATTAATTTAACAACTGAAAATTATGTCAGACAATTTAGAGGAATTCATCACACAGGGGCAGATTGCAGGCTTGCCAAAAGAGAAAAATCATCCTTTCGCAAATGAGCGAACCGAGCGAACCGAGCAGAGTTCACCAACTTTACCTATTCCACCAATCGAACCGACTAAACGTAGTTCACCCAAGCAGCGCAAGGCATCTATAGAGGAGTATCAACAAACCTATCTCACTACTCCAAAGATAGTTGATAGGCAGACTATTTTTATCAGTCGAACGCTACGAGATGAAGTTGATGTAGTCGTCAGACGGTTGGGAGATAGAAAACTGAGCGTATCGGGTTTTGTAGAAAACCTTGTTCGTGCGCACCTTAGCGACTACGCCAGTGAACTTGATGGGTGGAAACGAATGTAGTAAATTAAAGCATCGAAGATTCATAGGTTCGCCTTTCGGGGCGAACTCTATATCTTGATTAGAGATATAGGCGAGGTGTGTTTTCCGCTGCGGAAAACCTTTTGCGCAACGCAAAAGCCTCGGTCGAGAACGCTCGACACCGAATTAGTTACACACTCCAAAGTCGTATGTAAAATGAATAGAATAAAGAATAAAATGGGTGGCAGACCACCAAAAATAGACCCTGCCAAGAATCGTATCAGTGTTAATTTGAGTGATGTTGAGTATGCAGATTTTCTCACGCTATTTGAGAAATCGGGAGTGCATAGCATGGCATCGTTCATCAAGGCACGGATATTTAACGAGACCTTTCGGGTGGTAAAAGTTGATGGATCGTTGCTTGAATATACGCAACTACTATCCTCTTTATATGGTCAGTACCGAGCCATCGGGGTCAACTACAACCAAACTGTCGTCACTCTAAAGAGCAAAT
Organism: Mucinivorans hirudinis; assembly: GCA_000723505.1. Lineage (GTDB taxonomy): Bacteria > Bacteroidota > Bacteroidia > Bacteroidales > Rikenellaceae > Mucinivorans > Mucinivorans hirudinis. The sequence goes on along the minus strand of HG934468.1, from coordinate 2,508,775 downwards.
TTGAGGAGCGAAAAGCTCTGGCGATGCTCTATAAGTTGGAGCAACAGACCGTAGAGTTAGTTCTCATTAGCCGACAAATTTCCGAATTATCACAAAAATTCAAAGAACTATGGTTGCAAAAATCAGCGTCAGCGGATCACTCGCAGGGGCAGTAAATTATAATATGAACAAGCTCAAAGCCGACACCGCTCAGATACTTCTAACCAATAAAATGCTCTGTCCTGAGCCAAACGAAGTGTTTAAGGCGAATGATATGATAAAGGATTTTGAGCTCTTTATGCCTCAAAGATACCGTACCGAAAACCCTGTTTTTCACGTATCATTGAACCCTCACCCCGATGATAAGCTCTCGGATATGGAGCTTTCGCTGGTAGCCGAGGAGTATATGAAGCGTATGGGATACGGTTCGCAACCCTACGTTGTTTTCAAGCATCAGGACATAAGTCGACATCATATTCACATCGTTTCGGTGCGTGTAAATGAGAAGGGAAAGAAGATAAACGATAAGTTTGAGAGGCGGAGAAGCAAGGATATAACTCGCTCTTTGGAGCAAAAATATGGACTTCACACAGCAGAAAAGGTATCAAAAGAGAAAAAGCCAGAGCTTAAAATGGTTGATGTGAGTCAGGGAAACGCCAAAGAGCAGGTTGAAAATGTTGTTAGAGAGGTGATAAACAAATACCATTTTCTGACCTTTACGGAGTATAAAGCTGTGCTCACGAAGTTCAATATTGCAGCCGAAGAGGTGAAAGGTTCGCACTATGGTAGCCCATTTAGTGGTATTGTCTACTCTGCCACCGACACCGACGACAACAAGGTTGGCAACCCATTCTCGTCAGCCACACTGGGTAAATTTGCCGGAAGCGAAGCGTTAGAGAGAAAGTACCAAGCCTCAAAAGAACACTTGGAAAAGAGCCGTCCGGCAGCTCCATTAAAGAGAGCCATTAATCAAGCATTCGCAGGAGCAACGAACAAAGAGCAGCTCCGCTACAACCTATTCCAAAGTGGTGTCGGTGTAGTATATCGAGAGAATGCAGCAGGTCGCCTCTATGGTGTTACTTTCATTGACCACAACACAGGCGCAGTTCTCAACGGATCACGCTTAGGTAAGGAGTACGCAGCAAATGCAATTGTTGATAGGCTTGAAAATCCTCAACGATATGAGCACTTAACTAACAGTCCGCAATCGAACGACCCCATTTCTCGGTCTTCCCAAGCCAGCTTACAACCACCATATCCAACGCAAGAAGCACAACCAATTCATCGCACAGAGCAGCACTACGAAAGCAGCAGCATCGACGACTCCATCGGCTCCCTCTTCGACATCCCGATACTCCCCAACACCACCGACTCGGAAGAAGATGAGTTCCGCCGAAGAATGCAACGCAAAAAGAGAAAACGGAGCTTCGGTCTCTAATTTATAACAGTTTAATCAAATTATTTATGGCGGCGGCAGATTTTCTTGATATGATAAGCTTAACACCTAACTCAATTTATTAGCATCAAGTCGAGAGAGCCAACTTAGAAAAAGATTATTTAGTCGTGCCTTAAAAGGGGCATTTTCGTTTTCAGGGTTCTTTTAGTTTTGGGGTTTTATGGAGATATTTTGTTCAAATAGCTGTGATATCCATCGCAAAATATAGTCCAAAAGAACATTCATAGCTCTTTTGAAGTTGAATGCGGCGGCGGCGAGCATAGAATTGATATTATCACCAAATATACCTTTGTAAAAGTTACGACCCATCCGGTGGTCACTCTTTAAGTGCCCATTAATTGGTTCTATACCTGCTCTTTGCGCGAACAACTTCTTCAGCTTCTTTCGCTCATACTCACTCTTACAGCCCTTACCATTGCTCGGTATCAAAACAGGAATACCCAAAACCTGTGAAACACCCTTGTAACCCCTGTCGCACGGAACAATCTTTATAGGGCGATGATTCAATCGTACAACCTGCTCAATAGCAGGCAAAAGTGTGTGCCCATCATACTCATTACGAAACGACAACGCCCCAACTATCAATCCATCTTCATTGTACGCCACAGAAACCTTGTTCCCAAACTCCCATTTCTCGTGCTCCTTACCCTTAGAGATGCAACAAACACTAGGCTCGTGCAATGAATATACCTTGTTCTTACTATCTTTAGTCTGAGATAAAACTCTCTTATACAAATCTATCTGCTCTCTGTGTAATGATTCCAAAGGCAACTCTCTATCTAACTCCCTGACCAATCGCCCTGCTATGCACTTGAGCTTACGGCGAGCTGCCTTGCTCTGCTTTTTATTAAAACGGATATCTCTATTCAACGCCTTGACAACCCGAGCATAACTCTGACGAAGGGTAACACCCGATTTTGCAGCTATACCTCTGCAATTCTCAACTATCTTCTTATGTAACTTAGCATCAGTGGGATATGTTATGTTCTTCTCTTGTACAGTCGTGTCTACAAAAACAACTTGCGGCTTGTCGAAATCTACATCATCATTCACGCGGATACTCTCTGCCAAAATCAACTCAAACCCAGCCTCGCCAATTCTGTGGCGAAAATGCACTAAACTACTCGCATCAATAGGTTGTGCCGCGACAAATTCAGTACCTCCACAGAAGTATTGATAATATACATTTTCGCTCCACTGCTCTACAACACTTTCGTCCGAAACATTGCGTATATGTTTTAGTATCAGCAATCCAACCATCAGTCGTATTGGCTTTGCTTCGACTCCTTTATCCGGTGAGTAGAGTGGCGAAAACTCTCGCTCAAACATCGCCCAGTCGATTTTGTTGGCGAGTTGGAAGAGCGGGTGGCGGTGGTTTAAGGTGCTTCTAAGGTCGAAGAAAAGGCTGCTTTGCAGAGTATCTTTGGGGCGTGGTAACATAGCTCAATTTTGCAAGGTTTATAACACAAAGATACGAAAAATTGCAGACTAATCCAAAAATAATTACTATTAATTTACAATAAATCAGCGTGTTGAATGGCTTTTAAGGGGCGACTATTTACAAAATTACCCTTTTGGGTATTGTGTGAAATTGCAGCTATGACGACCTTTGCAAAAAAGATATGACAATGAGATACAGCAGAAACAGGATTTATGTTCGTCCCGAGGAGCAAAATCTAATCAAAAACTATCGGGTACTATTGGGAGGCGCAGGTATAGGCAGCATTATTGCGGAATGTGCTCTCAGGTTCGGCTTTGAAACGATTACTATTGTAGATGGTGATGTTGTTGAGGAGTCTAATCTGAATCGGCAAAATTATCGCGTCGAGGATATTGGAAAACCAAAGGCAGAAGCATTAGCAGAGAGATTATTAAGCATCAATCCGGGTGCAGATATCACTGTGATAAACAAATTTATTGACCACGACAATGTGGAGGAAATCGTACGAGACCACGATATTGCAATAAATGCGTTGGACTTCAAATCTGACATCCCGTTTGTTTTTGACGATTGGTGTAAGAAATATTCGATTCCCGTGCTGCACCCCTACAATATCGGGTGGGGAGGTATGGTTATTTTAGTTGAACCTACCGGTATCCAACTAAAAGAGTTTGCAAAGGAACCGCGAAATTTTGAAGTGCAACTGATAGAGCACATTGTCAATTACTTCAAATTTTGGAACGTGCCCAAGCCGTGGATTGAAAATATTATCACACAGTATAAAAATGAAGATGCAGTACTGCCCCCTCCGCAACTCTCTATTGCCTCGTGGATTGTTGGTGGGTTGTGCACCAATATCATATTTTTTATCGCAACCGGACAGCCCGTTAAACGCTATCCGAAATTCTATCTCTCCTCAATTATTGATGATAGAAATTAAGTAGTGAAAAAGAATTATTGATACATTTTTATCGTTCCTTTTTGGCAGATTTTTTGTTTGAAAAACACTCATTTATTCCAATAAAATCGCAACTTTCAAACAAAAAATCTGCTCAAAATTCTTAGGAATGAGAGCAATCAAGCTTGCTTGAATTGCCGAATGACGACAGAATTTATGTAAAAATTAACTTCTAAAAACACACCAATAATTATTTTCCCCTACTTAACAGAAAAGAGGGACTTGAATTTTCAAGTCCCTCTTTTCTATAAAAGTCTATGGTTCATCGCATAATTTATTGCTTCGGCAATGTTGTCAACGCCAAGTTTTTCAAATAAATTCTTTCGATACACCTTTACAGAATCTACGGAGCGGTTCACTGTATCGGCAATTTCGTTCATAGTGTAGCCCATTGCAGAAAGTTTCAGCACATCTTTCTCTATCTCCTTTAATTCGGGTCTGAGTCTCTGTTCCCAGTGTTGAGAGACCCTGTTGTACTCCCAATAGTCACGAGATTTATTTTTCAACATCATTATATTGCCCGAATTGTCGGCAGAAGATACCGATGCGACACATAAACCGAGCCAAATCTTTCCGTCACTTGTCAGTCTGAGGGCGGTTATTTGGTGATTGATAAGACTTTTATTTCGATACTCTTTGTTAATAATTTGAAAATCATACGAGATTGTATATTGCTTTCTATGCTCATTTGGAATTTTCTCAAAGAATTTGAAACCTGCTCTATTGATTTCCAACAACATTGTCAGGTCTTCGGGTGTGGTGTGGTTTATGTAGAAATTGTATCCTAACTCCTTGACACGCTCGGCTGTCAAACCACACAGAAACAGAGGGTTTTCAGAGACATACAGGAATGATTGCCTGTAATAATCAATTACATATACGCTTTTGTATGTGGTACGTGCGAAGGCATCCACATCCTCGATAATGTGGTCAATCTTGAAATACTCCTCAGCGGGAATATGTTCAATTATGTTTTCACTGATGAAGAAATCTGTTTGATTAACCATCTCGGAGTACAATTTTTCTATGCAAAGGTATAAAAATTATGTCTATTACCCAAATGGGTAATTCTTTATCTTACAATACAGTATTACCTATTTGGGTATAGGAGGGCTTTGGAATGCACCATACCTTTGCAGTAGAAATTAACACCAAAACCAAAAATGGACAAGTATATCAACTCTTACGAAGGATACTCATTTTGGGAGCTATCTAACGAGAACCTCTATGAACTTGCAAAGTTTATCGTTACCGAAAACTAAAAGCATCATCAGAGCACTTCCGAAAGAATAATTGAAATCGAAGCTAAGCAAGTATTCGAATAAGAGTTGCATTACTTGGGGTACTCACGGATTTTTATTGCAAGGGATGAAAAAATGGATATTGTTGGAGCAATAAGGATATTGGAATGGAATCGTAAAGACACTCTTCCGATGACAAAGTTATTCAGCATAGACCCATTCAATCATATTGTTCCAACTCGTTGTAATGAACGTATATGGCATATTGGTAGATTCGCAATAAGTTCAAAAGTTGGCAGACTTGGGGTTGTGGTTTTTAAGATTTTGATGAGTAGTGTTATATCTCTGATTTGCAGATATGAAAGGGGAGTAATGCTATCAGAATGCGATTCCAAACTTCTGAGAATGCTTCATCTAATGGGTATTGCAGCAAAACCACTGTCCGATGGTATTGAATATCTCGGCTCATTGACAATACCGATGTACGTTACAAGGGATGGGCTTGAATTTTTCTACAATAATCATAAACAACTATCTCTAATAAAGCATTGACAGACAATCGAAGTCTAATAATATTCTTGCAAGAAGGGAGAAAGCCGAAAATCCTATATAGAGTAGGAAAAGAATAGTGATGATTTTGTTTAAGCTACCCAAAATATTGTAAAACTAAGACCATATTTTATACCGGTAAAATTATAGTTCAGACCACACTGACAAAAGGAGCGTAAGCCGAAAAGCTATATGAATAGGCAATAATAAACTAATAATTTAAATCAATGGAAAAAATGAAAATTTCACAATTGACCGAAGATGAAGCTGGAATGCTTCACGGCGGTTTCTCTAATCAACCACTGAAAATCGAATCCGATTTATGGGCAACCAATGGCAATTGTTTAGGTGGTGGATGGGGTGATACTAACACTAATTGCACTGGTACTTGCAAAAATTGCAACATCAATGCAGAGGAAAAACCAGAAGTGTAGTAATTATTATTGTTGATAAAAAAAATGGGAAGAGCGGAAGAAAGCAAATAATCTACACTCAATGCTATTTACCAACTTTCGCTTTTCCCTTAATAATTGGTTCTACAGGATTTCGTGTGAGAATAGTTATCTTTGCCGAATGACAGCAACCGAAGTATTGAGTAAATTATTATTGCCTACGAACAGTGATTGGTCTATAGGAAGTGTAGACATCGACGAGCAAAAAGAGGAAGTTCGTATTGAACTTGTCTATAACAATCAAATGGTAATTACGGAATTGTAAATGCGATACTAACCGGCTCAAGTAATGCAAAAGCAGAGAGGTTAAACAGCTCTATCGAAGAGATAAAAAGAATAGGCAGAGGATACCATAAATTTGAAAACTTCAGAACCGCAATACTATTCTTCAATACAAACCTCAAACTTTGCCCACACGAAAACCAGTAGAACCTAATAATTTAATGTATATGAAATGGAGTATATACAATAAGTTGATTGATAGCTCTGAAGATAATGAAGTTGTTTTTTTCTACAACTACTTTAGGAGCAAATTATTGACTTTAGATAAAAGGTTAGCGAGTCTGATTGAGAGTAGTTCGGATGACCCAACAAAAATCTCAAAAATTCATCCAGACCTTTACAAAAGTTTGCTTGATGATAGATTCGTAATTTCTGATGAAATTAATGAAGTAGCAGAGTGCGTAAATGCGATTGATCGAAAATTTAGTTCAGATGAGATTCTGCGAATTACTGTAAATCCAACTTTGGATTGTAACTTAAAATGTTGGTATTGCTACGAAAATCACGTCAAGGATAGTGTAATGACCAATGACATTATTAAAGGTGTAGAGCTTTTCATAGAGAACTCTGTTAAGTCACAAACTCTAAAGAAGGTTCAATTGTCGTTCTTTGGAGGAGAACCGTTATTGCAATATAAAAAAGTTGTGAAACCGCTAGCCGAAACTGTGAAAAGTATTTGTACTAAGTATGAAAAAAAATTGGTAGTTAGTTTTACAACTAATGGTGTCTGTTTAACAAACAAAGTAGTAGAAGAGCTTAAAAATTTATCATCAGAAATCAGCGTGCAGGTTGCATTTGACGGAGGTCGGGATTTTCACAATAAAGTCAAGTGCTTTCCTTCGGGCTTGGGTAGCTATGACATTGTAAAGAGTAATCTTTTTAATGCTATACAGAATGAAATTTTAACCACTATTAGATGTAACTATACTCTCGAAAACTTGGATTCCTTCAAATTTTTAGTTGATGATTTTCGAGAGTATTGGGAATTTCCTAATTTAAGATTTTCATTTCACAAAGTATGGCAAGAACCTGAGACCTTAGAACTTCATTCCAAAATAAATGAATTAAAAGACAAAGTTTCTGGCATGACTTTTCAGTCTAATATTCAGTCATTTCTTGGAGATAGTATATCTCCTTGTTATGGTGATTTTGATAATAACTATGTAGCCAACTACAATGGTGACGTCTATAAATGTACTGCAAGAGATTTTAAGCCTGAAAATCGCATAGGTCATCTGTCATCATCAGGTGAAATTATCCTAAATGATAATGCATACTTGAGGAAAAGGAATAGGTTGACATCTCAGTGCTCTGATTGTCGTCTTCTCCCAATATGTACAATTTGCTTTCAGCAACGGTTTGAATCAATGGATGACAAATGTCCAATTCCAGCTGTCAGGGGAAATGCAGATATGAATATTAAGAAATATTTTCATGACGTAAAAAATTTGAATAGAAATGAAAAATAAAATTATCGCAATCATATCTCTATTTTGTCTGCTTTCCAGTCCTGTAATAGCACAAACCATCACCGGAAAAATAGTAGACGAAAAGCAAAAACCCTTGCCATACATCGGCATTATCCTGAGCACATTGCCAGACAGCGTATATGTTGCATCGACCGTAAGTCGCTCAGACGGAAGTTTTGAACTGTCCGCCATAGAGGGCGAGAAATACTCGATTCTGCTCTCATTTTTGGGTTATGAGCCAATCCGAAAGAGTTGCGAAGTCGGTTCGCTCGGCACATTGGTTATGAAGGAGGATGTCCAAGTAATAAAAGAAGTTGTGGTAATAGCACAGCGTACTAAGCATAGTGCTGATGGCTACACTGTTAATCTCCGTGCATCCGACATCGTAAAGGGAAAGCAGACCGCTGACGCATTGACATTCCTGCCGGGAGTAACCAAGGAAGATACACGTCTTAAAATCAACGGCTTGACCGTGAGCGAAATCTATGTTGACGGTGTAAAGCTCACCAACCTTGACGAACTCAATAGATTGCCTGCCGATATGATTGATAAGGTTAAAGTAAATTATCTTGCCGGCGGCAATCAAAATGCCTCAGCCAGTGGCGGGACTATCGACATCACCCTGCGACAACCACCAAAGGGCGGCTTCTACGGCAGCCTTTCAGCCGGAGCAGATTACAGTAGTAAGAACGGAATATCGAGCGAGGATTTAGGTGGAGTGATTTACTACCGATACAAGAATCTGAGTCTATATAACAATCTGTCGCTGAATTGGAACAACTATCGAGAAAGTGCTGAGCAGACAATTTGGAATACATCATCATCGCTTATTACGCAAATCTATGAAGAAAGCCGAATCAAAGGATTTAATGCGACTAATCGCCTGAGTCTCACGCAGCAAATCGACAAATGGAGCAAAATCAGCGGCAGTTACTATGTATCTACCAATCGTCAGAATCCGTTTATAGAGACCGTCTCAAACGACAAATCGACTATCTCTTCACAAGATATTACTCTCGTGCAGGAGGCTACCGTAAAGTACTCTTCCACGCTCAACGAGCGCGGAGCATCGTTAGAGGTTGTGGGCGACTACTACAACCGTCGTGCCTCATACGACTCTCATTACTTATTCGAGAATGAGGCTCAGAAAAAATCTTACTACGAATCGTCCCTTGACCTTTGGAAGTTATCCGCCGATATCACACATCCGCTCAGTGAGAAAATATCTTTGAAATATGGAGCATCAGTACAACTAATTTCTTCGGCTTATGACCCCACAATAAGCGAAAGTCAACATTTCCCAATTAGTGTAATTCCTACACGAACAAAAGGTTTGATACCTCATGCCTACGCACAGGCGATGGGTGCATTTTGGAAAATACAATACAGTGTCGGAATTAATTGGCAACTCAACGGAATAGAGTATGAAGAGTTAGACAAAATAGGCGAAAAAATTTCCAATACCCAGTGGGGAATCAACCCCACTGTGCAGATGATGATGCCGGTGGGCGAGTCCGGGAAAAATGCTCTGATGTTCAACTATAAACACTCTCTTGACGATATACCCTACGCCGCAATATCATCGACAATCCGTTGGATAGACCCCTATAACTATACTGTCGGTAATCCGTACCTGAAAGCTCCCACCTATGACATCTTAATGGGAGGAGTCTCATTGTTTGGTAACATCTTTAATATTACGGCACTATACATAAAAGCAAACAATAGTATATATTGGGAGACCAAACAGAGTTCTGCAGAGATTTTTTATACGACTCCGATAAATTTACCATCGCAAGAGGCATACGGTGTCGGTGTAGAGCTGAATCTGAATCCGGTAAAGCAGTGGAAGATGAAGCTATCATCTCGCTTGGAGGTGCATCCTGAAAATCTCACAATCGCAGGAGTGCATTACGGCGACACGAGATTTCGTCAATACCATACCCTGAATAATAATTTTACCTTCAAGCAAGGTTGGGGTGCGATGTTGAATGCCATCTTCGAGCCGACATACCGTGACTATGACCGTACTTACCACGCAATTTATAATATTGGCGGACAAATCTATAAATCTCTATTCAAGGATGCTCTCCAATTCACTCTAAACTTTAATGCTCTTGGCAACCGTCGCCGCTACGATAGAAACGCAAACGGCAATACAATAAGTTATCATTATACAACTCCTGTTCAGAGTATTGGGCTATCGGTTCGTTGGCGTTTCTCGGGTGGTAAGAAGGTCCAAGTTAGTGCAACTGAGGGGATGCAGGGTTATAAAGATATAAAAGACATAAGATAGACATAAGATAGATATAGGTGAAAATATGAAAACTAAATGGTCATTTATTAAGCAGCCTGACGCAATGGATTGCGGCCCCGCGTGTTTGTGTATGATTGCCGGTCATTATGGCAAGAAGTACACTCTTGAGGGGTTGCGGCAAAACTCCTTTATCGGCAAGGATGGTGTGTCGTTGCTCGGGATTAGTAGGGCGGCGGAGAAGATTGGCTTCAGGACTTTGGGCGGCAGATTGACTTTTGATAAGCTCACGGAGAAGGTTTTACTTCCCTGCATTGTGCACTGGAAGCAAAACCATTTTGTTGTGGTATACGACATCAAAAAGAGTCGTAAAGGAAAAGTTACGATATTAGTTGCCGACCCCGGCAAGGGGCTGCTAAGCTACTCGAAAGAGGAGTTTTGCACCAACTGGATTAGCACCCAGACCAACAGCGAAGAGAAGGGAATAGTGTTGTTGCTTGAGCCGACAAGCCTCTTTTATGAGCAAGAGGGCGATTATGTTCCCTCCGCCAACCGCTTCAAATTCTTAGGCAGCTATCTCGTGAAATACAAACGTTTTTTCGGACACCTGATTCTCGGATTGCTCATTGGCAGTATTTTGCAACTCATTTTTCCGTTTTTGACACAAGCCATTGTGGACACGGGAATCAACGGAAAGGATATAGGTTTTATATGGCTGATACTCATTGCACAATTGATGCTCATTCTCAGCCGCACAGCCATCGACTTCATTCGCCGCAAAATATTGCTTCACATAAGCACGCGTATCAATGTGTCGCTGATATCTGACTTCTTTATCAAGTTGATGAAGTTGCCGATGAAGTTTTTTGACACCAAACTCACAGGCGATTTGTTACAACGAATCGAAGACCACAGGCGTATAGAAAACTTTCTTACGGCTCAGACACTGGGTATGCTCTTCTCGGTATTCAGCTTTATCGTTTTTGGGATAGTGCTATATATATACAGTTTGACTATCTTTCTCATATTCATCATCGGCAGCATTATCTACGGTTTTTGGATAGTCGTATTTTTGAAGAAGCGGCGCATTTTGGATTACAAATTCTTTGAGCAGCAGGGCATAAATCGAAATGTGGTCTATCAGCTTATCAACGGTATGCAGGAGATAAAGCTCCAAGGGTGCGAACAACGCAAGCGGTGGGAGTGGGAGGATGTGCAGGCAAACCTCTTCGATGTGAATTTGAAATCGCTCACACTCCGACAAAATCAGGAGGCGGGGAGCATCTTGATAAACGAGCTAAAAAACACCTTGATAACCGTTGTTGCGGCGGCAGCCGTCATCAACGGCAATCTGACCTTGGGTATGATGTTGGCAATCCAATATATCATCGGACAACTCAATAGCCCTGTTGAGCAGATACTTGGATTCATCTATCAGTGGCAGGATGTGAGCATAAGCTTAGATCGTATGAACGAGATTCATACAGAGCAAAACGAAGAGGATGATAACAGAGAAATTGTTCAATTACCTCATAAAAGTGATATTCATATCGAGAATCTATGCTTCAAATATGACGGGGCAAGGGCTGATTATGTCCTCAATAACATCAATCTTCGCATTCCGCAAGGCAAGGTCACAGCCATTGTTGGGGCAAGCGGCAGCGGCAAAACGACGCTAATCAAACTGCTGCTCGGTTATTACTCACTCAATGAAGGTAAAATTGAGGTGGGAAATGTCAATATAGACCAATTTAATCTCGCTTGGTGGCGTACAATGTGCGGCACGGTTATGCAGGAGGGTTATCTCTTTTCGGACACCGTCGCTCGCAACATCGCCATATCCGAAGATGAGGTGGATTTGGAGCGCCTGCGTTATGCCGCCCGTGTAGCAAATATATCCGACTATATCGAAGCTCTGCCACTGGGATACAATACGCTAATCGGTCAGGATGGGCAGGGGGTAAGTCAGGGGCAGAGGCAGAGAATCCTTATCGCACGAGTGGTCTATAAAAATCCGCAATTTGTCTTTTTTGATGAAGCAACCAATGCCTTGGACGCAAACAACGAAAAAGCTATTGTCGAGAACCTGCAAGATTTTTACCGAGGCAAAACGGTTGTCGTTGTCGCCCACAGATTGAGCACGGTTAAGAATGCCGACCAGATAGTGGTTCTCGATGGCGGAACGATTGTGGAGATTGGCTCGCACGAAGAGCTGACCATTAAAAGAGGCAAGTATTACGAGTTGGTCAAAAACCAGTTAGAATTAGGAAGTTGACAATGGAAAGAAATATTGAGCTACGTAGTGAAAAAGTGCGAAACATCATCGGTCAAATTCCTCCGATGCTTTTGAGGTATGGCGCTGCCATTATCGGTGCTGCATTGTTGGCTATGGTCTCAATTTCGGCATTTATACCTTACCAAGAGAGTGTTCCCGTTGAAGTAACGATAAGTACCACCCCTGCAATTCGGGAGATAAATGCCGTTGAAGATGGTATATTCGTTCACGCGGGAGCCATTGAGAAGAGCATCGAAGCGGGAGGCACGGTGGGTTACCTTTACCATCGAGAGACTCTCTCCCCAATCATCACGCCTATTTCGGGCAGAGTAGTTTTCAATGCCAAGAGCAGGGAAGCCGTAAGTGTCGGCTCTCTGATTTGCATTGTAATTCCCCGTGATAGCTTGTATTACTACGGTGCGGCAGAAATTTCAGTGGGCGACAAATCGCGTATTGCCGCCAATTCCAAAGTTATCTTGCAAACCACAGCCACAGAAGATATTATCGGTTATATGCGTGAAATCTCCCCCCTTGCCTCATCCGGCAACCGACACAAGGTCGTAATCGACTTTCGCGACACTCCCCACTCGCTCCTTACCCCTTATGAAAAGCTGAGCGGGAAAGTGATTATCTCGCAAACGACAATTTTGAAGAGGTTTATCAACTCGCTGAAAATTAGCAGAAACGCCGATTAGGTTAAACAAGAAAAGTCCTTAACGCATTCAGGTTAAGGACTTTTTTATTCGATAGTACGCATAATCAGCAACTATTTGTTGCCAGGCAGAATTACAAGATTAATTGAAATTTACCGCTTCTTAAAACCATTAGATTTATCAAAAGGCTACAGGTAATCTTATGAGCATTGAAAATAAAAATGAAATAAAGAAAACGGGTGAATTTCTTGTAAATTCATCCTTTTTTTATACCTTTATATTCACGAGCAAGGAACGCTACAAGCAACGAATCCGCTATGCAACCAAAAGCAATAAGCAGCATACACCACGTTGCAAATCCGTTAGCACTTCACCCTAAGCTCTATTGTAAATATCTGAATTACAAAAACATATGACATACCCTGTTATATGCAACCAAAAAATGAATGCCTACCTCAAGGAGATTGGTGATTTGTGTGGTCTGGAGAAGAATTTGACCTTTCACCTTGCTCGTCATACCTTCGCAACAACCATTACGCTCGCTAAGGGTGTGCCGATTGAAACTGTCTCTAAAATGCTGGGGCACACCAATATAAAAACCACTCAGATCTACGCCCGAATTACCGATTCCAAAATAGGTAACGATATGCAGGCACTTGCAGGCAAACTTCAGAGCTTAAATGAAACATATAACGGCTAATACTATGGAACTACAAATCATTCAACAAAAGATTTTCGAGGTGCATGGTTGCCGAGTGATGTTTGAGTTATCCTTACTACAAGTGGTCACAAATTGTGACCACTTCCCCAACAAGCTCAAGCACTCGCCCGCTCCGAGAAAACGAATAGGATATGACATAAACAACGATTGATTATGGAACGTGGGAAAATATCAATAGAACATAGCACAAGTGGCTCTTTCAAAGTGATGATTGAGACCGCAGGTGGCACAGTGTGGCTGACTAAAAATGAGATAGCGAGGCTATTCGATGTTTTTGTGCCAGCTGTTTCGGCTAATCTTCGGGTGATTTTCAAGAACAAAGAGTTGTTTGAGACCGAAGTTACCCGCTACCACAACGAGGTGATGTACTACAATCTGGACGTGGTTATCTCTCTTGCATTCCGAATGAAAGGTGGCTTCTGCCGTGCTTTCAGGGAGTGGCTGCGAGAACAGGCGAAACGCCCGATAGTCGAAAGTCGCCAGCAGCCGATTATTATTCAACTTGGCAAGAATACATTTTTGTCCTAAAGATTGTCCTATTGAAATCTTTGATATTACTCTATTGATATAATGATTACCTTTGTACAAACAATTAATAAAACAATATACATGTCTCCTAAATTATTTGATTACAAGACAGATGATAGTTTTGAAGCAGACTTAGCTAAGAACTTAACTGCATACAAAGAAAGATTTAACAAAAGATTCGAGGTGTTAGAATCTAATATACTATTGATCTCAAAGGTGAAAAATATTGCTGTTGATGACGGCAATATTGAAATGACTACTTTGTGGAATGCCTTTGGATATATTAATCTTTTGTCGTATGATTTAATCTCTGTCGGTTATTCAATGATATTAGAAAACAGACCTTGGCAAAAGGTATATTTTGCTAGACAAGTAGCATTATTGCTATATGAAGGGAAAGAAGACCTCCCAGAACTTCTAGGGAAATATTTTAAGACTATCTTCAGTTCCACACCTAAAGCGGATCCTTGGATTGAAGAATTAAAGACTCATTTGAGTGAACTAAATTCTTTTAAATCAAAGAATCATGAATATCTCAAAAAAATCAGATTAAACGTTAGCGGTCATCGGGATCAAAATATCAACAATCAGCTTGATGTGATTACATCAATAAATCCATATGATATTAAGACTTTAATGTTTGAATTTGAAGAAAAATTACGGAAGTTGTTAGACCACATACAGCCAGTAATAGTAAATTCCTTGACCCTTAAAATTTAATAATTAATATCTTAAATGACAGAAACCACCTTCGGGTGGTTTTTTTATGCCCATTCGTCAGCTAATGGATAGTATCTGAATACTATCAACTCAATTCTTTCATCTTACCTCTTCCCTGTGTGAACCCTCCACATTAAGCGATGACTTTGGAATCGGGGTCGGTATTTCGTTCTCAGTGGCAAAGGTATTTACGGGTTCTTGACGGCGTTGCAAGGTCAAGCCTTACAGGTTTGTTCAACAATCTCCACACCCTTTGGGGTAGTATTCTTGCCCAAAACCTTGCACCACCTAAACCCTACACCATTTATGCCCCTGAAACGAAAACGACCGACCCGATAGAAAAGACGCATAAAAAAAATGTCGGATTCACGAAGAGGCAAAAAGAATGGAAACTTAACTCCCTCACCTCCTAAAATCCGCATAAACTTAAAAAAAGAGCAGACGATGAAAACAGGGTATAAAATAGCAGCTTGGGTAGTGGTAGCCGTTGCAGGTGCAATTATCACACACACCAATCCATTATGGTGGTTAGCAGGTGCAGTTGTGGGCAAATTCGCTCTCCGTCTTATCCTTACCGTAGCATTGGCAGTTGTCCTATATGTACTGTTTTACGCTCTTATCATCGCTGGAGTACTTTGGATATTAATCAATTAAAACAGATACCATTATGAGTTTTTTAGCAGACACACAGAAGTTACACGATTTTGTAACCCTTAGCAAGAGTGATTTTTTGAGCCGTTACCCACAAGTGAGCGAACAGCAATATGATTACGCAATCGCAGTGTATAACCTTATCTAACACAGTTATGAGAGCAAGAAGAAATAAGACAGTAGCACAGCAATGCCGACACTACGAGGTAGAGAATATCTATGAATATATAGTTAGTGTGTATATCAATGGAAATTTTGCCCAATTCAAAGAACTGTACAAAGAGCTATGCACCGATGCACGAAAACAGTTTATAGAGTACGTGTTCGAGCAGGTAAACCCCGAATACAGATTGGAAATCATTAGAGCAACCATTTAATACCCATAGAGCGATGAAAGCAACCGACCATTTCAAAACCGTGATACAAGCCTATCTCGACCAACGTGCCGAATATGACGAACTATTTGCCACATCATACCTTAACCCCGATAAGAACATCGACGACTGTGTTACCTACATTTTGAGCGAGGTTCAACGGAGCGGTTGTAACGGCTTTGCCGATGATGAGATATTCTCAATGGCTATGCACTACTACGATGAGACCGACATCGTAGTGGGCAAGCCAATCGAGGGAAAAGTGGTAATCAATCACCACGTTGAACTCACCCAAGAGGAGAAAGCACAGGCACGTAAAGATGCAATGAAACGCATCGAGAACGAGGCGTATGCCAAAATGAAACAGACCAAAAAGCCGACCAAGCCAGTAGAAACACAACCCCAAGCATCACTATTTGATTTTTAAGCCGTATGAGACCACGCAATAAATTCCAAGCAGAGGTAGTCGCCACATCAAAGCGACTACCCAAAATAACCGCCACACAACAACGTTGGGCAGAGAAAAACTGTTTTGAACACTATGCACGCAAGACCAAGCAGGGAGTTATCTCATGCCTTGAGTGTGGCAAGGAGTGGACAGATAAGCACCTGACAGCCGAGAAGACCGTTTGCCCTCATTGTGGAGCAGAGCTAACAGTTAAAGAGACACGAGCCTATAAATTCAAACAAGTGGAGTATCTCTGCATCGTTACCAAGTGTGCCGACTTTCAAGTGTTGCGATTTTTCTACATCGAGAGCAACACACGCAAGGGCGAGCCAGCCTACTACTATTGCCGTGAGGTGGTGCAACGTTGGATAGCACCCAACGGCAAGTTTGCGACAATGGCGATGTTGCGTCCGTTGTTTGGTTTTGCGGATTATTGGCAGTGGTCAAGCGAGTTAGAGATACGCCCCGAAAAGGAGCTATACGACATTATTCCCTCTTGCACCTATCCGAGAATGAACCTATTACCCGAAGTGAAACGCAACGGTTTTTGTGGCGAGTTTCACAGCCTTACACCATTTGAGATGTTCCACACCCTTTTGACCGAGAACAGAGCCGAAACGCTACTCAAAACAGGACAAACGGCACTATTACGTCATTTTGTACGCTCACACAGCCGAAATATCGACAACTATTGGCAATCTATCCGCATAGCTATTCGTAACGGCTACACCATTGAGGACGGCTCCGAGTGGTGCGACTACATCGACCTACTCCGCTACTTTGGCAAGGACTTGACCAACCCGACATACGTTTGCCCTACGAACCTAAAATCCGTACACGACCGCCTTGTGGCGAAGAAACAAGCCCGACTGGAGAGGGAGCGTTTGGAGCAACAACGCCAAAAGGCACGAGAGAACGAGGAGCGTTTCCGAGAACTCAAAGCCAAGTTTTTCGGCATCGCCTTTTCTGATGGAGCGATTGAGGTGCGAGTATTGGAGAGTGTGGATGAGTTTTTCGAGGAGGGAAAAGCGATGCACCATTGTGTGTTTACAAATGATTATTACCTCCGCCCCGATAGCCTTGTATTTTCGGCAACCATTGACGGTAAACGCATCGAGACAATCGAAGTATCGCTTAAAACACTCAAAGTCGTACAATCTCGTGGCGTGTGCAACAGCAACACCGAGTACCACGACCAAATTGTAAAACTTGTAAACAAGAATAAGAGTCTTATAAGCAGACGGTTATCAGCGTAACCGCAAAAAACACCTAATAATCACCAAGAAATCACCCAATAATCACCGAGAAATCACCTGAACTTATGAACAATTCAATCAACTGCAACGGAATATCCGTATGCCCACAAGGAGAAGAACGATATGTATATTTCAGTTTACTACCCCGTAATCGTAAAAAGCATTGCCAATACGACTACCGCCACACAGATGGAGAGCTATTCTCAACCGTCGCACCGACTTTGGAGCAGTGCCGAGCCAAGCGAGATATATGGTTACTGAGCAAATCTCAAGAAATAAACATTGCAACATTATGCGAAGCTCCTACACGAGAAATGTGTGCTACGTGTGATATTGATGGCTATTGTGATGGAACTTGTCGGAGAGTAAAGAGATAAAAGAATACGGGCAGACTTGCAAAAAGTCCGCCCGTTACTTTCTTTCGTGAGCCTGAGCGGGAAGAAAGTAACAAAGAAACCTCTTGAGCTATTGTAATTTTTTTAATACGTCTTCTTTTAAATCATCACGTTTTAATCGACCAGAATCAATAGCATTGTTTAAAATCTTTTTCAGCTCACCTAATGAGTATCTTTTTATCTTCTTAGTTCTAATTTTTTCAACAATATGTTCAGCAACAATTCCGATTGTGTAATAATTTAAACCACTCAAATCAAAATGTGTATTTTCTAAATCAACAACAGGTGTATTTCCTTTTGTTTGTTTGCATTCAATATCTTTTTTTAGTTTCTCTCTTTCAAGTATAACCACATCAATACTTTCTAAGTGTTGAAAACCTGAAGCAAGAGCTAATACAGCTTCATCTAAGTGTTGTTCGTCTTGAATTTCCCAAACAGAAAGAGTATTACTGCTCGATTTTAAGCAAATTGTAATAGCATCCGATTTGACATTAAATACATTAGCGTCATCTTCTTGTGGCCATTTGCTCCTGTTTATTTTTCTAACTAGCAATCCCATATTTAATTTCAATATCTTTAATGACTGAATCTAAATATTCTTTCAACCAGCCTTTAGTTATATTGGCATTTTTCAATATTTCGAGACTTGCAAAAGAAGCCCAACTTTCAAATGCTCTTATTCCACATTCTTGAACTTCTGTATTTCGATGAGACAATGCGGCTATTGCCATAGTTTGTCCCTGAGGACTAACATCCTCGATGTCAAACCTAGCGATAAGTCTTAAAATTCCAATTATGATTTCGGAATTCCCATAACTTTGATTGTATATATTATTAAGCCATTCTTTTGCGACACTACTATTAGTATTCATTAGTGATCTTATTAATATATCGGATTGATTATCAAACCCATATTCAAAATGCTCTCCGAGAATTAAAGAAATGAGTTTAACGGAAAATTCTTTTTCAAAAAAAGTTAATCGGCGTTTGTTCATTTCATTTTCATTTGATGTAGATGACATAAATGAAATCATGGAATCATCACTCGTTGATATAATACTGTCACGAATACTACTAGAACGAATATCATTAGCAAGAACAATTTCATTTTCTTTAAATGCGGTCATTGTTCCCATATCTGTATCTGCACTATTATGTGTTATTTCCATACAGCTCAAACTATTTTATAAACGTAAAAATATCATTCTTTAATTCTTCATGCCAAGTTGTAACGGATTTAAGAAAGCATTCTATTTCATCACATCCAAATCGATCATCAATTCTTGCAGGAATAGAGTTAATATCCAATGATAAATCTAATCTATCTATATTTGAAATAGAGTTTCCATTTCTCACCTCGCCATTTATCCTATTAATTGATGTCACATAATTGAATAACTCTGATTTGTCATCTGTTATGTTCTTTTCTATATGAGATACAATCCTCCAATTCCATTCAAACGGAATATTCTCTTTATACAGGACAGGACTATTAAATAACTTATTATAAGTGTCATTTAATTCAGCAGCAGGTATTTCATTTAAAAGAAAACGAGAAACAAAAGCTAATCTATTTGCTTTGCGTGGAAATCTTTTAATAATTCTACAAAAGAAGTCTGCTGCTTCTCGACAAAAATCAGATTCAGACCCTAGATTAGAGCCTTTCAGATCAGTAGGATTTTTCTCTACATCTATTCTTGTTGTTGCAATATTAATTCTCCATTCATTATTAGGAGATTGCAAGCAAAATCTATTCTGTGGCTGAGGATTTTGGCTATTTATCTCTTGGAAGATATTTGGAATAAATCCTTTATCAGAAAAAATAGTTATCATATCTGATATATTTTTGGGTGTTGCTCCCATATCCAAAGCATTCAGAAAGATTGATGCTTGGTATTTTAATCTATAATCTATCATATCTTAGTTTAATCATTATGTCAAAGCAGATAATACCCCGTTGTACAAAGATAATACAGAAAAGTCTGAATGCCAAATATTTTTCAGACTTTTTCTGTAGAACCTAAAGTAAATTCAACACCTTTATCCTCGCTACTATCAGTATTGAAAGATAAAGTCTGTTTAACCAATTATTGGCAAGTATCTTTTAGGTATACCAATGGTGTGCTGGTTGATGTATGCCGAAGTGTAATAGTACAAGAATATTTTTTTGTTCATTGCAAAATGGTTACTCCTCTTTATCTGAATCATTCTGAAACGAAATAGAGAGGTCATATCGCTGCCCGAAGTTATCCCAAATGTAGATGTCTATCTGTTGTTGGTCGGTGCAGTGGGAGGTGTAGTAGAGCCGAAAGGTCTCTTTGTTCAGCTTGTAGATGTCGTTGGGAGCGAAGACCTGTCCCTCATCGTTGCGGAGTTCGCCTTTGCCGTCGGGTTGGAAGTAGCCGATGTAGAATTGTGCATCGGCATAGTTGCCCGACTTGTGGAGCTGACAGCGGATTTCGGCTGTTTCTCCTTTGACGATACGTTTCTGCACAGGCATCGTGGAGAGCGAGAAGTCATACATCTGCTGAATGTCGAGTTTGTCGCTGCACGAGGTGAGCGAAAAGAGAGTGCCACAAACACAAGTGGCTATCAAAATAATTATTGTTATTTTCATCTTTTTACTGTTTTTTAAGTGTTATTTGCCTATCTGGCTTTCAGGTGATTGTGGAATTGAATTCCACGGAGGATTAATAGATATATCCACATCGTGGTTAGGTCGGTGCAGGTGCTCTTCGACGACCTCTTCGTGCAGTTTGGTGCAACCGACAAACGTTGCGCTCGCCAGTAGGAGGGTTAAAAAGCCCAATTTCATCTGTGTATATTTTTATAATTAGTTTAATATCGGTAATTTACTGTATTAGTTGCTAAGCCGATTTTCTGCGAAAATCGGGCAGCCCGCCGCGTGGGGCGGCGACGGTCTGAGGGCGCACAATGGGCAGGTACTCATCCCTGTTGGTATGCCCAAAATGAGATTATGAGAATTTCATAATCTTTTTCATCTTAGTCGTGTTTTAAGGCTGGCACGTTAATTTTTTACTGATAGTCATCTGTATATTATCGAGCTCTACCCACCCATACCCTGTCTCTACCGCTAAACTCAAAATTCTTAATTCTTAACTAATCTATCACCTCGCATCCCGATGTGGGATGACAGATGATATTTATTTCTATTACATTTTCAGTGCGTTAGCCTGTTTTATAATAACTTATAAAGTCACCAAACCTATTTCTTATGTTTTTTCTTTGGTGGCTCTGAAAATGTCGATTTTATTTTTTATCTTTGCTATATCGTACTACTGTTGCATCTAAATACATAAAACCATGAATAATAACCAAGGGAATGATACTGAAAATGGATTAAAAAGAGAAAGATTTATTAGATGGCAAAATAAATCACAAGATCTTTTATCATTCTCTATTAATCTGCTATTTACATTAGATATTTTTATACTTGGTTCGTTGCTAAATGATAACTCTGTATTGAAATCATCAATGTGTAATAATCTACAAAAAACTCTTATAACTCTAATTTGTCTCTCTTCATTATTTGGATTGGGCTCAATAATCTCTAGATTGGCTGATTTTAATATCACGACTAAAATGACGAAACTTAAATGGAAGAACCCTAAAACTTACGAAATAGATAGATTACGAATCTGCACTCAGTTTTTAGGTTGCTTAACATGGATATTGTTCACTATTCAGGCATTGCTAATTGCATTGGCAATTATTGCATTATTAGCACACCCAATACCATGCAAATAACCTCTGAGTTAATGCATCTTAGTACTAAATAAATTCCATCTTGCAGTATTCGCTCTTTTGAAAGTGGTGTGCGGAGCACTACCAACCAAGAGGCGTAAGAGATGATTAATTAATGCTTAATTCAACTTGCAATTGCTCCTGAATTATAGCTTTATTCTACAAATCCACATTAGGTTACGAAGTCTCGATAAATAATTGTTCAAGATTATTTAAATTTAACAAATCTAAAACAAAAATTTTAAAATGTTGATGGAGCTGCCCAATCCTGCACCCATATTGGCGGCAACTTCTTTAATGGCACTCATCTCCATCGAGCTGGGGATAAAGATGCCGTAGGCTAAGCATCCGCTGCCAGTCACCACATTTCTGTGGTAGGATTGCGGATACTCGCCCCCGAACCGTACGTACATGTCTCCACGTATACGGCTCTCCATTAATATCATCAGCCTAATTGTCATGTACCCTCTTGTTACAGTGCTCGCATACTACCAGAGTTTTACGGTTCTTTTTCATCATTAAACGTTCCCAGTCTTTTTCACCTTTCAATTTCTTGATGTTTTTGACTTGGAACATAACGACTTCACCATTTGCTCCGCAGAGTTCACATTTGCGGGTTTGCAGTCTTTTTATTAGACTGGGCTCCTTTTGAATGTATCTGCTTGGCAGTAAATCACTGTAAAGGATTTTTGGACACTTTTTCTTGCGTTTGAATCCTTCATTATAGAATTTCCGATATTTAGTTACTCCTTTTTCATCATTATATGGTATTGCAAACTCTTTATTTATTTTGAACTTGTTTATTACCTTACTGACAGAGCTTTCAAGTTTACCGGAGAAAGTTTTATACATACTGTACTCCATAATGTGGTAGAAAGAATTTATGTATCCACTATTGTTTGCTAAAGAGTAGTAATTGTAGAACCCTCTGATTTCTGCGTTGTATTTGTCCAGTATATCCAGTAGACTATAGTTTATGAGAAATTTTCTTGCTTTTGACTCCCATGCTTCCTTCCCTTTCGGGTAGGTGTATTGTATCGCATCATAGCTTTCTAATTTCTGCCTAATAGTATCTGTAGTGATATAGGGGACTTCTAAAATTTAATTCTTTGTAATTCAAATAATTATGTGTATCTTTGTAGTATAAATAAGGGAATATGCGCAAGATACAATACAAGTCTACAGGCATCGCTGGTTTATTTGACCACGAGCAAGCATTAGAGCAGTTATCTAACAAGGGTAATGCTCTTGAACGATTAAGTGAAGTATTAGATTTTGAGATATTTCGCGAGTTATTGGAGGATTCCATTTTGACCAAAGAGAAGAAGAACAACGCGGGTGCAAAACCATACGATGTCGTAATGCTATTCAAGATTTTGATACTTCAACGCTACTTCGGATTATCTGATGGTCAGGTAGAGTACCAAATCATTGACAGAGCAAGTTTTAAGGCGTTTTTAGGGTTATCTTCGGGTGATAAAGTTCCCGATGAGAAGACGGTTTGGTCTTTTCGCGAGAAATTGACCAACAACCAAACCATAGAAAAGACCTTCGTTCTTTTTCGCGATGTACTCAATGCGAAAGGTTTGATTCTCAATGAGGGAAAGATGGTTGATGCTACATTCGCAACTGCTCCTATTCAACGCAATACCCGTGAGGAGAACAAGCAGATAAAAGATGGCGATGGTGCTGCATTATGGAATAATAAACCCCACAAGAAGAGGCACAAAGACATTGATGCAAGATGGACACAGAAAGGTGGGCAGAATTACTATGGCTATAAGAATCACACAAAGGTGGATGCTAAGAGCAAGTTTATTGATTGTTATAAAGTTACTGATGCTTCGGTGCACGATTCACAGCCGTTAGAGGATTTACTAGATGATAACGACAAGGGGCAACCTCTATATGGAGACAGTGCTTATACTGGTGCTAATCAGGATGATGTCATTGAGAATGCGAAGATGATAAATCAGGTGTGCGAGAGGGGTTATAGGAATCATCCTTTGACCAACGAGCAGAAGGCGAGCAATCGCGAGAAGTCAAGTGTTCGCTCTCGTGTGGAGCACGTTTTTGGGTTTATGGAGCAGTCGATGCACGGTATCAAGGTGGAGTGCGTTGGTATAGTGCGAGCCACTGGGATACTTGGTCTTATGAACCTCACCTACAATCTGTTTAGATACGAACAGGTTGTACGACTGAATCTATTACCGATAAAAAACTAATAATCAAGCTGAAATGTAGAACTGACAGTCGAAATAGAGTCTAATTGATTGTACCCGCAAAAGAAAAAATCGCTTGCGAGAGAGCATAACGAGTTCTTGCTCTTAAATCAACCCAAAAATACTAATTTTTAGAACCCACCTATACAGTACGACTTTACCATTGAACGCACGCTTTAGTATTCCATTCTTATCTCTTTTGGTATCGTATGATTTACGCACAAAGATGTCGTATCCCAGAAATTTTGCCGGTTCTTTCGCATTGGTTATCAGAGTTTTTTCTGCGGACAATTCCAATTTCAGACAATTCTCCATATATTGAGAAATATCCTTTTTGAGTTGGATACAATCTGCTTTACTACCCGTAATTCCAATTAGAAAGTCATCAGCATATCTGACGTATTTTAATCGTCTGTACCTATCATCCATTTCGTTACCATGTGGAATTTTTGTTCTTTCTTTCTCAATTTCTCGAATGGAAGAGGCTAATTGCTTTCTTACATTCGGATCTTTTTCGATTTTAAGCTTTGTAGACAGCCGACCTTTTCGCACTGTTAATGTGCCGCTTCTCGTATCTAATCTCCTTTTCTTTCCACAATCGAAGTTTTGGATATACTCTTTCATGTATTTGTCGAACTTGTCAAGGTAGATATTAGCCAATATTGGGCTAATGATACCTCCTTGAGGTGTTCCACTATACGTTCTATGAAATGTCCAGTCTTCGACGTACCCCGCATTCAAGAACTTTCTGATGAGATTTATAAACCGTTCATCATCAACCCTTTCTTTCAGTATATTTATCAATATTTGATGATTTATATTGTCGAAGAAGCCTTTTATATCTCCTTCGATAAACCATTTTACACCACTGAATGTGTTTTGAATGTTTGACAATGCAGTATGACAACTTCTTTTTGGTCTAAACCCATGAGAAGAATATTCAAAGTATCCTTCATATATGGCTTCCAATACCATTCTTATGACTTCCTGCACTAATTTGTCTTCAAAAGAGGGTATTCCAAGTGGGCGTTTTTTGCCGTTTTTCTTTGGAATATAAACCCTCTTTGAAGGGTGTGGTTGGTACGTCTCATTTTTGAGCGTATCAATTAGATTTTCGATTCGAGACAAACTCATTTGGTCAGCAGTCCTTCCATCTAACCCTTTAGTCATATTCCCTTGATTTGCATATATGTTCTGATAAGCAACATAATACATCTCTTCGTTGAACATGATACGGTAAAGACGGTTGTACTTATAAGCCGAATTATCGCTATGTCCCATTAGACTGTTTAATACTTTCTCCGAATTTCTCATAATGTCTCTCACATTTTTCATTAATTGTATTAAAGATATTAACTGCTCCCCTTCGCCATGTACGAGGCTTTCCCTCGCTCAGACTACTACGAGAGCTCCGTTACCATGCTGGATATTCAGAGGCTTCACCTCATAGCCCTTAGGCATTCCAGTTTAGGTAATCCTCGTTTAGTTGTGTAATAACTTAGCTTGATGAATTGTCGGATACGACTTTCGTCCTTTTATGCTTATTGCAATTGCGTCGTGATAAGTTCCATTGCTCTAACCTCCAAGAGGGTAAGGTAGAGTATCACGATTAAACGTTATTGTCTAAATTCTTTCAGTCAATATTAACTGCCTTACGTTTTAGCTTACGGTCTAACCGCTCAGACTATCGTTCAATCAATCCAGATTTTATCCTCATATTCATCGTTTCATCTTGCCATTCAGTCGCAACTTGGCAATTAGTTGACTTATGGCTTTCCTGACATGCTACACTCCCTGTCGCGTTTCCTTGAACAGATAAGTCAGTTGATGATAGGTTTTTCGAACACTAACCTAATCTCTTGCCAAAGAGATATTTATTACACACCCTTACGAGCGCAGCTCTTGTCCGTCGGAGTCGATAACCGTCAGCGTTACAGGGATAATCAAACCCTCGTATTCGAGTGAGGTGATTGAGATGCCGAGCCGTTCGCCTTGAATCTTCGCCATACCGGTAACGAGTGCATTGCGTGGGACAATAGTTTCGCCTGCCCTCATCGGTTCGAGTAGCCGCATTCTGACCGCTTGACCATCTGTGATGGTTTGGTTATCGTGGATGCACGCCTTGATGGTGTTCTTCTCCGACTTACCCTCCGTGCCGACTGCCGTGTGGAAACCCATATTTCGCTCCTGTGAGTAGTCGGCTATGAATTCAGAGTCGCTAACAGGTTGAGAAAGTCCCGACACAATCCGCTGCTGAACTTGACCGATAGGGGTCATTTGAGCCTTGCCGTTTTTGTAAGCTTCTACGGGTTTGGCGGTTTCAGTTACCGAAACAGTGGGCTGTGTCGGTGGCGTTGCTCCGCTTTGACCTGACGGCAGATACTTAGCAGCCAATTCGTAAGATTTTTCCATAAGGGCAAGTTGCTCGTCCATTGCGTTGCGTGGCGACTCTGCCTGCTCCAATCGTGCATTCAGCTCCTCCAACTTCAACCGCATCTCCTCCTTTTCGGGGTCTTCTTTGGGTGTTTCGTAGAAATTACCCAAGGTGCGGTTGATGTCCTGATAGGCATTTGCCGAGGCGTAGATGGTTTCACGAGGTCGGGAGCTTCCGCCACCACTGCCATAGCTTCGCTGCGGCTCGGTGTAGGGTTCGGAATAATCCTCTTCGTACTCATCATCGCTGCCAAACATAGAAGCTAAATCCTGCATCTGAGAGCGACGCTCCTCCTGTTTGCGTTCCATAAGCTCCTGCTCGTAAGCGGATTGTTTATCGCCAACCATCTGCTTATTGGTGGGTGATGGAACTTCGGTGTTGTAACCTGCCTGCTCCTGCTCTTTCGCCTTATCCTCGTCTGAGGGTGCAAAAATCAGCCACATCGCCCCTACGAATAGTGCCACCATTAGCGGATAGATAAATAGCTTCTTGCGTTTCTGACGCTCCGCTTCGGTCAGCTCCTTACGGGGTTTGTCGGGCTCACTGCGAGCCTTTGTTTCAATCTTGTTTTCGTCCATTGTCGTAAAATTTTAATTGGTTAATACTATCTTTTTGTTGTAGTTTCAGCCCCTCTATGTGTTCGATTTCGATACGCTGCCCCTCGTTTTTGCCTATCTGATAGATTGCTGAAACGAAGATGTAGAGCGAGGTGATTCCGAACACGGCAAACATCACAAGGATGACAGCCAGCCGCTTTTCGGGGGTTATCCGTCCGCACAGGTGGCGAAGTTTATCTTCTGTCCAATCCTGTATTTTGATTACTAATCGGCGTATCATCGCTTTTGCGTTTTGATGTCCTTATTCTCGATCACCTCAAAAGCTTCGATGATAAAGCCGTGAGGGTTGTTGTCTGAGCGGACTGAGTTCAATAGGTTACATTTTGTAACCAGACTACGCTCGGTGACGTTGCTCTCTCGGATAATCATCTGACGGGCATAGGTGTTGACCTTGTAAGGATAATTATCAAAATTGCACGCTACACTATCCACCTGCACCACCTGATTGATGTTGCCGGCAATAATGCGGTTGTAATATCCCTTTTCAGCAAAGTCTGTGTAGTAGTTAAATGCACTTTTGTCTGCCAAGAGCAGTGCTCGTTTGATGTTGCTCTCAATCGCATTTTTATCTGGCGAGAGGGTGAAAAATAGCTCGTGAAAACGCTTGACGTGTTCTCGTGCTTCGACAGGTCGGTTTTGCGACAAGTCCTGCGAGAGTGCGAGCATCAACGATTTGCCACCGTCCAATACGTAAATCTTTTGGCGTTGTGCTTCGGCAAAGGTGTAGGAGCTCCAAATGGAGTACCCCGAAATGCCTACGCACAAGCAGATGAAGATGATGGCGAAGAGGCGTATCTGCTTGAAACTGCTCTCGATGTTTTTTAATGACTTAAATTCCATTGTTTTAATCTTTTTATTTACCTAATAATCTACCTGAGATATTTCCTGCTGCCGCACCTGCTCCGGCTCCCGCCATTGAGCCTGCTTTGCCAGCGGTTGAGTTGACATTCTTGCCATAGTTACCTGCACCACCCGATTGGATAATCCACCCTGCTACGGTAGGAATGGTGAAGTAGCCGATGATGCCGATAATCATAAATACCAGATACACACCGTTGCTCGCTTCAATCGAGAAGTTGGGGTTATTCTGCAACTCCGAAATATCGTTTTGGAGCATCAATACTTGAATTTTGGCAAGTATGGAGCTGAACAGATCCGACACGGGCAACCACAGATAGACCGAGATATAGCGTGTAATCCACTGCGTGAGGGTACTCTGAAAACCGTCCCAGACCGAAATTGCAAAAGCGATGGGTCCTAGAATGGCAAGGACAATCAGAAAAAATGTTCGTATCGTATCTATCACGAGTGCCGCTGCCGCAAAGAGCAGTTCGAGCAGCTCCCGAAACCAATCCCGCATTGATTTTTTCATATTATACATACCTCGTTCGATATACATCCCTGTCATCGTCATCATATCTCCCGGACTCCAGCCCAACTCCTCAAGCTGCTTGTCGAACTCCTCGTTGGAGACCAGATAAGCAGTTTCGGGATTGCGAAGCATCGCCTCGTATTCGAGTTTATCCTTTTGTTGTCGGTACTTGTTCATATCCATCGTCTGTGTTTCGAGCATTTGGTGCGTACCCTTGACAACAGGCGACATCACACCGTTAATCGTCCCCAAAACAATGGAGGGGAAGAACATTATACATAGTCCAATGGCAAATGGTCGGAGCATCGGATAGACATCAATAGGTTCGGCACGAGCCAAGGATTGCCACACACGTGAGGCTACATAGAACAATGCCCCAAGTCCTGCAATACCTTTCGCTACGCCAGCCATTGTTCCGCACAAGGGCATCATCTCGGTGTAGAGATTCCGCAGAATCTCGTGTAAGTTTGAAAAGTCCATCGCCTACCAGTATCTATCGTTAGCACTGCCATAGAGAGCCATCACACGGTCGGTGTCGCCCTGCTTTTGGGCTCGTAGGTAGCTCACCGAGATGTTTTTGTTGGTATAATACTCCCCCAAAATAGGACAGCAGTTTAAGCTATAATTTGGTTATCTTTGGTCTCATAAAAAAGGAGACAAACGATGAGGAAAAAGATTTCGG
Source organism: Mucinivorans hirudinis (assembly GCA_000723505.1). Taxonomy (GTDB): domain Bacteria; phylum Bacteroidota; class Bacteroidia; order Bacteroidales; family Rikenellaceae; genus Mucinivorans; species Mucinivorans hirudinis. Next base: position 2,479,581 of record HG934468.1, on the reverse strand, counting down.
CAGAGACCAAAGCGGCAGTAGCCTTGGAGGCTATCAAGGGCTTGAAGACGGTCAATGAGATTGCTTCGATTTATGAAGTTCATCCGACGCAGGTTGGGGTATGGAAGAAGCAGTTCAAGGAGGGAGCGACCGCCATTTTCTCGACTGACAAGGAGCGTAAAGTCAAGTCTGATGAGCAGGTAGAGAACAATCTTTATCGCAAGATTGGTCAGCTTGAGATAGAGAACGAGTTCTTAAAAAAAAAGTGGGAGCTACTCAAATCCCGTTAGCCGAGCGTAGAGAGATGGTAGAAAAGAATCATCCTCGGCTGAGTTTAGTTCAGCAGTGCATATTGCTAAACATTTGCCGCAGTGGCATATACTATGCGAGCAAAGGAAGAGCAAGTGCAGATGAGCTTGCTGTTAAAGCAGAGATAGACCGCACCTATACCAAAATGCCTTTCTATGGTGTCGAGCGGATGACTGAACACTTGCGAAAGAAAGGTTTTACGATAAGCCCTAAGCGAGTGCGTCGTTACTTTCGGGATATGTGCATCAGTGCTATCTACCCCAAGCCTAACACCACGTGGCATAATAAGGAGCATAAGATATACCCCTATCTATTGCGAGGATTAACTATTGACAGGGTAAATCAGGTTTGGAGTACCGACATCACCTATATCCCAATGAATGGAGGTTATATGTACCTGTGCGCCATCATTGATTGGCATTCACGCTTTGTGTTGGCTTGGGGGATAAGCAATACCCACGATAGCGAGTTCTGCCAAGAGTTGCTCAAAGAGGCTATTGCCAGATACGGCAAGCCGGAGATATTCAACACCGACCAAGGGAGTGAGTTCACGGCCAAGGAGTTCGTTAAGATACTTGAAGAAAATGAGATACAGATAAGTATGGACGGTAAAGGTAGGGCTTTGGATAATATTTTTGTCGAAAGGTTGTGGCGCAGCGTAAAATATGAGTATATTTACCTGTCGAACCCCGGCAGCGGCAAAGAGTTATATGATGGCTTGACTGACTATTTTCGTCTTTACAACACCGAAAGGCTACATCAATCGCTTGAATACAAGACTCCGAGTGAGGTCTATATGACGGCGGCATAGAAAAAGTTTGTTTCATTTCGTTGCCCTTAAGGGCAACGAAATGAAACAAACACTAAAACAACAACTAACAATAACCCGAGAGCAAAGAAACAAATACTATCTTAAGCAGATACAAAAACTGTCCGAAGAGAGGGAAGTATTATAGCATCTGTTGGGTCTGAACAGATGCGTAGTTCTATTTGTTCTCCAAGGGCGTTTTCTGCTTTGGTGGTAATAGCCTTTTGGGTGGATAGAATGCGCTTTAATTCAGTCCAGTAATGGGTTATGCCTTGTAACTTTAGTTTGTCGCTCCTTAACAATCCATTTTACGCCGCAAAGCCATAAAAATCTGCCGCGAAAACTTTTCTAAAAAATAGCCACAAAAACTTTTCTTTGAATTTCTCCATCCATTTTTTCAGATTCCATGCTGTAGCTGACAGCAATGCATTGATTTGAATGCCTTGCTCGCCCATTAAGTAATTCTGAGCCATACGAAAGTCCGACTTCAAGTGACCAATTATCGGCTCAATGCCGGCACGAGACCTGAACTTCTTACGCTTCTGACGTTTTGTGTATGCACTATCCTTAGCCTTAGCTTTATCCGGTGTAAGAATGGATACTCCCATTATCTGCTTGGCACCCTTGCCACCTCTATCGTAAACCACCTCCTTAGGAAGAGAGATGTTGTTACTAACCATCTGAGAAAGTAACGGCTCAATGGTATGCCCATCGTAGAGGTTGTCCACAAATGCACGTATGGATGTGATAATCTTCCTGCCCCTGCTACCTGTAGCTGTCAAGCCAACCTTATTGCCAAACTCATACTGCTTGTGAGCCTTACCCTTAGCTATACATTTGGTAAAAGGTTTATGAAGACTATAAATCTTATTGCTGTCGCCCTTTTGTTGATTGACTACCATCTCGCAAAGATTCAGTATCTCTGCATATTTCTCAAGTTGCTCCTCACTCATCTTACGCTTCAACTCTCGAAGCTGCGTCTTGGCAATAGTGCTCAATCGTCGTTGTGCCCGGCGCGCCATCTTGGCACGCTTGGGGTGCTTTGAGTTGGTCGTCAATGTTGATAAAGAGACACTCTGCAATCAGCGTTAGCACATCTTTGTTCTGTGGGTCGAGCTTGCCTGTGAAGAGGTAGCTTTTGAGTGGTCGGGGGCAGAGGTTGTCGAGCCAAGTGGTTTTGAACTTGCCCTGCTCGCCAGTAAGCACCAAGCAGACGTGGTTCTGACACCCTACGTCGTTCAGAGCATTCGCAACTACCCCGACAAGCCACTTTATCAGATACTCTGCCCAGTGTTCGGGGTTCTGTACCGTAACGGTTGCGGCTAACTCATATACGGTACGCACTTCGGTTACTTTCGGAAGTTCACGAAAATACTCCTGCACCGGGTTAACACGCTCGGCAAAGTCGCTTTCGAGAATCATTCGGATATTGTCGGCAGAGGTATTTATTCCGGTTGTGCGATCCAACTCCCTGCGGATGGAGTTCAGGCAGAATTTGGTAACGGGCACAAACATCCCATTACCATCCACCCGGAACTCCGTGCGACTCTTGACCGTATTGAACCGAAACTCATACCGCTCACGCAAAAACGCCTCTATCCGCTCGTTCTTAGATTGCTTAGTGGCTTCACTACTTTTTTCCATTGCTACCGCTCAGAATAAAGTTCAACATCTCCTCTCGGTTGTAGAAGACCAACTTTTCGCCGAAACGGTACTCCTTGTAATAACCGAGTCGGGCGTATTTGCGGACAGTGGGGGCGGAGGCTTTGATGAGCTTCATCGCCTCCTTCATCTTGATTAGGTTCTCCATCCCCTCGGAGGGGGGTGCTGGCTTGGTTTTTACTGCAATTTCAACAGTTTCCGATTTTCGGAATAGTTTTTCAAAGATTGTTTTCATACTTACCTTGGTTTTACGTGATGCTCCAACGTGGAGTTCTCGGCGGCGAAGGTAAGGGGCGCAAAAAGCGATGGGGTACCCCAAAGGATACCCCAAAAAACATTGAACGATAAGATTTTAGATATTATTCGTCGATAGAGTTTCGCAACTCTTTTATTTCACTGAGAATTAACGTGCGTTCTTTTTCCAAACCTAACTGCTCCAATTGCTCGGCAACATACTCGTAATCCTTTATACGTGCCGTTATCTCTCCTTTGGCAAGCAGCTCTTTACGATTGTTTTTCAGAACCTTATATGTATTTGTGTTGGCTATCTCTTTTGTGTTCGGCTCCACCTCCAACAAGTCGCGGATAAAGCGAGCCTTTTGAGCATTGCTTGCATCAACATTGCAAACCCGAAAAAGGCTTTCGAATATCAAAACTTTTTTACGCAAAGTGATATTTCGTTGAAATTTGATGTTTTCTTCGGGAGCGTCTTCCTGCTTTGCTTCGACAACTTGTTCTTGAAACAGGTCGTATTCGCTCATCATATTGAGATAGTCGGAATAGGTGAAACGCCCCGAAAAGTAACGCTCGACCGTCGCACGATGGTTTTCGATAATGTTACATAGGCGGTTTGCGGTTGCATATTCGCCCGAATAGCTTTTGATTTTTCCCTCACAGGCACGCTTGTAGACACAAAGAAACTCTTCGGCGAAAACTTTATAGAGTTTCTTGCCCTGCCGAACAGGGGCATAAGCACGATAAGCCCGTTTGAAAACCCAATAACGGCTGTCAAATGGCATCCCCAACGCAGGATAGCGTTTCCAAAGATATATGTAAAGCAGAAAGATTACGATCTCCGCTATGAATAGAATTACAAACCAGATTCCCATAATATAAATAGTCGCTCCTTAACAATCCATTTTACGCCGCAAAGCCATAAAAATCTGCCGCGAAAACTTTTCTAAAAAATAGCCACAAAAACTTTTCTCTGAATTTCTCCATCCATTTTTTCAGATTCCACGCTGTAGCTGACAGCAATGCATTGATTTGGATGCCTTGCTCGCCCATTAAGTAATTCTGAGCCATACGAAAGTCCGACTTCAAGTGACCAATTATCGGCTCAATGCCGGCACGAGACCTGAACTTCTTACGCTTCTGACGTTTTGTGTATGCACTATCCTTAGCCTTAGCTTTATCCGGTGTAAGAATGGATACTCCCATTATCTGCTTGGCACCCTTGCCACCTCTATCGTAAACCACCTCCTTAGGAAGAGAGATGTTGTTACTAACCATCTGAGAAAGTAACGGCTCAATGGTATGCCCATCGTAGAGGTTGTCCACAAATGCACGTATGGATGTGATAATCTTCCTGCCCCTGCTACCTGTAGCTGTCAAGCCAACCTTATTGCCAAACTCATACTGCTTGTGAGCCTTACCCTTAGCTATACATTTGGTAAAAGGTTTATGAAGACTATAAATCTTATTGCTGTCGCCCTTTTGTTGATTGACTACCATCTCGCAAAGATTCAGTATCTCTGAATATTTTTCAAGTTGCTCCTCACTCATCTTACGCTTCAACTCTCGAAGCTGCGTCTTGGCAATAGTTCTCAATCGTCGTTGTGCCCGGCGCGCCATCTTGGCACGCTTGGGGTGCTTCGAGTTGTGGGTGTCGCGAACCAACTGCTTACTCTCGCGAGTGTAAGACCTACGTTGCGAAATACCCTCTGCCTTAGCTATTTTATTACACTTATCTATGACCTTCTTACACAATTTAGCATCAGTGGGAAAAGTGGTATTGTTCTCCTGAACAGTAGTGTCGGAAAGCACAAACTTGCTCGATTTTTCCACCGACTCGCCGTGCAAGGTAACGCTGTATGCAAAAATCTTCTCAAAACCAGCCTCGCCAATACGTTTACGGAAATGGACAAAATCACTTGGATCAAAAGGAAAATTATGCTCGAAAAAATGGCTACCACAAAAGTACTGAAAGTATGGATTCATAACCCACGCCTTAGCTATTGTCTCATCACCAAGATTATACATCTGCTTCAACAACAAGCAACCGATGATTTGGCGCAAGGGAACTGACGGAGCACCAAACTCAGAGTAGTAACATCTAAACTCTTTCTCAAAATAAGACCAATCAATAGCATTAGCCAAAGCGACCAATTCGTGGCGCTCATCTATAAAACCATCCAACATCGGACGGAACAAATCCATCTGCCCTTTTTCAGGTAACTTTCCAAGCATAATTTGCAGACTTTTATAACACAAAGATACAAATTCCTGTCGAATTATACAAGAAAACCGCAAGATATATTGCTAATATCCAATGAAATAAACTAATTTTAAGGAACGACTAGTTTGTGTCGAAGCGTGTTTACAATCCAGTATGATAGGAGTCCGAAGAATAGATGGGCGTCGGAGTTGTCATCTGTCTGATGGTATATGGGGCGCAATTACAGGTCTGTTTTGAGTTGCCGGTTTGATGTCTCTATCTCTCTAATCAAGTTATAGTAGTCCCACGCAGATCGCTCGTCAAGGGTGGCTACGTTGGTGCGCAGGAAGTATGTACCAAAGCGTTGCTCAGCCTGGTCTTGGCTGATTTTGATTTGCCATCTGCCTCATCATAACTTGCCCGTGCGGAATCAATCTTGCCGCTATCCTTTATCTGACTCCAAAACTTCTCGATGTATCCACGAACCTTTTCACTGTACTCTCCTCTGGGATCGGCAGTAAACATCGCCTGCTGAGCTGGGATATACGCACTCTGCTCCATCATATAGGTCAGACCGCGGCGAATCTGCACAATCTCATCGCTGCACAAATCGGGAAGATAGCCCGGAGTCAACATTACACGGGTATGCACACGTCCTATAACGTCACGGAAGGACTCCTTGATTTTATAATAAGGGAGTTCCCTGCCGTGCTCGGGGCTCAAGCGTATGTTCGATGTGAAGTACATGCCCGCTAAGGTACAACATAAAATTTACTCCCGTGGGTATTACAAAGCACTTCACCAAATAAGCATCTTCTGAAAATCAACTCAATAGTATGAAATCACCCCCGTTTTTGAGCAAAAAAACACTGAAAAAACTTTTGGCGTTGAAGTTGGGTTAAAGAACAGCAAATTTGCATACATACTGCGTTGAAGTTGGGATAAAGAATAGCAGATTTGCATACATACTGCGTTGAAGTTGGGTTAGCAATTTAAGATACAACACACAGCAAAGCACCGAATGAATTCGATGCTTTGCTGTGTGTTAGAAACTCATCCGCACGCCTCTTGCGAGGTGTTTGGCTGGCTTTCCCGCCCTGCTACGGTTACCTTAAGTGCATTGATAATACACCTCTTACCATCCCGGGTTTTGAATCAATTTTCCTTTTGATTTTTGTATTTCGTCGAATGAGATGGGGTATAGATACCACGATTCGTTGAATTGTCGCATTGCACTTGCGTGAGCATAGCGTCGGAACAAATCGTCATAGCTTCCGACCTCTCCGTCTTGGTATAGTATATGGAACTGACCTTTCTGACCGAATTGGTGAGTCTTACCACCCTCTGTGATGGGGACGCGCGCCCGGTGGGCAACCATCCAGCGTCGAACATCGAAGTAGCGCTGACCCTCGTCCAGGAACTCGATTCGTTTCTCCTCAGCCATAGCTTGCCACTTTGCCTCCTTATTCCAGCTCTTCCCCGGGTAGGTCTCCTCCAGAGTGGGCAGGCCGCCACGAGTGCGAACGTCATTGATAAACTGCATAATACGAGCATCAGAGCCGTTTGTAGCCTCATTAAGCACTTCGGCAGATAGAAGCAACATCTCGGCGTGACGAATCTGTATGCTGGGAATGAACTTAATACGGGCAGGTCTCCCCTCGCTGATAATATTTTCAGGATAGAACTTCTTGACAAGGTAACCCGTGCGCGAATTACTTCCCGATGAGTTATCGTTATTGCCCCCCTTGCGATAATCTATAATCAATGATGTTTTGATTTGCCAGCGTCTGCCTTGGTATGTAACCCATTGGTAGAATCGAGGTTCGCGATTTTGGTACATCTTTGCAATGTTGTCATTGAATGTTTCATATGTACCTGCATTCGGATGTACGGCACGGTTAAACATCTTGACCTCCATTGGAGTACGCTTGAACTCTTCATCCATACTATACCCCGAGCCTGGGTCATCTATTTTCTTACCGTTAGCCATACGAAAGTCATCAATAACCTCCTGCAGCCAGCCATAAGCGGGCAGTGCAAAGGCTAAACCGCGAGGGGTAATATGCGGAATGTGTCCCGCGGTATTTGTTCCACCCCAAGAGCTACTTGATGTTGCCCAAATAATCTCTTTGTTGTATTGTTGGAAAAGGGTGTATAGTGATTCATTGGCATCGAAGCCGACATTTCGATTTTCAGGAGGACCGCATCGGTGAATTTCGTGATATGGGGCAGAGATGGTTAGATAGGCTTCCACTGCCTCTTTTGCCCGTTGCCATTTAGATTCATCCTTGAGGGGGAATAGCTTTTTGCCGTCTTCATTTTGTAGAGCCATAGCAGCCTGATGTGCTCCGTTGTAGAGCGGACTTGCCGCATAGGCATATAGTTTTACGCGCAGGGCGGCAGTAGTAATCCTACTGGGAATTGAGCGAAGGTTAGCCTCCTGATTGATTAGATTGAGGTTTTTGTCAGCTTTGGTATACATCTCTTCAATAAATGAGACGCATTCGTCTACACTTGCTCGGGAAAAGGTGATGTCCGAGAGGGTCGGGTCAATAGCTTTGTCTACGATTGGTATAGGACCGTAGAGTTCAAATAGCAGCCAATGGTAGTAGCCGATAAAGAAGTATGCTTCGGCTTTGAGTTTATCCACATCCTCTTGTAGGAGGTAGTCTCCTTGACCTACCTGCGGAATTTCGTGGGCGTTGTCGATAAACTGCCAAGCCTGACGAATTTGCTGATAAACCCCCCAGCGGTGGAATTGTGCCGAGGATGCGTTGTAGCCGTCTCGGCAGGCATACTCTATGATGCTATATCCCCAAATCTCGTCCGAGAATCCGCCCCACGGCATTGTTAAGCCGTTCAAATCAGTTCCTTTGTGGGAGCGCGAACCGATGTCGGGAATACCGGTATAAATAAAGCGATGCCAACGCCTTGTCCAATTCACGTTGTTAAAAGCTTCTTCAATGGTTAGTTCACCTGCCCGCTGGTCTGATACATTCAGAAACTTGCACGATTGTATCGTTACACTGATTATTAACGCGGTCAATGCTGTCAATATATTTTTCATTTGTTGTATAAGGATTAATTTATGAAAGAATTTTATAGTACAACCTCAAGACCAAAGGAGATATTCATTGTCAAAGGGTAGTTCAAACCTTCATTAGCATTACCCATTTCGGGGTCCCAATATTTGATTTTATCCCATACGGCAAGGTTTGTACCCGTACAGAAGACCCGCGCTGAGTTTACACCAATTCTACTCAACCATCTTTTCGGAAAGTTGTAGCCGACTTGGGCATTCTTGAGACGTATGAAACTTGCATCACGCAAATAGTGGGTAGATAGGCGGGAATTGTTCTCGTTCCCCATTGTACTCAATCGGGGGTAGAGGGCATCCCAACGGGGTTCGACCACTGTGCCGTTAGCTCCGCGGTCAGACCAACGGTCTGTTGCAAATGATCGAAGAGAGGATTGTGTATAACTCCGACTAAATGGGAAAAAACCGGCGTCAAAGTAACCCCCGAGAACGGTTGATGTACTACCCGCGCCTTGGAAGAATACCCCGGCATAGAATCCTTTGTATTCAACGTTAATGCCGAAGCCGTATACCAACTCCGGATTAGGGGGGGCTCCACCGAAGGCATGGTCGTAGTTCTCAATTACGCCGCTTCCGTTCAAGTCTTTATATTTGAGGTCGCCCGGACGAATATTGGCGTTGTAAGATGAGCGGACAACACCCTCTTTTAATGTAAACCTGCGCGCCAACCCCTCACCTGTAATATCGAAATCTTCGTAACGATAGAACCCGTCAGCCTGAAGCAAATATCGCTCACCAATACGCGTGCCTGTTCGTGCCATCCATTCGTATCTGGGCGGCACTTCGTCTATTTCGAGAATTTTGTTGCGTGCGTAGGTTACGTTGGCACGAAATCCCAAGCGAACAGCTCCAAAGGTTTGATTATAGACTAGCGAAGCATCAAAACCTCTATTTTGCACCCTGCCGAAGTTTTGCCAAGGCATCTGAACGAAACCGGTTACCTTGGGGATCGTCTGACGTCGCAACAGAATGTCCTCACGAAGGTTGTCGAAATAGTCTATCGCTAAATCTAATTTGCCGTTGAACATACCAATGTCGATACCGTAGTTTCTCTTGGTTTCGATTTCCCACGTGAGATTAGGTGCCGCGAACTGAGACTCTCTGATACCACTTAAACTGTTTAGAAGGTTCGTATCAGTCCAACCCAAAGAGTATGGTGTAGCGCGCTGATCGATCGTTCCGCGGAATAGAAAGCGAGCACCGCCGGTGGCATCGTTACCCGTAAGACCGTATGAGACTCGGAATTTGAGCTTGGAGAGGATATCTTTAACTTTGCCCGAGTAGAATTTTTCATTCGACAGATACCAACTCACCCCCACCGCCGGAAAGAGACCGAAACGGTGACCTGCGGCAAAATTTTCGGAACCTGTATATCCGAAGTTACCCTCGAAGTTATAACGTGATTTGTAAGAGTATGTTATCCGACCAACCAAACTCTGCTTTCTGTATGCCAGAGGGGTGCTGTGAACTTGTCTGTCTTTTTGCATATACAGAAACATTGCAGTTACATCGTGATTTTCGTTGAATGTCCGATTATAGTTCAGAGAGGCATCAATGTAGATATTCTTAGATGCAGAAGCTCCTGTGGTCATACTTAAGTTGTCCGTACCATTGGGGTTAACATTGGTGTATATAAGCTTTCCATTGTCATCTCGACCGGTGGCATTATACTCTATCGGATTCTTCATACGCTCTGTGTTGAAATCAACATTGGCATCGAAGGCTACGTTTATCCTCGCATTCAGCCCTTCGGTGATGAACTTCAACTGCTGAGTGAGAGCTATTTTAGTTTGAAGATTTACACGCCACTCCTTCTGGTATCCCGAATTCATAAGCATATTGTACGGATTCTGACGGCTCTCGTCCTTACCTTGGGGGTGTCCTGCCAGTGTACCGTCCGAATAGACCATCGGAAAGAGGTTCGGACACGTCGTAAGCATTTGTCTGAAGATGTATGCGCTGGGAAATCCTGTAGAGTTAAGTTCGGTATATGTGCTGTTTACATCCAGCGAAAGAAGGGTCGTGTTGGAGACATTTAGGTCAATGTTGGAGCGGAGACCAAAACGGTCAAGACCGATATTGTTGTTGTACTCCGCCTGCCTATTTTTTTTGAAGATACCGCTCTCGGTATAGTAAGATGTGCCCACGAAGTATCGAGCTTTCTCTGTTCCCCCTTGGAAACTAACTGTGGCTCGTGTGGAGCTGGTGGTCTTGTTGAGAAGGTCTAACCAATTCACGTTGGGATATAGGTCGCTATCCCGGTCGGGACTGTTTTTGTCGAATCGAGATATATACTCCTGTGTCCAAATGTCGGGTGAGCCTTCATTCCACAATGCCTCATTATATGCGTTCATAAACTCCACAGAGCCGAGGAATCCGGGAAGACGGGTCGGCGTAACAATGCTGTGCTCGGCACTGAACGATATTTTGGGGCGCTCCACGCGCCCGCGTTTTGTCGTTATAAGAATAACGCCGTTCGCCCCCTCAGCGCCGTAGACAGCCGTGGCAGCAGCATCCTTCAAGAGCGAAAATGTGTCTATCTCGTCCGGCTCAATATCCTGCATTCGACGAGGTACGCCATCCACAAGAACAAGAGGAGCCGTGCCGCCTCTAAAGGTGCTGACTCCGCGAATCCAAAAGGAGGCATCGTCCTCGCCCGGTTCGCCCGAACGCTGAATAGCTATAAGACCGGCAAGCTGACCTGCGAGATTATTGGTGAGATTACGAGTGGGTAGCCTAATCTCTTTCGAGGTCACCGTGTTCACCGAGGATACCATCCCGCTGCGCTTCTGTTTGCCGTAACCGACAACCACCACCTCATCTATGGCTTTGACATCCTCTTTCAAGGTGACGTGAATCTGGGCACGTCCGTTAATTTTGATTTTTTGAGTTACCATCCCCAAAAATGAGATTTCGAGCGTCCCCTCCTCAGGTACGTTCCTCAGAACCGCAATCCCCTGAACATCGGTTGCGGCACTGATGCGTGTGTTGGACTCAAGAAAAACAGTTGCACCCACAATGGGCATATCCGTTACATCTGTTACCTTCACAGCTACGGTGATGTTTTTTTGTTGCAAATTAAGATAGCTAGTCTCACTATTGCCTGCACGAAGCGTTGTCGGTTGCAACACTCCAAAAGCCAAGGTCAATGTGATGACAGCTGTTCGGGTTAGATAAGTAAAATTCATCGTAACAAATAAGAGTTAAATCGGACTCCGAGTCTAAAGTTTAAGCCGACAGAGTCAGGCGGAGTCCATCACCATCACTGCCGACATATGTGTCTGTATAAATCAATGGTCATATACAAAAATAAGTTGCAAACGATGCTCCCTCTTTTCAAGTGGTGGAACTATCGCTTTCGCAACTTCGAGTTAATTATCTGATATATAAGTCAAATATAGGCTAAATCATCCGTTACATCACAACACTATTAGTGATTAAAATTGCCAAACAAATTATATGCGAATTGTGATGTGAGTGTAATGATATTATCCTATATTTGAACTTATATTCAGCTGCTTAACCCCTCTGCGTTTATTCAAAAAAGGCGATAGTTCCACCACTTGAAAAGTAGCGGAACTATTCCTAACCCGTTTTGAGTTTATACTCTACGGCAGTAGCTGACTTACGAAAACGATTAAAGCGATAGAATGATTTGCACAGACTCAATTCTGTGCGTTTTTGCGATAGCGATACGTGCTTGTGATGCGACTGGAAAAATAGAAATAAAATCTCGACAAAGTTGGGCAAACAAAATATTATGATAGTTCGATTTAACTCTCTTTTAGTATTGTTAAATTAGTATTGATAGCTCCCCATTAAGTTTTAGAAATAGTAGTTTCAAGGATTTTTCTATCATAATGTACAGCTTTGCTGTAACATTTTCCTTTACGTTTGAAGCGAGCTAAATAATGCCTAATTCTACTGTTATATCCCTCTACTGTAAATGTTTGAGCTTTTGATTGTATGTGTTTTTCGGCAGTAATAAATTCGCAATAACTTTTCCAATGATCTGAACAATATGTAGTCGTGCCTTAAAAGGGGCATTTTCGTTTTCAGGGTTCTTTTAGTTTTGGAGTTTTATGGAGATATTTTGTTCAAATAGCTGTAATATCCATCGTAAAATATAGTCCAAAAGAACATTCATAGCTCTTTTGAAGTTGAATGCGGCGGCGGCGAGCATAGAATTGATATTATCACCAAATATACCTTTGTAAAAGTTACGACCCATCCGGTGGTCACTCTTTAAGTGCCCATTAATTGGTTCTATACCTGCTCTTTGCGCGAACAACTTCTTCAGCTTCTTTCGCTCATACTCACTCTTACAGCCCTTACCATTGCTCGGTATCAAAACAGGAATACCCAAAACCTGTGAAACACCCTTGTAACCCCTGTCGCACGGAACAATCTTTATAGGGCGATGATTCAATCGTACAACCTGCTCAATAGCAGGCAAAAGTGTGTGCCCATCATACTCATTACGAAACGACAACGCCCCAACTATCAATCCATCTTCATTGTACGCCACAGAAACCTTGTTCCCAAACTCCCATTTCTCGTGCTCCTTACCCTTAGAGATGCAACAAACACTAGGCTCGTGCAATGAATATACCTTGTTCTTACTATCTTTAGTCTGAGATAAAACTCTCTTATACAAATCTATCTGCTCTCTGTGTAATGATTCCAAAGGCAACTCTCTATCTAACTCCCTGACCAATCGCCCTGCTATGCACTTGAGCTTACGGCGAGCTGCCTTGCTCTGCTTTTTATTAAAACGGATATCTCTATTCAACGCCTTGACAACCCGAGCATAACTCTGACGAAGGGTAACACCCGATTTTGCAGCTATACCTCTGCAATTCTCAACTATCTTCTTATGTAACTTAGCATCAGTGGGATATGTTATGTTCTTCTCTTGTACAGTCGTGTCTACAAAAACAACTTGCGGCTTGTCGAAATCTACATCATCATTCACGCGGATACTCTCTGCCAAAATCAACTCAAACCCAGCCTCGCCAATTCTGTGGCGAAAATGCACTAAACTACTCGCATCAATAGGTTGTGCCGCGACAAATTCAGTACCTCCACAGAAGTATTGATAATATACATTTTCGCTCCACTGCTCTACAACACTTTCGTCCGAAACATTGCGTATATGTTTTAGTATCAGCAATCCAACCATCAGTCGTATTGGCTTTGCTTCGACTCCTTTATCCGGTGAGTAGAGTGGCGAAAACTCTCGCTCAAACATCGCCCAGTCGATTTTGTTGGCGAGTTGGAAGAGCGGGTGGCGGTGGTTTAAGGTGCTTCTAAGGTCGAAGAAAAGGCTGCTTTGCAGAGTATCTTTGGGGCGTGGTAACATAGCTCAATTTTGCAAGGTTTATAACACAAAGATACGAAAAATTGCAGACTAATCCAAAAATAATTACTATTAATTTACAATAAATCAGCGTGTTGAATGGCTTTTAAGGGGCGACTATGTACCTACATCTATATTCCGTAGTCCATCCCATAACATTAACCCTGTCTTTGTGGAGCGGTCTCCGCAGACAAAAGAGATAAACCGTTTTGCAAGTGTATCAACAGCAATCCATATCCAACAGTAGTTTTTTTGACAGTAAATATGTATGCAACTCATCAAGCTCAACAATGGATGCACTTTGCTCATTTACAGGCAATTCTACACGAGAACCCCACTCTTTAATCCAGTAATAAACAGTAACATGGTTTATGTTTAGTATTCTGCCGATGGCTCGAAAACCCAAGCCTTCTAAGTACATTGACAATGCCAAACGTTTAGTATCCGCATACTTTACATCAGACTTCTTTTCAACAGTGTAATGATATTTACAAACACTACACCTATATCGCTGACGACCCTTTACTATGCCATCTTTGCAATAATTCGCGCTCCTGCATCTTGGACAATTCACAACAGCTTTTTTGCAAAGATAATAAATCTATATCAATTTAACAATTCCTCTCTGTTCGTAGTCTCGTTTTAATTTACTATCTTTGCGGGTAATTAACATAATCTCCCATAAAAAATATGCTTCAGCGCAAACAAACCATCTACCTCTTTGCAGTTACGATCCTTACGACCGTAATGCTTTTTCTGCCATTGGCAACGATGGACTACACAGCCTCGACACCCGGTGTTGAGTTGGAAACTGCCGCAGACGGAACAATCACAAAAACCTCAACTATCTCCCAAAGCACACTGGAACTCAATGTATGGGGGCTCTACATCGACTCGGCACAACACACCGAACTTATCTACCTAACATTACTTGTGTTTGCCACCGCCGCACTATCTCTTGTCAATATCTTGCTTTTCAAAAGACACTGGCTACAGGTACGTCTCTGCTTTGTTTTGGCAATACTCCTCTTGGGAATATTACTCTTCGAGGGAATGTATATCTATAAATTACAAGGCATTGCATCTACGCAGCCCTACGCTGCCGTCAAATATTCGGTTACCCTTCTCTTCCCCGCCCTTTCGCTAGTGCTGACGTGGCTTGCCTATAAGGGAGTTGTGCGCGACATTGCGCTCTTACGCTCATATGAGCGAATCCGATAGGTATAGAAAAAGCGGAGTTTTGCTCCGCTTTTTTTATGCCGTCTACTATTTCATATAACCCTTAACGTAGTGGTGGTGAGAGCCGAAACGCTCGAACGCCGCCTTGTCCAAAGCCTCGCGGTGCTCGGGCGCAGCAACCGAAATCACCAAGCGCGCACGCTCCTGCAAAGTTTTTCCGTACAAATCCACAGCACCAAACTCAGTTACGAAGTAGTGCATATGGGCACGAGTTGTAACCACGCCCGCACCAAGATTTAGTGTTGGAGCAATCTTAGATACACCTTTGTTGGTTACGGCAGGCATAGCAATAATCGCCTTGCCGCCTTTACTGAGTGATGCACCATAGATGAAGTCTACCTGACCACCAACGCCCGAATAGTGAGTTGTTCCGAGTGAGTCGGCACAAACTTGACCTGTAATATCCACCTGCAGTGCAGAGTTGATAGCCGTCACCTTCTCATTCTTAGCAATTATAAATGGGTCGTTAGTATAACCCACATCCATCATACGTACCATTGGGTTATCATCAATAAAGTCGTAAACCTTTTGTGAACCCATCAAGAAGGTCGAAACCATCTTGCCACGGTCAATGCCCTTGTTCATACCGTTGATAACGCCTGACTCCACCAGTGGGAGAACACCGTCGGCAAACATCTCAGTGTGAATACCAAGGTTTTTGTGGTTACCGAGCTGTGCAAGCACCGCGTTAGGGATTGCACCAATACCCATCTGCAGACAAGCTCCGTCCTCGATAAGAGCCGCACAGTTATTACCAATCAACACCTCGACATCAGTCGGGGTAGAGAAATGCGCCTCTTCCAACGGCTCATCATCCACACACCAAATATCAATCATAGAGGTAGGAATCATTGCATCGCCAAATGAACGTGGCACATATTTGTTGATAACGGCAATGACGTGGTCAGCGCATTCGACAGCCGCCAAGGTAGCATCAACGGAAGTTCCGAGCGATACAAATCCGTGCTTATCGGGAGGCGAGACCTGAATCATCGCAACGTTGATTGGCAGTGCACCACAACGGTATAACTTTTGTGTCTCGCTCAGGAATACGGGGATGTAGTCTGCAAATCCGCCTTGGGTGTGTTTGCGGAGGTTGCCGCCTACGAAAAATTGGTCGGCTTGGAAGATGCCCTCATAACGCGCTTCTCCGTAAGGTGCTGCACCCTCTGTGTGGAGGTGGTGAATATGCACATCCTTCAATTCGCCCGCATCACCGCGCGCCATAAGTGCTTTAATGAGGCACGCCGGAGCCGAAGCCACGGAGCTAAAATGGATGTGGTCGCCGCTCTTTACGACCTTTACCGCCTCGGCAGGCGACACAATTCTTGGTTCTACTCTCATAGTTATTTGTTTAATAGTTAAATTTAAGTCATCGCAAATGACAGCAAAGTTAATTATTTTTGCCGTTCGGCGAAATATATTTTGAAAAAAATGTTACTTTTGCCTAATTCTTACATCTAAAAATTGTGAACAGAGACCTTTCCGACAAAGAGCTATTAGAGATGTACGCCTCGACCGAAGATGAAGGTTCGCGGGAGCGCGCCTTTTCGCTTCTTGTGGAGAAGTATTCGCAGCGGCTCTATTGGGTGGTACGCAAAATGGTTATCAGCCACCACGATACGGACGATATTATCCAAAATGTACTAATAAAACTTTGGAGCGCGCTACCAACTTTCAGAGGTGAATCGGGGCTTTATACGTGGATTTATAAAATTGCCGTGAACGAGGCGTTGAGTACACTACGCAGCAAAAAGAGGGGGTTCATAGTGTCCGAAAGTGACGTTTCGCACCAGTTGGACGCGCTAATTCAGGAAGAGGGTCTCTCGGACGGCAACACACTCACAGATGCCCTCAACCGCGCCGTACTGCGTCTACCCACTAAACAGCGACTGGTTTTCAACCTCAGATACTATGACGAGGTGCCCTATCAAGAGATGTCCGAGATATTGGATACTTCCGTAGGAGCACTCAAAGCATCATACCACCACGCTGTCCAAAAGATTGAAGAGCAATTGAAAATGGAAAATTTTTTGGAGCGAGATTAAACTTTTATTAACAAAAGGCATCAAAGTTGTGAAATGAAAAACATAGAAGAGATACCAAGAGACCACCGCGCCGGTTTTCGCGTTCCGGATGGCTATTTTGCACAGCTCAACGAGCGAGTTGTTACGGCTGCCACAACAGAAAAACCAACGCGCTGGGCAACGTTTCGCAGTCTGACTGCCTTTGCAGCCTCCTTTGCGGCAATGGTGATGATAGCAGTTACAGGCTATTATTTCACTGGTCATAAGGCGCTTAACAGTGAAATAGAGCAAGACAACCTCTATTTGGTTTCGCTCTACGACATTCAGCTGGACGAGATTCTCGCAGCCAACGAGGCTGACGAACTCAGCAGCGAACTCTTTGCCGAGGCGGCATACAACTACTTGGATTTACACGGCTACGACTTAACATCAGAGGAATAATGAAAAAGATAGTAACAATTTTAGCATTATTATTTGTCTTAACGACTGCAAGTAATGCACAAAACCGCGGCGGTGGCGGCGGGCAGCGTATGTCAGAGGAGATTCAATCTATGAAAATCGCCTTTATGACAGATTTTCTGAAACTTACGCCCACCGAGTCCGAAAAATTTTGGCCACTCTATAACAGATACTGGGGAGAACGTATGAAAATAGTTCACGACAAACGCGTTCTCTACAAAAAAATTGAGGAGAATGTGGCAACAGAGGCAGAGATAGAGTCGCTCATAAAACTCAACGATGCCGAAATTCGAATTATTGCAAAGTATGCAGAGGAGGTGTCGAAGGCACTCTCGGCAGACAAGGCGGCAAAAATGTTTGTGGCGGACGAGAAGTTTAAGAGCACTCTGCTTAAACGGGCACAAGGGGGGAAGTGAAGCAGCTAGCGGCAGTGTGGCCAACCAACCCCACTACGTTAGAAGAGGTGAATAAGAGCGGATTATCATAGGAGACTTCTAAAAACCAGTAAATCATCATCTTGGTGTTGTTCAGAGGAATACTCCGTTGTTGTTCTGGGATTTTTAGAAGCCCTCTCATAATCTGATATCGGAACAACTCTTTACGGCAAAACGCGCTATATAACTACAAATAAAGATGCCCCTGCCTCTCGATGTTGAGTGGCAGGGGCATAATATACGCAAAGGCGGAAGGAACCTTAGAATCTTCTACGATATCCGTCTCTTTCACCACCGCGCGAGCCACCACCGTAGCCACCGCGTGAGCCGCCGTCAGTACGCTCCGTCTTAGGACGTGCAACGTTCACGTTGATTGTTCTTCCCTCAAACTCAGTCTCGTTAAGCGCATTGATTGCCGCTTCGCCCTCAGCCTCGTTTGGCATCTCCACAAAGCCGAAGCCGCGTGAACGACCTGTTTCGCGGTCGGTAACCACATTTGCCGAGCTTACCTCGCCATATTGTTCAAATAGTGCCTGCAAACTGTCACTTTTAGTGCCCCAGCTCAGATGTGAAACAAAAATGTTCATCTTGTTTGTTTAATTATTGTTTGTTTGTTAATATTGAAATCCGTACCGCGTTCATTCCGCGCGTACCGCGTTCAAGTTCAAATGTTACCTTGTCTCCCTCGGTAATGGAGGCAGGAGCGGCAGTGATGTGGAAAAAATATTTCTCGCTACTGCCCAAATCCTTCACAAAACCGTAACCCTTGGATGAGTTAAAGTGCTCTACCCGCCCGTTGAGCGGCACAACCTCAATATCCTCCTGCTTGGGAACCGATACGGCTATCTCCGAAGCGTCAATCTCGCGCTTGCTCCGTTCCGGTGGTTTCGAGCATAGCATCCCATTCTCATCCACATAAGCTATCATATCCTCAAAGGTGCTCACTCCGCCACTCTGACGCTCCTCCTTACGGTGTTGTTTCTCTTTGCGTTTCTGCTCCTTGAGCTTCTCGCGGTCGCGTTTTCCTGTGGTTATCCGTTGTGCCATTCTATTGTCCTATGCCGGTATCAATACCGTATTAAGTTTCTTACCCATTAATTGTTGAATGTCGCGCACCATTGTGTGCTCGTCCTGCGAACAGAATGTGAACGCCACACCACTCCTACCGGCACGTCCGGTGCGTCCAATTCGGTGAACATAGGTCTCGGCAACATCCGGCAAATCAAAGTTAATGACCACGCCAAGGTTTTGTATATCA
Source organism: Mucinivorans hirudinis (assembly GCA_000723505.1). Taxonomy (GTDB): domain Bacteria; phylum Bacteroidota; class Bacteroidia; order Bacteroidales; family Rikenellaceae; genus Mucinivorans; species Mucinivorans hirudinis. The sequence goes on along the minus strand of HG934468.1, from coordinate 2,460,513 downwards.
ATGCCGCGAGCCGCAATATCAGTAGCCACAATAATGCGTGTCTTGCCTGACTTGAAGTTGCTGAGCGCGCTCTGACGCGCATTCTGCGACTTGTTGCCGTGGATAGCCTCACAACCGATATGTCTCTTATTAAGTATCCGTGCTATCTTATCCGCACCGTGCTTGGTGCGCGAAAAAATAAGTATCGACTTATCGCTCTGCTCGTCCAACACACTCACCAAAAGCTCTATCTTCTGCGGTTTCTCCACAAAGTAGACGTGCTGTTCGATAGCATCAACCACCGAAGCCACCGGCGCAACCTCCACCCTTGCGGGTCTATCCAAGAGACTCTTGGATATGGAAACAATCTCTGTGGGCATTGTTGCCGAAAAGAGCATCGTCTGTTTATTTTTAGGCAACATCGGTAAAAGTCGTCGGATGTCGTGGATAAAACCCATATCCAACATACGGTCTGCTTCGTCCAAAACAAAGTGAGTCAAAGTATCGAGATGTATAAACCCCTGGGATATCAAGTCTAATAGTCTACCGGGCGTCGCTATCAATATATCAGTGCCTCGGTTGAGGCTATCGGTCTGTGGCTTCTGTTTCACTCCACCGAAAATAACGGTGTGTTTCAACCCCGTGTATTTTCCGTAGCAGGCAAATGCCTCCTCAATCTGGATGGCAAGCTCACGCGTGGGAGTTAGTACAAGTGCTCGTATGTGGCGTTTATCTTTTCTGTTTTGAGACAGGTTGCTCGCCAGATGTTCGATAATGGGAATCGCAAATGCTGCCGTCTTTCCCGTACCGGTCTGCGCTATGCCGAGCATATCTCTTCCTTGCAATGCCACAGGAATTGCCTGCTGCTGAATAGGTGTTGGTGTGTCGTAATTCTTCTCCTCTAAAGCCCGCATAACGGGCTCAGAAATATTAAGTTCCTTAAATGTCATATGGTTTGTTATTTTTCACAGAGATTATACTCAGTCTTGAGCCGTGAAATTACTTCGTTCACGCTGCTGATTTTCTGTGATAGGTAGGCACGTGCTCCTGCAAAGACATACCCTTTGTCGGTATTACCCTTGGCGGCATTGTATAGTGCCTTGATGATACAATAGGGGCTTTTGGTGTAGTCGCAAGTTTTAATGCAGTGGAACGGACACCCCTTCGGTTTGGTCAGCCCCGCCCTAACCCTTCGGATGAACTCGCCGTCGAAAGCCCTTCCCGGCATACCCACAGGACTGTCGATAATTACCACATCCTGTGCCGAGGAGTTGATGTAAGCCTGCTTGAACTCAATAGAAGCATCGCACTCGTCAGTCGGCACAAATATACTACCCATTTGCACACCCGACGCCCCAAGCTCAATAAACTTCATAATATCCTCACCCGTCATAATACCACCTGCGGCAATGACAGGAATGACCTTACGCTCTCTGTATGTTGCTGCAACGGCAACCACCTCGGGGATAATATGTTCCAACGAAAAGTTTTCGTCCTCAATCTGGTTACGTTTGAAGCCAAGGTGTCCTCCCGCCTTGGGACCCTCCACCACAATAGCATCCGGCAAATAACCATACGCGCTATCCCACTTGTCGCAGATAACCCTTGCCGCCCGTGCCGATGATACGATTGGTACGAGACGCGTGGTGCTCTCCTTGTCTAGATACGAGGGTAAATCCAAAGGCAGCCCCGCTCCGGCAAAGATAACATCACACTTTTCAGCGATAGCTGTACGAACCATATCTGCGTAGTTCGAAAGTGCAACCATAATATTTACGCCGATAACCCCTTTAGATTTTTCGCGAGCTTTTCTGAGCTCTTCCTTGAGCCCAAAGATGCAGTTACGCAAGTAGTCGCCCGCCTTTTCGCGGTATAGCAGCCCCATTCCCGCGCAAGAGATAACTCCGACTCCCCCCTCGTTAGCCACAGCCGAGGCGAGTCCCGACAGTGATACGCCAACACCCATCCCTCCCTGAATGACAGGTAGGCGAACCTCAAGTCCTCCGATAAAAAATGATTTCATAACTATAATTAAATGCGTTAGCCTTAAAGAGAATCCCATAACCGGCTACTCCAAACAAAGGAGCAGATAATGATGTCGTTTTGGGATGGACTATTCCGCCCGAAGACGGCGGAAAATTACACGCACAAAATAGATTCTCAGAATAAACCCGATTGTTTACTTGTGGGCAAAGGTAGATATATTATTCCGATATTCCTAATCTTATACGAAGTTAGACACAAAGAATTACGTTTTCGCAAATGCAGGGCGAATTACAGTGCTGTTAATGAGAAACATATACAAATATCGCTCGATTATAATTTTTCTATGAAATTTTTGTAAAACTCTACATTTTAGATATTTTGGGCAAATTTGCAGGGGGTGGAGGTTCGGTTTTTATTAACTCGGATTCAAACAATTTGGATATTATCGAATAGATTCTGCGCCATTCGGCAATTCAAACAAGTTTGATTGTTACTGGGTGGGCACAACGCTGAAATTGAGTGAAAGAGTCGTCTAAAATCCAAATTGCTTAAAGCCGAGTTGATAGATGAATGGGGGCGAGTTTACCTGCTCCGCATCGACCATACTACATCATATGGCTGTCTCTGCCACGGCGGCACTCTCGAAACTAGCCATTTGATTGATCAACAGCGTTGCCGACCGTATAATGGGGTATGCCAACGCCACGCCCGTACCCTCGCCCAAGCGGAGGTCTAACTGCAATATAGCCTCTACTCCCAAGTAGTCTAGCATTGCTCTGTGCCCCTTCTCGTGCGAGAGGTGGCTGAAAAGAGTGTTGTCCAATATATCCGGTTCCATACTGTGCGCCGCAACAAAACCCGAGGTGGCAATGAAGCCATCTGCTATGATGACCATATTGCGCCTTCTTGCCTGTAAGACACCGCCGCAGATCATCGCTATCTCCAACCCGCCGAATGTGGCGAGTATCTGCAACGGCTCTCGCACATCGTACCTTCGGGCAACGCTCTTCAGAACAGAGTACTTGCGCTCCAACCCGCTATCACTCAATCCTGCACCCCTGCCCACACAATCCTCAAGCGCTATGCCCGAGTATTTATGTAATAACAAGGCGGCAGGCGAGCTGTTGCCGATGCCCATCTCTCCGAATCCGATGACGTTGCAGCCGCGCTCGAACTCCGTCTCCACCATCTGCCTACCCCACTCCATCGCCCGCTCGCACTGCTCGATGGTCATTGCCGGTTCATACAACATATTATTGCTGCCACGGGCAACTTTGGCATCGACAACGCCGGATAGCCCCTCGAAGTCGAAATCTACACCGGCATCCACCACACTCAGCCGAATCCCGTGTTGCCGCGCCAAGACGTTAATGCCACCGCCTCCCGCCACAAAGTTTAACACCATTTGGTGGGTAATCTCCCTTGGGCAGGAGCTTACACCCTCGCAGGCAATGCCGTGGTCGGCAGCAAAGAGGATGATGGCAGGGTTATGAAGCTCGGGCACGGTGCTCTGCTGAATTAGACCTATGCGAAGGGCTATATCCTCCAGCCGCCCCAATGAGCCAACAGGCTTTGTGCGCGTGGCAAGTTTATGTCGAAGTCTCTGTTCTAAATTCATAATCATTTAATTTTTACCGGAATACCACTAATCATCAGGTAAGCGATTGTTGAACGGGCAGCTATGAATTGGTTCACCCACCCTTGTAGGTCGGCAAAGTGGCGCGCGCTCATCTGGGGAGCGTGCAACGCCATACCTATTTCGTTACTCACCACAATGAGCCTGAAATCTTGGTTGATAAAACTCTCCCACTCCTGCCGAGCGTAGTCAAGCGACTCTTGGAGACGGTAACCGCTATCGTGGTATATATTGGTGAGCCACAGGGTGACGCAATCCAGAAGAACAGTTTCGCCGGAAAGTGACAGTCGGCTCAACTCCTTGGGTTCTTCGATGGTTCGCCACTGATTGCCGCGGTCACGGCGGTGTCTTTCGATACGTTGCTCGAAGTCGGCATCCCATCGGCGGGCTGTGGCTAAATAGAGAGGGCTTTGCGAAAAGCCCTCTGCTAAACTCTGAGCGTAACTGCTCTTACCCGAGCGTTGTCCGCCGGTGATGAATATTATCTCGCCCATCTATCTCACAACTGAAATACGAAATGCCCCATCACACTCCTGCCCGGCATATTGTAGCCATCCTTCTCGGTGTAGTTCTCATCGAGTAGGTTCGACACCGAAATACCCACTTTGTACCTATTCTTGAAGGTGTAGTAGGAGGAGAAATCCACAACTATGTGGGCAGAGTGCCTCAAAATTTGGTCTTTTGTCGTGTAACCACCTTCGGCATAATAGTCATCCGGTTTGATTGCCGGGCGCAGGTTGCCCCACACCATCCAGTCGTTCTCGAGTCTGCTGCCGATATAACGTCCGCTCAGGCGCGCCTCGAAACCGGTGGTGTTATTGAAAACCAAGGAGACGTTTGCCGTGGCATCCCGAGTATACAACGACTTCTTGGTGATGGTCGGTTTCGAGGGAGAGACATCCTCAAAATCGTTTTTGAGCATATATGTTACTCCGGTGTAGAGCTTGAGTATATAGGAGCGCGTCCACAGGCGCGCCACGTCCCACGAGAGCATAAATTCCAGACCGCTCATCTGCCCCTTGCCCGCATTTTTATACGTGGTAACGCCCTTCTCGCTGTTGTCGTTGATGATTTTATCGCTGTAGAAGTTTTGGAAGTAGGTCAAATCCATACTCAACAACCCGCCCGTGGAGTAGCTTACTCCCACATCGAAAGAGGTTGTCTTTTCGGGCTTCAAATCCTTGTTTCCCACATACTTCACCTTGCCAATCATATATGAACCCGCCGTCTTGTAGGCATCCGGAACATAGAAGGCACTGCCGAGACTACCGTGGAGCGAAAGCTCGGGCAGCGGATAGTAGCGCACTCCCAGCGAGGGACTTAGGTGTGAATAAAATTCGCTTCTCTTCTCACTGCCAAGCAGAGAACTTGCCTGCAAGGTATATTGAATGGCATCATACCTAACCCCACCATTGAGCGAGAGGTTGCGCAGATTGTAGGCGAGTTGGGTAAATCCAGACACGGACAGTCTACTATTATCGGGACGGTAGGGTGCGGTTGGCGTAAATTTCTCGGAATAGCGTTTAGAGGTGACATCGTAGCTATCCAAATCCACACCCAATAGCCACTTGAGGTTGCCCCAAGTGTGGGTATTACCAACCTTGACACCACAACCACGAATCGTCTCACGCGAGTTGATAAAAGCGGCATCAGCCTTTTTGCTGTCGTAGTTGGCATCCTGCTGAATGGTAAGATAAGGGGCAATATTGAGCTCGTTATTGGCAGTGATATTGTTGATTTGGAGGTAGTTTGCAAATCGAGTAATATCCTTTTTGGACATTCCGTAACTGTGCCAATAGTTGCCCGGTGTCTGAACATCGTTGGCAAGAGTTGCCGAGGAGTAGAGCTGCGCACTCCAGCGATTGTTAATGATATACTCTAATTTGCCGTTGAAGTCGTTGATTCGATACTTCGTATGAGTCATAATATCGCCATAGGATTTCTCGTCCAAAATCAACTTTTCGACATTGGATAGCTCGAGCAGGTTTTTAGAGCCGATGCGGTAGTCTGCATCCTGACTTTTGAGCGAAAAGCCCATTGCCAAGAGGAGCTTGGGAGCTATCGCCCCCGATACGAACCCTGTGTAGTTGGTCTGGGCAAAGCTACCGCCGCTCAGACCCACATTTACGGCAGTGGCTGCCGAACTTCGCTTGGTGATGACGTTGATAACTCCGCCCATAGCGTCCGAGCCGTAGAGGAGCGAGTAGGGACCTTTGACAACCTCGACCCTCTCGATAAAGTCAGTTGGTATGGTCGTCAAATTGTTCGTGCCGGCAGGCTGACCATCGATTAGGAGCAGGGTGTAGTTGCGCGAGTGTGCCGTTGGCGAGAAGCCCCGCATCCCGACGGTGGTCAAAGCTCCCGGGTACTGGATAATATCGAGATTGATTGTGCGTTTTAGAATCTCGCCCAAGTTTTCGTGAGGAGCAGACTCCAAAAGCGATTTGTCTATTATTTCGACCTTTTGAGGAATGTTCTTCAAAGGCAGTTGCATCCTGCTGGCAGCAACCATCGCAGGGTCTATTCTATAAACTTTTGTTGAGTCCACTTTGTCAAGCTCCGAGGCTTGAAGCACAAGAGGAAGAGCAAGGGCAATGATGCCGGAAAATAATCTTAGTCTCATAATTACTTGGTATTAAAATTGGTCATTTGTTCAAAAAAATATCTATCTTGCGGGCAGAGTCTACTCCTTGAGTAGGCGTGCCCTGTTTTGATTTACTCTGTTAGATGGTGTTATATTCGATTAGTTCAAAGGTATCGCCTGAGACGAGCCGCAGTTGCGAGAGCGAGCAGTTGCCCATCGGCGGTGGGTAGTTTTCCTCCCCGGTACAAAGGTTTACCATCATTCGCAAGGTAACACCGTGGGAGACCACCAACACCTGCTCGTGGTGGCGGCGGCTGACCTCAGCCACAAAGTCCGCAACTCTTAGCCTGAGAGCCTCGAGTCTCTCTGAACCCTCCCACTCACCAAATCCATTCTCACCCACGGGCAGAGGCTGCCCCTGCAATCTACCCAAGCCCCTCTCGCGCAGCCTCGCATCGGGAAAAAGAGGGATGCCGAGTTGCGAGCATATGATACGGGCGGTGTGGTGAGCACGTTCCAAGTCGCTCGTGTAGCAACACTCATAGTGGTTGTGCAACAGGCGGCGTGCTACGTTATGGGCTTGAGATATACCCGTGGCGGTCAATATGCCGTGGGTTTGTCCCTGACAGATGCGATTAAGATTATCTATGGTCTCGCCGTGGCGTATAAGTGTTATTGTCATTTTTTTTTGATTAATGGATTGCTCATACCGTCACCCTGCCGGAGAGCGGAAAGATAAAAGGTCTCTTCGACACGGGATTTACACCCACCTCCACCCGCGTCCGGTAAGCCCTCTCGATATTTTCTCGGGTGAGCACCGCAGTAGCCGCACCCTGACAAAGGGACTTCCCCTCGCTCATCAGCATCAGATGGGTGCAATACTCTCCCGCGAGGTTCAAATCGTGCACAATCATCATAATGGTGATGCCCTCCCTCCGGCTAAGCTCCTCCAAGAGGTTCATAATCCTCACCTGATAGGTGATATCCAAGTGAGAGGTAGGTTCGTCCAAGAGCAACAAGGTCGGCTGTTGAGTCAGCGCGCAGGCTACCGCCGCCATCTGCTGCTCACCGCCGCTAATCTCCGTTACCGGCTTATCCTTGAGATGAGTAATACCCATCAACTCGATATATTTAGCCGCCACAGCCCTGTCCGCCTCTGTGTAGGAGAATTGAAAGGGTCGGCGATGAGCAATACGCCCCATCAAAACGTACTCCTGAACACTCACTCCACTAAGCTCGGTAAACTGTGGCACAACGGCAATCAGGCGCGCCAACCCCCTCAACCCAACCCCCGCCAGATTGACACCCCCAACCACCACCTCTCCGCCGCTGAGCGGCAAATCGGCAGCAATACCTCTGAAAAAGGTGCTCTTTCCCGAGCCGTTTCGCCCAATTATGCCAAGGAAAGCACCCTTGGGCAGGGAGAGATTAATATCGCTCACAAAAAAACCGTTATGATAGCCGCACGACATATCTTTAATCTCCAAATAACTCATATCCATTTCCGTCTCATTATAACAATAAAGGCGATACCGCCAAAAATTCCGGTTATCACTCCGATTGGCAACTCGTTGGGGGCAATCACCCATCGTGCCGCCATATCGCAAATCATCAGAAATATGCTGCCACCGAGGAAAGAGGTTATCAACAACATCCTATAATCACTCCCCACCATCAGGCGCGCCAAATGAGGAATTATAAGCCCGACAAAGCCGATAACACCCGCCACTGCAATACAACTGCCCGTGAGCAGCGAAGTAAGAACAAAGAGCACCCTAACCACAACCGCGGTGTTTATGCCCAAGTGGCGTGCCTTGTACTCACCCATACGCAGTGCATTGAGCGGTATGGCAAAGAGATAGGAGAGAGCAAGCAACGTGAGCGAGAGAACGACAATGCCATTGACCATCACCTCGTCCGACTCGTTGAGCGAACCCATCGTCCAAAACACTATCCCCGGAATGTTCTCCACCGCCGTTACGGACATCAAAAACATAACCAATGCCGAACATATAAAACTCACCATCACACCTATGAGCAACATCCTACTCACACTGACCACCCCCCGCCCCAAGCTGAGCGTGTAGACCAAAACTATAGCCGCCAAAGCCCCCGCAAAACCCATCGCCGGCATCACGAAACGTCCCACGGCGTTCATTCCGGTGATTATAGCCAACGTTATCCCAAAACAAGCGCCTCCCGATATACCCAACGTATATGGCTCCACCAGCGGATTGCGATAGATACCCTGCAAAATAACTCCGCATAGACTCAAACTTCCCCCCACGGCGAAAGCCAACATTGTTCGCGGAATGCGTATGTGCACCAATATACCGCGCTCCATTGACGAGCCGCCGTCCAAGATAGCCCAAAGCTCCGAGGGAGCGAACGACAACTCACCCATAGTAAGCGACAACATCGCTGTCGCCAACAATATGACCACCAACAGCAGAATCGTCATCGCATTGTTAGTCATCGCACCACCTCCCGCATCATCTCCAAAGTCTGAACAAAGGTTACGGGGGTGGGTAAGCAGGCAACGTCCGAGTCGAGAATATAGATTCTGTCGTTCTTGACGGCACTCATCTGCTCAAATTGCCGCCACTGATTTGCCTGCTCCTCTGCCGCAATTCCCATTGTTACGATAAATATATAGTCAGGGTCACGCGAAACCACAAACTCGCGCCCGACAATTCCGCTCGACAACTCCCGAGCTATATTCGTACCGCCGCACAGGGTGATATAGTCATCCATAAAAGTGCCGGGTATGACAGCGTAGATGGGCGAGGCTCCGATTTGAAAAAATATCTTGGGTTTAGTCTGCATCGTATCCGACAGTGCGAGTAGGCGAAGGTGTGCGCGCGTCTGCCCGATAATCTCTCTTGCCCGCTCGGCTCTGCCCACCATCTCGCCCAGTCGAAGAAATTCGCTTAATATCTGCTCGAAGGATTTCGGAGAGTCAAATTGCTCCACCCTTACATCCAATTTACGAAGTGTCTCGACATCCCGCTGTGGAGTCATCCCCGAAGCCAAAACAAGGTTGGGGCGGAGGGTTGCAATCTTCTCGAGGTTGGGTTTGAGCACCGAAGAGACACACTCAATATCGTCTGCCTTAGCCGCCAGACAGTAACTCGTGCAACCGACAAGGCTCTTTTGGGCGTCAAGATAGTATAGACTCTGAGTGAGCGAGGGCATCAGCGATACTATTCGCAAATTGCCCGCTTCATCATCCTGCTGCCTTTTATGATACTCGAAAGAGAGGTATATACCAAAGACAATCAGGATAATTGCCGATATGAGCAGTAATGGCGGACGTCTATTATGTTGTTCCATCGTCTAAGTTACATTAAAAATCTATCGACTTGTCATATAGTGGCGAATCGTAGACAAAGGTATGATATTCCCCGTTTTCGCCACACAAATCAACTCCCTCCATCGCCTCGATGTCACGCACAAACTCTTGGTCTACTTCCCGTCCGAGCAAACAGTGCAGAGGAGCACGCTCATCCTTGACGGCGACAACCCGAGCACGGAATCCGCTATCGACAAACTCATCCATCAAATCCCTCATCCTGCGCCCCCACAATGGAAAGATAGCCTCCACCTCAACCTCCTTGCATACGCGTTCAATCCAATCTCTGTGCTCCTGCAAATGTATGTCTCCGAAAATTCCGGCATTAACACCCTCCTTTTTTAGGGATCTTATCACCGACTTCAGGTGCGGTTCAAACCCCTCGTGCGAAGAGTTGATATGTCTGATAATTAATGGAACTCCCATTGCCTGAGACTGAGCCTTCAGCAAATGCAAAGGGAGTTTATGCCCCTGCGAGCACGAACCGGCAACGTGCACCAAATATGAGACAGTGCCACTCGCCTCTTTCAAAAAATTGTGGAGAGCCAATGAGCAATCCTTCCCACCGCTCCACATTACAAAAGCATCTCTTTTCATTTGCGAGTATTTTATAAATGGCTTATTATTAGAAATTTGAGCCGCCATTTGCTGAGCCGGTTTTATGCCTCTGAAAATCTGGCAACCCCCACCGCCCCGCGCAGCGGGATGAATGATGCAATAAATCAGGAATAACCTTCCTTCAATACTCAATACCCAAACGCGCCGATACGCCACTCTGGTAATAGTGCTTCACCTGCTGCATATGGGTCACTAGATCTGCTGCCTCGATAAGTTGGGGCGGAGCGTCTCTGCCTGTCACCACAACCTCGACACCGGGCGGGCGTCGATTTATGACCTCCATCAACTCATCAAGGGTGAAAAATTTGTAGCGCAACGCAATATTGGCTTCATCGAAAACCACAAGTTGATAGTCGCCCGAGAGCATTGCCCGCTCAGTCTCTCGCAACCCCTCTCTTGCCGCCTCAATATCCTCGGCAACGGGTTCGCTGAACAGCAGGCAGCCCAAACCGAACTGCCGCGTAACAACAAGGTCGGAGTAACGCTCCAGTGCCTTGATTTCGCTATAAAGCTGTCCTTTGATAAATTGGGCGAAAAAGACCCTCTTTCCGCTGCCTGCTGACCGTAGTGCCAATCCAAGGGCTGATGTTGTCTTGCCCTTTCCATCGCCCGTATAGACGTGAAGATAACCTTTCATAAACTCCATTCTTAGTAAAAAATAGGAGCATAGCAGCAGAAGGGACGCGAAGACGAGTTGTGATTCCTTGATTGGGAGATTATTGTGACTCTTCTCTGTGTTGCCTTTCACCCGAAAGCTCCAATGTATTTAAGGTAGGCGGCAGGTCTTCTGACTCGTTTCGGGCAGTGCAGCCTTCCCATCCTCTCGGGACAGTGGCTTAAAAGTGAGTACACTCCTCTCAAATAAAACTTACAGCTACGGGGATAGTCCCTGATTTTCACAGGATTCCCTTTTAATCTCCATTGCCACGGCGGACAACATCGAGAACCGATACCAAGACAAAGGTAGACTATTTTTTGGAAACAATGAACTCTCCGTGCAAAATATCTGCTCCGAAGCATCCGTCACATAGCGCCGGCAAGTGAGTTTCAACGACTTTAGCAGCACGTTTTTTTTGCTTTCGTGCTTGCGCGATAATTTCTAAAAAAGTCCTTACCTTTGTTCGCCATCTCGAATATTGAGAGTGCGCGAAAGACAACACAAGATTATGAAAAGACAAAGCGAAGCCTTACAAAGACTTATCCTTATAATGGATAGATTGCGCAACGAATGCCCTTGGGATAGAGAACAGACAATGGAGTCACTGAGAAACAATACGATAGAAGAGTGCTTTGAGCTAACCGATGCGATACTGACAGGCGATATGAACGAGATAAAAAAGGAGCTCGGTGATATGCTTCTTCACATTGTCTTCTACTCCAAAATAGCCTCTGAAACGGGAGATTTCGACATTGCCGATGTAGCTGATGCCATCAGTGAAAAGCTCATCTACCGCCACCCGCACGTTTTTTCGGACACCGAAGTATCGGATGCAGCACAGGTCAGTCGTAACTGGGAGGCTCTCAAACTCAAAGAGAAGGATGGCAACAAAAGTGTATTGAGCGGCGTTGCCACGGGTATGCCCGCTCTACCCAAGGCTTATCGGATAGGGCAGAAGGTCGCAAATGTGGGGTTCGACTGGCAAAAACGCGAAGATGTCTGGGCTAAGGTCAAAGAGGAGATTGCGGAGGTAGAAGTGGAGATAGTTGCCGGCAACCACGACAATCTCGAGGCTGAGTTCGGCGACCTATTCTTCTCGCTCACCAACGCCGCCCGACTCTGGGGCATCAATCCAGACACGGCGCTCGAACGCACAAACCGGAAATTTATAAAGAGATTCAACTACTTGGAATCCAAAACCATTGCCCAAGGGCGTAAACTCACGGATATGACACTCGAAGAGATGGATGTCTACTGGGAAGAGGCTAAAAAAATTCAAGACAGCGATAAAGAGATAAAGACACCTTAAGTGGTGAAAAACTATTATTGCGATAATGCTATCCACCGCAGTAAGACCCGCAAATGAAACAACAACTAAACATATTTTTCAACGCCCTGAGCTACTACAGCCGCATCCCCACTCCCCACAGTGTGAGGTATGGCGAGCAAGAGTTGAGTCAAGCGTTTGGTTACTTTCCCTTGGTGGGGATTATTGTTGGGGTTATCGGCTACGGTTGCTGGGCATTGGGAGATGCACTTTTCCCGGCTCCTTGTGCGCTACTGATGGCGATGTCGGCAATGGCATTAGCGACGGGTGGGCTACACGAAGATGCCCTTGCCGACCTCTTCGATGGATTCGGGGGAGGGCGTGACAGAGAAGCTATACTGCGAATAATGAAAGATAGTTGTGTGGGCACTTATGGAGTTCTGGCTCTGATTTTCTCTATTGCGCTTAAATACGGAGCATTGGCAGCTCTTCCCACTGATGTTCTATTGCCGGTTCTGGTGGCGGCGGCGGCGGCGAGCCGACTCTTTCCGGTATTGCTGGTGCGCACCTCGCGCTACCTTCGCAGCACAGAGGGCAAGGCGGGACACACGAGGCTGGGAATAGATGGTCTCACACTTGGTATTGCTACCCTCTTTGGCATCACCCCCCTACTATATTTCGGTTGGCTCTTTGCATTGGTCTATGTTGGGTTAGCCACCATTCTGCTCATTGGCTACCGCCGCTACCTGCATCTGAAAATAGGCGGATTCACAGGAGATACCCTCGGGGCTTTGCAACAATTTACCGAAATGCTATTCTACCTATGGGCTGTGTACTATATATAGTCAGGCACACCAGCACGGTTGTCGAACCTGACATCTGCTATGGTCAGAGTGATATGGCGCTCTCCCCCGACTTCCCCGCGGCGGCGGCGGCAGTTGCCGCCAAATTGCAACAAACGGACTTCACACGAATTTACAGCAGCCCATTGCTCCGATGCAGGACTTTGGCAAGTTTTTTGGGGGGCGATAAGACTGTTGTAGAGGACGATAGATTAATGGAGCTCAACTTTGGCAAGTGGGAAGGGCTCAGCTGGCAGAGCATATATGACAGCCCAAAGGGCAAGCAATGGTTTGCCGACTACCTCAACGAGTCGTGCGAAGGAGGAGAGTCCTTTCTTGAGCTTGAGGCTAGAGTCTCAGATTTTATCGACTCTCTCGGTGAGGAACAAGGAAATATCTTGATAATCACGCACGCGGGGGTAATTCGTGCTGCCGCCCGCTTATTTGGGGCGGCAGACGTTGATGGTTGCTTTGCGTTGCAACTGCCATTCGGATGCGTGGCAAAGGTTGGAGAGAAGGGTGAATTCGATATATTGTAGAGGCAACCCCAAATTTATCAATAGTTGAGATTTGGAACTCCCCTATGGAGTATTAACTCAATAGCTCACAATCAATACTCAAACCCACAATCACTAAACAATTTCTTATCCTGCTCAATATTAAATCCGATTGTGGTAAGCAAATCGCCCACCAAAGCCGCACTAACTCCACTGCGCAAGGCGCGCGCCTGAATGTGCGAAATGCGTGTGCGCCCACCAGCAAAGCGAATATGCGCCTGCGGATTAACCAATCTGAACAAGCCGAATGTGCGCAATACCTCGTCATCACTCAGCGCCTCAGCAGCCTCTAATGCCGTTCCTTCGATGGGGTTTAGTATATTGATGGGAATTGAAACCACGCCTATTTCCCTGAGCACAAATGCCATCTCAACACGCTGCGCCATTGTCTCGCCCATCCCTATGATGCCTCCCGAACAAATTTTCAGTCCGACCTCTTTAGCCCAATCAATTGTGCGTAACTTGTCTTCAAAGGTGTGTGTGGTGCAAAGTTTCGAGAAATATGATGGAGCAGTCTCAATGTTGCAGTGGTAATGCCCTACTCCACAATCCTTTAGTCTTTGAAGTTGATTTTTACTCAACAAACCCATCGAGGCACAAAGATATATGGAACACTTTTGCGCAATGGCATTGTAAATATCGCACGCCTTATCTACCTCCCTATCTGTCATCGCTCTGCCCGAAGTAACTAACGAAAAACGACCGACACCCTTGCTGTGATTGTCCAAAGCATTAGCAACCGCATCATCCTTACCTACGAGCGGATATATATCAATTTTACTCTTGTGATGCACCGATTGCGAGCACCATTTACAATCCTCGGAGCAACGTCCGCTCCGTGCATTCATAATCGAACAGGTATCGATTTTGCTACCCATAAAATGTGCGCGCACTTTGTCGGCAAGTTCGCAAATTTTCTCCGTAGCCCAGTTATCTGAAATATAGACGGTTTGCTCGTGAGAAATATTTTTTCCACTAAAAATTTGGCTTTCAATATCTTTTACTGTCATAACAAATAATTTTTCGCAAAGATAGTGAAAAAAGTTTTGGAAGATGATATTTTTTTTCTACCTTTGCACCGTCTTAAAGAAATGGCGCCGTAGCTCAACTGAATAGAGTAGCTGACTACGGATCAGCCGGTTACAGGTTTGAATCCTGTCGGCGTCACTAAAAAATGGGCTCAACCTCACGGTTGAGCCCATTTTTAGTACTAGAAGGTCTCGTTTGATAAAATTTCTGCACAAAAAACGGCAGAACCATTAATAAAAGCACCCTTTAACTATACTTCCGTTTTATTGTGTTTTATGGAATTCAACAACTCCTTGGGCGTACACCCGTACTGCTGACGACAAAATCGAACAAAGTGAGGAAGGTCGGTAAAGTTAAACTCACGGATAACATCAGAGATTGTGGTCGAGGGGAGAGACATTCGCAGCTTTATGTGCTTTGCCTTTTGTTTGAGCATCCAATCCTTGACAGTTTCGCCAAATTCTCGCTTAAACTGACGTAAAAACGGCGAGTAGCTCATTCCCATTTTGTCAGCCAGATTAGAAACATCCAATCCATAGTGATAGTTCTCCAATACCCTGCTCTTAAAGTCGGTATTACTGCCAAGAACCGGATAAAACAATTCAGCAAACGATTTCTCGTCATATTCCACTCCCAGAAGGATAAATAACTCCTTCTGCTTTAATTCGTGCAGAAAGGTGCATCTTGCTCCTTTTGCAAGGTATCCCTCCATCAGTTGAACGAAAGTGAATAATAGGTCTGTCATTTCCAATGGCTTGAAGTCATATTCTATTTCGGGCAGACATTTTATCTGCTCAGATATACGACATCTGTCACAAAGAGATTCTACCTTGTTATTGAATGACAGTACCAACATCCTAGCATCCGTAAGGGCAGTCCCATACATCTGGGCAGCTTGAGGAATAAAGAAAATATCCCCCTGCTTAAATCGTCGATTTAAATAATCATTGTAAGAGAACTCTATATCCCCTTCTATGAGAAAGACTAAAGTGTGATTTTCAAACTTATTACCATCATAATGGTCTCCTCTCCTAGGGGTAACTACCTTAAAGCCAACATTAAAATCAGGAGTATAATGTCTGCAAGTACCATTATTATGATCGCATCTTAAACCCATATATCATTAATTTACTTATTATTTCAGCACTGTAAATTCATTTGCCTAAATATAAAGCCTAATATAACAAATAATACTAATAAAGTATGTGCATATAATGCTGCTATAACATCATAAACACCAATGTGCTGCATATCATATTAATACAACTCAAATATTGTCATTTGCGCTACATTTCGAAATACAAACACCCCAAATAAGACTGTCAATCAACAATTTGTGCAAAGATAACTGTTTTTTCTGTAATATACCAAATTTCACATAAACTTATTAACCCGCCCCCTGTCAATAGGAGGCGGATTAATAGTGCATTTGTCATTACTCAAATATACTCCACCGACACATCTTTAAGAAACTTCGTATGCAGAAGGCGAGCTATATCCTTAACCACATTGCGTCGGAGCTCTAATTCAATGGGCAGATTCGGGTCTTGATGGACGGCATTAATGCGTGTGCCCACCAAAAAGTGAATCACATCGTGCGAGAGGAGCATCCTGACAATCTGATAGTCCGTACCCTTGCCTACAATCTCGGTATCTTCCGCCTTTTCGAGAATACCCTTCACCTTAGCAAGGGTCAGCACCCCTTCAGTGATAAGGTCAGCCCCCTCCATCTTGCTGGTGGGAGGAAGCCCCGAAACATCCCTACGCAGATTGACCAACACCTCGCGCCCAAGTTCGCGAGCGATAATCTGCGCCGTTGTTCCGCCCGAAATAACCTTCGTCCCCTGCCAGCTATCTAACCTATTAGCCAGCTCTTTATCGTTCTGCTCGTTGAAGGGAGGACCAGAGCAAATGAGCAGGCGACGCGGCTCGCGAAAATATATCGAACCGCAACTAATATCGTTCTTGGAAATAAATAAATCGTTCATATTGGCGCGCGAAACCACCACCAAGGAGGTACGCTGTGCCGAAATATTGGGGTGCTCGCGCAACATATCTTCCAGTGTTTCAACCACTCCTCTACGCTGCCAACCACTCTCGCCCAATCGGGCTGTGCCTGCTCCCGAGAGAGTTACCCCGCCTGAAAAGAGCACTATTCTGTCCTGAAACTGAGCCTTGAATTTTGAAAGTGTCGCCTCGTGCCGAATGCCGCTTGTGCTCTGGAAAACCATCACCTGCCGCGAAACTTCACACTCCTTGCCGTCGCGCAACAAAATAAAATGAGGTGTTTGATATTCAATGATTTTCACATCGCCGCTACTCTTGACCTCAGCGATGGAGAATGCCGCCACACCTCCGCCAAAGGTAGAGAGAATGGAGCGAGCAGCCTGCATCATCTTCTCTCCGCGAAGGGGATAGTTTATTGCCATAGAGGCTATTGTCGATGCAATAATGTTCGACTTTACGCCACTCGCCCCACCGTCGGCAAGCACCATATATACGCCTGCATCGCCACGACGCGAAAGCATCACCTCGCCCGAAACGCTCGACCCCTGCTTGGTACGGGTCAAGGTATCAACTTCAATAAACTCCTGCATAGTGCAAATTTAGTGCAAATTTAATGAAATAAAAAAACTTGTTTCTATTTCAGAAATGCAGTCTACTACCGCGCAAAGATAAGGTTTTTGGCAATAATTACGCAATAAAAAGAGTTATTAGTAAAGAATCATTTTTGTGTATTGAAAAAAATATATAACTTCGCGGTGTTTAACCTGCTAAAACATACCAAACATTATGGACAACTATCAAGAAAACGATTACAATTACGATTATCAACAACCAGATAACACCGGTGGTAATAAATCACTTATGGGTATGAAGATTGTTATTGTCATTCTTCTGGTTGTATTGGCTGCCGTGTCGGTTCTCTACTTTATGAGCGTGCAGCGAAGTCGGGCGGACGAAGCGGCACTGCGCGAGAGTATGGATACACTTCAGGTTCAAACACAGCGTCTTATGGGCGATATGGACAACCTTAAATTTGATAACGACACCCTCAATCGTAACCTATCTTACGAGCGGCACAAGGCAGACTCGTTGATAAACCGTTTGAAGTCCGAGCGTCAGGCGAGTTATGCAAAATTGCGTCAGTATGAGCGTGAACTTGGCACATTGCGCACCACGATGCGGGGTTTTGTTCGTCAGATTGACTCGCTCAATAGGTTAAACCAAAAGCTTGTAGGCGAAAACCTTAACTATAAAAAAGAGATTACCGGTTTAAGGCTTAAAACAGAAGCTGCCGTGGAGACGGCTCAGGAGCTGAACCAAAAGGTGGCTCGCGGCTCGCAAATCAAGGCGCGAAACATCCTGCTCAAGGCTGTGCAAAAGAATGGCAAGGACGCGACCAGAGCACGTCAAGCGGTGCGCTTGGAAGTGGAGTTAGTGCTGACTTCTAATGAGTTGGCTAACCACGGAGACAGAATGATTTATGTACGTATAATATCGCCCGAGGGCTACAATTTGCAGGAGAGTCAGGGGCAGGTCTTTGATTTCGAGGGACAAAATACCCCATTTTCGGCATCGCGTTCGGTAGATTATCGTGGTGACGATTTGCCGGTTAGCGTCTTCTACAACGGCACGGGTTTCAATGCAGGTAAATATACGGTGTATGTATATATGGACGGTCTGATGATTGGTACAAACGAGATTATTCTCAAATAGTTTTTGTATGATTGTAGTAACAACCGTCCAGGAGTACGAAAACCTCGAGCGGGAGGGTGTAATAGGTTTTGTGCCGACAATGGGGGCACTGCACAGCGGGCACATCTCACTGGTGGAGCGCTGTCGCCGAGAGTGTGACACGGTAGTGGCTAGTATATTTGTGAACCCCACGCAGTTCAACGACCCCAAGGATTTGGAACGCTATCCGCGGACATTGGAGGCTGATGTGCAGATGCTTGCCCAAGCGGGGGTTGATGTGGTTTTTGCACCAACCGTGGAACAAATTTACCCGGAACCAGACACAAGGGTGTTTGATTTTGGTGATATTGAGAGAGTTATGGAGGGGGCTTGTCGTCCGGGACACTTCAACGGCGTGGCACAAGTTGTTAGCCGACTTTTCGAGATAGTGAAACCCGACAAGGCATATTTCGGCGAAAAGGATTATCAACAACTAGCCATCATCAGATTGATGACGGAGCAGTTGGGGGTAGGGGTAGAAATAGTTGGTTGCCGGATAGTTCGTCACACCGACGGCTTAGCTCTAAGTTCGCGTAATATGCTTTTGAACAAAGAGCAACGCGCGGCTGCTCCCGAAATTTACAAGGCAATTTCTGCTGCGGCGACAAATATGAAGGATGGAACAGTGCAAGAGATAGAACAGTGGGTGCAAGAGGAGATAGATAAAAATAGTTTATTAAAATGTGAGTATGTTACCGTTGCAGATGCGGCGGATTTGCAGGCAGTGCGTGCGGGTTCGGTAAGGCATCTTTTTGTCGCGGTAAGGTGTGGCGAAATAAGGCTCATAGATAATATTGCGATATGATTATTGAGGTGTTAAAATCGAAGATTCACCGTGTTAGGGTTACTCAGGCTGACCTTAACTATGTGGGTAGCATCACCATTGACGAGGATCTAATGGATGCTGCCAATATGATTGCCGGCGAGAAGGTGGCTGTGGTGAACAACAACAACGGAGCACGGTTCGAGACCTACATAATAAAAGGACGTAGGGGCTCGGGCGAGATATGCGTTAATGGTGCTGCGGCTCGTCTGGTGAGCGTCGGCGATGTGTTGATAATCATTTCATATTGCCATCTGGAGTTCGAACAGGCAAAGTGCTTCCGTCCGTGGATAGTCTTTCCTGATACAAATACCAACAGGCTAATCAAATAGAGTAGCTCTATCAACTTAATATGCAAGATAAAATTACAAAAGTTGTGCTTCTGGGGTCGGGAGCACTCAAAATTGGCGAGGCTGGAGAGTTCGATTACTCAGGTTCTCAGGCACTTAAAGCTCTCAAAGAGGAGGGGATTTACACCGTTCTAATCAACCCCAACATTGCAACCGTCCAGACGAGCGAGGGGATAGCCGACAAGGTTTACTTCCTGCCGGTAACCCCGGAATTTGTGGAGGAGGTGATTGCCAAGGAGCGCCCCGAGGGCATCCTTTTGGCTTTCGGAGGACAGACGGCACTAAATTGCGGCGTGCAACTCCACCTGCGCGGCATCCTCGAAAAGTATAACGTTCGCGTTCTTGGTACTCCTGTTCAGGCAATTATGGATACCGAAGACCGCGATTTGTTTGTTAAAAAGTTAGACCAAATCAACGTCAAAACCATCAAGAGCGAGGCGGTTACCACTGTCGAAGATGCCAAGCGAGTTGCCAACGAACTCGGCTACCCGGTAATCATACGAGCTGCATATACCCTTGGGGGTCTCGGCTCTGGCTTCTGCGACAATGATTCAGAGATGGATATACTTGCTGCTAAAGCATTTACATACTCCCCGCAGGTTTTAGTCGAAAAATCACTTAAAGGATGGAAGGAGGTTGAGTATGAAGTTGTTCGTGATAAATATGACAACTGCATCACGGTTTGTAATATGGAGAACTTCGACCCGCTCGGTATTCACACCGGCGAATCTATCGTTGTTGCCCCCTCGCAAACCCTCACCAACGCCGAATACCACAAACTCCGCGAGATAGCCATCCGCATTATCCGCCATATCGGTATCGTGGGCGAGTGTAATGTGCAGTACGCACTCGACCCCAATTCAGAGGATTATCGTGTCATTGAGGTCAATGCTCGCCTTTCGCGCAGCTCGGCTTTGGCTTCAAAAGCCACAGGTTATCCATTGGCATTCGTGGCTGCAAAACTTGGTTTGGGATATGGGTTACACGAACTTAAGAACTCGGTAACGCGCACTACTACAGCCTGTTTTGAACCTGCTTTGGACTATATCGTTTGTAAAATTCCGCGCTGGGACTTGGGTAAATTCAAGGGCGTGAGCCGCGAACTGGGTAGTTCGATGAAGTCCGTGGGCGAGATTATGGCAATCGGACGCAACTTCGAGGAGGCGATTCAAAAGGGGTTACGTATGATTGGTCAAGGGATGCACGGGTTTGTTGCTAATAAAGCTTTTGCCGTTGAAAATTTGGACGAGGAACTGTCCAAACCCACTGACAAACGGGTCTTTGTAATTGCCAACGCCTTCAAAGAAGGATATTCGGTTGATAGAATACACTCCTTGACTAAAATTGACAGGTGGTTTTTATATAAATTACAGGAAATCATTTCATTGGAAAATAAGATGGCTTCTTACGATGCCATTGAACAGATGCCTTTGGATATGTTGCTTGAGGCTAAGCAGAAGGGGTTCTCAGACTTTCAGATTACTCGCACAGTGCTTAAATCCAAGGATGCAGCTATGCAGTTCGGCATCGACACCATTCGTGAGTATAGAAAACGCAACGGTATAGTGCCGGTTGTAAAACAGATAGACACCCTTGCTGCGGAGTATCCGGCACAGACAAATTACCTCTATTTAACATATAACGGCACGAGCAACGATGTTGATTTCCCGCGGGACGACCGCTCGATAGTCGTCTTGGGTTCAGGGGCTTACCGCATTGGCAGCTCGGTTGAGTTTGACTGGTGCTCGGTAGCAGCCGGTAACACCATTCGCGAGCAGGGTTTGCGCTCGGTGATGATAAACTACAACCCCGAGACGGTCTCCACGGACTATGATATGTGCGACCGCCTCTACTTCGACGAACTTACGCTCGAACGTGTTTTGGACATCACCGACTTGGAACAACCACGCGGGGTGATAGTCTCAGTGGGTGGTCAAATTCCTAACAACTTGGCTACGAAGCTAGATAGGGCAGGTGTTCGACTGCTCGGAACAAGCGCCGAAAATATCGACCGTGCAGAAGACCGCCACAAATTCAGCACTATGTGCGATACTCTGAGTATCGACCAACCGCGCTGGAAGGAGCTGACAGAAATGGATGCCATATACAAATTTGCAGATGAGGTTGGTTTCCCTCTCCTGATTCGCCCCTCATATGTGCTCTCGGGCGCGGCAATGAATGTGGTTAGCAACAAAGAGGGGCTCGAAAAGTTCCTGCAACTCGCAACCGAAGTTAGCAAACAGTATCCGGTTGTTGTGTCTGAGTTTATCGAAAATGCGAAAGAAATTGAGATTGACGCAGTTGCAAAAGATGGCGAAGTGCTGATTTACGCAATTTCCGAGCACGTAGAGTTTGCCGGAGTCCATTCCGGAGATGCTACTATAGTTTTTCCTGCGCAAAGGCTTTATGTTGAAACCATTAGGCGTATCAAAAAGATTGCACGACAGATTGCGAAGGAGCTAAATATTAGTGGACCCTTCAATATGCAACTTTTGGCTAAGAGTAATAATATCAAGGTGATAGAGTGTAATTTGCGTGCATCTCGCTCATTTCCATTTGTGAGCAAAGTTCTGAAAGTCAATTTTATAGACATCGCCACACGTGTAATGCTCGGCATTGACCCTAATGTTCCCTCCAAATCAGCTTTTGACCTTGATTATGTGGGCATTAAGGCATCGCAATTCTCGTTCAGCCGCCTACAAAAGGCTGACCCTATTTTGGGTGTGGAGATGGCTTCCACGGGTGAGGTTGGCTGTCTGGGGGACGACTACTACGAGGCACTGTTAAAATCAATGCTATCAGTAGGTTACCGCATTCCGCAGAAGAGCGTAATGCTATCCACGGGCGACACCAAGTCGAAGATTCAGACGCTGGAGGCGGCAAAAGAGCTGCAGGGAAAAGGTTACACGATTTACGCTACGCGCGGAACTGCTAAGTTCTTGGCAGAAAATAGTATAGCCTCTATAGTGCTCGCTTGGCCCGACCAAATGGGCAATGGCGAACCCAATGTGTTGGAGTACATCAAGGAGCGCAAGATTGACTTGGTGGTAAATATCCCCAAAAACCTCACGAAAGATGAGTTGAACAACGACTACACAATTCGCCGCTCAGCCATTGACTTCAACGTAACTCTCTGTACTAATGCACGTTTAGCAAATGACTTCATACTAGCATTCTGCCGAACTCGTACCGAGGATTTAAAAATAAAAAGCTGGAACGAATATTAGCACAAGAAGAGGAGGGGTGAATTATTAAAATTCACCCCTCCTTCTGTAAGAAACTCATAATCACTCGCCTTGCTCGCTGGGTCTAACATCCTTAACCCTGAGCTGTGGTGAAATCATACCCTGAAAATTATTATCAACCACCGTGTAACAAACATCAATAGCACCATTACCACGAACGTGTTCATAATGAGATGTTTGCGAGAACGCTATTGCTGAAATAGTACTGTAACGACTCTCCTTAGGTTGAAGAAGTTCCATCTTCAAGTGTTCGTTCTTCGCACCCACCAATCTCGCTGTACCATTATCCACAGCCTCACGTGTAAGGAATATGGGGGATGGGTTGCCCGGTCCAAAGGGTTCAAAACGAGTAAGAGTCTGACGAAACGAGGGAGTTATCTCGTTCAAATCCAACTCCATATCAATCTCAACATACTGAATCGTCTCTTCCGGATTAATGTTATCTACAACGAACTTTTCAAAACGGCGGCGAAACTCGTCCAAATTCTCGGGACGCATCGTCAGACCGGCAGCATAGGTGTGCCCACCGAAATTTTCGAGCAGGTCAGAACAGGACTCAACCGCTTGATAGAGGTCGAATCCCGGCACACTACGCGCAGAACCCGTCACCATACCATTGCTCAGAGTCAGCACCACCGTCGGACGGAAATAGGTCTCAATCAGACGAGAAGCTACGATACCCACAACTCCTTTCATCCAATTCGGGTTATAAATAACCGTGCTCTTCGTATTGCGAAACTCCTCCCTGCCGGCAATGAAGTTGTGAGCCTCCTGTGTAATGTTTCTGTCGATACTCTTACGGTCTTTGTTAAACTCGTCGATACGGCGGACATAATACAACGCCCTCTCGGGAGTTGGCGCTGTGAGCAACCTAACTGCGGTACGCCCGCCCGACTGTGCCCGCGGGTCGTCATAGTCAATCTCTATCTCCATACGTCCTGCAGCATTGATGCGTGGACCTATCTTGAAGATAATATCGTCAATGGCAATGCGGTGGTGCTCCAATCCGCACATCTTAATGATAGCACCCAAACCCTTATTCGGATTTGTGTTGAGTTTGCGAAGACCATAGTGCGCCAAAATTCGGTTTTCGCCGATAATGGGCACAATATCCGATGCAATGCTTATAGCCACCAAATCAAGCCCCTCCTCCACATAAGAGAAAGGCAACTCCTTGTACTGTGCATAAGCCTGAATGAGTTTGAAACCCACTCCGCAACCCGACAAGTCTTTGAAAGGATACTGACAATCAGACCGCTTTGGGTCTAAGACCGCTACCGCAGGCGGCAGTTTGTCGCCCGGCAAGTGGTGGTCACAAATAATGAAATCGATGTTTCGTTCCTTAGCGTACTTAACCTTGGTATTAGCCTTAATCCCACAATCTAAGGTGATTATGAGTTTCACGCCATTGTCGTAGGCATAGTCTATGCCCCGCTCCGAAATTCCATACCCCTCCGCATACCGGTCGGGAATATAGAACAACAACTCTTTGCTCCATTTAATTAGAAAGTTGTAGAGTAACGACACCGCACTTATCCCATCCACATCGTAGTCGCCATAAATCATAATCCGCTCCTCGCGTCTTACGGCACGGTCGATTCGCTCCACCGCCGTGAGCATATCCTGCATCAGGAACGGATCTAACAAATTCTCTAACTGTGGATTGAAGAAGTCGTTTGCCTCCTCAGGTGTTGTAACGCCTCGCTGAAACAATAGGTTCGCCAAGGGACGGTCAATACTCAAACACCTGCTCAAATGAGCAACCTTCTGAGCATCGCCGGCGGGCTTGACTACCCACCTTTTTTCTGCGCGCATTGTTTATATTATTTTTTGTTTTTGCACTTTTTAGGGGGGGGCGGTAGGGCGGGCGGGCGGGCGCTAGGACTGTAGGACGGGTAGGACTTTTAGGACTTTTAGGACGGGTAGGTCTCTTTGAAAAGTGTTTTTGCTACCTGCTTTTTTGTGTCCTCTGTCTCCTCTGTGTCCTCTATCTCCCCCTTGCCATCTCTGTACCCCTCTCTACTCTTATAGCTGCTCTGCGAATTTTTCGCAAAACGTCCGTTTCACTCTCTCAAAATCAACCTCCTTGCCCATCTCCTTGGCAATAGAGGTTACACCCTTGTCCACAAATCCGCAAGGGTTTATATAACTAAAATATTTCAAATCGGTATTGACATTAAGCGCAATACCGTGCATTGTAACATAGCGCGATGCTTTCACCCCAATGGCAGCTATCTTTCGCTGCCCCTCTATCCAGACACCGGTTGCACCCTCAAGCCTCGCCGAAGCAATACCGAACTCAGCCACAGTCTCAATAATTGCCTGCTCCAACCTATATATATAATCTTTCAACGAAAGATTATGCTTCTCGAGTTTCAATATCGGGTAAGCCACCAACTGCCCGAAACCGTGGTATGTTATATCTCCGCCACGGTCTGTCTTGTAGTAAGTTGCGTCAATTTTTTCTAAAAATTCATCGTTAATCAATAAATTATTCCCATTGCCGCTTTTGCCCAAAGTATAAACGTGAGGGTGCTCGCACAGCATCACCACCTCATCATCTCCACCCGCCAACAAAGCATCGAAATAACACCGCTGTTGCGCAAGGGCGCTTTGATAATCAATTATACCACAATTAACTATACGCATTTTGCTCTTCCCTCCGAATATTCCGCCATATACGACGACCTCACAAGCGGCGCCGACTCAATATGAGTAAAGCCCAACTCAACCGCCTTTTGTTTGTAAAAGGCAAATTGTTCGGGCGTAACGTATTCCACAACGGGCAGTTGCTTTGATGTAGGTTGCAGGTACTGCCCTATGGTAGCACGACCAACCCCCGCACTACGCAAATCCTCCAATGTTTTGACAACCTGTTCGGGAGTTTCGCCCAAGCCAACCATAATGCCGCTCTTAGCCTCTTTACCACAACTGCTTATATAACGTAAAACTTCGAGTGATGTTGTATATTTGGCACGACTTCTTACGCTATCTGTCAGCTCTTCAACAGTTTCGAGATTGTGCCCGATAACATCCGCCCGGCTGTTTATTATCAAATCCAACAACTCCTTACGTCCGTCAAAGTCGGGAATCAACACCTCCACCTTGACATCGTGGTTGAGCTCCTTGATTGCCTCAATGGTGTCTACCCACTGCCCTGCCCCACCATCGGGCAAGTCGTCGCGGTCTACCGAAGTTATAACCGCATAACGCAAACCCATAACTTTTATGCTACGGGCAATTTTCTGGGGTTCATCTCTGTCTAATGGCATTGGTTTACCGCTCTTCGTTGCACAAAAACGGCAGGAGCGGGTACAGACATCCCCGCAAATCATAAATGTAGCTGTTCCGCGGCTCCAACATTCAGAAATGTTGGGGCAGCGACCGCTACTACATATTGTATGTAGGTCGTGTTGCTTCACCAAGGAGGCAACCTCGGCATATCCTTGCGAGTTATGGAGTTTAATCTTTAACCATTTAGGTTTACGCCCAGCGACCTGTTGGGGGTCATCGTGAGACATCGACTTTTTTTCTTATTGCCTCAAAGGTAGGTTAAAATATTTATTTTTGCAACATTTTTTTTCGATTTTTTCGCCTAAATTGTCGCTACAAATCAATTGATCATAGGTATATCAATCTTCCACTCCCCATTTATATTAACTAAATCCGCAATATATCGTTCAGCAGAATCGTTAATTGTAAACCATATCTTGGCATACCTACCATCCGAAGATAGGCTATCACCTACAATTTGTATATTATATTGTATTTTTCTGCCACTTATTTCAATATTCTCATCAACAAGGCGAAGCAAGGGGTTGCCGGATTCGATTTTGCGCTCCATCCAAGCAGAAATTATATGAGCGGTGCTCTCGGTAGAGTGCTTTTTTATATCATTCATATTTCTGTTCTCTAGAGAGTTGCAAAACTTCTCGAAAGTCTTAACATAGCTACTCGGAGCTTTAGCACACCCCGAGAAAAGTACAGTTAAAAATAATAATATTTGTAGCTTTTTCATTCCTCGTAATTTTTCGACACATATAAAAATACAATATTTATTAAAGACGAATAATAATTTATCGAAAATCTAGTTATAAGGTAGAGTAAAAATAATTATTTTGCTCTACTCCACTAAAAACATATCACATAAAACTAAGAAAAATTTGCAAAGTTCTACTCAAAACCAAAACAAACAAATTGTCAAAAAAAATGAAAAAGCGAGTAGTATTATTAACAATTCTTGCATCAGCTCTTGTTGGAGGGGCGAGTGCATTTTTTACAACTAATTTCTGTAGCCCGACAAATAGCGGTTACAGCTTCACGGTTGGTGATAACGGGGTTGATAGCAACCTGAAATTTGTCAATAACCCATTAACGGAAAACATCTTACCCGACTTCACTCAAGCCGCCGAAAAAGGTGTGAAATCCGTTGTCAATATCGAAATAGTAAAAAAGGTTGCTATTGTTCAGCCTCAATTCGGCGGCGACGATATGTTCGAGTACTTTTTCGGCAACCCCAACCGTAATCGAGGACAAGGTCAGCAGCAAACACCCCAATATCAGGAGCAACGCGGTGGTGGCTCCGGCGTGATCATCTCGGAAGACGGTTACATTGTCAGTAACAATCACGTTGTGGAGGACGCAACTGAAGTTATGGTTACAACATCGGACGGCGAAAAATACACGGCTAAGGTTATCGGCACTGACCCGGCTACCGATATTGCACTTATCAAAATTGATGCCAAAAATTTGCCAACTCTACAATTTGGTAACTCGGATTCACTTAGACTGGGCGAATGGGTCTTGGCGGTGGGTAACCCCTATGGCTTAACATCGACTGTAACTCAGGGTATTGTATCGGCAAAAGGACGCACTATGGGTATGCAAAAAAATTCTAAGTTGGAGATAGAATCTTTCATTCAAACGGACGCAGCCGTGAACCGAGGCAACAGTGGTGGCGCGCTAATCACATTGGACGGTAGTTTGGTAGGCATAAACACTATGGTCTATTCTCCGACAGGTTCATACACGGGTTATTCGTTTGCCATACCATCGTCAATAGTGCGCAAAGTGGTAGCGGATATAATGGAGTTCGGTGTGGCTCAGCGTGCATTTCTGGGTATCCAGATGGGAGAAATCACAGCCGACTGGCTCGAAAGATTCGGTAAGGAGGCGGGAATCAAAGAACGTGGCGGTATATACATAGGTGAAGTTGTGGAGAATGGAGCTGCGGCGGCGGCGGGCATCAAGAAAGGGGATGTGCTAATTTCCATCAATGAACAGAAAACAAACTCAGTTTCGGATGTGTATGAGACCATTTCGCGCTACCGCCCCAACGACAAAGTAAAAATTTCTATAAAAAGAGATGGGGAGATGAAACATTTCGAGGTCACTTTACGTAATAAGACTGGTAACACAGATGTGGTACGCAAACAGGAATTGGATTTGGCAAAATTCCTGGGCGCTAGGTTTGACAACGTGACCGATGCTCAGAAGAAGCAGCTCAGCATTAAGGGTGGCGTACAAGTAATTTCTCTGCTTCCGGACGGATTGTTGGCAAGAAGCCGAGTAAAGGTAGGGTATATCATTACTGCAATTAACGATATTGCCATCAATAATATTGCGCAGTTTGAGAGTATAAATATCCAAGATATTGAGCTTTTGGAGGGTATCTATCCTGATGGAAGACGTATGAGCTACGGAACGATAGCAAAATAAATGTGATTTGTGATTTGTGATTTTTAGAGCCGACCTATAAGTCCTAAATGTCCTATAAGTCCTACAAGTCCTAAATCCCAAGCCCCAAATCACAAATCACAAATCACAAATTCTAATAATGAGACAGTTAAAAATCACAAAATCAATTACCAATCGCGAGAGTGCGTCGTTGGACAAGTATCTGCAGGAGATAGGACGCGAGGAGTTGATTTCCGTCGAAGAGGAGGTAGAGCTAGCACAGCGAATCCGCAAGGGTGACCAGGAAGCACTCGAGAAATTGACCAAGGCGAATCTTCGTTTTGTAGTTTCTGTTGCTAAACAATATCAGAACCAAGGACTTACCCTGCCTGACTTAATTAATGAGGGTAATCTTGGCTTGATAAAAGCTGCCGAGAAATTTGATGAGACACGTGGTTTTAAGTTCATCTCCTATGCGGTATGGTGGATTCGTCAATCCATTTTGCAGGCGTTGGCTGAGCAGTCTCGTATTGTGCGCTTGCCGCTGAATCAGGTTGGTTCGCTCAACAAAATCAACAAGGCTTTTGCACGATTTGAACAGGAAAATGAGCGCACACCATCGCCCGAAGAGCTGGCACAGGTGCTTGATATCCCCCGCGAAAAAGTTGCGGACACTCTACGTGTTTCCGGCAGACACGTTTCAGTGGATGCGCCATTTGCAGAAGGCGAAGACAACACGCTCTTGGATGTCTTGGCAAATAACGACTCGCCCAACGCAGACCGTGCATTGATTAACGAGTCTCTTTCGGTTGAGATTGAACGGGCATTAGCTACCCTGACCGAGCGAGAAAGAGACATCATAAGGTATTTTTTCGGAATCGGAACGGCGGAACTAACCCTAGAGGAGGTTGGCGACAAGTTCGGCCTTACTCGCGAACGGGTGCGCCAAATTAAGGAGAAGGCTATACGGCGACTCCGCAACGGTTCGCGCAGCAAACTGCTCAAATCATATCTGGGATAGGCATTTTCTGTGAGCGAAAAGCTGACAACTAAGCGGGGGGAAAGAATTATTGTAATAATTCTTTCCCCCGCTTAGTTCTAGAAGCACTATAGTTCTTAGTAGCTCATATTCGCAAGGCGAACATAGCCATTCAAGCGCCATTTTGCATTATCCTCTGCTGCTTGGAAGAGTTGAGCTGCCTCCTCGGGGTATTGCTTTTGGAGCGAGGTGTAGCGAACTTCGTTGCCAAGGAACTGTTGGAATTTGCTCCAATCAGGCTCCTTGCTGTCGAGAACAAACGGATTCTTACCCTCTGCCTCCAACATCGGATTGTAACGCCACAAGTGCCAGTAACCACACTCAACCGCCTTCTCCTCGGTCTGCTGAGACACACCCATACCACCCTTGATTCCGTGGTTGATACAAGGAGAGTATGCTATGATGAGTGATGGTCCATCGTAAGCCTCAGCCTCTTTGATAGCAGCAAAGTACTGTTCGTGAGAAGCACCCATAGCAACCTGAGCAACATACACATAGCCATATGAAACTGCCATCATACCGAGGTCTTTCTTACGGATACGTTTGCCCGATGATGCAAATTTCGCGATTGCACCCACCGGAGTAGCCTTGGATGACTGACCGCCCGTGTTAGAGTAAACCTCTGTGTCCATAACCAAGATATTTACATTTGCACCCGATGCAAGTACGTGGTCTACACCGCCATAACCGATGTCATATGCCCAACCGTCGCCACCGAATATCCACTGCGAACGTTTCACGAGGTATTGTTTCAACTCGACAATATCCTTACAATATTTGCAGTCACAAGCCTCAACCAACGGCAACAACTTGTCGGTAGCCGTTTTCGATGCCTCGCCATTATCCTTATTGTTAATCCACTCGCTCATAGCCGCCTTGATTTCCTCTGTGCAGCAGCTGCATTTAGCCATAGCCTCCTCCATAATCAACACCAAACGCTCGCGAAGTTTATCTCCCGCTATAGACATACCAAGACCAAACTCAGCATTATCCTCAAACAGAGAGTTTGCCCACGCAGGACCTTGACCCTTAGCATTTTTAGTATACGGAGTAGAGGGGGCAGAACCACCATAGATTGAGGAACAACCCGTCGCATTGGCAACCATCATTCTATCACCGAACAACTGCGTAATAGCCTTGATATAAGGAGTTTCGCCACAACCTGCACACGCACCCGAGAACTCGAACAAAGGCTGCTCGAACTGCAAACCCCGCACCGTCTTGGTCTTATCCATAACCACCTTATAACCAACACTTGTGTGCAAATAGTCGAACAGTTGTTGCTGAGCAGGCATTTGTGATGCAAGTGGTTTCATCTCCAAAGCCTTAACACCCTTCTTGCCCGGACATATATTAGCACAGTTGCCACAACCCGAACAGTCCAAAGGTGAAACCTGAATCTTGTATTGATACTCTTTGATTGCGCCGTTACCCGCCATAGAGACCACTTCCACAGGTGCTTTCGCTTTCTCCTCTTCGGTCATCAGGAACGGACGAATAGCAGCGTGGGGACAAACATAAGCACACTTGTTACACTGGATACAGTTTTCCGGATTCCAGCAAGGGACTTCTGCGGCGATACCACGCTTTTCGTAAGCCGACGTACCAGCCTCCCAAGTACCATCTTCGCGTCCGACAAAAGTAGAAACGGGAAGTAAATCACCATCCAGACTATTGATAACATCAACAACCTTCGTGATGAACTCGGGCTTGGTACTATCAACCTCCTTTGGTTTGACAACAATAGATGCCCACTCTGCCGGCACC
This sequence comes from Mucinivorans hirudinis, assembly GCA_000723505.1. Lineage (GTDB taxonomy): Bacteria > Bacteroidota > Bacteroidia > Bacteroidales > Rikenellaceae > Mucinivorans > Mucinivorans hirudinis. Next base: position 2,429,367 of record HG934468.1, on the reverse strand, counting down.
TCCACCTTGGTAACTGCCCCGCCTGCATCCACTGCCGCATAGTTCATATTAACAATCTTTTCACCCTTATTACCATAGGATTTGTAGATTGCCTTCTTCATCTGCTCAACCGCCAAATCGTAAGGAATCACGTTCGCCAGCTTGAAGAATGCCGCCTGCATAATGGTATTCGTGCGGTTACCCAGACCTATTTCCGTAGCAATTTTGGTAGCGTTGATTATGTAGAATTGTATATCGTTCACTGCCATATACTTCTTCATATCATCGGGCAGGTGGTTGGCAACCGTCGTTTCGTCCCAAATAGAGTTCAGAAGGAAAGTACCTCCTTTTTTCAAACCTTTCAACAAGTCGTATTTACCAAGGTACGAAGGTACGTGGCACGCTACGAAGTCGGGGGTGTTCACAAGATAGGTAGAGCGGATTGGCTCGTCACCGAAACGAAGGTGAGAAGAGGTGTAACCGCCCGATTTCTTGCTGTCATAAGCAAAGTAAGCCTGACAATATTTATTGGTGTTGTCGCCGATGATTTTGATAGAGTTCTTGTTCGCACCCACCGTTCCGTCCGCACCGAGACCGATAAAACGCGCCTCGTAAGTGCCCACCGGTGAAACACTCACCTCCTCGCCCGTTGGCAGAGACTTGAACGTAACATCATCAACAATACCAACAACAAATTGATTCTTAGGTTCATTAGAAGCCAAATTATCGTAGATTGCGATAATCTGAGCAGGGGTAGTGTCCTTTGAAGAGAGACCATAACGCCCACCGACAACCAAAGGACGGCTGTCGCAGTTATAGAACAACTCTTTTATTTCCATATACAAAGGCTCGCCATTTGCACCCGGCTCTTTGGTGCGGTCGATAACGCAAATTCTTTTTACACTCTTTGGTAGAACATTGAAGAAATATTTCGCCGAGAATGGACGGTAGAGGTGTATTGTCAAAAGACCAACCTTTTCGCCCGCCGCAACCTTCATATCAATCACCTCTTTGATAGTTTCCGTTACAGAACCCATCGCGATAATGATGTTTTCCGCATCCGCCGCTCCGTAGTATGTAAATGGCTTGTATTCACGACCTGTAATTTCGGAAATCTTTCCCATATATTCGTTCACAATATCGGGCACGGCATCGTAGAAACGATTTGCCGCCTCGCGCGATTGGAAGTAAATATCGGGGTTTTGAGCCGTACCGCGCGTAACGGGATTTTCGGGATTAAGAGCACGCGCACGGAATTCTCCTAAGGCTTGTTCATCGACAAGTGATTTTAGAGTGTTCGTGTCGAATTCCTCAATTTTTTGAATCTCGTGAGAGGTGCGGAAGCCGTCAAAAAAGCTGAGGAAAGGGACGCGTCCTTTGATAGCCGCCAAGTGAGCCACTGCCGAGAGGTCCATCACCTCCTGAACCGAACCCGAAGCCAACATCGCAAAACCGGTTGCGCGTGCCGACATCACATCTTGGTGGTCGCCAAAGATTGAGAGAGCTTGCGCCGCCAGAGCACGTGCCGACACGTGGAACACTGCCGGAAGCAACTCACCTGCAATCTTGTACATATTGGGAATCATCAGAAGCAGACCTTGCGATGCTGTATAAGTGGTGGTGAGTGCACCCGCCTGCAACGAGCCGTGCACCGCACCCGCAGCACCCGCCTCTGACTGCATCTCTACAACTTTTACGGTCTCTCCAAAGATGTTCTTTTTGCCTTTTGCCGCCCATTCGTCCACATATTCAGCCATTGTGGAGCTGGGAGTGATAGGATAAATCGCCGACACCTCGCTAAACATATACGCGATATGCGCCGCAGCGTAGTTACCATCACACGTGATAAATTTCTTTGCCATTGTTTTTATGATTTTGTTTAATGTTTATCTACTTTTGTATTCGGACTGTTTATTCTATATTTCGCAAATTTCTTCAAAACAATACTATTATAGTCGTTCACATCACTAAACTCATATTGCCATATCAAATAAAATCCTCTGCGTTTTTCAAAAAACAACAATACTACATCTTTATCTGTATGCTTTTGCCACTGGCGAAATGGGTAATATAATTGTCTTATTATAGTATTTTTTGTTTTAGTATTTTTTGCTTCTACTAATACAATTTTATCCTTGCCCTCATATCCTGCATCTACTTCCGTTTGTACTTTTTCGGTATGTAATAGATAATTACCTACTTGAAAGTCAAATTGAGGAGTATACTTTCTGCCTCTAATAGTAAGCACAAGCGAATCATCATCCATAAAGGTACGTATCAAAGAAGAGGCATAAGCAAAATCTAAATGCTGCATTTCGGAATTTCCAACAATAGAAGAATCAAGTTTGAAATCTAATCTTGAGTCATAAGTCGCTATTTCTATGTCAATATCGGGGATATCAACATATCCCTCACCTTTCACTATTACATATTTACCATTTTTAACAGGCAGAATGAATAATCCCTTATCTATAAAAATTTGGGGTCTATCTTTTCTGCTATCTTGTTTGCACAAAATACGAACCTCTTTTTCACTTGTTTTAGTAAAATCATGACAAGCAATTTTAATTTGCTTCGATGTTATGTAATAAGGTTCATTTTCGAAGTCCCATTCGTTAAGTGAATAATAATCGAAAATTCTTTGCCACGATGCACTATTTGCCATATCTAAAACAGAGATAACTGAGGTTGATTAATATTTTGGTAGTTCGAAATAAGTAACTCCGTTATCTTACCTCTCTTAGCACCTACCGAATTGACCATTCTTGATGCCAATACCTTTTCGATACGATACTCATTATATAGACTATCAAAGAAACCATCTTCGGGAGAAGAGTTACTTTGTAAAAACATTGCGCCATTCAAACTCACCTCGTCACAAAATTTCTTCAACCGTTCTTGCTCATTATCACAAAATCCCCCTTTTGCATATGAATTAAACGTAGAGGTCTCGCTGATAGGCTTATATGGTGGGTCGCAATAAAAAAGAGTGTCTTTTGAGGCATATTTTACCGTTTGTGAAAAGTCTCCTTCCAAAATTTCAACCCTTTGTAATAATTCACTGTCTGCCAACAATGTAGCCGTATCGCAAATTACAGGTTTGATATACTTTCCATAAGGAACATTAAATAAACCCTTACTATTAACCCTATATAATCCGTTGAAACAAGTTTTGTTGAGGAATATAAACAGTGAACTCGTTGTTATAGCATCGCTGTTTTTTTGATTAAACATCTCCCTCTTCTCCAAAAAATACTCCTCGCGCTGCTCACTATTTTCAAGGTTGTAAAATTCGTCTTCTATTCTACTTAGCCTTTTTATGAGAGTTTTAGAATCGTTTTTCACAATGTTGTATGTCAATATTAATTCGTGATTAATATCGTTTACTATAGCGCGCTTAATGTTTTTGTAGTTTTGTAAAACATGAAACATAACAGCCCCTCCACCCACAAAAGGCTCTACATACACAGAACAGCGCACGAAATCAGCCGGCAAATTCTCGCCGATTTTCTCAATCAGTTGTGATTTGCCACCAACCCATTTAATGAAAGGTTTTGCTTTGCTCATTATTTTATCACTATTTTTTCTTGCTTTTCATTCTCATTAATCTCCGCAGAACAATTGCGGCAGTAACATCGCGTAACCCCACCATATCAGATATTTCAAATGTACCTTCTTCAAAAATCATAACATCACGACTATTCGGTTCAGTAATATTCATCACCACAAATTAGACAATTATTCATTTTTATCCTGTTTCACCTCACACCCCACAATCTCTGCCACATACATCCTGTGAAAATCGCCCTTTGTCCCACCATACCACTTCTCCAAAATATCCCGCTCTATGAAATTCTCCGCCGAAATCATATCAGAGTACAACTTCTTGCACTCCAACACTATGCGCGCCTCGCTGAATGCCGGCGTGCCACTCTCCGTGAAAACGGGAGTCAAACCCGAAGCTCCCATCTTATCCATATCGCGCCCCGACTTTGTCCCCAATACCCCCAACGTTTTCTTGTACTCAGCCGCGAAAAAACTCAGAGAGAATAACTCGTGTTTCTCAACGAATTGATAAGTATAACGTTCGGGACGTACAAACACAAAAACAACGGGCTTATTCCACAAATAGCCCATCCCGCCCCAATTTGCCGTCATAGTATTGAACGCCCCACGCTCGCCAGCACTTACCAACATCCAATGGTCGCCGATTAATTTCACAACGTTTTCGCTTAGCTCCTTTATGTCGATTTTCATCCCGCTAAGTTACGGTTTTTTCCCAAAACGACCAACTATTTTATAATTCTTAAATCCGCCAATAGTTCTCCCTCCCAACATCCCATTCTCTATAAAGCTCAATATCCGATATTTAAGCGCAAATTTCTTTTTCATAGTCGGACGTGCGCCGCTGTGGCGAATAAGTTCACTCCACGAAATTGCCGCAATTCGCTCTGCCATTACAGAGGGGTGCTCGCCACTGAAAACGGGCATAAAATTGACATTTCCATAGTCATAATAGTCCACCCCCACAACCGGTTTATGGTTAGGGTCGTGCACAGCATTCTGAGCATTGAGTTTACCCACCATAGCGCGCGGGTCGCGACTCCACCCGTAATGGAACAACCACGCATCCAGCAATATACAATTCAACTTGCGCGTGCGCTCCTTCTGCCAATAATCTTGGTAATCAAAATTTTCGATAATGCGAAACGACTGTGCATCACGCCACGAATGTACATCGGGCAAATTGCGAACAATGCGCACCTCGCGCGGATATGCAAAGTGAAGAGCATCTATATAGTGCTTATAATCAGCCCATATATGTATATATTTCAGAAGGAATCCCTCTACCTTATAATCATTCAGATACTTTTCACAAGCATCCTTTATCGTGGATAGAGCGTCGTGGTGAACCACCTCGTCCGACTGCACATAAAAGCACCAATCACCCACGCACTCTTTCAAAGCCAAATCTGTCTGGTAGGCAAACAGTTGTCCCTTATCCTTATACTTTTCGGTGCTCCAAACGGTTTTTATAATTCTCACTTTATCAGAGCCTATCGTCTCCAATAGTTCATCCGTAGCATCCTCGCTATCGCCGGCTACTATGATAAATTCGTCGCAAATAGGGAGTATCGAGCGCACTGCCTCCACGATGGGAAAATCGTAGATGATGGCGTTTTTGATGATTGTAAAACCACTTATTTTCATTATGATAGGGTCATTAATAGTTCTTCGTAGCTGCCAACGGTACGGCGTTTGCCGGAGTCGATAACGGAGATGCCACCGGTCTCCTCGGACACCACAATCAACAGTGCATCAGTATTTTCCGACAGCCCGAAGGCGGCACGGTGGCGCAGACCGAGGCTGGGAGGAATATTGGGATTTTCCGATGTGGGGAGGATGCACCTTGCTGCCCAGATTCGTCCATCCCGCATAATCATTGCTCCATCGTGGAGTGGTGAGTTTTTGAAAAATATATTCTGAATGAGTCTATTACTAAGCTCGGCATCAATGATATCTCCTGTTTCGGCATAGACATCGAGGTTGCTTTTGCGTTCGATGGCAATAAGTGCGCCGGTTCGCGTGGTGGACATAGCATAGCACGCTTTGGCAATCTCTTCACTGCCTATAATCGAATGGCTGTGAGACTCTTCACGCTTAAACCACTTACCGAAAACACCCTTGCTGCTCGAATAGCGAGAGCCAATCATCAACAGATAACGCCGTATTTCAGGCTGGAAAACAATAATCAACGCCAACACCCCCACACCCATAACCTGCCCAAGAATCACGCTTAGCAACTCCATACCAGCAATTTTAACCCCGAGCCACAGGAGATAAACAAGGGCAATCCCCCAAAAAATGGAGAATGCCGCCGTACCACGTATAGCTCTGTATATTTGCCAAATAAGCAAACCCACGATGGCTATATCGATGGCATCAATTATGGAAAAATCTATGAATGACATTTTCAGTGAACTGAGGATGAGGTTTGTAATGGGAGTAGGACTTTGGGTACAGCGAGCACGAACACATTTGCAGAACCTATTAACTAATCACAATTCCCTCTGTAAAGGTAGTATAAATTTCTACAACTTCCACCGCCGCCCTCACATCGTGCACACGCAGCACCGTTGCGCCCTGTCTGAGTGCCTCCCAATTCAGAGCCGTTGTGCCATTAAGAGCCTCGTCAGGCGTAACACCAAGCGTGCGCCAAATCATCGACTTGCGCGATAGACCCGCCAAAACCGGAACGCCCAATTCACACACGCGATGCAAACCGCGGAGCAATTCATAATTTTGCGGCAGCGTTTTTGCAAACCCAAACCCGGGGTCTACCGTAATGTCCGAAATCCCCGCGGCACGACACTCCGCTATTTTGGCGCGAAGGAACTCACTCACCTCCGATACAACATCTTCGTAATCTGTCATAGACTGCATCGTGGCAGGGTTTGCGCGACTGTGCATCGCAATGTATGGCAACCCTAAGCGCCCCACAAGACCAATCATCCCTGCATCCAATCGACCTGCCGAAATATCATTCACAATAAATCGTCCCCACTTATCATAAATCTTTTCAACCACTTGGCTACGAAAAGTATCCACCGAAATCTCCACCTCGCTCAATCCCGAGCATCTAATCACCTCAAAGGCACTATCGAGTCTAGAGAGCTCCTCTTCGAGAGAAACGTCTGCTGCCCCCGGTCTGGTGGAATACCCTCCCAAATCCAAAATCGAAGCCCCCTCCCGAACTGCCTGCACGACACGTCTTTCTATATCCTTAATCGCAACATTACGGCTTCCCTCCCAAAAAGAGTCCGGTGTAATGTTCACTATAGCCATCACTTTAACCATAACTATTTATTAAAAAGCATCATCCCAAAATTAACTACGAGATTCCAGTTGGAGGGTGCGGTCGTGAAACGCGTTACGGTGAGCGAAGCCGGACCGATGGGCGTCTGGTAGACCAACGAGCCGCCATAGATAAATTTTGCATATCCGGCAAGTCTCTCGAAAGTGGGAGCTATAAAATCTCTATTCTCCACCAAAAACTCCTCGGGCAAAAAACCGTATAAATACGCTTTTAGGTAAAAATTGTTCTTGGCATCAAACTTTAAAATCGGCATTATACCCATTGCTATGTAAGAATTGCTACGATATTCAGGCATAAAAATAGATTTTGAGAGTGGCGTAGGCGCAAATGTGGGCTGGCTAAAGGCTGTTGCTATGGGGTCGCTAAATTTTGGGTGATTACTCGCCGCCCCCTCTATATGATAACCTAAGTTAACTAATCTCCCTAGGGTTAAGTATTGTTCGCGCTGAAAATTCACCTCCCACCAGCTCCGATTCTTTCCATCCAAATTACTAGCAAATGTCTGGGTACTCCCAGCTCGATAACCCTCGATGCCGGAAGTAAACTTCGCTGAAATAGTCTGACTTACACCCGATATGGGATAAATCGCATAGTTTGTCGTTTTTTTCTGCAACTCGGCAGTGAGCGAACCGTAGAGAAAATCTAAACGGGTGGGTGTGTCGGTTGAGATATAGTACGAGTTAAAATATTTATGACGTGTTTTGCCCAAGTTTAGGTGCGCACGGAAGGCTGTTTGGTTATCCGAAACATTTGCCGCAAACGAACCCCTCACCAGATATCTTATGCTCTGCTGAGCGCGCCAATCCTTTGACGAATAGTACATTCTCGCATTTTTAGCATCGTTATCAACAACATCTACTCCCGCGCCATAGCTGATATAAAACGGGAAACGGGTATAGAAGTCGTGACGTCCGTTGAGCGCAACGAAACTCAAATAGTCTCCCAAGGCAGCCTCCACACCGTAACTAGAGGCTGTCCGCCCGACTGTTCGGTATCTAAATCCGGCATAGAGTTGATTCAGAGAGGTTGAGGATAGGTTGCCACCAATAGAAAATTTCATATCCGACTGGGTTGCCATCCTCAATATTATTCTGTAAAAACCGCTCTTGGGATTGAATTGCACCTCAGGAAATTCGCTTGTAAAGATTCCCGTTGCCATAATCTTCAAATACTTCTCCCTGAAATATGCCTCAGATATAAGTTGCGAGTCGCGAATACCAAGCTGGCGCATTACAAAGTGGGTCTGTGCCGGGTCGAGACCCATAATCTGAACGCCCTCATATATGAGTTCGCATTTTTTGGCATTAAATGCGGCACGCTTTGCCACAATCTCCTCTGGCGACACACGTCTTTTTATGCGCTCCTTGATTTGGGGCATCGCCGCCATAGCATCGTCATAACCCCGCTGCATAATGTACTCAGCCTTGGTATATTCCAGTGTGGTGACATCCTTGAAAATATGTTTTATCTCTACATCCGTATCTCGCGGCAGCTGGTAATCGGTATGTTGGGTAATCATCACCGAAAGTTGCCCCACAAGATTATCATGCGAAGGATTTTCGTAGTTGCGGGCACAAACTCCGCCTATGTAAACATCCGGTTGGAAGTAGGCATCAAGGCTCTGCCACGGAAAGTTATTGTAGACCCCACCGTCGTAGAGCAACGTGGTATCCATAATCATAGGTTTAAAAACCAAAGGTATACTCATAGAAGCACGAATGGCAAAGGTCAGATTGCCATCTTTGAAGACTACCAATTTCTTATTAAAAACATCCGAGGCGACACATCGAAACGGCACCATCAGGTTATCGAAATTGTCCGCTGCCGCGCTCGAAGCGGGTGTTATCATCCTGTGAAAAGCCAAGTCGAGAAGATAGGGAGAAACAAGGTTGGTGGGCAACTGCAACGCCTTGGTAATGTCCTCCTTGCCGGCATTGAGATCTATGGAGACCATCTCGGGCGTTGGAGCATATTTCTTGAAAAAGTATGAGAATTCTTCAGGTAGTTTGCCTGATAACCAAGTTGATACGGAGTCTGTTTTGAAAAACTCCCACATATAGTCCGGCGAGTAGCCGCTCGCATACATCCCTCCAACAATTGCCCCCATAGATGCTCCGGCAATGTAGTCAATAGGTATAGAATTCTCTTCCAACGCTTTGAGAATACCCACGTGATACAAACCGCGCGCACCGCCTCCACTTAGCACCAATCCCACACTCTGCCCTTGCGATCTCAACGCCCCAAGAAGCAGTAATACAGTAATTAACTTTCTCATAAAATTGGATTAAATTGTTTTCTCTAAACTCCCCCCACAGGCTGTGCGGCTGTTACACAAGACCCACACCCCGACATAAAGTCTAATAGATACTTAACATATATAAGGGTCATATTTCCCGAAAGTACGATTTGAACACCTATCGGTAGAAACGAAACACCCCAAAATTGAGAGCCGAGATTCAAGGCAGTAATTAAGGAAAATATGAGTACTTAACTGAAAATACTAGTTATACTTTATATACAAAATAATTATCTAAACAATTTTAGTTCGTGCCACCGCGCGGTAGACTCGGGGGTGACAATGCAAAATACGACGGGGAATATCAGCGTGTTAATCAATTCCTTAACTAACTATTGATATAATATCAACCACGTAAAATCACGCCACATATTCATTGGCAACTACATTCCCGGGTTACGCTGCAAGCATTTGAATACTCCAAAGGTACAAATTTGTCGCTACTTTCGCAAAAAAATTATAACTTTGTGTAAACTAACAAAACTATGGCAATAATAAAAGGGGTGCGCGGTTTCACGCCCAAGATAGGCGAAAACTGTTTTTTGGCTGAAACAGCAGTAATCATAGGAGATACAACCATTGGGGACGACTGCTCGATATGGTACGGTGCTGTTTTGCGCGGCGATGTAAACACCATCACAATCGGCAACAAAGTGAACATTCAGGATGGTGCGGTTATTCACACGCTCTACAAGAAGAGCGTGTCGAAAATAGGAAACAATGTATCTATCGGTCACAATGCCGTTGTACACGGGGCAACGGTGGAGGACAACTGCCTTATCGGTATGAGCGCTACGATTCTCGACAACGCTGTTATCGGCACAGGCACGATAGTGGCAGCGGGAGCTTTGGTGCTCTCGAATCAGATAGTTGAGCCCAACTCCATCTATGCGGGTGTTCCGGCGAAAAAGGTCAAAAATATAACGCCGGAGCAAAGTCGCGACATCGTGGAACGCATTGCAAACGATTATGTTATGTATGCCTCTTGGTATGATTAAACTATAATTTTTAAACAACTTTCCAATAACCTAAAAAACAATGAAAAAAATCTTACTACCATTTTTGGCACTAATTTTGGCGCTTGGTTGCGCCTCCACTCTCGAAGAACCCAAATTCGTTCTAGTGTGGGAAGAGAATTTCGAGGGCAACGAAATAGACTGGAGCATATGGTCTAAGATTCCACGCGGACCGTCCGACTGGAACAACTATATGTCAGACTACGACTCTCTCTACGCAGTGAAAAACGGCAACTTGATTTTACGCGGCATCAACAACCACACTCAAAAGTCGGACAGTGCCAAATTTCTCACCGGCGGAGTGTACACAAAGAACAAAAAGGTGTTTGGACTCGGTCGCGTTGAGGTTCGCGCCAAACTCGGTTCGGCAAAAGGTTACTGGCCTGCCTTTTGGATGTTGCCCGAAAAGGCAAATTGGCCTCTGGGTGGCGAGATTGACATTATGGAGCACCTAAACTACGACAACGTGGCATACCAAACGCTTCACTCCAACTACACATTCAACCTAAAAATCAAAGAGCCAAAGCCGGGTAGCGTTGCGGCAATTAATAAGGATGACTACAATATATATGCGGTTGAAAAATATCAAGATAGCATCTGTTTCTTCGTAAACGGCAAAAAAACACTCACATACCCACGCATTGCAGCCGAAGCAGAAAAGGAACAGTTCCCGTTTTGTGACGAGCCGTACTACTTACTACTTGACTCACAACTTGGTGGAAATTGGGTCGGCAAGGTGGACCCTGCCACTCTACCTGTAGAAATGCATATAGATTGGGTAAAATTTTATGAATTACGATAAAAATATTTGCACACTTGATTATAATTTCATATCTTTAAGCAGCGAAATTATTAACCAAAACTTATATAAAACTTATGACAACCATAACATTCAACGAGTTGCGCCGCATCAAGGACTCATTGCCTACGGGCAGTATGCAGAGAATCGCAGACGAATTAGGCATTGAAGCAGATACTGTCAGAAATTATTTTGGCGGTACACACTACAATGCGGGCGAAGGTAAACCGCTGGGAATGCACATCGAACCCGGTCCTGACGGTGGCATTGTTGTCTTGGATGATATAACCATTCTTGAGAAAGCTAAGGCAATTATTGCACAGTAATAGGAATAAGGGGGTTTCTGAAAATTAACCATTGGTTATTTTGTAGTTTTCAGAAGCCCACTTAAGTTATTGCAAAGACGTAGAACGGACGTTTTTTTTGAAAAAACATCGTCCGTTCTATGTTTTTCAGTCCTTGGAAGAGTTCTAAATGGGTTTGAATAATTCATTCTTGGAATCCCATTCGCTCGAAGCAGGGAATAAGAATTGTTGCAATATTTTTTCGCTACTTACGTGGTAACAAGATTTATACATCCATAAAATACCGGAATGGAAATATTTTAGGCAGCGAGAATTATTTTGTGAATTAAAAAATAATTTATACCTTTGTCTCATTATTAATGGCGAGAATCCCTGTCCGAAAAGATTGGGACTCTTTTATTTTTGTATTACTCAAAAACAATGGCATCCATAAATCACATAACCCAACAAGGACTGGATAAGCTTATGGCAGATCTCGCCGCGCTCAAAGCCCAACGACCACTAATAACACAGCAAATTGCCGAAGCCCGAGACAAGGGCGACCTGTCGGAAAATGCTGAGTATGATGCCGCAAAGGAGGCGCAAGGGCTACTCGAAATGCGCATTGCCAAGCTTGAGGGAATAATCTCAACTGCTCGTGTGATTGATACAAGCAAGATTGACACCAAATGTGTGCAAATTCTCAACTGCGTAACCCTCAAGAACCACGCCACGGGCAAGCATATGCAGTACAGACTTGTCTCTGAGAACGAAGCCAACCTCAAAGAGGGCAAATTGGCTGTCAGCACCCCCATAGCAAAGGCGCTATTGGGCAAGAAAAAGGGTGATATTGTGGATGTTACCGTGCCAAACGGAAAGATGAAACTAGAGATATTGGAAATTTCAATATAAAATTTCATTACTGACCGACAAAAAAGTTGAGAAAAAAAGAGAGGGGTAATCCCCTTTGAAGAGAATTACCCCGATAGTTGTAATTTTGTAAGTGCAAACAATACAAGATTCAACTATGGGCAAAGATAGTTATAAAAATTTAGTCGGTCAGCCGATTTTCAAACAGATTGTAGATTTTCTGCCAAGAGCGAAGTTTGACCTGTTAGTTCACCGTCACAAATCGGATAGGTACTACAAACGATTTCGCTCGTGGGAGCAGTTGATAACTTTGCTCTTTGGGGTCTTTAGCAGGTGTGATTCTGTGGGCGAGATTGCAGCAGCAATGCAGGGCTTGCAAGGCAAGTTGAGCTATTTGGGGCTAGATAAATCGCCCGCCAAAAGCACCATAGGCGATGCTTTGCGAGATAGAGATGAGGTTTTGTTCAGGGATTACTACTTTGAGTTATTGAGCCACTACTCGCCACTTTTGTCGGTCAGCCGAATTAAGGGGGTGGATTTTGAGAAGTTTTACATCTTCGATTCTACCACTATTCGCCTATTTTCGGACATAATGAAGGGGGTAGGTCGTAACCCCAAAGGAGATGGTAAGAAGAAGGGTGGATTGAAGGTGCATATGATGATAGACGCTCACGCCGATTGTGCCAAGCACGTCAATATAAGCGAGGCAAAAATGCACGATAAGAAATTTCTGAGCAAGCTCAACCTCACAGCAGGGAGTATGATTTGTTTCGACAAGGCGTACAACGACTATGGGCAATATGCCCGCTGGACAGAAGAGGGAGTTTGGTTTGTCGGACGGTTGAAACGCAATGCTGTTTACGAGGTACAGGAGGTTATTTCAGAGAAAGTGCTGAACGACAAAGAGTTTGGAGTAATATCAGAGGAGCACATTCATCTGAATTATAAGGATAATAAGGAGCAGAAGAAGGTTTGTTTAAGGAAAGTTGTTTATCGTGATGAAAAGGGTCGGATATTGGTTTTTATCACCAATAACTTTCAAATCAGTGCAGAGGATGTGGCTTTTATCTACAAGTGCCGCTGGCAAATAGAGCTGTTGTTTAAGAAGTTGAAGCAGAATTTTCAACTACACTTTTTCTACTCTGAGACCGAGAATGGAATTAAGACGCAGATATGGATAACGCTCATTGCTCATCTACTTTTGACGGTGTTGAAAGTCAAAACGCAGACTGACAAAGCATTTTCGACTGTTGCGGTGTTGGTGAGGATACATTTGACGAGTTATCTGGATATTTTTTGGATGATTCAGAACTGCAAACGCACTTATCACAAGCGAAAAGGGGCTAATTTTTGCTCATCGAGCCGAGCCCCAACGATACAAATGGCACTATTTTGAGGGGGGTAGGTATTTTGAAATGACTATTTATGCGGAAATACATGCTGATTACTAAACGATTGCAGAAATAATTAACAAAAATCCGATTTTAGTCGGTTAATAATGATAAAATTTAGGCAGCTTCTAAGTAGTGAAAAAGAATTACAGCGACCATCGCAACGCGCTTGTCGCGTTGCGACGGAGAGAGAGAGAGAGAGAGAGAGAGAGAGACTATGGATGAAAGCAACGTAATCAAAAGATTGCGATAAAAAACCCGAAGAGCCGGCAGAACATTCCTTATGAACAACCCCAAGAAGCTACTCTGCAACTAACTCTGCAAGACGCTCTAATGCCTGCTCTTGGGGTATATTGCGCTCGACTATCTCTCCTCCTTTATAGAGCGTAACCTTGCCTTCGCCCGCGCCAACATAGCCGTAGTCGGCATCAGCCATCTCGCCAGGCCCATTAACAATACACCCCATAACTGCGATTTTCAGACCTGCCACTCCACCTAGTCGCTCCTTGACCTTACGTGCCGTTGTCGGCAAATCGAAAAGTGTCCGCCCGCACCCGGGACACGAAATTATCTCGGTCTTTGTCATCCGCATACGCGTAGCCTGTAAAATATCAAGCCCCAATTTTTCGGGCAGGGTCTCTCCGAAATTTTCTATCCAAACGCCATCTCCAAAGCCATCAATGAGTATCGAGCCAAAATCTATAGAAGCATATATCTGCAATTTTTCGTACTCCTTCTCCTCATAATTTTTTCTGATTATCATCGGATTCGGCAACTTATTTCTCAGCATAACCACAAATGCCGCCCGAATCTCTGCTGTCCAGTTGTTGTTTTCGGAGGTAACAACCAGCTCCCTATGCGGATTTTCCTCCAACCACTCCAAAAACTCAGGTTCGAAATCGTCCAAGGTCACCCCCACCCAACCCTGCGCACCATTGAGTGCATCCTGAGCAGTAATCGTACCCTGCTCACCACCAACCACTATGGGCACGGAAGTGGCAGAGCGCTTGCTAAACACAAAGGGGTCATATGGTAATGACTCCTGAGAAGTAGGAATGTAATTTTGAATTGTACGCGTGGCGCAATATTCTATTATGGTACGTGCCACCGGAATTTCGGATTCTGGCGATTCGGTGAGTGAGACACGAATCGTATCGCCAATTCCGTCTACAAGAAGCGCCCCAATGCCTACTGCTGATTTTATGCGTCCGTCCTCATCCGAACCCGCCTCCGTCACCCCCAAATGGAGTGGAAAATTTAACCCCTCGCTATCCATTGTTGCCGCACCAAGTCGATATGCCTCTACCATCGTTCGCACGTTGCTCGACTTAAAAGAGACGACCACATCCCAAAAATCGAACTCGCGACACAACCTCAAATACTCCATTGCCGACTCCACCATTCCCGCAGGCGTGTCACCCCATCTCTCCACAATTCTAGAAGCCAATGAACCGTGGTTTACACCGATTCTTAATGCTCTCTTACACTCTTTGCAAATTTTTATGAGCTCCCCCAATTTATCGCGCATATTATCCGCCGATGCAAAATTGCCGGGGTTAATCCTCACCTTATCTATATATTTAGCAGCAATATACGCCGCCTCCGGATTGAAGTGAATATCGGCAACCAAGGGTATCATATACCCTCGTGAGGCAATCATTTGCTTGATTACGGAAAGATTCTCCGCCTGTCCGCGCCCTTGAGCTGTGAGTCTGACCAACTGCGCACCTGCCTCGAAAATTGATATTGCCTGATCTACGCACGCCAGAGCATCTTCCGTCTTGGCGGTGGTCATTGATTGAACCACCACAGGATTTGTACCACCCATAGCAACACCACCCACAACCACCGTCCGCGTGTGGCGACGATTGTATTCAAAAAGATTTTTGCAGTAGGAATTCATATCGCATTAAAGAGGAAAAAAGAATTATTCAAATATTTCTGCAAGCTCCTCACACAACTCCGCCCCACGGATTAGCATACGCGGAATGTGAAATGGCCCCTTATACATATTGCCCTTAGCAGGCTGAGCCACCGAACCATCGTAGTGAAGGTAGCCATACCACTCGGGGAACTCTGCATCCTTCAGGCGAGAGAACATATACTCATCCACCATTTTGAATTTTTCGATATAAGCAACATCACCCGTAGCAAGGGCAGCATATAGCATCGCAAGAGCCGCCTCATTTTGAGGCCACCAAAATTTCATATCCTGCCAATACTCCTGCTGCGGACGGTTCTTGCAATCACGGAAATATAGAATACCGCCATACTGCTTGTCCCAACCCCAATCCCACGACCAGTCGATAATGGTTTTACCGGTTTCAATGAGTTCGGCATTCCAATTCGAATATTTAGCCTCCTCCAGAATAAACCAGCCGGTCTCCAAAGAATGTCCCGGATTTATGGTGCGCCCTGCCATCGAATCAATGAACGAGCCATCGGGGGCTACTGTCTCCAAAACAGCCTTGAATTCGGGATGCATAAAGTCGCGACGAATCTCTTCGACTGACCTGTTTATCTGTGCTTGAAGTTTTTCGCTCTTCACAGCGCGTTGGATGCAGTGAGCCGTATCTATGAGTATCATACAGATAGAGTGTCCTTTGGCTGAAAATCCCTCGCGAAACTTCGGCTCGAGCAATCCCGGTGTACCAATATAATATAGTATCTTATCGAACAACTCCAACGCTTTCTCTGCATAACTCTGCTCGCCGGAGGCAATAGAGTACTCAGCGAAGGCTATGGCAGCAAAAGTTTCGGAAAAGGCATAGCGACGCTTACGCACAGGCACTCCGGCAGCAGTCACCTGATAGAACATCCTGCCGTCCGCGTCGAAACAATGTTTCTCAATAAAATCGACACAACTTTTTGCCGCTGCCAGATATTGAGGATTTCTATCTAAAGTGTTGTAACAGTAGGAAAAAACCCAGGCAGCGCGCCCCTGAAACCAAACAGATTTATCGCTATCCATCAACACTCCCCCGCGGTCGAGAGCTGTGTATATTCCGCCGTTCACTTTGTCTATGCCATTGTCTATCCAAAATGGCAAAATGTTATCTCGTAACTCCTTACGATATTTCTGAGCAATCGATATCAAATATGACTTCATTAATATTTATCATTTATTGCCACAAAGATACACACTATTTGCAATTAGCAAGAAACTAATTAATATTTTTTAACTAATTAGACTTTTATTAAATTATAATTAATACAATACCGGCAAATAATTTAATAATTATATTAACTCGGCATTAAACAATTTGGATAATTTTGGGCAGATATAACTTTAACCACATCACTCGCAGCATCCATTCGCCCCATTGCTCTCTGGGCTGCCGCCATCTCCAAGCAACGCTCCGTGTCGCCGGCAAGCTCAACCGCCATCTGCATTGCCGAGTTAATCGCCTCACTATCTTTCACTAGCACCGCCGCACCCCTCTTCACCAAGCTCATCGCATTGTGGGTCTGGTGGTCTTCTGCAACATTGGGCGAGGGGACAAAAACAGTCGGTTTGCCGATGAGCTGAAGTTCAGAAACCGTAGAGGCACCAGCCCGCGTAATCACAACATCTGCAACAGAATAGGCGCAATCCATCCGCTCGATATAGGCTAGCGGTATTTTGTGAGCCGCTCGCTCCACCATCTCATCATAGTAGTATCTACCACACTGCCAAATGAGTTGCACATTGGAAGGAATCTCATTTTGCACCACCATCTCGTTGAGCGTACGCGTGCCCAAACTGCCGCCCACAACCAAAATAGTACGCTTGGCGGGCTCTAAGTCAAAGATTTTAAGAGCCTGCTCGCGCGAAGGCAGATTGGTAAGTACACTACGCAGAGGATTACCCGTTATCACTATCTTCTCTGCCGGAAAAAATCGCTCCATACCCTCGTATGCAACGCAAATTCGATAGGCTTTCTTCGCTAACGCCCTGTTAGTGAGCCCAGCATAAGAGTTTTGCTCCTGAATAACCGTTTTAATGCCCCTCTTCTGAGCCGCCCGCACAATGGGCGCGGAGGCATAACCGCCAAATCCGACTACGACATCGGGCTTGAAATTTTTTATGATATTTCCTGCTTTTGACAGACTACGCAGAAGTTTGAAAGGCACGGCTAAGTTTTTCAAAGTCAGCCTTCTTTGAATGCCTACTACGGGTAGTCCTATTATGGAGAATCCGGCGTGCGGCACTCGCTCCATCTCCATCTTGCCCTCTGCGCCCACAAAAAGCACCTCGTCGCCACGCTCCCTGAGAAGTTCGGCAACAGCCAACGCAGGGTTTATATGCCCCGCCGTGCCACCACCACTGATAATTATCTTCATCTTAACCAATAATTTGTTAGTTAGAAACTGTTTAAGTTTTATTTTTGGAATTTAAACAGTTTCTAAGTGTGCAAAATTACCAAAAAAATCCTGTTTTTGTTCCAATTTTACGCTCTTACTATCGTTTTGGGATAATAATTATTTTCAAAGTTTTGCCGTTAGCAAAAAAATTGTTAACTTTGCAGACCCCGAAATGTATGGGTATGGGTCACAAATAACAGAGTATTAACCGCGTAGTAGTGATACTACGCAGCAAAAACGCATCGAAAAAAGTGGATTCACTAAGCTACAAAACAACTTACGTCAATGCAGATACCGCTCAAAAAGAGTGGTTTGTAATTGACGCTACGGATGTAGTCGTTGGTCGTTTGGCATCACAGGTGGCGAAAATCCTCCGTGGTAAAAACAAACCAAGCTACTCTCCTCACGTTGATTGCGGCGACAACGTTATCGTTATCAACGCCGACAAAGTGAGACTTACGGGCGCTAAAATGGACGATAAGGTTTACGTCCGCCACACGAACTATCCGGGTGGTCAGCGTTTCCGTACGCCAAAGGATTATTTGGCTATCAAACCTGAATTTATTATTGAAAAGGCTGTTAAGGGTATGCTTCCAAAGAACCGTTTGGGCGCGAAAATCCTCGGTAACCTTCACGTTTATGCCGCAGTTGAGCACCCTCACACGGCACAAACTCCTAAAACACTAAATATTAAAGAAGTATTATAATGAGTCAAGAAGTTGTAAATGCGGTAGGACGCCGTAAATCAGCCGTTGCTCGCGTATACCTAAAAGCAGGCTCGGGTGAAATCACCATCAACGGTCGCTCATTGGAGACCTATATCCCGTTGGATATTCTCCAATTTGTAGTTAATCAACCTTTTATCGTTACCAAGAACGAAGGTAAGTTCGACGTGAAAATCAACGTGAACGGCGGCGGTATCAAGGGTCAGGCAGAGGCTATCCGTTTGGGAATTTCACGCGCACTTTTGCTTGTGGACGCAGAATTGCGTTCGGAGTTGAAGAAAGCAGGCTTCCTTACTCGCGATGCACGTGTTGTTGAGCGTAAGAAACCGGGACAACCCGGCGCACGTAAACGTTTCCAATTCTCGAAACGTTAATCCCCTCCCGCTCCCCAAAAAGAGTGCACGACTTTGGTTCAACAGGCTTCGAATCAGCCTAAATCCTTGCAGGACTACCCATACAAGTACTACCCGAGGATTGCCACAGTCGCGGAAAACCGCACGGACGAAATTTTTCTTACCGTGTGGTTGATAAAAGATTTTTAATGACCTTAAAAAAAACAAGGTCTTAACACATTTTCAAAAAAATGCCAAGAACAGATTTCAATCAACTACTTGAGGCAGGCGTTCATTTCGGACACCTCAAACGCAAATGGAATCCAAAGATGGCTCCATATATCTTTATGGAGAAGAATGGTATTCACATCATCGACCTTCACAAAACTGCCGTGAAGTTGGATGAGGCTGCCTCCGCACTCAAACAAATAGCTCGTTCGGGACGTAAAATCCTTTTCGTAGCAACAAAAAAACAGGCTAAGGATATAGTTGCCGAAAAGATTACGGCAGTTGGAATGCCTTACATTACAGAACGTTGGGCGGGCGGTATGCTCACAAACTTCCCAACAATCCGTAAAGCTGTCAAGAAAATGTCTACCATCGACCGCTTGGCTGCGGACGGTACTTACGACAATTTTTCTAAACGTGAAAAATTACAAATCTCTCGTCAGAGAGCTAAGCTAGAAAAGAACCTTGGTTCTATCGCTGACCTTACTCGTCTGCCCGCTGCCCTTTTCGTGATTGATGTTCAGAAGGAACACAACGCCGTGAAAGAGGCAAAACGTTTGAACATTCCCGTATTTGCAATGGTGGATACTTGTTGTGACCCAACAAACATTGACTATGTAATCCCTGCAAACGACGATGCAACAAAATCAATCGAGTTGATTTTGGACACTGTATCGGCAGCAATCTCGGAAGGTTTGGCAGAACGTAAGTTAGAGAAGGAGAACGAAGCGGCGGCATCTCCCAAGGCTGAGGCAGGAGCTCCTTCGAAGGAGGGACAACGCACTCGTGCCCGCAAAGCAAAACCTGCTGATGAGGCAGCTGAAGCAGCGGCAGAATAATCGGAAATCGGGAATTGAGAATCTGGGGAGTCGGGATTAACATCCCGACTGTTCCGGATGCTCCAAATATCCCACAATAACACATTAAAAAAATGGAAATTAAAGCAGCAGATGTAGCAAAGCTACGCGCAATGACAGGTGCGGGTATGATGGACTGCAAGAAGGCTCTTCAGGAAGCTGAGGGCGACTTTGCTCGTGCTCAGGAGATTATCCGCGAAAAAGGTAAGTTAATTGCCAGCAAAAGGGCTGACCGTACCGCTACCGAAGGTATCGTTACATCAAAGGTTGTTGGTAACAAGGCATATATGGTATGTTTGGCTTGCGAAACAGACTTCGTGGCTAAGGGTGATGAGTTCAAGGCTAAGGCGGCTGAATTGTTGGAAACAGCAATCGCAAACGACTGTGCAGACCTCGACGCATTGCAGGCAGTAGTCGGTGGTTTGGCAGCTGAACTTACCGGTAAGACTGGTGAGAAGGTGGAAATTCCTTTCTACGCTCGCATCGAAGCTCCTCTTTGCGTAACTTACATCCACACTAACAACAAGTTGGGTACTTTGGTTGGTTTCAACACAGAAGTTCCAACAGAGGTTGCTAAGGACGTAGCTATGCAGGCGGCAGCGATGAACCCAGTATCTATTGACAAGGCGGATTGCGATCCGGCGGTTATTGAGCAAGAACACCGTATCGGTTTGGAGCAAGCACGTGGGGAGGGTAAACCCGAAGCAATGCTTGAGAAGATTGCAGACGGTAAAGTGGCTAAATTCCTTAAAGAGAACACATTGCTCAATCAACCTTTGGTTAAGGACAATAAGTTCTCGGTTGGTCAATATGTAGAGAATGCGGTGAAGGGTGCAACTGTGGTTGCATACAAACGCTTCTCGTTGAACGACTAAGCGATAAAAAAAGGCAGGTTGGCTCTGTCGCTCATATCAAACTGTATGAGAGGAAAGTCCGGGCAACATAGAGTATCGCACTTGTGAAACTGCAAGATAGCCGTAAGGTTATGCGCACCGTAGAAGAAAATAACCGCCCATAAGGGTAAGGGTGAGAAGGTGGTGTAAGAGACCACCGCGTCGGCAGTGATGTTCGGCGGTCAGTGCGGGCTGCGAGTTGCAAGACCAAATAGACCGATGAGGGCTCTGCGCAAGCGGGGTCGAGAGGGTTACTCGCCTGAGTCGGAGGGTAGGTTGCTGATGAGTCGTTATAGCAATATGCGACCAAGATAAATGACAGAGATCTTTTCCTCGGGAAAGGTACAGAACCCGGCTTATACGATTTGCCTTAAAAAAGAAGAGAGCACGCAGCGAATATACAACGTTGTGGCTCTCTTTTTTTAGATGGTATATGATGATAAGCTATAAAACAGAGCTATTCTGCAGCCAACTCGAAGCACCGATAATGTGAAGCCTGAGCATATTTAGTGCGTGAGTGGCGGAGCGCTCAATATTTTGGTCGCGCAAAAGCCCAAAGCGCATCAAGCGGCTCTCTACCCCACCCCGCCAAGCAATTGCTATCCAAACAGTTCCGACAGGTTTATCTTCACTTCCACCGCCAGGACCGGCCACTCCTGTAGTGGCAATCGCATAATCGGCATTCATCAACATCCGCACTCCCTGCGCCATCTGTTCGGCAACCTGCTGCGATACAGCACCATAACACCGTAAATACGCAGAGCAAACCCCCAAAACACCCTCTTTAACATCATTATCGTAGGCAGTAACAGACCCCAAGAAATATTTTGATGCGCCCTCCAACTGTGTTATTCGTGAAGAAATCAACCCTCCGGTACAACTCTCCGCCACAGCCAAGGTCTCGCCTCTCTCACAGAGTAAAGTCGCTAGGGCAGCCTCGACACTCACAGGCTCATCACCAATATAATAGGGTTCTATAATCTCCCTCAAAGCTCGAAATTGCAACTCCATCTCAGCATTTGCAACCTCTTTATCAACATCATACGCCGACAGCCTAAGCCTTATTCCGCGGGCGTTTGGCAAATATGCGAGTCTGAGCCACTCGGGTAGCGCCTCTTCCCACGGTGCGATTGTTTCGCTCAGAATCGACTCTGCCATTCCGAATGTCACCACCGTACGGTGCACAACAGATTGCAGCGAAAACTCTCGCCTGACCAGCGGCAGAACCTTCTCACATACAAGTGCTT
Organism: Mucinivorans hirudinis; assembly: GCA_000723505.1. Lineage (GTDB taxonomy): Bacteria > Bacteroidota > Bacteroidia > Bacteroidales > Rikenellaceae > Mucinivorans > Mucinivorans hirudinis. The sequence continues at coordinate 2,407,229 of HG934468.1, read as the reverse complement.
TCATCTCGAAAGGTACACCGGGCAACGAAAACAGCAACCGTCCGTTTCGCCTTAGCAACATACCCGGAGCCGAACCATTCTCATTTTTAAGCACCTCGCACCCTGAAGGCACTAGAGCCTGAGCTTGATTTGATTCATTGAACTCAATACCACGCGCCTCCATCATACTTCGAACGTGCTCAAAAGTGGCATAATCTCGCACCAAATCAACACCAAAATAACGGGCAATCGCACTCTTTGTTATATCATCCTTAGTGGGACCTAGCCCACCGGTAACCACCACGACATCAGCGCGTTTGATCGCACTGTCTATTGCCTCGATAATTTCTTCCACTCTGTCCGATACAGAAACAACACGAGAAACCGTAATCCCGTTTTGCGAAAACAGCGCTCCAATCCACGCCGAATTGGTATCTACTATTTGACCGATAAGTATCTCATCGCCAATGGTTATTATCTCTGCATTCATCGTTTTTTACGCGGTGCTTCAGGTGGAGCCGGATGCTTCGGGGTTGTGAAGTTATAGGTCAAACCGAAGCCGACAGTTTCGGTGAATTGGAAATAGCTCTTACCACCGGCATTGATGCTCGGCGTGTTGATTTTATCGTCATATATTGCCTGCATACGAATATTGGCTCCGAGAATCTTTGTAAACTTGAAATCAAATTTCAATTCTCCCACCATACGCGGCACGGTCTGATAGTCCCAATATGTTTCCATCTGTGCGAAAACAGACATCATACCTCTGACAAGATTCCCCTTTTTATATGTTACCCTATTGTAATTAATCAACTTAGGGATAACCTTACGTCCCTTTTCTCCATATCGTCCCTGAGCGGCAAGTTGTTCATTGAGGACAAAAAGCATCATACCCGAAGCGGGAGCAACATAGACTTCCAGAGTCTTGCTCAGATTATTATACTTCATACCAACGGAACCGGTCAAATATCCGGGTGCCATAAACGATGCCGCAAGAATAACGTCAGCCGGCGGAATGAACGAATTGGCGAACTGCGAGTTGAAGAGCACGGAAGCCGAAATTTCCCAATGTCTGGCAAGCCGCCAGCTTGGCGTAATTGAGAGTTTGAAGTAGTCCTCGCTTTTTCTGGTCACCCCATCGGTTGTCTGCAATCCAAATGCTCCGTCGAAGATGGAGTGAATGTTAAATGTCGGTGCAGTGTATTTATGTTCGACATTCAAAAAAGTACGACTTGCGAAATAGTTATTACCTCCCGCTGCCCAGTTCGAAAAAGAAGTTTGATTGATAAGCCACCCTGACTTAATTTGCACCCAGTTACGGTGACGACGCTGAAGCATCAACAAATAATTATTATACGCCTCGTCGAAAATTTTAATATTGACCACATCCGGACCCTTATCCTTGATTTTAAGGGTGTCTACTAACGTACTAATATTCTGAATATTACTCTTTTGCGTAAACTGACCATTCGCCTGATTTTGCGCAGAAAAGAGTAGGAATGAAATTAAAACTGCAAGAATTCTCTTCATATATTTGGATTATTAGGGATTAAACATTAGCTTAGCGGCACAAAGTTAGCTAATTCTTCGAGAAAATGAAATTTTTTGGTGCACACGTTTCGGCAGCAGGAGGGGTAAATAATGCTCCCGCAAACGCCTACAATATTGGTGCAAAGGCTTTTGCACTTTTCACTAAAAATCAACGCCAGTGGAGCGCTCCTCCTTTAGACGAAAAAACTATAGCGGCATTCCACGCTGCAATGGCTAAATACAGTTTTTCACCCTCACAAGTGTTGCCTCACGACAGCTACTTGATTAATCTCGGGCATCCTCAAGAAGAGGGGCTCGACAAGTCCCGAACAGCCTTTACGGATGAAATGAACCGATGCTCACTACTCGGATTAGACCGCCTTAACTTCCATCCGGGCAGCCATTTATCAATCATAACTGAAAGTGAATGTATCACTCGCGTTGCAGAGTCGATAAACATAGCTCTATCTCAGACTCAGGGCGTTACTGCTGTGATAGAAAACACTGCCGGGCAAGGGTCAAATATCGGATATCGCTTTGAACACCTTAGAGATATCATCGCACTAGTGGAGGACAAGAGTCGCATCGGCGTCTGCATCGACACTTGCCACGCATACTCTGCCGGCTATGACCTGAGCAGCACAGATGCCTGTGGAGAAACATTTGAACACTTTGACAATGTCATAGGATTTAAATATCTGATGGGAATGCACTTAAATGACGACCTCAAAGCACGTGGCAGCCGCGTAGACCGACATAGTAACCTGGGAAAAGGCACATTGGGAATGGCTGTCTTTGAATATATTGCGCGCGATAGCCGCTTCGATGATATGCCTTTGATTCTGGAAACTCCCGACGAGACACTTTGGAGGGAAGAGATTGAGATGCTGTATAGTTTCGCCATATAGAGAACGGGGGAGTATTATTCGCCCCCTTTTTCCTATAAATCTAACTTTACAACCGTGATTCCTGCACCTCCAAATTCCTCGTGTTCGTCCCTTGTGGATTTAACAACAGGCTGAGAACCTAGGTAGTTACGAATCTCCTGTTTGAGCGCGCCAGTCCCCTTACCGTGCAAAATAGAGACCTCGGAAAAGCCGAGCATCACCGCCTCATCAATAAAATTTTCCACCGCCGCCAACACATCTGCCGTTCTCATACCACGCACATCCAACTGCTGAGAGAAGTTCAAGCGCTGCTTGCCGGTGTCGTAAGTAGGTGATTGTAAAGATGAATAACTTTTGCGCTGTTGCTGCTTAAACTCTTGGTGAGAAACAATTTGCAGTCTAGAGAGTTCGACAGAGGTGATAAGTTGCCCAAAAGCTACCGCCGCCTTCGTCCCCGAAACAGACATCACCTCTCCGATAACTCCCTGTCCCTCAAGGCGAACTTTGAAACCTGCCTCAATCTCTTTTGGCTTTTGCGGTTTTTCTATTATGGGCTGTTGCTGCTTTGCTTGGCGATTCTGCTGCCGTTGTGCTCGCTCTCGAAGCAGACGAATTTTACGCTCTATCGGGTCTTCACAATTCTCACTATCTAACTCATTTATAAAGCCTTGAAGCTCTTCACGTACCTGCTTGGTCTTAGCCTTCTCTGCCTGCGCCTCGCGAATCTCGCGAATGGTCTGTTCAACTTTACGATTTGCCTGAGCCACAATATATTTAGCCTGCTCCTTCGCCTCTTTAATCAGTCTATTGCGCTCCTTTTGAATCTCTGAAAGTTCCATTTCGTACTCGGCAGCACTCTTTTCTATATTCTTGTTTGCTACACGAATCTGTTCGCGTTTCTGCTCCCAATAGCGTTTATCGCGCATAGCATTACGCAGCTGTTTCTCGATGCTAACCTGCTCTACTCCAATCTTCTCTGTGGCCATCGAAATAATCTCTTCGGGCATACCTATTTTGCGGGCAATCTCAAAGGCAAATGAACTGCCTGCACGTCCCATTTCGAGCCTAAACATCGGTTTAATGTGCTGTATGTCAAAGGTCATCGCCCCATTCTCGATGCCTTTTGCCGTTGCCGCATAATACTTGAGATTTGCATAGTGAGTAGTAATAACCCCAAACGTTCCACGCTCTTCCAACTTCTGCAAAATACTCTCGGCAATCGCCCCACCCATCGTAGGTTCTGTCCCGCTGCCAAACTCGTCAATCAACACCAAACTCTTCGATGTAGCTTCCCTGAGAACCGTCTTCATATTAATCAGATGCGACGAATATGTAGAAAGGTCATTATCAAGAGATTGTTGATCGCCAATATCAATAAAGATGCTATCGAAAATACCAAACTCTGAGTTATCCAAAGTCGAGGGCAAAAATCCGCACTGCACCATATACTGAAGCAATCCGACCGTTTTCAAACAGACCGATTTACCGCCGGCATTAGGTCCGGAAATCAACAAGATATGTTTGGTTTCCGATAAGGCAATATCCAACGGAACAATCGCCTTGCCCTCTTTTTTCAGTGCTTTTTCCAAAAGCGGGTGACGTGCTTGATGTAGGTAAATATATGGTTTAGAATCTAATATCGGCACTCGTGCTTCAATCTCGACAGCATATCGCGCCTTGGCAAGAATCAGGTCTAAATCGGCAATAATCTCACCCGCAACCATCAATTCGTCAATTTGAGGACGGATAAAGTCGGTAAATTTTATAAGAATTTTTACGATTTCTCGCTTTTCGTCAGACTCTAACTCTTTGATTTCGTTGTTAAGTTCAACAACCTCGACAGGCTCGACAAAGGCTGTTTTTCCCGTTGCCGATTCAGAATGTACAAAGCCCCTAATTTTGCGCTTACTGCCCGCCATTACGGGAATCAAAGCGCGCCCATCGCGAATAGTTATGCTGCTATCTTCGTCTGCAATACCGTCATTCTGAGCCTGCTTGAGAATTTGTTGCAGTCGTTTGCCAACTTGTGAGTTCTTTTCGATAATCGAGCGACGAATGGTCTGTAGCACAGGCGAAGCAGAGTCTTTAACTCGCCCAAACTTATCTATAATGCGCTCTATTTCACGTCTTGCCGCATCGTAATTGCCAATGGGCGCAGCCAAGTCTGCAAGTAGAGGGTAGGGCACGCGCTCCTTGCGATTCTCAAAAAATCGCACCAACTCAGCCAACATCTCCAAAGCGGCATTAAGTTCTACTAAATGGTTGGTTTCTAAGAAAGCTCCTTCGATTCTGACCCTTTTTAAGAAATAGTTTATATCCTTGAAACCTCCCAGCGGAAAATCATTCTCAACTCTCAACACCGAAACCATCTCGCCCACCTGCCCTATTTGCAATTTAACAAACTCAAAGTCGCAAGAAAATACCACCGCATCAAGCAACTCGGCAGCAGCCTTTGTCTGCAACAGTCGCCCTACCTGCTCGCGCACCTTGTCGAAACCTATACGCTGTTCAAAATCAGATGGATATATCATAATGTCAATAATTCTTTTTCTTGTTTTTGTGTAAAGCTAACGCGCTCATATCTCTCAAAACTCTCTTTGAATCTATCTCGGCATAGTCGATAGTGTTGGTGTCTCCCACAAAACGTTTGCAATCAACAATATATAGAACATTCTTTTATCTTACTCACTTAGAAACTGTTTAAATTTTATATTTTGGTTTGCAACCTTTTCAGAAGTGAAAAATGATTATCATTAACTCGGCATTACTGCTGAGGCTGTCTGAAATTTATTTTTCTGCTTTTCAAATGCTCCAACTCGCGTTTTGTTCTCAATAGAAAATCATTCCATTCGCGACGGCTCATTTTACTCCACCCTGCTTCGGCAAGGGCGAAAGCCCGCGGAAAAGTCCTAAAGAAAGCAGTCTCCAAGTCGGGAACATACTCACCCCAAACGGTTGCTTCCACGCCGATAATGTGGCTGCTCTTCTCTTCGCTCAACCCATAGCAGGGGTCGAATTGATAAACCTTCTCAAAGGGCAGTGCCGGTATCCACGATGAACTTTTGGCAGTAATATCACTCTTGACTTCCGGATAGTCGAAATATGCAAACTCACCCGGCGCACAAATAACGCGATACCCCTTTTCGCGACACTCCTCAATCACGCGCGGAGTTAGCCCATTTCGCCACGTGTACATAATTGCATTGCGCGGATAATCAGGCACATCAACCTCATACCAGAACAATGCGGTGCGATTGTGTCGGAGCAAAGTTTGATTAATCCTGCCGAAGAAATAGCTCATCAACTCTTGGTCGTCGGTATAGCCTTTTTCTTTTTTAAGAGCTTGGCATTTGGGACATTGCCCCCAGTGAGTCAAAGGTGCTTCATCGCCGCCGAGGTGGATGAGTTTCGAGGGAAAAATCTCGCAAATCTCCTCGAAAATATCTCCATACATCTCAAAAACTTTCTCGTTACCGGCACACAACAAGTCGAGCGAAACGCCTATCTCACTTCTTACGGGAATAATCGTATCGCGACACGTCAGTTCAGCATATGCAGCAATGGCTGCAACGCTATGTCCGGGAATATCAATCTCGGGAATAATCTCAATATGCCTCTGCGCCGCAAATGCTACAATATCCCTTAACTGCTCCTGCGTGTAATACCCCCTATGCGGCACGCCATCCCCCTCTGTATCAGCCCTTACCGAACCTACTTCGGTTAGTCGCGGATATTTTTTTATCTCAACCCGCCAACCTTGGTCATCGCTCAAGTGCAGATGCAGATAGTTGTACTTATAACGCGCAATGGCATCAATATATCTCTTAACATCCTCCGCCGAAAGGAAATGGCGCGCAGGGTCGAGCATCAAGGCACGATATTCTAAACGCGGCTTATCACATATTTCGATAAAAGGAATCTCCTTGTCATCAATGAGTTGAATGAGAGTTTGAATGCCATAAAAGATACCCTGACGTGTTGATGCCTTGATTGTAACTCCCCGATTATCAACCGTGAGGCTATATCCTTGAACATTATCTATACTCTTGTCAATGAGCAAAGAGATAGTATTACCACCATCGGCGGAAAAGTCAAAGTACTCTCCGAGAAATGCTGATTCATTCCTCAGAGAGTCATTCGATAACCTCAAGGATTTTATCATTTCAACACTCAATTTACCATTACCCAATTTTACATCATTAGGAATAGGTATAATATTTTGTGCTGCGCCAACAACAAAAGTCAGTAATAACAAACCGACAAAACTCTTTTTCATCTTTCAGATACAAAAAAGGCGAGGCAGGGAGTTACCGCTTCGCCTTATGGTTACAATTTGTGTGAATCTACTTTCTTTTCATCACTCGGCGAACAGCTTGGACGACATCCGGCGTGTCCAAATGGTACTTCTCGAGCAGTTCGGCTGGTGTGCCACTCTCACCAAACTTATCATCCACAGCCACATACTCCACCGGAGCAGGCAACTCACGCGCCAATAGTTGAGCCACGCTGTCGCCCAATCCGCCATTAATAAAATGCTCCTCCGCAACGACAACGCAACCAGTCTTGCGAACCGATGCCAAAATCGCATCCTTATCAAGAGGCTTGATAGTATGAATATTAATCAAATCTACCCCTACACCCTCCCCTTCCAACTGCTCGGTAGCCTGAATAGCACGCCACATCAAATGACCTGTCGCAATCACGGTAACATCATCGCCATCTGCCCATTGAACAGCCTTGCCAATCACAAACTCTTCATCGGCGGGCGTATATATAGGTTCGGCAGGGCGACCAAAGCGCAAGTAGGCAGGTCCTTTGTGTTTGGTAAGCGCAATGGTTGCCGCCTTGGTTTGGTTATAGTCGCAGGGGTTGATAACCACCATATCGGGCAACATTTTCATCAACCCTATGTCTTCCATAATCTGGTGTGTTGCACCATCTTCGCCAAGGGTTATACCGGCGTGCGAGGCACAAATCTTAACATTAGTTTTTGAATAGGCAACCGACTGGCGGATCTGGTCGTAGACACGTCCCGTGGCAAATGCCGCAAAAGTTCCCACAAAAGGGACTTTTCCAGACACGGCTAATCCCGCCGCCGCACTGATCATATTAGCCTCCGCAATTCCTGCCTGCCAAAAGCGGTCGGGATTCTCTTTGGCAAACTTGTCGAACTTGACAGAGCCTGTCAAATCGGCACACATCGCCACAATATCCTTGTTCTCGCGAGCAGCTTCGGCCAATCCGTCGCCAAAACCCGAACGCGTATCTTTCTTACCTTGAATAGTATATACTCTCATAATTATATAGAAGTGTGGAGTGCGAAGTGTGAAGTGTGCAATAATTAGTCTAACTTCAAATTTCTCACTTCAAAATTTATCAATAGTCTCCCAAATCTGTCGTAGGGAGCTCTCGGAGTGCCTGCTCGGTCTGTTGAGCACTTGTTGCCTTGCCGTGGAATTCATTGGTGTTTTCCATAAAGCTGACTCCCTTACCCATAATGGTTTTTGCAAGAATCACGACAGGTTTACCTTTACCACAGGCGTTCTCCTTGGCATAGCGAAGCGTCTTTATAACCTCATCCATATTATGCCCATCCACCTCCAAAACGCGCCAACCGAAAGCCTCGAATTTTCCCCTGAACGACCCTTCACCCTGAGACAGAACCTCTTCACACGTGCCGTCAATCTGCTGGTTATTCCAATCGACAATGGCAATTACGTTGTCAATCTTACGAGCTGTTGCAAAAGCTGCAGCCTCCCAAATTTGCCCCTCCTGCAACTCGCCATCGCCCGTGAGAACGAAAATTTTGTGGGTATCACCATCCAATTTTTTCGCAAGCCCCACTCCGAGCGCCACCGAAAGCCCCTGACCAAGAGAACCGCTCGCGACGCGGATAGTATCCAAATGTCGTGGCGTTGGGTGTCCCTGCAAGTTGCTGCCCAGCAGGCGGAATGTAGCAAGTTCGCTGACGGGAAAATAGCCACGACGCGCCATAACACTGTATAGCACAGGTGAAATATGCCCATTGCTCAGGAAAAACATATCCTCACCTTTACCCTCGCGAGTAAATTTTGCGGGCTCGGCATCCATAACGTCAAAAAAGAGTGCCGTAACCACATCTGTCGCACTCATCGACCCTCCCGGGTGTCCCGAATTGACAGCCGCAACCATTCGCACGATATCGCGACGAACCTGAGCGGCAATTTTTTCTAAATTCTTTATATTATTCATAATAAAATAGTTGCTCTAGTTTAGAGAAAGAACTTTAGGGCTGCTTTCCAAACTCAAAACATTTTCTACATTTTTTCGGTAAGGCGCTGAACTAAACTAAATTTATTAAAAAATTCCTTGGCAATAACCCTGAGCACCGTATAGGCAGGAATTGCCAACAACATACCCAAAACTCCGGCGATATAACCAGCCATCAGAATCACAATAAAAATCTCAAGCGGTTCGGCTTTTACCGAACTTGAGTAGATGTATGGCTGCAATATAATGTTGTCAATAAGCTGAAAGATAAGCAACACCAGTCCTATTTGCCAATAGAGCGTTGCAAGCTCAGTGCCCATTGGTGGCGAAAAAGTTACGATGGCAAAGGCAAAAAGTCCTCCTATGATAGGTCCTATATATGGGATGACATTCAAAACTGCCGTTATTGCACCGATAATGAGTGCCGTATTCCAGTCTAATCCAATAAAATAGAGTGCCACAGCAACAACTGTCAGCTTAATAGCCGACTCAATGCAAATACCTATGAAGTATCTGATTAATAAGTTGGTAATAGAATTGAGTGAGCGGCGAATATTATCCCCATATTTTTTCGGAAATAGCATCACTACACCCTCTACAAAGAGATTCTCATCCTTCAGAAAGAAGAAAGCAATAAAACAAACCGAAAAAATTGCCATTATAAAATCAACTACAAACAAAGTTAACGAGTTGATAGTATTCGAGATAATACCCGAAGAGAATAGCGGTCTAATCTGAGCCGCAAGGGCATCGCTTATCGAAAAATCTACCGATGGAATCATATTATTAATTCCATCGTCAATGCTTTTGATGGTCTCTTTAAGTATCACTCCGAAATGTTCGGGATTGAATGACGAGAGAACTTTAACCTTTTCCACCAAAATAGGCACCAAAAACCATCCCAATGACATAAAAACCATACCCACACCAAGCAGGGCAACCATTGCGGCTATCCACATAGGAATTTGCTTGCCAAGTATATTTAACTTCCTTATTCCCCGCACTATAGGCTTACCTATAAGCGAGATGACGGCAGCTATCAGTACATAAAAAACAATGGTGTGGAAATACCATACCAAGAATCCCACGAGGAGTAAACCAGAGGCTGCCGCCAACCATTTATATATTGCATTCATCGAGGTAGAGTTGCGATTACGGTCTGTTTACCCACAACTTTATCGCCCATTTTAATCTTAATATCCGCATCCAAAGGAAGGAGTATATCCACCCGCGAACCAAACTTAATAAACCCGCACTGCTCACACTGCTCGAACTTCTCGCCCACGTGTTCCTCCGCATAATTGACAATTCGGCGAGCAAGCAAACCTGCTATCTGCCTAAAGAGTATTTTGTGCCGTCCGGTATCGACAACAGTGGTAGTGCGCTCGTTGTCAGTGGATGACTTCGGATGCCAAGCAACCAAAAATTCGCCTATATGGTGCTGAAACTGCACCACCTCGCCCCCAACGGGAAACCAATTTATATGCACATTCCACACCGACATAAAGACACTGACCTGAATGCGTTTTTCGCTGAGAAAATCATCATCTACCTCCTCAATAGCAACCACCTTACCGTCAGCAGCCGAATAGACCACCGAACTATCCATAACAGGTAATCGACGCTTGGGCACGCGGAAGAAACGGAAAAAGAAACCAACAAAGAAGAGTGAAATCAACAGCACCGGAATGTACACAAAAACGGGTGCAAAAAAACAAGATATCGCCGACAATGCGGTAAATATCAATGTGTTTATGGCAATTATTATGTACCCTTCTTTGTGTATTCTCATTAAACTTTATTTTTTTATTATACAAATATAATACAAATCGAGCGAAATAAAAATTTATTTTTATTCCCAAAATACAGTTTACATTATCTAAGTAGCGTAAAGCAGTTATTATCTAATTTTGCTCACCTCTTTTCAGCGTATTTTTTGTTTGAAAAACACTCATTTATTCCAATAAAATTGCAATATTCAAACAAAAATCTGCTCGATAATTAACTTCTAAAAAATCACTTTTAATTATTTTTCCCCACTTAAAACAAGAGAGCTATAAAAATTTTCGCTGCCGGAATCGCCAAAAGTGCAGCATCAAATCTATCCAACATTCCGCCGTGTCCCGGAATAATTGCTCCGGAATCCTTTACACCAATTAAGCGCTTAAATTTACTCTCTAATAGATCTCCGAAAAACGCCGCCACGGCAACCACCACACCAAGGGCAACCCAAAGCCACTTAACAACAATCTCGTCCTGAAACAACGGCGCAATGGTTGCCTGTGAATCAGACCAATAGAGAGCATACCACACCAAAGCTACTCCCACTGCAAAAACCACTCCCCCAAAAAATCCCTCCCAGCTCTTCTTTGGCGAAATCTTGGGCGCAATTTTGTGTTTCCCGATAGTAGAGCCCACAATAAAAGCCCCCGTATCATTTGCCCACACAATCGTCAGAATGGTAACCACCATCTCGGGCTGCATTGTGGTCAATATCCAAATCGCACCTGCGATATAAACCCCACCAACAAGATATGGTAACAGCTTGCTTTTGAAAACGTCGGAACGCCGAACAAGTGTAAAGTACTCATTTAAGGACAAAAGGGCAATAATTACCCACAACAGATAGAAGCTCCACTCAGTCCAAAGTGTCCCCTCGACAATTACCCAAACAAATACGATGCCTGTTATTGTTCTCGTTATCAGTTTCTTCATTTTTTACTAATAGAAAAGGGCAAGTCTTTTTTGAAGAACCTGCCCTTGAGTTGAAAACGGTGCGGATGAAGGGACTCGAACCCCCACGCCTCGCGGCACCAGATCCTAAGTCTGGCGTGGCTACCAATTACACCACATCCGCCGCTCTTTTTACGGGCACAAAGGTAGGTATTTTTTCTAAACTTCCAAACTTATTTTATAAATATTTTTTGCAAAAACGGAGTCAGCCCGGCAAAAAAGAACTCAACCGCAATGACCATAACAATTAAGCCCATCAACCGCATCATAACATTGTTGCCCACCTCGCCCAGCAAGCGAGAAATTTTCGTAGCTCCTACAAGTATAATGTAGGTCAAAATGCCAATCACAGCTATCGACCCAACCAACACACATTTACGAAGCAGAGTGTGGGCATCCTCCATTAGGACAATAGAGGAGGTGATGGCTCCGGGTCCGCAAATCATCGGAATTGCGAGTGGCGTAATCGAAATATCGTTCACGTAACTCTTCACTTCCGATTGCGTTATCTTCGTGGTAGTCAGCCTAGCATTGAGCATATCCATCCCCACAAAGAGAAATATTATACCTCCGACAACACGAAAAGCATCTGCCGAGATACCGAAAAACTTAAACAACAACTGCCCCGAAAAGGCAAAGACAATCAATGTTACCATCGCCGCAATGGTCGCCTTTCGAGCCGTTGTGACCTTCTGCTCCGTATCCAGAGTCGAGGTCATCGTAATGAACACAGGCACCAAACCAAGCGGGTTCATCAACGTGAAAAACGTTGTAAAGCAGAGTAATCCAAAAGTCAGAGAATCGTGCATTGCCTTGAATGAAAAATAAAAAATGTTGGGGAGTTAAAATTTTGAAAATGGAGGTGAGAAATTGCGAATAACTTTTCACCTCCTATTTTTCACTTTTGACTTTTTACTTTTTTGAGCGTCTCACCCGCATCCTTCACAACGGCACGCTTCCAAGCCTCTGAGTAACCGGGCTGGTCAGGTGATGCAGGGATATTGTGATTGTTTCCGTTATCCTTGAAAACACCCTCGGCAATCTCCTTCTTCACATTACCGTCTATATATTTTACTAACAAGTATTTATCCAAAGCGACCCAAGTATTAAAGAGGTTTTGCGCCGTATTTACCGAGTAGTCTGTGATAAAGTCTATTGCCAATTCCTTGTTCTCTTCGTATAGCATTGTTGCAGCAGCATCAACAGCCTTTTGCTCCGCGAAGCAACGATTCTCGAATCTGTCCATTGCGCGCTTAACATCTCTGAAAATATAGTCGTAGCGAAGATACGTAAAGTTGGTTACGCGTTGCTGAATCCAGAACATTGAGGTTGAAGAATACTCTGTCATATGACCATTACCCTCTGCCAATGAAGCAGGCACACGTGTCGAGCCACAATAAATCGGAGTCAGAGGCGAAGTAGCAGTATCATCCACACCAAACCAAAGCACACCGCCGATTGGATTGGGCAACCACGAACGACACTCACCCACATACCACCAACCGGTCTGTTGCGTGGAAATCGCACGCTCATTCACATACTCCTGCCCGTCAACCTCGAATCCCATCGGACGCCAGCGGTAAGGCAGTGCGTGCCCACCCGCGCCAACATCTTGGGTCATATCCATCTTAGTACCTTGGTAGTGGTCGCGCATCAACTCTGCCACATCCTTTACATCAAGTTTGCGGTTAGGCTTAACCCAAAGAGGCATACGATTTTGAAGGTTGTAACCCATCGCATAATCCTCATACTTATCCATACCATCGGCACACCGTCTGAATATGCTCCAAACACGTGCCTCACAGCCGCGTGCACCGCCAAAATCGAGGGGGTCGTAAACGTCCGAAAAACTGAAATCTTTGTCCGCTCCCTTATAAATTCCTTGCTCGCGCGCAAAGCTGACAACATCAGGTGAATAGAGACAATTTGAGGGGTCATTGAGCGGAAAAGTTGTAATACGAGCGTGGTTAGCGTGTGCCGAAATCATTCCGTCAGGAACTTTCAGAGCAACCCAAACCGCACCTTTATTCGCGTTTACTCCATTGATAATCTTCTCGCCCTTGCCGATAATCTCCAAATACCAAACCTCGTTAGGATCTGCAATAGAGATGCTTTCGCCACTGCTGCAATAGCCGTACGTTTTCACCAACCATCCCATATACTCGACAGCTTCGCGCGCGGTTTTGCAACGCTGAAGCGTAATATAAATCAATGATCCATAGTCGATAAGACCTGTTTTATCCACTAGTTGCGACAAACCGCCAAATGTCGATTCACCAATGAGCAACTGATGCTCATTCATATTGCCCACCACAGAATACGTGTGGGCAACCTCTGGAATTTCGCCCAAGATTTTGCCCGTGTCCCACTCTCGAACCTGACGCATCGAGCCCGGCTTATGGTCAGCCGCCGCAAAGAAATAGAGCGCACCATAAAGGGTGTGAGAATCGGCTGTGTAGGAGACCATTGTCGCGCCGGTCTTAGATGCACCCTTGGTTACCAATAAGTTAGTGCAAGCATGCGCATTGTTGTAGATTGCCGAGATGGTGGTCAAAGCTATGAAAGCAGTCGCCACAAAGATTTTTTTCATCATTATTGTTTGGTTTAGTTGCATAGTCCTTAAAAATAGGCTGCTTATGGATTTATTTTTTTCGAAAAGTACGCCCCCCAAGTCGGTCAATGAGTCATCATATCAAACATTGACTATACCTCACTTCGTCTCGTTTCGTGGTAACAGTTATAACAAAGGACAAAAAAAAGGAGGTTCACTCCGACGCGGAGAACTCTTCTTTTTTTTGCATAACACGCTATTAATCAAATGCACCATTGGCGCAAATAGCTGATTTTCACTAGGGACTGCATAAAAGTATCTAAAGACCAGTATTTTGCACTACAAAGATAAAACAATAATTTCTAAATCCAATAGTCCTAATTCAGGCCGTTTTCTCGAGGCACAGTCATCGTCCGAATATTCAGACAAATAGGCACAAATGCACCGGAACGTTTATCGCTACTATTAGCTCAACGGTAATCATTAACCCTAACATCATATATTCTAATTCTTTGATTGTCATATTACAAAATCTCATCGTTATATTCCAAGTAAATCGCCACAGAGTGAATAACATCCAAAATCATTTCCCATATTATGATATTACTCCTGAGCCGATTAGCTCTTCATCTTGGCTATACCAGGCGGCAAATTGCCCACAGGTAATGCCCCGCTGGGGCGAGTCAAAGCGTATGAAAATTCCGTCGTCTGCAATGGTAAGCGTGGCTTCTTGTAAGGGCTGTCGGTAGCGGATTCTCACCATATATCGTCCGCCTTTTTGTAAGTCAGGGCGTATCCAATGTACATCATTGCGGGCGATGAACAGACCCTCACGATTGAGCCCAGGGTGACTCTCGCCCATACCCACATATATAATATTTTCCGCCGTGTCGGTTTGCAAAACGAACAACGGCTCAACCTTGCCACCCACACCCAAGCCCTTGCGTTGTCCGACTGTAAAGAAGTGTGCACCATTGTGTTCCCCTACCTTCCATCCATCCTCTCTCGAATATTTGCAAGCCTCAAACTCGCCGTGCCGCCTTGGGCAGTCGGCAGGAATTTCAATTATGTCACCCTTGACAGCCCTGAGTTTTTGTTGCAAAAAGATGGGCAAATCCACCTTGCCCACAAAACATATCCCTTGAGAATCCTTACGTGCTGCCGTAGCCAAACCCTGCTCTGCAGCAATTTGGCGCACTTGGCTCTTCTCTAATTCACCTATCGGAAAAAGCGCCATATTCAACTGTTGTTGTGACAGTTGGCAAAGGAAGTAGCTTTGGTCTTTGTTTTTGTCAAGCCCCGCAAGCAGGCGGAAAAAGCCGTTTTCGGCAATAGCCTTGCGACAGTAGTGCCCAGTGGCAACATAGTCTGCACCGAGCTTTAGGGCGGCTTTTAGGAAGGCATCGAACTTGATTTCGCGGTTACAGAGTACATCCGGATTAGGTGTGCGTCCGCGTTCATACTCAGCGAACATATAATCGACCACACGGCGGTTATACTCATCGCTCAGGTCGATGTAGTGAAATTCAATATCCAACTTTTTCGCCACCAATTCGGCAAACATACGGTCATCCTCCCACGGGCAATCTCCCGCGAGCGTTCCTGTCGTGTCGTGCCAGTTGCGCATAAATAGTCCAATCACCTGGTAACCTTGCTTTTTGAGCAGGTATGCGGCAACACTGGAATCGACTCCTCCCGACAATCCTATTACTACCTTTTTCAATTTCTCTTATATAAATTATTGCACTACAAAGGTAGTGAAGTTATCAAGAAAAACCAAAGACGCCCCAAATTCGTAGATTAAGAATTGAATTCACCTTCCCACCGCGGAGGTTCGCTCTATGATCTTCTGCGAGAGACGTGCCGTGAAGTTCCGGAAACCTCAAAAAAAAGAGCGAGTTGCCCCGCTCTAAATGTTTTCACAACGGAATAATCCTTATTGTGATTTGCTTCAAAATTGTATTACAAAGATAGAAATAACTTTTTTATTATGCAACTTTTTTTTTGTATAATTTTAGCTTAATTTAGTTCTCTAAAAATATGCTAAAAATGAAGAAAATATTAGGTTTGGATTTGGGTTCGGCAAGTATTGGCTGGGCTTTGGTAGAAGAGACTGAGCAGATGCAATATAATATTGTATCGCTTGGAAGCAGAATCATCCCATATAACGGGACAGAGGGGCAGGAATTTGAGAAGGGGACGGGAGAGAGTCGTAACTCCCTTCGGACAAAGGCGCGAACAGCCCGTAAAGGTTATGACAGATACCAACTACGCCGAAAAAATCTCGAGAAAATATTACTTCAAAACGGAATGTATCCCAATGAGCAAGTCAGAGCACTACAAAAGTTGGAGTTATGGAAACTTCGAGCGGATGCTCCCAATGTGCAAATATCTTTACCTGAATTGGGTCGGTTATTGTTTTGGCTTAACCAGAAGAGAGGGTACAAGAGTTCTCGTTCGGATGCAAACCTCGACAAAAAAGATACGGAATATGTTGCAACTGTTAAATCGAGGCATCAAAAAATAAAAGATGCGGGACAAACCGTAGGGCAATATTTTTATGGTCAAATTCTCGAAAACGAATATCACCGCATAAAGGAGCAGGTCTTTCCGCGCGAGGCATACATTGAGGAGTTCGATGCGATAGTTGCCCGTCAAAAAGAGTATTATCCGACTATTCTAAAGCAAGAGTTAATAGACAAGATACGCAACGAGGTAATCTACTTTCAACGCGGATTGAAATCCCAAAAGGGGTTAGTCTCCGTATGCGAGTTTGAGGGCAGAGAGTTCAATGGACATTTTGGAGGTCCAAAAGTTGCTCCCAAAAGTTCGCCAATTTTTCAGTTAGGGAAGATATGGGAAAATATCAACAATATCAAAATAGCGGATATTGAGCTTACGGCTGAACAAAAACTGGTATTTTTCAACTATTTGAACTGCCACGAGAGAATCACTGAGGCAAAAATCAGAGAGTTGCTAAAGCTATCAAAAGATAGCCGCCTGAACGGACAGCTTAAAAACGGATTGACAGGAAATAAAACATATTCGCAGATTGCCTCCTGCTTTGGCAACAAAATCGGAGAGTACGAAAGGTTGTTTAAGTTCGAGTTAGAGGTAATTGAAAGCGAAAAGCTTGAATATACATATCATCCAAAGAGCCATATACCCGTAGGTGAGAAGAGACGAAAATATATATCGGAGAACGTTGAGAAAGAGCCATATTATCGTCTGTGGCATACTATCTATTCAATCAAGGATAAGGATGAATGCCGCGCGGCATTGATAAAAAATTTCGGTATCGAAGAGGAGATAGCCGAGAAATTGGCTTCGCTGGATTTTAGCGCGGGAGGTTTCGGGAATAAGTGTGCTAAGGTTATCCGAAAGATTTTGCCCTACTTAATGGAGGGTGATAAGTACAATGTTGCGATGGATTATGCCGGTTATAACCACTCATTTTCGCAAACTAAGGATGAAAACTTACAACGTGTATTATTAGACTCAATAAACCATCTCCCAAAAAATTCCCTTCGCCAGCCTATTGTCGAAAAGATTCTCAACCAGATGATTAATTTGGTAAACGAGGTGATTAAACAGTGGGGTCGACCCGATGAAATTCGTGTTGAGCTTGCTCGCAAACTCAAGCAGAGTAAGACAGAGCGCAACGATGACGATAATTTTATGAGAAAACGTGAGCGTGAGAATGAAATTATCAAGGCGGATTTAGCGAAGTATGGATTGAAAGCCACGCGTAACAACGTCATTAAATGGCGATTGTATCACGAAATAGACGACAAGGATAAAAAACTGAACGCCCGCTGCATATATTGTGGTCAGCCGATTTCGCTAACCGAAGCAATACTCGGCAATAATGTTGATGTTGAGCATATTATACCGAAAGACAAACTATTTGACGACTCACAGAGTAACAAAACGCTCGCTCACCGAAGTTGCAACAGCGGCAAGGGCAATAAAACGGCTTATGACTTTATGAAGGATAAGCCTCAGTTCGAGGAGTACGTGGCACGTGTGGAAGAGCTTTATAAAAAACACTTGATTTCTCTTACAAAAAAACGCAAGTTCTTGATGAGCGAGGATAAAATCCCGAGTGATTTCATCGACCGCCAGTTGCGAGAAAGTCAATATATTGCACGTAAATCACGCGAGATTCTCCAAACGGTGTGTCGTAACGTTTGGAGTACGGATGGCGGGGTAACAGCTCATTTGCGCAAATTATGGGGTTGGGACGATGTAACAATGAATCTCCAAATGCCAAAATACAAAGGGATTGGTATGACCGAGATTGTGGAGTGGGAGAGCAACCACGGCAAAAATCAACACACGCAAGAGGTAATCAAAGATTGGAGCAAACGCGACGACCATCGCCACCACGCAATTGATGCGCTCGTAGTTGCTTGCACTAGGCAAGGATATATCCAGCGCATCAACACACTCAATTCGAGCGAAACCAAAGATGAGATGCATCGTAAAGTTGCAGGTAGTCTGGTGGAGTTTAACCAGAAACATACGCTGTTGAATAAGTATTTAATTACTGAAAAACCGTTTACAACCTCGGAGGTGGAAGATGTGGTATCAAAAATATTGGTATCGTTCAAAGCCGGTAAAAAAGCGGCTACGCCCGGCAAGCGTAAAGTTGGCAAAAGGGGAAACAAACAAGTTGTGCAGGATGGTATCATCATTCCTCGCGGAGCATTACACGCTGATAGCGTGAGTGGAAGCATCAAACAATATGACCCAACAGGCAATTTTGAGAATCATAATGTAATAAAATACAAGGTTGGAGTTGGGAAAGGTTATTTGTTTGACGGTAAGGATGACAAGAAGAAAATTGACAAAACAATTGATTGTATTGTTGATAAGAAAATAAGAGATTTGATAAAGCAGCGTGCCGAAGAAAGCAATTACAGCCTTAAAAAAATGTTTGAAACCCCAATTTTATTTAATCAAAGAGCTGTTTTTAGTGTTAGATGCAAAACCGGAAATAAAGCAGTAGTTCCTATTAGAAATGGTTATGTAGTACCTGACAATAATCATCATACTGCTATATACAAATATGACGGTGGGTTGAAAGAGCAATGTGTATCGTTAATGCAAGCTATTGAAAGAAAAAGATATAATCTGCCAATTATTATTAAAAACCCTAAAGAGATATATGATAAAATAACAGAAATAGCAAATATTAATCAACTGCTTTTTGACAGTTTACCAAAGCTTGATTGGGAATTTGTAACAACTCTACAAAAGAATGATATGTTTATTTTGGGAATGGATTATTCGGCTACTGAGGAAGCATTAGCAGATGGAAATTACCGATTATTAAGTGAATATTTATATAAAGTTCAAAATATTTCGGATGGTATTTATAGACTATGTCACCATACTATAACTAAATTTGATTTGAGTAAAGCAAATAAACCAGACAAAAGATTTTACAATATCCAAAGTCTCAAAGCTTGGAATACTCTTAATCCTCAAAAAGTAAAAATTAACATTTTAGGGCAAATTGAAAGACAATGATTAAGCGCACCCTCTACTTCGGCAACCCCGCCTATCTGAGCCTGCGTAATGAACAATTGGTTGTCAATATTCCCGGAGCTAACGGGATGGACGATGCCACGGGCAAGAACAGTGTGCCTATTGAGGATATCGGGGTTGTGGTGTTGGACAACAGGCAGATAACAATCACACAAGGGGCGTTGGAGGCGTTGCTCGAAAATAATGCTGCCGTTATCACCTGCGACCACTCGCGAATGCCTGTGGGGTTGATGCTGCCCCTTTGTGGCAATACAACTCAGAACGAACGATTCAGAGAGCAGCTGGATGCCTCCCTGCCGCTGAAAAAGCAGCTTTGGCAGCAGACCATTCAATCGAAAATTGCCAATCAAGCCGCCGTTCTCAGAGGGTGTCGCGGAGCAGAGGTACGCAATATGCTCCGTTGGGTGGGGGAGGTTCGCAGCGGTGATGCAGATAACCTCGAGGCACGTGCCGCCGCATACTACTGGGCAAACATTTTTACAAAATTTAAGCGTGACAGGGAGGGCGAACCGCCCAACAATCTCCTTAATTACGGTTATGCGATACTGCGCGCCGTGGTTGCTCGTGCCTTGGTCTCGAGCGGTATGATACCCACGCTCGGGATTCACCACCACAATCGTTACAACGCCTACTGTTTGGCGGATGACGTTATGGAGCCTTACAGACCTTACGTTGATAGGTTGGTTGTTGAGATGTTTGATAGCGGCATAGTTGAACTTGACAAAGATGCCAAAGCTCAGTTGCTCTCCATTCCTGTGTTGGATGTTGTGATTAATGGTCAGCGTAGCCCGTTGATGATAGCCGTAGGTTTGACCACCTCTTCCCTTTACAAATGTTTCAGCGGCGAGTGCCGCAAGATTGTTTATCCCGAGATATAGTGGAACGATTTTCGGAATATCGAATAATGTGGGTACTTGTATTTTTTGACCTGCCGACCGAAACCAAGAAGGAGCGCAAGGATTATGCTTCGTTTCGCAAGAAACTCTTGTGCGACGGTTTCGGTATGTTTCAGTTTTCGATATACTTGCGCCACTGCCCCTCGCGCGAGAATGCCGAGGTGCATATAAAGCGGGTCAAAGCCTCCCTGCCACCCAAGGGCGAGGTGGGCATTATATGCATTACCGACAAGCAGTTCGGAGATATGGAGATATTTTCGTGTAAAAAAGTAGTCGAGCGCAAGGGCGTTCCGCAGCAGTTGGAGTTATTCTAAAGCCCCATTGGCAGAACACCAAAACCCACCTTTGCGGGTGGGTTTTGGTGTGTAATACAGGGTTGTTTTTTAATCCTATGACAAGGTTCAAGTCGGTGATTTTGAGTGATTTTGAGGCATTGTGCTGTATTACCAATCACAAAGATACAATTTTGAAAGCAAATCACAACAATCACAAACGAATACAGACACGAGCAGACGCTGTATTACCAATCACAAAGATACAATTTTGAAAGCAAATCACAACTGCGCATATGATTCAAGAGGGCACAGTAGAGCTGTATTACCAATCACAAAGATACAATTTTGAAAGCAAATCACAACGGACACGACAATAAGGTTACACTTGATGCTGCTGTATTACCAATCACAAAGATACAATTTTGAAAGCAAATCACAACCGCGTCATTGACGTATAGGTTTATTGTAGGCTGTATTACCAATCACAAAGATACAATTTTGAAAGCAAATCACAACTGGAACACGCCCGATGAGGATAAGATAGAAGCTGTATTACCAATCACAAAGATACAATTTTGAAAGCAAATCACAACCAAGGCATCTTCGATTACACCCGCATTTAAGCTGTATTACCAATCACAAAGATACAATTTTGAAAGCAAATCACAACTCGAGCCAAGCGCAGGAAGCAGCAAGCAGAGCTGTATTACCAATCACAAAGATACAATTTTGAAAGCAAATCACAACGGGATGTCTGCCGCGGAATGGGATAAAATGCTGTATTACCAATCACAAAGATACAATTTTGAAAGCAAATCACAACTTGTATTGATTGATACACAGCCTCTGTTACGCTGTATTACCAATCACAAAGATACAATTTTGAAAGCAAATCACAACTTAAAGTAGTCGCTTTGCTCTACTTTTTGGCTGTATTACCAATCACAAAGATACAATTTTGAAAGCAAATCACAACCAAATTTTGCTTCGGATACATTAAAATATGCTGTATTACCAATCACAAAGATACAATTTTGAAAGCAAATCACAACAATAGTTCCACCGCCATTTCTTGCAACGTAGCTGTATTACCAATCACAAAGATACAATTTTGAAAGCAAATCACAACTCATCGGAACGGATGCAAGGTCGGATGAAGGCTGTATTACCAATCACAAAGATACAATTTTGAAAGCAAATCACAACCTGTTTCTGATGTGTTTATGAATTTTGGTTGCTGTATTACCAATCACAAAGATACAATTTTGAAAGCAAATCACAACATATAACTCAATGGCAATTTTATGCGATAGGCTGTATTACCAATCACAAAGATACAATTTTGAAAGCAAATCACAACTCAATAAGATATGGAGTGCTTACGGTGAGTGCTGTATTACCAATCACAAAGATACAATTTTGAAAGCAAATCACAACCAACTAGTATATTATCATCTCTTCAGGCAGGCTGTATTACCAATCACAAAGATACAATTTTGAAAGCAAATCACAACACCCGTCTATTGAGTCGAATAGTGTTGTAAGCTGTATTACCAATCACAAAGATACAATTTTGAAAGCAAATCACAACGCTGCCAATCGATTGCATTTTATGTGAGATGCTGTATTACCAATCACAAAGATACAATTTTGAAAGCAAATCACAACCATCTTGACAAACTGAACATCCATATAATGCTGTATTACCAATCACAAAGATACAATTTTGAAAGCAAATCACAACCAAGGCATCTTCGATTACACCCGCATTTAAGCTGTATTACCAATCACAAAGATACAATTTTGAAAGCAAATCACAACTAACCCAGCACAGGCAGAGTGTTACGCTGTGCTGTATTACCAATCACAAAGATACAATTTTGAAAGCAAATCACAACGAAACTATTAATCAATACGAAGCAATTGTGCTGTATTACCAATCACAAAGATACAATTTTGAAAGCAAATCACAACCTTAATTATGCTCGTATAATTAGTGAGGAGGCTGTATTACCAATCACAAAGATACAATTTTGAAAGCAAATCACAACATAGCTAACATCGTCTTTGTGTTGAACATAGCTGTATTACCAATCACAAAGATACAATTTTGAAAGCAAATCACAACATAATGTTGGGAACATTTTCGCCAACAACGCTGTATTACCAATCACAAAGATACAATTTTGAAAGCAAATCACAACAGGACTTCCGATTTGTTCTCAAGGTCTCGAGCTGTATTACCAATCACAAAGATACAATTTTGAAAGCAAATCACAACACGACATCGCCGATGCCTACAACGATGACTGCTGTATTACCAATCACAAAGATACAATTTTGAAAGCAAATCACAACTGCTCTTTGTGAGTTAACTCAAGGCTGAGAGCTGTATTACCAATCACAAAGATACAATTTTGAAAGCAAATCACAACCTATTTACTTCGATATTAATCTCATCGCCGCTGTATTACCAATCACAAAGATACAATTTTGAAAGCAAATCACAACTAAATTTAGTTCACCATCTACGTGTGATGAGCTGTATTACCAATCACAAAGATACAATTTTGAAAGCAAATCACAACACGCCTAACGTCCATAATTAAGCCTGTGAGGCTGTATTACCAATCACAAAGATACAATTTTGAAAGCAAATCACAACTATACAATACCTATGGACATAGCGTAATAGGCTGTATTACCAATCACAAAGATACAATTTTGAAAGCAAATCACAACAAAGTGCTTCTTGGAAGCTATTGCTTGATGCTGTATTACCAATCACAAAGATACAATTTTGAAAGCAAATCACAACGCGACAATAGGATGATGTGGCGTTTCATATGCTGTATTACCAATCACAAAGATACAATTTTGAAAGCAAATCACAACCGATATTAATCAATACTTTAAAGAATTGATGCTGTATTACCAATCACAAAGATACAATTTTGAAAGCAAATCACAACTGGTGATAACACAGACTGTCCGCGACACTTGCTGTATTACCAATCACAAAGATACAATTTTGAAAGCAAATCACAACTGATAGAGGGGCTGAAGAGCGTTGTAGAACGCTGTATTACCAATCACAAAGATACAATTTTGAAAGCAAATCACAACCCTATGATTGTACACTCTTTCCATTGTAGTGCTGTATTACCAATCACAAAGATACAATTTTGAAAGCAAATCACAACCGCCACCTCGGTATCGAAAATCCGCTGCAGCTGTATTACCAATCACAAAGATACAATTTTGAAAGCAAATCACAACTAAGGATGCGCGCGGTGAAATCTATGATAGGCTGTATTACCAATCACAAAGATACAATTTTGAAAGCAAATCACAACCGCAACGAGGTAGTGGAGGGAGAAGAGGCTGCTGTATTACCAATCACAAAGATACAATTTTGAAAGCAAATCACAACACCAGCTACCTATCTGTTTGTATGACGTCGGCTGTATTACCAATCACAAAGATACAATTTTGAAAGCAAATCACAACTAGGAGTTAAAAGTAATAAAGTCACAGTTGGCTGTATTACCAATCACAAAGATACAATTTTGAAAGCAAATCACAACAACAGCGTGGTCTACCCTTGCAAAAAACTCGCTGTATTACCAATCACAAAGATACAATTTTGAAAGCAAATCACAACGGCGGCGGAGGTCGGCAGGGGAGGTAGGAGGCTGTATTACCAATCACAAAGATACAATTTTGAAAGCAAATCACAACCGGTTTTCAAATGTGACACCCGTTCTTTTTGCTGTATTACCAATCACAAAGATACAATTTTGAAAGCAAATCACAACCGTATGAAATGGTTGGCAATAAGGATGGTAGCTGTATTACCAATCACAAAGATACAATTTTGAAAGCAAATCACAACTTTGGTTTTTGGGTTGGCGAAAGTGGGTTAGCTGTATTACCAATCACAAAGATACAATTTTGAAAGCAAATCACAACTTGAGCTCTTCGACCCACACCAGTTGGCAGCTGTATTACCAATCACAAAGATACAATTTTGAAAGCAAATCACAACGATGTTTCACGCAAATATTCAATATCTCTTGCTGTATTACCAATCACAAAGATACAATTTTGAAAGCAAATCACAACACGGCAGTAACGATGCCGACGACACCTGCCGCTGTATTACCAATCACAAAGATACAATTTTGAAAGCAAATCACAACAACTAATTGAAATAGGATTATCTCCTCGTGGCTGTATTACCAATCACAAAGATACAATTTTGAAAGCAAATCACAACTAGTCGCCTGAGCAACGTATACCATCCCTGGCTGTATTACCAATCACAAAGATACAATTTTGAAAGCAAATCACAACTCAGCGGAGAGCGTCAGGTTGGAAACAGTTGCTGTATTACCAATCACAAAGATACAATTTTGAAAGCAAATCACAACTTAATATTGATTGGTCTAATTCGGATGTTAGCTGTATTACCAATCACAAAGATACAATTTTGAAAGCAAATCACAACTTCTTTTTCTCAATAGCTGCAATTACTATGGCTGTATTACCAATCACAAAGATACAATTTTGAAAGCAAATCACAACGGATAGTAATAGCTGTGCCTTGTGAGATGTGCTGTATTACCAATCACAAAGATACAATTTTGAAAGCAAATCACAACAATACGGCAATGCTGTCAATGAAAAGCGGTGCTGTATTACCAATCACAAAGATACAATTTTGAAAGCAAATCACAACGATAACCTGATGCACGATGCAAATACTATTGCTGTATTACCAATCACAAAGATACAATTTTGAAAGCAAATCACAACCTAACTCCACCTCTTCTCGCTCACATCTCAGCTGTATTACCAATCACAAAGATACAATTTTGAAAGCAAATCACAACCATCTGCGCGGAGTGGCTTTCGTTAAATTAGCTGTATTACCAATCACAAAGATACAATTTTGAAAGCAAATCACAACTGCAATCGCTCGCCTTGTTCATTGAGATAGGCTGTATTACCAATCACAAAGATACAATTTTGAAAGCAAATCACAACAACAAGCTATTGATGTATTAGGCGAGGAGCGCTGTATTACCAATCACAAAGATACAATTTTGAAAGCAAATCACAACAAATCAGCACTTGTGAACCAACGTGAATTAGCTGTATTACCAATCACAAAGATACAATTTTGGAAACTGTAATATAAACTACTGTTATGTTAATTTTGAATTGACGGATATAATTTTTTGAGTTTTATTCTTGCATCTTCATTTGTAAATTGCCAGTTAATTTTCAAGTTTGCGTTATTTCGATGGTTTTGCCACGCTTCTACCTCAGCGATAACTTTTTCTTTGGTAGGAATATGCCTATTCAAACACTGACCATTGAGCACGTGTAACTCTATCTCTGCCATATTCAACCAACTGCCGTGCTTGGGAGTTAAAATAAACTCAAATCTATCCCATAACTCCTTTGCCTGCTCAGGTGGAAAAATCTCATAAAAAGCAGAACCATCGTGAGTTTTGAAGTTATCCATAACCAATTTTATCTTCTTGGCAGTGGGATATTCATCAGATATTTTCTTGATGAATTTTGCCCAATCTGCTTTTGTCTTAAAATCCGTAACATCCACTATTCTCCTACCTGTAAGGGGTTCATTGGCAATGAATATATTTACCGTTCCGTGCCTAATGTATTCATAATCTACTCTTGCATCCTGCCCCGGTTTCATTGGAATTGATGCAACTTCTTCAATTAGCTGCTTTGGCGACTCGTCCATACAAACAACCGGATACTCTTCATTATAGGGCTGCTTATAAACATCCAACACTCGCTCCATATTAGCCACAAAATTAGCACTCTGCTCAGGCGGAATCACCCACCCCTTTACTTTCCAAGGCTTAAGTTCGTTTTTTTTAATACATTAGACACACTAACGTGTGAAATGTAATCAACATACTGCAATTCAACAACTTTATTAGAAAGCATTCGCAAAGACCATTTGGAAAATCCTGCTGGCGGTTCGCTACAACACAATGCTACTATCTTGGCTTCTAAATCACCATCTACTTTTTTCTGATAGAGCTGACCCGAAGGGCGACGTTCGAGTACCTCCTCAAAGCCTTCTTCGACAAATCGTTTCTTAACTCTGTCGATTGTCCTTGCTCCAATCTTCAAAACCTTACAAATACTCTCATTGGTAATCCCTTTATTGTCAGAAAATTCTCCCTTGTCGCAACTCAATAAAATATGAGCAACACGAAAAGAATGAGCACTATGGCTTCCCTTTTTTATTATTGTCTGAAGCTCGGCAACCTCCGCTGCCGATAATTTGATAGTGTAACGAATCATTGTAGGCTATATTTATCACAAAGATAAAAATAATTTACGCCATATCAAAATTAACATAACACTACTTCTTTTGCGCCCATTAATATCAGACTACTCAACTACCTCATCCATTGGTCGGCAATATATGCGAGAAAATAGCTAACCCATACTAATAATAGTTTGATGATTATTGTCTCTTTTTGCTTGTAATTATAGTACTTTCCCTTGACTAATACTATTATCAGAGCCAAAATAAACCACATCAAAGGCATAATAAGCGGAATGAGTTGGATTAATATCCAATACCAATCAATAGAATGCCTAATAGGCAAAAAACCGCTCACACTCAGAATTAGCGGTATCCAAAAAACAGATAAAACAATCCACCACGAAAATCTGAGAATCTTCAAGGATTTTGAATCATTATTAACCGACTAAAATCGGATTTTTGTTAATTATTTCTGCAATCGTTTAGTAATCAGCATGTATTTCCGCATAAATAGTCATTTCAAAATACCTACCCCCCCTCAAAATAGTGCCATTTGTATCGTTGGGGCTCGGCTCGATGAGCAAAAATTAGCCCCTTTTCGCTTGTGATAAGTGCGTTTGCAGTTCTGAATCATCCAAAAAATATCCAGATAACTCGTCAAATGTATCCTCACCAACACCGCAACAGTCGAAAATGCTTTGTCAGTCTGCGTTTTGACTTTCAACACCGTCAAAAGTAGATGAGCAATGAGCGTTATCCATATCTGCGTCTTAATTCCATTCTCGGTCTCAGAGTAGAAAAAGTGTAGTTGAAAATTCTGCTTCAACTTCTTAAACAACAGCTCTATTTGCCAGCGGCACTTGTAGATAAAAGCCACATCCTCTGCACTGATTTGAAAGTTATTGGTGATAAAAACCAATATCCGACCCTTTTCATCACGATAAACAACTTTCCTTAAACAAACCTTCTTCTGCTCCTTATTATCCTTGTAATTCAGATGAATGTGCTCCTCTGATATTACTCCAAACTCTTTGTCGTTCAGCACTTTCTCTGAAATAACCTCCTGTACCTCGTAAACAGCATTGCGTTTCAACCGTCCGACAAACCAAACTCCCTCTTCTGTCCAGCGGGCATATTGCCCATAGTCGTTGTACGCCTTGTCGAAACAAATCATACTCCCTGCTGTGAGGTTGAGCTTGCTCAGAAATTTCTTATCGTGCATTTTTGCCTCGCTTATATTGACGTGCTTGGCACAATCGGCGTGAGCGTCTATCATCATATGCACCTTCAATCCACCCTTCTTCTTACCATCTCCTTTGGGGTTACGACCTACCCCCTTCATTATGTCCGAAAATAGGCGAATAGTGGTAGAATCGAAGATGTAAAACTTCTCAAAATCCACCCCCTTAATTCGGCTGACCGACAAAAGTGGCGAGTAGTGGCTCAATAACTCAAAGTAGTAATCCCTGAACAAAACCTCATCTCTATCTCGCAAAGCATCGCCTATGGTGCTTTTGGCGGGCGATTTATCTAGCCCCAAATAGCTCAACTTGCCTTGCAAGCCCTGCATTGCTGCTGCAATCTCGCCCACAGAATCACACCTGCTAAAGACCCCAAAGAGCAAAGTTATCAACTGCTCCCACGAGCGAAATCGTTTGTAGTACCTATCCGATTTGTGGCGGTGAACTAACAGGTCAAACTTCGCTCTTGGCAGAAAATCTACAACCTGTTTGAAAATCGGCTGACCGACTAAATTTTTATAACTATCTTTGCCCATAGTTGAATCTTGTATTGTTTGCACTTACAAAATTACAACTATCGGGGTAATTCTCTTCAAAGGGGATTACCCCTCTCTTTTTTTCTCAACTTTTTTGTCGGTCAGTAATGATTTTGAATAACTATTTGTATACATATCCATCAAACCAAGTTGCATAAATGGTTGCAATTTCTAATGTTCCTGTATTATATTATACGTTTAAACAATTAACAATAAACATGCAGCAATCAGCAAACTCTGCAATCTATTTGCGTCGGCTACATAGTACGGTAATGCTCCCGGCAATTTTACTATTTTCACTCCGTAATTCAAAAACACACCCACTTCCATTAATAGTATCAACATCCCTTCTATGGAAATCAACAGTACAAGATTAGAATTCCCCATATGCTACTTGCTTTCCGTCGACATAACGAACAACATTAAAGAGTGCGCCCTCAAGCGTTGCAACAACCATATAACCCGTAATACCAAATAGTCTAATCATGGGATTATTGACAAATAAAAATGGTACTACTGGGTTTTGTATGGAAAATAGTAGCATAGTATAACTAATCAAAAATCACCTTAGTTGTCTTTGCGGCTTTCGCCGCAGTGACAACTAAAAGTATTATATTGAAAACAAGTAATATATAATTATATCACACGAAATCCAGTAGAACCAAAAAAAGAGGCCCCAATTTTACCGCAAATAATTATGTTTGTTGATTCTATATGGCAACAATCTCCAATCATTTCCATTTTGGATTCCATTTTCATTTTCTAAACCACCATATGCAAACTACGACACTAATTATTCTCGGGGCGGAGTTTGCGAACCGCTATGCCGGTCTGCCACATTTCGCTCTCGTGTAGTTCTTTGAGTTCGGCATCCAACTTTTCGCGATAGTCGGGTTTTGAGTTGCTGTCAATAGAACGTTGAGCCTCGTTGCCGCAAGCAACCTCGGCATACAACTTCTGGAACACCGGCAAGGTAGCATCGCGGAAAGGCTTCCACCAATCGAGCGCGCCACGCTGAGCCGTAGTAGAGCAATTTGCATACATCCAATCCATACCATTCTCTGCAATGAGAGGCATCAGAGATTGAGTCAACTCCTCAACTGTCTCGTTAAACGCCTCTGAGGGAGTGTGTCCGTTGTCGCGAAGAACTTGATACTGAGCCGCAAATATGCCTTGAATTGCACCCATCAAAGTGCCGCGTTCACCCGTTAAGTCCGAGTAGACCTCGCGGCGGAAATCGGTTTCAAACAGGTAGCCCGAACCAACAGCAATACCCAGTGCCACAACACGCTCGTGCGCCTTACCCGTAGCATCTTGGAAGATGGCAAACGAACTGTTCAGACCGCGTCCCGAAACAAAAAGACGGCGAAGCGAAGTGCCCGAACCCTTGGGTGCAACCAAAATCACATCAACATCAGCCGGGGGAATGATACCTGTTTTCTCTTTGTAAGTAATGCCGAAACCGTGCGAGAAGCAGAGTGCTTTGCCCGAGGTGAGGTGTGATTTCATCTTGCTCCACATCTCGATTTGAGCCGCGTCCGAGAGCAGGTTCAAAATAATAGTACCCTTTGCGCACGCCTCCTCAATCTCGAATAGTGTCTCGCCCGGCACCCAGCCATCTGCTACTGCTTTATCCCAGCTCTTTGACCAATTACGCTGCCCGATAATGACATTGATGCCATTATCGCGCATATTCATCGACTGACCCGGTCCCTGAACACCGTAACCGATAACGGCTACCGTTTCATTTTTCAAAACTTCTTGTGCTTTTGCCAACGGGAACTCCCCGCGCGTTACGACGTTCTCTTCTACGCCGCCAAAATTAATTTTTGCCATTTTTTATTTTGTAAAACTGTGATTTGTGATTTGTGATTTGTGATTTGTGATTTGTGATTTGTGATTTGTGATTTGTGATTTGTGATTTGTGATTTGTGATTTGTGATTTGTGATTTGTGAAATTGTGATTTGTGATTTTTAGAGCTGACCTATAAGTCCTAAATGTCCTATAAGTCCTATAAGTCCTATAAGTCCTAAATCACAAAATCACAAAATCACACTGATTAAATTAGCCCTTTCAATTCCTCGTCCACATCGCGGTGGCGGTCGTTGAAGTCAGCCTTCAACACCTCAACGATGCGTTCGATATGTTTTTTCACCTTCTCCATAGTCTCGTAATCGGAGAGGGCAACAATGGTAAAGCGCGAGATGCCTTTGTGGTGAGTCTCGGCAACGCGCAAACTCTCGATGTTGATTTTACGTCGCGTAAAAATATTTGTAATACGGTTGAGAACACCCACCGTATTTTCAGTGAAAACTGTGATTTTATACTCTTTCATTGTAGCTACTCGTTAAAAATCAAATCACTAATTGAAGCTCCGGCAGGCACCATCGGGAAGACATTATCCTCTCTGCCCACAACCACCTCTAAAAAGTATGCGCCTTCCGTGGCAAGCATCTCTGCCACAGCCTCTTTCAAATATTTTCGTTCGGTAACACGCTTCGCAGGTATGCCGTATGCACGAGCAATCATCACAAAATCAGGATTTTCTAACGGTGTCATCGCATAACGTTTATTCCAAAAGAGTTGTTGCCACTGACGAACCATTCCCAGGAAATAATTATTGAGAACAACAACTTTGACACCTATTCCCCAATGCAGCATCGTGCCAAGTTCCTGCATCGTCATCTGGAAACCACCATCTCCAAGGAATGCAACAACCTCCCTCTCGGGCTGTGCAATCTTCGCACCCACAGCCGCCGGCAACCCAAAACCCATAGTCCCCAAACCACCACTGGTAATCATCGAACGTGTGTTATTGAACTTAGAGTATCGCGCCGCAATCATCTGTTGCTGACCAACATCCGTTACAATAACAGCATTCGCCTCACCCTGCACCGCCACCTCATTCACAACCTCCGCCATTGTCAGCTCCTCGCGCTCGGGATAGAGGTTCTCTTTGATAACATTCTCCCACTCAATCAAATATTCCTTGCGTGCATACTCCAACCACTCGTCTCTATCCTGGTACTGTGTAGCCACCGCCAGAATCTCCAAAGCCGACCGTGCATCGCAGCAGACCTCAACCGTTGGACGAACATTTTTGTTAATCTCAACAGGGTCAATATCAATGTGTATAATCTTCGCCTTGGGGGCATAACGGTCTAATTTTCCCGTAACGCGGTCTGAAAAACGCATACCCACGGCAATAATTAAATCAGCCTCCTGTGTCATACGGTTTGCAGCTAAATTGCCGTGCATACCCAGCATACCCACATACAACGGATGCGAGGTGGGCACAACCGAAAGTCCCATCAAGGTGGAGGCAATAGGTATATTTCCGCTCTCGGCAAATCTTACGAGAGCCTCCTCCGCTCCCGATATTTTAACGCCGTTGCCTGCTAAAATCAACGGCTTGTGCGAAGAGGCAATCAACCGCGTAGCCTCAGCCAAATCCTCCATCGGAATCCCCGGCACAGGGCGGTAGCCGCGAATACCCTCGCAAGGGGCATAGTCGAAATCGCCACGCGTAACCTGAGCATTGCGGGTAATCTCCAGCACCACGGGTCCGGGTCTACCCGTACGAGCAATATAAAAAGCCTTTGCCACGGCTCCGGCAATTTCGGTATGGTTGGTTATCTGAAAATTCCACTTTGTGACAGGGGCGGTCATATTGATAATGTCAGCCTCCTGAAAAGCGTCCGAACCCAGCAACGGAGCATTGACCTGAGCCGTGATGCAGACCAGCGGAGTGGAGTCTATCATCGCATCGGCAATACCGGTGGTGAGGTTCGTCGCCCCCGGTCCCGATGTTGCAAAACATACCCCCACCCGTCCGCTCACGCGCGAATAGCCCTGAGCGGCGTGGACTGCCCCCTGCTCGTGACGCGTGAGAATATGGCGTAACTTTTCGGTGTGGTTCAACAACTCGTCATAAACGGGCATAATCGTCCCGCCCGGGTAACCGAAAATCGTATCAACACCCTCTGCCTGTAACGAGCGGAGCAACATATCGGCTCCCGTTATATTTTTTGCTGTGGTCGTAATCTCTTGTGATGTCATAATTCTTTGCTATTGGGACTGGTAGGACTTTTTAGGACGGGTGGGACTTTTAGGACGGGTGGGACTTTTAGGACGGGTGGGACTTTTAGGACGGGTGGGACTTTTTAGGACTGGTAGGGCGGGGCTAAATTACTCTCACTGCTCCACGGTCGGCTGAGCTTACCATTGCTGCGTATACTTTTAATGAGTTACTTATGACTCGGTTACGATTTTTAGGCACAAAGCCGTTTTTGCGAAGCCGCACCATACGTCGGTTTAACGTAGCCTCATCCACCTTGAGTTCAATCTTGCGCGCCGGTATATCTATCACGATTTTGTCGCCATCCTTCACCGCCGCTATCAACCCTCCCGCAGCAGCCTCCGGCGAACAATGCCCGATGCTCAACCCCGAAGTACCGCCCGAGAAACGTCCGTCAGTAAGCAACGCACAAACCTTGTCCAACTTCACACTCTTCAGATATGAAGTCGGGTATAACATCTCCTGCATACCCGGCCCCCCCTTGGGACCCTCATAGCGGATTATGACAACATCTCCCGCCAAGACCGTCCCGTCCAAAATACCTTTACAAGCCTGCTCCTGAGAGTCGAAAACGCGCGCCGTACCCTCGAAAATCAGACACTCCGCCACAACACCCGCCGTCTTGACAATACACCCGTCCGCCGCAATGTTGCCGTAAAGCACCGCCAAACCCCCATCCTTGGAGTAGGCGTTTTCGACATCTCGGATGCAGCCGTTTGCGCGGTCTATATCCGCCGTAGCGTAATACTTCTCTTGCGAACCAAGCTCTATATTAAACTTACCCGCCGGCGCGGATAGGTATCTCTCCAAATTTTCGCGTGGGGCAGTGGGACGCAACATACTGTACTGCTCAATAGCCTGCTGCAATGTATAGCCGTCCACACGTTTCACACTGCCATCTACGAGGTTGAATCGCGCCAACTCATCCAAAATCGCAATTATACCACCTGCACGATTTACATCCTCAATATGATACTTTTGCATATTAGGTGCAACCTTGCACAGCACAGGTATCTTGCGCGAAAGTTCATCAATATCACGCATCGTGAAATCTACGCCCGCCTCGGATGCTACCGCCAAAAGGTGTAAAACGGTATTCGTAGACCCTCCCATTGCAATATCCAACGACATAGCATTTAGGAACGCCTCGCGCGTGGCAACGGAGCGGGGAAGTACCGCCTCGTTATCATTTTCATAGTAGTCTATTGCATTCCTAACTATCAATCGAGCAGCCTCTTTGAAAAGTCTTTTTCGGTTTTTGTGGGTAGCAACTATCGTTCCGTTCCCCGGCAAGGACAACCCCAGAGCCTCCGTCAGGCAGTTCATAGAATTAGCCGTAAACATCCCCGAGCACGAGCCGCAGGTGGGGCAAGCCGCACGCTCAACCTCCTGCAACTGCTCATCACTCACCGCCTCATCTGCCCCCATAACCATCACATCTATCAGGTCGTAATCCCTCTCTCCCACTCTACCCGCCTCCATAGCTCCGCCACTGACAAAGACCGTAGGAATATTGAGCCGCATTGCCGCCATCAACATCCCCGGTGTTATCTTGTCACAGTTGCTGATGCAAATCATAGCATCAACACAGTGAGCCTCACACATATACTCCACCGAGTCGGCAATCAAATCACGGCTGGGCAACGAGTACAACATCCCGCTGTGCCCCATAGCAATGCCGTCATCAATGGCAATGGTGTTGAACTCGGCGGCATAGCACCCCTGCTCCTCTATCCATTGTTTGACCTTCTGACCTATTTTGTGGAGGTGTGTATGCCCCGGCACAAATTGCGTGAAGGAGTTTACCACTGCAATAATGGGCTTGCCGAATTGCTCTTCGGTCATACCGTTTGCCCGCCAAAGTGCACGTGCACCTGCCATTTTTCGCCCCGTTGTGGATGTTGCGCTACGTAATTTCGCCATTTTTTATTACCTATGTTGGGCAAAGGTAAGTTTTGTTTTTCGGAAAATCAACCTTTTTTGGTATAAAATACGCTTTCCAAAAATGAAAAGTTGAAAGTTATAGACTGATTACCAATCTAATAACTTTCAACTTTTCATTAAATAAGCCTTATTACTACTCTTTCCAAAGTAATACGCTCCAAATTATTACAATCTTAAAGAGGTGACATCGTATCTATTTTTCTCATTTTTACGGAATCATCGCGTATTGTTACCTTCAAACAACCTCACTCTATGCGATGGTCTCAATCTCCAAAACTTATACCGCAACCGCGGGCAGTATCCATAATATCGCTCTCGGGGTCAATAAACTTCATCTGTCCGACAGCCTCCTCCAACGGAACTGCAATAATATCAGGGTGACGATACGAGACCATATGCCCAAACTTACCCTCGAGCACACACTCAAAGGCTTTGACTCCAAACTGAGTTGCCAACACACGGTCATAAGCAATGGGCACACCCCCACGTTGGATATGTCCGAGTACGGTTTCGCGAATATCGGGCACGAAGCCTGCCGCCTTGAGCTGGTTACTGAGGTCGTAGCAGATACCGCCCAAACGTACGTTCTCGTAACCCACCTCCGAAGCCACAGCCGAATGCACCGCACCATCCTTGGGTTTTGCCCCCTCAGCTACAACAATGATGGCAGAGCCGCGATTTTTACTGTTATACTTGGTACGCAACTTTTCGAGTACCTTATTTATATCGTACGGAATCTCCGGAATCAGACAAACATCCGCCCCGCCGGCGATAGCCGTGTGTAGAGCAATCCAACCCGTATCACGCCCCATAACCTCCAAAATAAATGTGCGATTGTGAGACTGTGCCGTTGTAATAAGTTTATCCACAGCATCCGTGGCGATATGAACAGCCGTCTGGAAGCCAAAGGTGAAATCGGTAGCCGAGAGGTCGTTATCGATGGTTTTGGGCACACCGATTATATCCAACCCCATATCAGAAAGACGCTTCGATATACGCTGCGAGCCATCGCCACCGATGGAGATAACCGCATCCACGCCCATATACTGGAGCTTGCGGATCATCTCCTCCGAGCGGTCTACATACTCCCACTTACCCTCACGTTTATTGAAGACAGGCCACGCAAAGGGACCGCCCTTATTGGTAGTCTCGAGAATCGTACCACCGCGATAATGGATTCCCTTAACCGAATCTTCGTTAAGAACCATTATTTCGGTGGGCTCCCAAAGGATGCCATTATAAGCCTGCACACTGCCGAGAACCTCCCAATCACCATCCTGCGCGGCACGCTTGACCACTCCGCGAATCACCGCATTAAGACCGGGGCAATCGCCACCGCTTGTTGATAATAGAACTCTTTTCATATTTTTCTACTTTTTTCCCGAAGCAAATGTAGTACAATTATTTTATCCTACAAAAATCTGTTACTAACATTTTAATGAGCTATTGATGTAAGAGAGAGGCTCTAAATCAACCTCAACAGCAGTTGCCAAACCATATCAACCGTACGAACCTCTAACCGCTCGGCAGGCGAGTGGACACCTCGAAGGGTCGGTCCTATGGAGATGATGTCTAGAGCGGGATATTTCTTTAACAACAATCCACACTCCAAGCCGGCGTGAATTGCCTTGACAGCAATCTTCCGTGCGAAAAGGTTTTCGTACTCCCGCTCACAAAGTTTCACAAGCGGTGATTCGGGATTGGGCGTCCACCCCGGGTAACCGTCCGTATGGCGCACCTTTGCCCCCGCCAACTCAAAGACCGAAGCCACCGTACGCGCAATGTCGCGCTTGGCACTTTCCACCGAGCTGCGCTGCGAGGTCACAACCTCCACAAACCCCTTACCCATCTTCACCGAAGCCAAATTCGTGGATGTCTCCACCAAGCCTGGTATCGCCGCACTCATAGCCATAACACCGTGAGGAAGAGACTGCAAAGCCATCAACAGACGACGCGAACTCTCCCTGTCAATGCGGCTTTGACAGGGGGCAATCGCCACAAGGGTTATATCCACACCGGGGTCGGTGAGGGCATATTCCGCCTTGATTTGCGTTGCCAGCTCCGATGCCGCCAATATAACACTATCGCAATCCTCGCCACTTATGGCAACCTCTGCCCAAGCATCACGTGCGATGGCATTGCGAAGATTGCCCCCATCTATTGAGCAAAGTTTAACCGCCGAAACGTCCAACATAGCCCACAACACCCTCACCAAAATCTTGTTGGCACAAGCCAAACCCTTATTAATATCATCACCCGAATGACCACCGCGCAAGCCGCCCACTGCAATCTTATAAAAATTGTACTTTTCGGCTGAGGGCGCTTTTTTAAGTTCAACATCGAACTTGGCGATGGTGTCGATACCTCCGGCACAACCTATATAGACCTCGCCTTCGTCCTCCGAATCGAGGTTTATCATACGGCTGCCCGTGAGCATACCCGCCTCTAGGCGGAAAGCGCCGGTAAGCCCCTGCTCCTCGTCCACTGTGAATAGAGCTTCGATTTTACCTGTCTTAATTTCGGGGTCGGTCAGCACTGCCATCTGCATCGCCATACCGATTCCGCAATCAGCCCCAAGTGTCGTACCACGTGCGCGAACCCAACCATCCTCAATATAGGTCTCGATTGGCATAGTCTCGAAATCGAAATCCAAGCCCACCTCCTTTTCACACACCATATCCACGTGCGATTGGAGAATGACCCCCTCCTTTTGCTCACACCCCACTGCGGCAGGACGCACAATAACAATATTGCCTATGGTATCCTCCCGCAACTCAAGGTTGTTGACCTTGGCAAAGTCGCGTAGGTATTGACGTATCTTCTCCTCCTTTTTAGAAGGACGAGGTATGCGAGTAATCTCTTCAAAATATCGCCATACAGATTGTGGATTGAGCTCTTTCATTTTTTGGTATTGTTTATGTTGTTATGATGGGGGTGGGTTTGCACAGAAATTTTTGACGAACGATTCACTAAGTATTGACAAATAATTGTTGCTATATCTCCCCCCACTTAATTTAACTTTATACGCCTGACTATCGTCTCCGTGTCGCCACTCTCGAATGTTATTTCTACCTTTATCGTGCAGTTTTCCGTCAGATTCACTATACGTTTAGTGGTGAGAGCGCCATTGACAAACCATTTGAGCGAGCTCACCCCATCGGGAATATTCAGCATTATCAACGGCAGGACATCTCCGAGAGCGTACCTCGCCTTAGCCTCGTATAGGGCAGCATATTGCGACACGACTTTTGTGGTAGCGAATTGGGATGCAACGGGGGTTTTACCCTCAATTTCAAGAGTATAGTTATAGACACAATCACTCTCCAAATCTCCGATAACAAACCACCGAGCAGCACCAATATCGTACCTCTTTTTGCCGCCTCCCAGTTTTTCCACATTTATTACCACAGGCTTCGACTCAGGATTTAGAGCCGCAATATCAAAATAGGCATCACGTTGCTGCGCCGCAACCTTAATTCTATCCAACACACCGACAACCTTGACATTGAGACCTATAATAAAATTGCCCTCCAACTTGGAATCTACCTTGAGAGAACTCCATCTCTTGCCGTCCGTCGAATAGGCATCACCTCGATTAACCACCGACTCACCATCGTCAATGGCAAACGGATATTCATCCTTTACCACTCCAACCGCCTTGATGGCAACTCGCAGGCTTTTATCGGTCGGTACAGTCAAATTTTCGCCTCCAAGGTCAATGAAATTGATATTCCCAACCGAATAAGAAGAGCCTAACTCTCTGGTAAACACGACTGCATCATTGACATATACATATAAGGTCATCAACTTGCCGGAAGCATACGGGTGAAAATACACCCCATCAATCTTCGCACCGGCATACTCACCAAAATCGCTCGCACTCCAATAGTGGCTCGCGTACAAATCACCAACCAGTCCCACAGCGGTTCTTATGCGATTGGTGCTCCAACTCATCTTTTTGTCGTTATTCTGCGCGGCGGTCAGCATAAGGATTTGCAGGACATTATTGCCCGTATCCACCGTGAACATTCCGGAAGAATTTACATAACCGTCTTTGAAGGCAACAAATTGATAGCTCCCCTTCTTGAGGTCGTCTACCGCGAATTTGCCATTGTCATCAGCGGCAACTACTATCTGCCCCACAGCCTTGGTCTGCACCATAGCTGGAATAGACCGAATGCCGCCGCCACTGCCTGATTTTGTCTGGGACTCAACTTCGGCAATTACAATCCGCGCACCGCCCACAGCCGAACCTGTCGCACCAAATACCCTGCCCGTGAGATTATTAGACGCAGGAAGATTAACCTTGAAATCTACATTCTCACCCGAAAAAGTTATGGAATTAATAGACTGGGGTATGATTCGTCCACTCCAAGCAATCAACTCCAAGGAGGTGAGTGAGGCAAGTCCCGGATAAAAGATATTACCGATACTATTATTAATCGTGGTCGACGCCACGTAATAAGCGCACGGGTGAGCGACGTAATTATTGATGGAGTTAGTACGCCAAAGCGTTCCGGCGACAGTACCTCCCACAGCATTGTTCGACCTATCAATGTGATAGACCAACATACCTTTACCGCCTATATATTTATCCCAACCCACATTGCGGCGATTCTCAATAAGAAAATATTCATCCTTATTGCCGCTCTCTATCCTAAAGCCTTTATTTCTGTCAATGGTGGCGAGCGAGTAGTCACCCTTTGTCTCTATTTTTTCAGGAGTGAGAATCCCCAACATTTCGCGTTCAATCACCGTCATATATGGAGGAGTACGCCCCGAGTTGTTGTAATTGCCGGAACTCATCAAAGCGAGATTATATAAACCTTCGTGCTCACCGTTT
The DNA here is from genome assembly GCA_000723505.1 of Mucinivorans hirudinis. Classification (GTDB taxonomy): domain Bacteria; phylum Bacteroidota; class Bacteroidia; order Bacteroidales; family Rikenellaceae; genus Mucinivorans; species Mucinivorans hirudinis. The sequence goes on along the minus strand of HG934468.1, from coordinate 2,367,617 downwards.
GCACCTGCGTTGGTATCGTAAAAGTCGGGCAGACCGAGAACGTGTCCGAACTCGTGACAGAAAGTTCCAATGCCCGACATCGTACTGCCGGAGTTACCGCGGAGCTCCGAAGAGCAGGCATACGCGCCAAGCCTTTTACCATCATACGTCACATTATCAACCACCTGACCCTTATGAGACCATATAGCCCCCGAGGAGCCGCCCTGCGCCTCGTCATAGCCTGCAAAGTAGATGAATACATTATCCACTACACCATCTCCGTTGGAATCGAAACGCGAAAAATCCACTCCGGCACTCTTTGCCAAAGCACACGCCTCCTTTACCAACTCTTGTATATTTGACCATTTATTACTCCCGGAATTCTCACCGTAGTAGGACATCGTCTTGCTCAGTGTCAAAACGGACGAAACAACAAATTCAAAGTCAATGACACCCATCAGATTATCGTAGAAATAGTCGCGAGCACTGCCCGTCCCCCCGTTATCCGAATACCCCTTTTCGTTGAGCATTCGACTGAAAGCCTCCTGTGTATTGGGTGTGACAAATTTAACGTCCGAATATTGCACCAAAAGCACCAAAGAGGAGACCTGTGGATTGGACTTGGTGAGAGTCAGTTTCGACAAATCGTAACCCTTGGTTGCTGGCTGTAAAGCCCTCTTCTTGAGCGCAATATCGGCTGCCTTGAGGGCTATATCCGAGGCTGAGACCACCCCTATCGCCTTGGTCAGTGGATCACCGACCCGCGTCCGTGTGGCGACAACTGCCTCACCATCAAAGGTAGCGTAATAGTAGTAGCCGTCTTTCTTTTGTGCTATCAACTTGTTATCTACGGTTGCGGCATAGCTGAAAAACTCATCCCCATAAAGTCTGATATTCAACTGAGTCCCATCGGGCTGAGTAACTTTTATCAAACCAGGATAAGCTCTGGCTGCCCACGCAAAATTTTGAAGTAGTGCAAACAGTAATATGTATAGTATCTTTTTCATCGTGTGCTACAATTTGTAGTTACAATAAATCCGCTCTTGTCATCCTCCGCCCAAAGCCACACCCTATCTTCAGTCAGCTTGACCACCTTAGTCCGGAAATCAACCTTCTCTCCCACACCCAAAACGAGATTTTGACCGGTGACGGTTATCTGCTGCTCCAACCCGGTGGCAACAGCCGATAGCGAAACGGAACATACTGTATCCTGCCGGTAGTTTTGAATGCGAAATGTACGTCGAGCGGGGTTCACGGCAATTTGATGACTATATTCGCTAAACTCAAACGAGAATTTATCGCCGTTGTAGACTGCCCCCCTCAGGTCGGTTTTCAGGAACTCCTCCAGACTCTTCTCCACAACAATCAAACCACGCTGAGTGACGGTTATTGTTCGCGTAATAGGAGTTTTAGAATCACGCTCTTTGATGGTAATAACCGCTTGACGCTCCTTGGAAGAGATATTTGCCTTGTAGGAAAATGTGTGAGTAAATTTCTCCATCGTCTTGGTCTGCAGCTGCTGCAACCATTCGCCGGATACTAATATTTCGTATTCGACATTAGCGGTCAGCTCCAGCACAAAAGCACCCTCTGAACTCTCGAGCATAAGCGGCTTGTCATCAACAAGAATATCCGGCAATTCGCCAAGCTGTTGAACGTTGATGGTCTTGGTGGCAGCTCCCGCAACGACCGTGACGACGGCAGTTCGTCCGTTTTGCCCGCCATTAGCGGCAACCGTAGCCGTTATTTCAGCATTGCCATTGCCGGAATTGGTCGAAAAATAGAGCCACCCATCACTACAACTTATCGTCCAACTGCCATTGGAGACAACGGAAAAGGTTTTGCTCTCGCTAGCAGCCTCGAAAGAGAGAGCATTAGCTGATATATATAGAGTTATCTCTTGTGATGGGTCAGGCACTTTACCTGAATCACAACCGGTGAGCACCCAAAGAAGGGGCAAGAACAGAAATATATTAATCTTCATAGCCGAAATAGTTTATTGCCAAATTCAATTTACAACAGTTCGTTAAGAAGTTAATTAACACACTTATATTAGGTAAAATATCTCGCACTTGCCGCGGGGTCTCAACCGCAATAACTCTCTGACATTGAGCGACAGTAGCAGCCCAAGACAAGCGGAGGGGAAGGGTATGAACTAAAAATCATTAACGAACTATTGAATTTACGATTCCCAAAGTTAATAAAAAAATGGAATAACAACGACTCGATACCATTTGAGTAGGTGAAAATAATTATTTATTTTGATGGGGAATTCTAAAAATAGCTTTGGTTCTTTTGGGATTTTTAGCGAACTGCGATTATATTTATTATAGTCTGCACTGCGCGCTCCATCGTGTCGAGCGATATATACTCAAATCGTCCGTGGAAATTAGCGCCACCCGTGAAAATATTCGGGCAGGGCAGCCCCATATACGAAAGGCGCGAACCGTCCGTACCGCCACGAATAGGCTTTATTAGGGGTTTAACACCGGCTAGTTCCATTGCCCGCACAGCGCGCTCAATAATGGCAGGATGAGGCTCAACCATCTTGCGCATATTGTAGTATTGATCTTTGAGAGTGAGCGTTATGCGCGGCTCGTCGAATCGGGCGTTCAACAATTTTACAACCTCGGTCATAAAAACTTTACGCTGCTCAAATTTTTCTGAACTATGGTCGCGAATAATGTACTCCATCGTAGCATTTTCGACTGTCCCACTCATTTGAGTCAAGTGATAAAAACCTTCGTAACCTTCCGTATGCTCTGGCTTATCAGCAAATGGCAACATCGTATTTAGCTCCATTGCAAGGTGTAGCGCGTTAATCATCTTGCCCTTGGCATACCCCGGGTGAATGTTGCGCCCTGCGATGACTATCTTTGCCGAGGCAGCATTGAAGTTCTCATACTCGAGCTCTCCTTCCACCGAACCATCAACCGTATAGCCATATATCGCACCAAACTTTTCGACATTGAAATAGTCCACACCCGCGCCAATCTCTTCGTCCGGTGTGAAGCCGACTCTAATTTTGCCGTGCTCAATTTCGGGATTCTCTATCAGATATTCTATCGCCGTAAGTATCTCTGCAATACCGGCTTTATCGTCAGCTCCAAGCAGCGTTGTGCCGTCCGTAGAGATGATTGTGTGCCCTTGCAGAGCCTTCAATTCGGGAAACTCGACAGGCGATAGTCTATATTGCTCATTGAGAAGAATATCGCAGCCATCATAGTTTTGTGTTATAATTGGTTTTACGTTTGCACCACTCATATCCGGAGCAGTGTCTACGTGAGCGATAAAACCTATAACATCTTCATTATCTTTTCCTTTAGTTGCGGGCAGCGTACCCATAACATAACCGTGCTCGTCAATCTCGACTTCGGTCATACCAATAGCCAACATCTCTTCCAATAGGTGGTTGAGCAAGGCAAGCTGCTTGGCTGATGAGGGGTAGGTTTCGCTTTTGGGGTCGCTCTGTGTATCGAAGGCGACGTAACGCAAGAAGCGCGTGAGTAAGGTGTGTTTCATTGTGGGACGGGATTAGTGGGAAGAGTGAAGAAAATTAATTGACAATTCACAAAAATTATAGCCATTTTTTGCGCTTAAAAAACCCGATGATTATAGCCATTGAAGCAATCATCAGAATAATGGAGTAGAGGTAGCCCTGCTCCCAATCCAACTCAGGCATTATACGGAAGTTCATTCCGTAGATGCTGGCAATCAAAGTTGGAGGCATAAATACCACCGAGAGAACCGTAAACATCTTGATAATCTTATTCTGCTCGATATTGATAAGACCCATAAAGGTATCTTGCAGGAATTCAAGACGTTCAAAGCTAAAATCGGCGTGATTGAGCAGCGAGCCGATGTCCTTGAGCATAATTGCCACCCGCGGGTAAATATCGTTCGGGAAGCGTTCGCTGCGCTGAATACCGCTGAGCAATCGCTGACGGTCGAAAATCGTCTCGCGCAAGAGCATCATACTCTCCTGTAAATTATTTATCAAAATAAGAATCTCTTTATCAACACTTTTATCAACATCTTTGTCTGAGACATTCACCGTAGCAATCTGCTTGCTGAGAGTCTCAACCATATCGGCATCGAGGTCGATTCGCGCCTCCAGTATGGATATGAGCACGTGATAGCCCGTCGTATAACTACGATAATTGATTTGCAGTTTCCGACTCGCCTCCTCGAAAGTTTTTAATTCGACACCACGAACAGACACCAACACCCCCTCTGATATGATAAAAGAGACAGGTTCGCTACGATATCCCGCCACATCATCCTTTGATGTGACAATAAAAGACGAGTTGCAGATAATCGCATTCTCCGACTCCGAATAACGCGACGAGGTCTCAATCTCCTCAATCTGCTGCCGCGTTTGGAGATCGATTTCCATAAACTCCTCCACAATTTTGCGCTCCTTGGGCGTGGGCTTCAACAAATCTATCCACAACAAATCATCATAGCCCAACTCCTCGAAGAGCTTCGCCTCGGGGTCGCGGATAACCTTGTTGAGTGATTTTAAATATAGTACAATCATTGACTCAATAGAATGAAAAATGAACAAAGAAAATGAAAAGTGATGAAAAGTGGTTGAATGAAAACATTTTTCACTTTTAAGTAGAGCGAAATAATTATTTTACCCTACTTAATTTTTCACTCTACAGTCAGCCCGGTGTGATGATCTTCTCCCAAAAGATTTTCAGGGACTCCCTTTTGGGTTCGTCAAGATTAAACTTTATATTATTAATAAGATAGTTATATGCCTTTTGGAAATCATATTTGGCAGGAATTGAGGCGGCGATATTTTCAACACCCACTTTCAACGCCTCATTCAACTCATCCTCAAACTCTTTGCCCCGCTCAGTAGTGGCAACCCACACGGCAAAGACAAAAGGTAACCCTGTCATCTGTTGCCACTCGTGCGCCAAATCCCACTTTTTCGCAAAAACCTTTTCCATCTCGAAAACTTTATCACCAATAGCCATAACACCCTCACCCTCTTTTATTTGCAATGGAATACCATCTACCCACTCGGGCTCGATGCCCCAATACTCTTTCGCCAGAATTTTTACCAAAAGCACCGAAGTACGCGAATCGGCATCCAAATAGATTCTTTTAATATCTAAAATCTGAGAATTGGACAAAAGAGCAACCGTATCAACAGCACCTTCGGCGGCGATACAATAATCGGTAATAACTTTATAATTTGGGATTTGCAGCACCTCTGCCGCAGGAATTAAAGCAATATCCGCCTCGCCTTTCTTGAGAATATCGGCGCAGGCAGCAGGCACAGCAAGGCTAAGAGAGAGCCGCCCAAGTGGAGAAACCCGCTCGATGCCATATATAAACGGCACGGTATTGAGGTACGATACGGCTACAACTTTCACTCGGGACACCCATTGCTTTGGAAGTTAAAAATGAAGAGCGAAAAGTGAAAAAAGTTTTGAACGAAAAAATCTCACTATCCACCTATTTCGACAAAGGTATAAATTTATTTTTGATTTTCTTCTGTTTCGATTAATTTTCTCCAATTTTCGGGAATCTCGAAAGTCTCCTTCGACTGCGGATTATAACCCACCATCACCGAACGACTGTCCGACTTGACCTCTGCGTTCACAACATCCCGTATCTGCTGAAACATCACAACGCTTTTATTACCAATATTTTCCACACGAGTAAAAACCTCCACACTCTGCCCAAACTCTATTGGCGAGTAGTAGTTTGTGGTGGTCTGTGCTGTGATAAACCCCTCAGTGGTGGTTGTCCACGATAGTTGCATATCGAGCACTAATTCAAAATACTCACTCTTGCCGGCGTCATAGAACTCCTGGTAACGACCGTTATAGACGTGCCTCAATATGTCGAAATCGCTCCAACGGAGCTGAATGGGAGTTATGATCATTTTTTGTGATTTGTGATTTGTGATTTGTGATTTGTGATTTGTGATTTGTGATTTGTGATTTGTGATTTGTGATTTGTGATTTGTGATTTGTGATTTGTGATTTGTGATTTGTGATTTGTGATTTTCAGAGCCGACCTACAAGTCCTACAAGTCCTATAAGTCCTAAAAAAGTCCTAAAAAAGTCCTAAAAAAGTCCTATATCACAAATCACAACAATTACTTCATATTATGGAATACATTGACAACATCTTCGTCTTCCTCGAAGCGGTCTAGGAGTTTTTCTATAGACTCACGCTGTTCGTCGGTAACCTCTTTTTGGTCGAGTGGGATACGCTCGAACTCGCCACTGACAATCTCAATGCCTTGCTCCTCCATAAAAGTTTGAATTTTGTGGTAAGCCTCGAAAGCACCGTATATAATCACCTCATCTTCATCAACAAAGACTTCATCAACTCCAAAGTCAATAAGTTCCAGTTCCAACTCTTCGATGTCGATGGAGTCCGAGTTTTTGATTTTGAAAACCGACTTGCGCTCGAACAAAAAGTCGAGACACCCCTGAGTGCCTAGCGAGCCGCCCGCCTTATTGAAATAGCTACGAACATTTGCCACCGTACGGTTATTGTTATCGGTAGCAGTCTCCACCACCACAGCGATGCCATAGGGTGCATATCCCTCATAGACAATCTCTTTGTAGTCGTCCATCTCGCGCGAGGTGGCACGTTTTATTGCGCGTTCAACGTTCTCCTTCGGCATATTTGCAGCCTTGGCATTCTGCATCAATACCCTCAGGCGCGAGTTGCTATCAGGGTCAGGACCTGCCGACTTGACGGCTATCGCAATCTCCTTGCCCAATCTCGTGAAAACGCGAGCCATATTGCCCCAACGCTTCATCTTACGTGCTTTGCGAAATTCAAATGCTCTTCCCATTTTGATAAGATTATTTATTTTGGAAGGCAAAGGTAATAATTAATGTGAAAAATTACTAATTTTGGAGAAAAATTAGAGCGGAAAAGAGGAGGCTGAGGTGGCATTCAAATACTCGTTCGCCACCCCAAAAAAGAGTTTTCAGAAACCGACCACCGATTCACAAAAGATGATTGACCCGATAGAGAGAGATAGGCGTTTTTTGCGCTCGCTTTGGCAGAACAGACTGTTCCGAAGCGAGGGGTTGGCTCTTGCCGATGGGACGCCCGTGGAGGTGGTCAATATCGGAATCGGGAATGATACTAACGAGAGGTTACCGGACTTCAGTTTCGCATCAATCAAATACTTAGAATCAGGGGTCACGATGTACGGTAACATAAAGATTGACGTATGCAGTAGCCATTGGCGCGCACAGGGGACTATTGCTGCCGCAGAGCTAAGCTCTGTTATACTACACGTTGTATTTTATCAGGATATTATCCTGAGCCGCTTCGACCGCGACATTCCGACCCTTGTACTAACGCCGCTACCCACCGTGGCAGCGACATACGACGAGTTGCGCAAGGGGAGTCTCTGCCCAACGTTTTTGGGAGGGTTGGAGGATGTGCATCGCAACCACCTACTCACGCGCATTATGAGCGACCGCTTGAGGCGCAAGAGCGACGAAATCATCGCCATATATAATAGTGTCGAAAAGAATTGGCACGAAACAGCATACATTGCCCTGATGCGCGCCTTTGGCTTCAAGCAGCAAAAATCTAATTTGGAGAAACTTGCGCGTTCACTACCCTATCGTTACCTGCGGGTGGCGGGTGGGACGGACGAGGATGTTTTCGCGCTGCTGCTAGGGCAGGCAGGTTTTTTGAGTATGCCGCCGCACGATGGCTTTGTGAGCGAGGTACAGAAACGATATTATGCTCTACAAAAGCGACTTGGGCTCTACCCGACACATATTTCGTGGCAGGGTGGGCACACCCGCCCGGCTTCGCTATCACCGTTTCTGGTAATATGCATTGCGACGATTCTCGTGCGCGAGCAGCGATTTTTGGAGAGAGTCCTCGCTTGCGAGAATTTGAATAGCTTTCTGGAAGTTTTTGACATCCTCGTCGATGAGAAATATCTAAAACACTTCGCCCCGAGCGTGAATAGCCGCGGGGTCTCTGTGGAGCGCTCTCAAAAGCTCATTATCAACTTTGTGATACCTTTTTTGACGGCATACGGCATCCTCCTTGGGCGGGATGAACTTCGCGACCGCGCGCTCGACCTCTACGAATCCCTGCCGGCTGAGGTATACGGCTACACCAAGCGGTGGGCAGCGGGAGGGTATCAAGCTCCGAACGCCTTCTTTTCGCAAGCATTGGTACAACTGAGCAGTGAGCAGTGCGACGATGGCATCTGCGGCGACTGCCCCTTGGGAGTGATGGCGATGAAAAATTTTTCGTGATTGCGGATAAAAATTATTACCTTTGGGCAATACATCACTAAATCGTAAACTTTGAAATAATATAACCAAATGGCAGGAAATCGCACATTCACCATCATTAAGCCCAATGCCGTGGCTAACAACAATATAGGCAATATATGCGCTATGATTGAAAAGGCGGGCTTCCGTATTATCGCTATGAAGATGACCTATCTGAGTCGCTCGGATGCCGAAAAATTTTACTATGTTCACAAGGGACGTTTCTTCTTCCGCAACCTCTACCTCTTTATGACCTCGGGTCCGATTGTGGTTATGGTGCTCGAAAAGGAGAATGCCGTAGAGGATTTCCGCAAGTTGATAGGCTCGACAAATCCCGAAATGGCTGCCGAGGGAACCATCCGCAAACTCTATGCGCAGAGCAAGACCCGTAACGCGATTCACGCCTCAGATTCTGATGAAAACGCAGCGTGGGAGGCTTCTTTCTTCTTCTCGGACAAAGAGATAATCGACACCGAATATTGCCTACCACTGCCCGAAGACGAGATTGACAGCGATTAGTGAGTGACTCCCAATCTCAAATGCTTCAGTGTAACTTCTTAGTTCGTGTCACAAAGAACTTGCCGAAGAGGCTCTGCATAGTTTAGTGCCAGCAGTTTTCTCTCTGCTAAGACCCCGCTTCAAGCACGGGGCGTGCTAAATATCAATAAATTAAACAAGTTTATAGCGGAGCATCATAATCTATTTCCATTGGAAAAACCATCCATAAACCGATATTAGCATTTCTTTATGCTGATATCGGTTTATTATTAACGTATTTAATGCAATTGGGCTTTGATAATAAATCTATTTAAGAATTATTATTAAAAAATTTTTGGAATTTCAGATAATTTCAATACCTTCGCAACATCATTAATTCAGGCATACTTTTTATTGTGTCTGAATAATTGGGGAATCAGGCTAGAATCCTGCGCAGGCTCGCTGCTGTAAATCCTACACAACGTTTGGGCAATATCCTATATGCCACTGCACCTTGCTATGCTCGGAACGGGAACAAGCCGGAAGACCTGCCAATGGATTATAAAATTTAAGGCTTCCGCGGAATGGAGCTTTGAAGACACCTCGTTTCTGCTGTACACACAATTTATCGGATATTTTTTAGGTATCGTTTCTACATTCGACGTATTTTTTTTGTATACTGACCCTTACTTTTTTTTGCATATTTTCAAATTTATCAAAGAACCTTAATTAATGACGTATGAAACGAAAAATTTCTATGAGTCGCAAGCTCTTCTGCTTGCTATCTTTCTGTCTGTTTTCTATGGTGACCTCTGTGCGAGCACAGGAGCGCCTGCTCACTCTCAAAGGTAGAAATGTCTCCCTTGGTACAGTGTTGAAAGAGATAGAAAAACAGATTTCGATGCCAGTGGTCTACAGCATCGACGACATTAACACCAACCGCTCGGTGACCCTCAACGTCACCAATAAATCACTCTCCGACGTTTTTGACCAACTTTTCAAAAACAGCAATCTCAGCTACTCCATTGTTGATGGACAAATAATTATCAGCAAAATGGACAGTCGGATCACAGCCACCGGCAGGGTAACAGATACCAACGGCGAACCGCTCATAGGAGCAAGCATAGTGGTAAAAGGGAGCAATAATGCCACCATAACGGATGTCTACGGCAACTTCGCACTGGAGGTGCAACGTGGCGACATACTCCAAGTCTCCTACGTGGGTTGCGTCACAAGCGAGCATAGTGTGATGGATAACCAACCCCTTGAACTGACACTGGCAGAGGATGCCAGAGCACTGGGAGAGGTTGTGGTTACTGCACTCGGCATTCGGCGCTCAGAAAAGGCATTGAGCTACAATGTGCAAAAGGTGGATAACGACGCCCTCACTACGGTGAAAGAGACAAACTTTGTTAACAGTCTAAACGGCAGGGTGGCAGGTGTAACCATCAACGCCTCGGCAGCGGGAGCAGGTGCGGGAACGCGTGTGGTTATGCGGGGCAACAAATCGCTGACAAAAGACAACAACGCCCTCTACGTAATTGACGGTATACCAATGACAAACATCAACACCGGAGCAACGCAGGTAGGCACTCTCTCCAAACAACCGGGCTCGAGTAGCGTGGCAGACATCAATCCGGAGGATATAGAGAGCATATCGGTGCTGACGGGAGCTTCCGCCGCAGCCCTCTATGGTTCGGCAGCAGCCAACGGCGTTGTACTGATTACGACCAAATCGGGCAAAGCCGGTAAAGCAAGGCTCACTTACAGCAATAGCACATCTTTTTCCGATCCATTGATGATGCCTAAGTTCCAAAATACCTATGGCAACAACGATGGGGTAATGGGCAGTTGGGGAGCACGGCTTCAGACTCCAAGTAATTTCAACCCGAGAGATTTCTTCAACACGGGTCTGAACCTAATCAACAGCATAACATTCACAACCGGAACAGACCAAAACCAAACCTACGCCTCGGTTGCTGCCACCAACACCACCGGCATCATCCCCACCAACACCTACAACCGGTACAACTTCTCTATCAGAAATACCAGTAAATTTCTCCAAGACAAAATGATTCTGGATGTGAGCGCACAATATGTCATTCAGAACAACGAGAATATGATAAGCGGAGGACAACATTTCAATCCGTTAGTCTCTCTCTATCTGTTCCCCCGAGGAGAGAATTTTCAGGAAGTTCAAATGTTTGAGCGTTACAACACGGCACGTAATATTATGACACAATATTGGCCTAACTCCATTTTTGGAACCGAACTCGGTATGCAAAACCCCTATTGGATGCTCCACCGAATGGCAAATAATCTCCATAAGAAACGCTATGTTTTTAACACCAGCTTGAAATACAACATAACCAACTGGCTGAACCTTGCCGCACGGGTGAGGGTAGACAACTCCAATTTCGACACCTACGACAGATTCTATGCCAGCACAAGTACCACCTTTACCGAGGGTAGCCCAAAGGGTTACTACTACCACTCCAAAGCGGACGATTCGTCTCTATATGGGGATGTAATTGCAAACATTAACAAAAACTTCTTTGGCGATAAATTGAACGTCACTGCCGTCGTCGGTGCTTCAATTGACGACAGAAGAAGCAACAGCGCCTATATGAACGGCGGCTTGCAGACCGTACCCAACCACTTCCACTATGGCAACATAGCTGCGGCAACCTCCAAGACCAACGAAGGTGTTTGGCACGACCAAGACCAAGCTATCTTTGCTAGTGCCGAATTAGGGTGGCAGCGTATGATTTACCTAACCCTGACAGGACGCAATGAGTGGAGCTCGAAATTGGCATACACCGCCAAGACCTCGTTCTTCTATCCCTCGGTGGGTTTGTCATTGATAATTAGCGAAATGATGCAAATGCCCAAAGCCATAAGTTACTTAAAGATTCGCGGTTCTTATGCCAATGTGGGGATGGCTCCCGGTCGCTACAGAACTTTGGAACAATACTACTACAACGAACAGACCAAAAATTACCGACTGCCCGACACACGCTTCAACCCATACCTTGTACCGGAGGACACCAAATCGTATGAGGTGGGTATCAATATGAGGTTTTTTGAGAGCCGTATAGGTTTGGACTTAACACTATATCGCTCCAACACATACAATCAAGTATTCGACATTGAAGCATCCAGCTCTTCCGGATATAAGAAAAACACCGTTCAGGCAGGAAACGTACAGAACCAAGGTATCGAACTGGGTTTGCGATATACGGATACCTATGGCCAGTTCAAAGTTTCGACGGGGTTGAATTACACCCTCAACGAGAACAAAATAGTACAGTTGGCAAACGGAGCCACCAACCTTCTCACGGGTGAAACCATTGAGATGGATTACCTCCCGATGGGCACATTGGGTGCGGAAAGCGGACCTACCATTCGACTGACAGAAGGTGGAACAATGGGTGACTTATACATCAATCAACGCCTGCGCCAATCACCCAACGGATACATTTGGAAAGATGAAAACGGAAATTTGCAAGTCGAAAAGATTGACTACATAAGTGCCGGCACGCTGCTTCCGAAGTTCAATCTGGGGTGGAACTCAAATGTGGAGTGGAATGGCATCAATTTAGGTTTCACCTTTACCGGACGTTTCGGCGGTTTGGTCTTGTCGAATACTCAGGCATTTCTGGACAGATACGGCGTGTCGCAGGCATCAGCCGATGCTCGAGACAACGGCGGAGTGATGGTGGGCACAAGTAAGACAAGTGCGCAGAACTATTACGAGACCACCTCCTCGGCTATCGGCACATACTACCTGTACGATGCCACCAACATCCGACTGGCGGAATTGAGTCTAAGCTACCGTGTGCCCAGAAAATGGTTCAACGACAAACTCGACCTAACCCTCTCCCTGACGGGAAAGAATCTCTGGATGATATATTGCAAAGCTCCCTACGACCCCGAGGTTACCCCATCCGTGTCAGGCAACTTCTACCAGGGCGTAGACTTTTTCCAACAACCGAGCCTAAGAAGTTACGGATTTAATGTTAAACTTTCTTTCTAACAAACCAAAGGATATGAATACCCATAAACTTAAACAATATACCTTTGCCATATTTTGTGCAATAACCACCTGTTTTCAAACAAGCTGCACCCAGAACTTTGAAGAATATAACAGAAACCCCACAGCACTCACTCCCGAGCAAATGTTGGGAGACAATGTGTTGATGGGAGAGAAGATTAAAGGAATCTCACCCGTATTGGTGCAAGGGCATCAAAATGATTCGCAGATAATCGAACAAATGGTGGCGTCGGAGTATGGTGGTTACATCAGCTGTGTGAACCCTTGGGGCAACAGCGGGAATTTTTACACCTACAACCCAAGAATCGGATGGATAGGCATAACATTCGAGAAAATAATGAGTCAAATCTACACCTCTTTCTTCAAAATAAAGGAAGAGACCGGGGGCAAAGGCATTGTATATGCTTGGGCGCAAATAATGCGGGTGGCAGGCTCACTCAAACTCAGCGACACGTATGGACCCATTCCCTACTCCAAAGTATCGAAGGAGAATCTCACATCCAGCTATGATAGTATGGAGGAGCTTTACAATCAAATGTTTAGCGACCTACAAGAGGCGATTGACGTTATAAGCATATCTGTTAGCGCGGGCGAGGATTTCACCTCTTTGAAGGACTTTGACTATTTTTATCAAGGTGATTTCAAACGTTGGGTGAAGTTTGCCAATACCCTCAAACTACGTATGGCAATGCGCCTTGCCAACGTCAAACCGGAATTGGCACAGCAAAAAGGCGAAGAGGCTCTCACTCACACAATCGGCGTGATGACCGAGACAGGTGACGCGGCGTGGAGCTCATTCAACGACGGGATGAACCCATTCTACCGCTCTGCCTACACGTGGAACGGCGGCGAATGTGTGGTCAGCGCCAACCTATCTTCTTACCTACAAGGGTATGAAGACCCGCGTCTTACCAAGTATATCAATGAACCCGAAAACGGAAGTACAGGTTATGCAGGCGTACGCAACGGAATCAAACAGTCCCAGGGAACTTTCGCAGCATACCAAAAATGGGCGAAACCACGAATAGGACAAGATGACAAGCAGCTAGTAATGTCGGCTGCCGAGGCATACTTCCTAAGGGCGGAATATGCTCTGAGATGGGGCAAGGGCAATGCTAGGGAATATTACGAAAAGGGTGTTGAAATTTCAATGTCTGAGAGAGGTGCAACCATTGGTAACTACCTGAAGAGCGCAAAGACGCCCGCCAGCTACAAAGACCCGATAAACCCTCTTCACAATGCCGACGCCGTAACAAAAGTTTGCCCAAAATATAACGAGTCTGCACAGATTGAAGAGAATCTGGAGCGCATTATGATTCAAAAGTGGTTAGCGTCATTTCCTAACGGATGGGAGGCATGGGTCGATTTTCGCCGCACGGGGTATCCCAAACGCTTCCCCATCGTGAACAACCTGAGCAGCGAAGGAGTAAGTTCGGAAAGGGGGATGAGACGCCTACCCTACCCCGAATCGGAGAGAAACACCAATCGAAAAAACTATGATGCCGCCCTTGTGCTTTTGGGAGGTGCCGACAAGGGCACAACCGAATTATGGTGGGCAAAGAAAAATTAATGTAATAAAAAACGGTTATGAAAAAGAATAATAAATGTATATATATAGGTTTGACGACACTATTCTTCCTGCAAACCTTTCTGATGACCTCCTGTGAGAAATGGACAGATGCTCAAGCCAAAGACTTCTTTGTTGCTCCCACAGAGCAATACAGAAAAAATCTGAAAGAGTACTTCGAATCACCCCATAAAGTTATGTTCGGTTGGTTCGGCAACTGGGTGGGCAAGGGTGGCTCGATGCAGTACTCTCTGATGGGACTGCCCGATAGTGTGGACTTTGTGAGCCTGTGGCTGCAAATGGGTAAGCTAACGCCCGCACAGCAAGAGGATTTGAAGGAGTTTCAGGAAAAGGGCTCGCGAGCGGTGTACTGTTTTACCAGCAACGACATAGGAAAATTTTGTACTCCCGAAGGAGTAACGGATGTTGCCGAATTTTGGGGATACAAGGATCAAAAGGAGGAGAGCTACATACAGGCATCGAAGAAGTATGCTATGGCAATAGCCGACTCCTGTGAGAAATATAATGTAGACGGATTCGACATTGATATGGAGCTGACCGGTACGTTGATAAATTTCAGTCGCCCCGAACGCTTAGACGCATTTATGACGACCCTGCGCGAGGAGTTCGACAAAAAAGGGCGTATGCTCATTGCCGACATTCCGGCAGGCTGGAATCAATACTACCAAATATTCACCCCCAAAGTATTGAGAAGTCTGGACTACATTATCTGGCAGTCCTACGACATATGCGGCAGCCACGGCTCGTTGGACAATATGTTTCTCAGTCTCAAGCGCTATTACCCGAAAGAGGAGGGGCTTTGGGAAGAGGTGGTAAAGAAATCTATCCTCACGGCAACCTTCGAGAGGGCAATAGACAAACCAAAATTCAAAGGGCTACAGACCTATCGCCCCTCATTCGGCATCGAACACGCCGGCATCGGGGCATACCACATCGAGTATGACTATCCGGGTAATCCGGATTATCCATACGTACGTGAGGGCATATTAATACAAAATACAAAACCTAAAAAATAGTTGATGACAATGAAAATAAAATCACTTATAGGCATCGTGGCTCTTGTGGCGCTCGCCTCGTGCCAAGATGCTCAAAGAAAGACGATTGACAATCTCGTCTACTTCAACGAAGCTTCCCGAGCAAAATCGGTGGATGTGGCTCTGCAAAGCGGTGGTGCGACACACTCCTCTCTGATTGTACGTATGGCTAAATCCATTGGCGAAGACATCGTTGTGGACATAGTGGTGGACGAAGAGGTGTTGGAAGCATATAACAAGAAGAATGAAAGCAAGTTCAAACTGCCCAAAAAAGAGGACTTCACCTTTACGGCTCAAGCCACCATCAAGGCAGGTGAGGTTGCGGCTCTTCCGATAGCCGTAGAAATAAAGAAGTTTAAGCCCGAGCCGGGAGTTCAGTACGCCATTCCGCTACGCATTGCATCCATTGCGGGAAGTGTTGAGCAATCCGAATCATCTTCATCCATTGTCCTAACGCTAAAAGCGCCATTAAGACAACACACTCCCAAGTTTACCGGTAAGAACGGGATGAAGGTAAAGCCGTTCGAAAATTGGAATATGTCGCTCAAGAACTACACTTTGGAGTGGTGGAGTCGGGTTACATCATCCCGCGGCGACGGCGGATATACTAAGAACAATCAGGCTCTTTTCAACTCGGGTAGTGCCTCGACGGAGTTTTATGTGAGATTTGGAGACTTGATTCACCACAGTCAGAAACAGAAAAAATATGTGTATAATTTCTTGCAAATGAAAGCATTCGGCTCTCAGTTTGACACCGGACACCCCGACCAAGGCAAGGGGCTCAATCCCGGCGAATGGATTCATTTTGCCATCACCTACGATTCTCAACAAGGCGCTACACTCCTCTACAAGAATGGTGAGGTGGTTGCCACACTCAAGACGCCGGCAGGACAGGAAATGTTAATCGACAAATTTGCGATGATTTCATCGGGAACACAATACTTCCCCGACTACTGCGAACTTGCACAGGTACGCTTTTGGAAGGTGACACGTAGCGGCAACCAAATAAGAAAGTTTATGAAATCTGAGGTGGAATACACCCATCCTGAGCTGATTTTCTACCTGCCGATGAACGAGGGTAAAGGCTCACTAATGAAAGATGTCACCGGAAACGGACACGATGTGGTAGCCGGCAGTTTATCCTCCAGCCACTCTCCGGATATTACTTGGCAGGAGTACACCTTCTGACAATAGCCGTGAAAAGAGTTAGTTAATCCTACTATGGTCGTAAACAGAAAGCTGCTCGCCTTTAAGGGGCGAGCAGCTTTTATTGCATTTGAGAATAGTATTCTACCAACCTGTGTTTTGAACAAGATTATCATTCACAGCAATATCATCCTTAGGAATTGCCCACGTAAAGTAGAAATATCCGGCAGGGGCGACTTTACCAGTGAAATTTTCGTTAATCTGTACTGTCAAATTGTTTTGTGGAACACGTCCCGAGAAACCTACATTCCAACGTTTGAAGCAGTCCAAACGGAAGCCTTGACCTATAGTCTCTCTAGCCCACTCTTTCCGAACACTTGCCATAGAGCCATCCGTAAGTGTCATTTGTATGTGTATTCAAAGCTGCCCGCACAAAAGAGTGCAGGCAGCTTTGGCATTCACTTAGCGATATTAGTTTGCGTAACCAGGATTTTGGGTAGTATTTTTATTCGTATTCAACTCATTTTGAGGAATCGCGTAGCGAACTCTGAAATAATTTCTATTGAAATTTATAGATTCATTATTCGGAATAATACTGTTAGCCCAGCGGTCTGAACGGTTTGAGTTCATATTGTTACGCATAAGGTCGTACATACGGTGTCCTTCGCCGATAAGCTCAATACCGCGCTCCCAAATTATGTTTTCCAACGTAGCTGTTACGGTTGCGGCAGTTGGGTTTGCACGTTTGATAATATCATTTAGATATTTATCCGCATTAGCCTGATTACCGAGTTTGATTGCAGCTTCGGCAGCTATCAGGTATTGTTCCGATAGTCTCAACATAATCACATTGCCGATACGAATATCTGATTGACCCTGACGCATAGGATATTTGAGCAACCACACCTTGTTTGTGCCATAGTTGTCGATATTAACCTTTACGTTCGATTTTGTCATTATCGAGTTTCTGACATCATTAGGATTTGCATTGAAATAGTTGCAGGCTTTCTTAGATAGAATGATGTCTGCATAACCATTTTCGTTCATCAGGTAAGCAATACCCTCACGGTCTGTCCAGTCGGCAGAGCTGAAATTGACAATCTCCCATATCACCTCAGATGAACCCTGATTAGCCCACGCGGAAGCGTATTGAGCATTAGTCCAAAGGGTATACCCGCCATTATTGATTACATCAACGGCAGTGTTAAAGGCATTTTGGTTGTCTCCCTTGTAGAGATATACGCGTGCCAATAGGGCTTTCGCACCTTGTTGGTTTAGGTATCCCAAGTTTTTAGAAGTGTTCATCAGTGCAATAGCATCCGTAAGGTCTTTGATGACCTGTGTGTAAACTTCTGCAACTGTGTTTCGAGGAAGTTGTGCGTCCGGAAGCAAAGGGGTTGTAACAATGGGCGTTGCCAAAGATACTCCGTTATCTGCCGTATAGGGAAGTCCATAGTTGCGAGCAAGGTCGAAATGCGCTAATGCACGAACCGTCAGAGCTTGTCCTTTGATGTGGTTAATCTGTGCAGGAGTACCATCCTTAATTTTACCATCTTCGATGGCTTTGATTATATTGTTCGCACGACGAATCACATTGTAGGGTACATCCCAAATATTTGGTGAAGCAACCCCAGTCCAGTTCATCTCAAAGTCTGCTGAGCAGCGTTTGCCGGCACCATTTGCTTGCATCAAATCGCCCGCTACATCAGCGCGATAAATTTGTCTTGCACCATACCAACTTACCGCACCGCTATTTCCCTGTACACCGTCATACACACCAACCAATGCTGTTTGAGCATCTTTAAAGTTGGTGATTGCAAGCTCGGTACTCAAAGATGTAGTAGGTTCTTTGTCAAGAAAATCCTTGCAGCTTGTTGCGGTAATTGTTACCGCAGACAAAGCAATGAGTGAATATATTATTTTTTTCATTTGCATTTAGTTTTAGTAATTAGAAGCCAAGCTCGATACCAAATGTAACAGTACGCAACTGAGGAGTTTCAAAAGAAACCGAACCACCGATTGGAGTCTCAGGGTCAAGATACATATTTTTATCCTTGATTGTAAAGAGGTTGTTAGCTGATGCGTAGAAGCGAATCTTCTCAAATTTGATTTTTGATAAGATGCTCTTTGGCAACGAGTAACCTAACGTAATATTCTTCATACGAAGGTGGTCGGTAGACATTAGGAAACGAGTCGAGGTATAGTTGTTTACACTACCGCCGTAAGCGTACATAGGAAGCTCTGCAATATCACCCGGTTTTTTCCACATTTTGTTAATGTCGTTATAAGTAGGTATTGAGACACCGTCCTGAGCCCAGCTCGCACCGTTAGTATAGTTTACCGCCATATTGTCCACACACTGACCACCCAAAGAGTAGGTAAGTGTAAATCCGAGGTCTAAGTTCTTCCAGTTGAAGTTATTTGTGATACCGCCTTGGATAACGGGATCCCAACGACCAACAATAGCCTTATTTACTTTCGTAGCATCGGTTGTGATTGTACGGTCTATTATCTCAAAATCTTCATTGACCTTTTTAGGAGTGTTTGTGTAGTATTGTTCTCTACCTGTTGCAGGGTCTACTCCCGCAAATTCAAATAGGTTGAACGCATAGTAAGGGTTATTCAAACGGTGTGTCCAACGACCCTCTTGAATCTCTTTTTGACCGTCTGCCAATGCAATAACAGTATTGGTATTGTTAGCCAAGTTCAGTCCTATATTCCAGTAGAAATCGGCGTTAGAGAGTGCCAAGAATTTGACATCCAACTCCATACCTTTATTGCGCAACGAACCAATGTTAGTGGCAATTGAACCGAAACCGGTAACAGTTGAGATTGGTTTACCAAGTATCAAATCTTTTGTATCACGTTGGTAGATGTCGAATGTTACGAACACTTTATTGAATAAAGTGAAGTCCAAACCGATGTTAGAAGCTACGTTGCTCTCCCAGGTCAGTTGTGGGTTAGGCATTTGAGCTTCGGCAGAGCCCGGAGCACCATTATAGTTGTATCCGTAGCCAAACAATCCCATAAAGTCATAATATCCTGCTGGTTGAGTACCATTCACACCATAAGATGCACGTATTTTAAGGTCGTTTACCACGTTAGATACAGAGCCGCTTCTGAAGAAATCCTCTTCGGATATTTTCCAAGATGCAGATGCCGCCCAGAAGTTACCCCAGCGATTTTCTTTCGCCAGGCGAGAAGATCCATCGCGACGAAAACTGATTTTACCGTAGTATTTGTTATCGTAGTTATAGTTAGCATCCACAAGGTAGGACATCATAGAGTACCCTGATTGGCCACTACCACCACTCTTTGTACCCGCATTACTTACTTCGGGAAGTAAATAGGTTGGGTAGTTTTGACCGTTAGCACTCACGTAGTCCAAATTATAATTTTCAACCTCGAATGAGCCAAGCACTGCCACGTTGTGTTTCGAGGCAAAGGTCTTGTTATACATAATCTGAGATTGAGACGTAAGAGTCGAGCGGTTGTACCAATATTTTTGGTATACACCTCCTGCCGTCTTACCGTCATTCGAGCGTGGGTCCCACCAAACACGGTTGTTTGATGCGATGAGGTCATAACTGAGAACCTGCTTGATAGCCAAACCGTCTGCAATATCCAATTTTCCGCTGACATTGGTCATTGTTCTGTTCACGGTACTTGTATTGTAGTTGTACTCGGCAGATTGCAACGGGTTTGCCAACGGATTACCCGGGAATGGGAAACCTTCGGTAATGTTTATGCTTCCATCAGGGTTGTAAGGATAGTCGGCAGGTGAAAGCGCAATTGCGATTGCCATCATCGGGCTTGAATATGAGGTTCCTTCCGAGTCTACATCTTGATTAGTGTTAGAGAACATAGTGCCTGCTTCGAGCGTAAATCTACCTGCCGTGTGAGAAACATTCGCACGACCTGTAATACGTTTGTAATCCGAACGCAAGGTTATACCCTCCATATCTGAATACGAAAGAGAAGAGAAGAAACGAGTTTTCTCGTTACCGCCCGATGCTGAAACTTCATATTGTTGAGCCTTACCTGTTTTCAATAGATAGTCTCTCCAATTTGTCCATCCGCTCCAAGGTTTAGTGTAGAATCCGTCAATTTCGTCGTCAGCAAGTTTGATAGCGGCAGTCTCCGACATACCGGCTGTGTATTGCCCGTAGTTTTTGAGTGCAAGATGCCACAAAGTGCGAGTCTCTTCGCCGCCCAAAACAGGTCTCCAATTTTCCGCCATACTTGTTACACCATAACTTGCTTTGGAATTGAAAGTGGTTTTACCTGATTTACCCTTTTTGGTGGTAATGATAATAACACCGTTTGCTGCACGCGAACCGTAAAGTGAAGCCGCCGCCGCATCTTTTATTACAGTGATATTTTCAATATCGTTAGGGTTGATTGTAGAGAGGATACTATTACCCGCCACAGCATAACCGAAGTTATTGGCGTTACCTGTAAATACGGGTACACCGTCCACAACGTAAAGAGGCTCATTACCAGCGTTGATAGAACCCATACCGCGAATACGAACAGACTCAACCGCTCCGGGCTGACCCGATGTGGATGTAATCTGAACACCGGGAATTGCACCTGCAATGCGACTTTGAACAGAAACCGAAGGCACGTCTTTTGTGCGCGAGGTGGATACGGTTGCCGCCGATCCGGTATAGTCTCTCTTGGAGAAAGAACCGTAACCTGTAACAACCACTTCTTCGAGAGCTCGCGTATCGGCTGCCAAAGATACATCAATGTTTCCGCTTTGCGAAACAGACACCTCCTTGGTTTGCAAACCGGTAAAGGAGAACTCAAGAACCTTAAGCTGTGTGCTGGTAGGGATGGTGATTTTGTAAGCACCGTTTACGTCCGAAAGAACGGCAACGTTTGTGCCCTTCACCGAAATAGTTGCTCCGATAACCGGAGAGCCGTCATCTGCATAGGTCACTTTGCCGGTTACGGTCAAATTTTGAGCCGCAACAGTCAAGCAACTTACAAACAACATAACGAGAAAAAGTTGAACTTTCTTCATTCCTTTGTTTTTATTAGTTAATAATTAAGGTCTAGATTTGAGAAGATGTAATAATTTGAATGTCAGATAATACCTAAGTTTAATTTACCTTTTTCAGAGACTCTGAAATCTATTTTACATAGTGTGAATTATGCAAAACATTTTAGCCGCCGAATTACAATATTGCCTTGATGTGTCGGGGCAAAGATATTAAATTTTTATTAAAAAACAATAAAAGTATACATAAATAGCATCTCGGTAATTAATTTTTATTATTTATCGGAAAAGTAACTAGTCTCTCCCTAAAAATAATTTATAATTTTAATTATTAATGTATTATCGCATATTTTATCTCGTATAATCAGAAGGGCTTTTTCGTGGTGATATAAAAATATGCAAACTGTCGTTAGAAAATTACCTGAGAGAGGGCAAATAGATTTGCTCGGATCAATGTTGGAAAGATTTATCGATGAGCAACACGAACTTAATAACCTTGGCTATTAACTTCTTGGCGAACTATCACAGCACACAAGCGAACCACTGACTTTGTCAGTGGTTCGCTTAGATATTCTTGTCATCCCCGCACAGTGGTGTGGTTTTGGATTACAGATGATTTTTGGAATTACATTTATACCAATATACGGAAACGACAGCTGAGGAAAACAACATCCCCCTTACCCGGGGTAACGGCTGAAAAACTACCCTTAGATACCGGGCTTCTTAGTAAATTTCATATCGACAAGTCTGGTGCTCTTAACCAATTTTTCAGCTCCTTTCTCGCCGCCGAGAATTGATGATATCAATATTCCCTTAGCAACGGCGCCATCAACCCATTTCGGATCGGTAACGCCACTAGACACCATCGTAAACACGGCATTGTCTTTATCTCTTGAAAAGTCACTCACCAGACTTATTATAGCAGTAAAAGCTTTTTCATTCGAGCCGTCCCAAACAGAAAGCACAATAAGTTGAGAAGGATCAATAATTTGAGATCGAATGGCTATGCCACGTTCAGGAATATATAAAACCTCGATATCCAAGCCGACTCCCTTAAGGGTGAAAGATTTATCCTTCTCTTTCTCCTCTAGACTCACATCCATTTTTAGAACCTTTTCTTTAGCACCGGACTTTTTCTTATATTCGAGTGAGTATTTTCCCGGAATCAATGAGTACCGAATGGCAGGCCCAAGTTGTCGGAAAACAACCTCCTTGTCGTATAATGCCCCAACCTTGACATTGACCTTACTGGAACGAGCGTCACCTGAATCACCCAAGGGGGCTGCTGTAAAGAATATCGAATCTTGCTTTATCTCATAAGTGAGCCAAGATTCATCAACACCCGTTATTTCATACTTTTGGTCGGTCTGCCAGAGGAATCCTTTTCGTCCCCCGCTCATTGGAAAGTCGTATGATTGGACATCTACAATAGAAATGACACCCATCTGGGTGATGGGCACCGATTGGGTCTCTTGTCCATAGGTAAGAGAAACAAGCGTGGTTCTCGACTCGTAACTATCGTTTGCCGAAACGACCAGTTGCACAACTTTGCCCTCTACCTGAGCTTGTATCCAGGAATCCGCCGCAGTGGCTTGCACGCCATCCTTATTTGTGGTTATTTGGACAGTACCACCATTGTAGTCTATTTTGGTTTCTGTCTTTTCCACTTTGAATAATGGAATATCTCCCTTCACCTGCTCATCCTTTTTGCACGAGTAGAGGGAAAAGACCATCAAAAGCATCAATAAAAAATAATTTTTTTTTCGCATAATTTTATCCTCCTATCTCTTTTTTGTAAGTTTCATATTCGTGAGAAGAAATAGACCGTACCCCTCGTATATATCTCGTTTCTTCACGTCCCAAATAACAAAGTGAGTCCAATTATTCCCTTCAAACCGCTCCGGTACAAATTCCAATACAATGTCATCTCCTTTCTCCTCCCATCGCGTCGTCTGACCGGGTGTCTTAAGATCAAAATGAAGCAGTTCGCTAGAAGTATCATGAGATGCTAGAAAGATGCCTTGGGAAAGCATCTGTGGATTGATGCTCATAACACCCTTTACATTGTCATAAATCAACACTATATCGAAGGGCAGCCCCTTCATCAAAAATAAACCATTCTCAAGAATGATTTTTACGTCCACCTGCTTATTTGGACCTCGCGTCCCATCGCTATAACTCAGTTTCCACTCTCCCAGAAAGTCTTTGGCGAGGTGAGCTCCGGGAGATAGAATCAATGACAAACGTGTATTTCCGTCGGGACTGACAAATACTTTTTCGTCGACCTTCCAAATAAGCTCCTCTACCTTTTGGTCGCCGAGCACTATGGGAGCATAGAGTTTACAACCCTTGTCGGTGAACATAAACGAAAATTTTGTTGTATTCTCTTCTTGAGTCAGCATAAAATATTGCGCTGATATTACAGTCCCCTTTACGGGCTTTCCGGCAAAAGTGCCCTCCAATCCGCTTACACCGGGCATATCCACATAACCTACCCTGTTCTTTTTAGCCTTTTCAAGATACTCTTGCGCCGGCTGTTGCAATGCATACATACGAATGGCTGAACCGTGTTTTTTCCCGCGCATCAGAATTTCCGATTCGGAGCAAGAGTACAGGATAAATTCGTAGTCACCCAAAAAACCTTTCCCTTTCCCCTGCCCTTCTGCTAAGTCTGGATCGGAAAAGTTGTGGAAAATGGAATTGAATGTGTCGAAGTTCAATGTTGCCCCCATATCCTTTTTGAGCGAATAGAGGCTCTGCGAAGATTTACTTACGTCGTCCGACAGAGAGGATTGGAATGTGGCTTGTCCCTTGGGGGAAAATGTTACTGCCAATGCAAAACCTCCATACACTTGATTAGCGCCACCCGGATAATACTCCATAGCCCATCCGTATTTGGGAGAGGGTAGCAGTTCCCTATATTTCACTATCTCTTTCTCCATCCGCGCTGAAGCCGGGGTGTCGAAATAGTCCTCTACCTCAGCCAAACAGGAGGATAGGGTACATAAACAAAACAGCAAAAAAAGCTGTAAATATAATTTTGTTTTCATCATAATTAATTGTTATCGTGTTGCAGAATGTTTATCAAACTTGCGTTATGAACGTGGCAGCAGTTAGGACATCTATCCATATACTCCGCCGCATCCTTCCACTGTTCGCGCAATTGGCGACTTAGTTGTTGCAAGGCGGCATCAGACACCGCCTTCATTTTAACGGGGGTGGTGTACCATTGGGGTTCTAATAGCTCCATTCTCACCACCTCGTCCATCCTTCGTCGCACAACATTTCTTAACTTGTCCATATCAATTTTCCACACTTCCAGCATATACTGCTTCATTATGGCAACCTTCTGATTTAACTTTTTTCGCCCTTCTTCACCCGCTGCCAGAAATACGGAATCCCACTCCTCGTCGGTAAAAGTGACGAAACAGCACGTAACCTCCGTTATATCCTCAACAGGCATACTGCCGGCATAACTACTTATGAATCCTAATGACGCATAATCTTGCGTCGTCTTCCAATTAAACCACGCATTAGGACGATAGTCATTCGCACTGATGAGATTATATTCCTGCGGATAGTCAACATCCTGCTGGAGAATGTGAGTAAACTCGTGGTGCATAGTTCTGAAGAAATAACTGTTCATCTTTTGAATATCCTTGGCATCGAGCCAGTTTACCATACATAGTGTTATCTTCAATCCCCCTTCAGCCTGGCCAAGAGTCATAGTTCCATCATTATTCCACGAAGCCGAACCAATAATGTGCAAAATAGCCGGCGCGTGTCTTCGCATAAAATCTATGCCCGCCGTCTCCACATATGCCTCCAACCAAGCGTGCTTAATGATCTTGGCAAGTCGCATACTTTGCAAAACATCTGCAGGCGATAGATTCTTTGAATAATCTGCCTCAATATCTTCCATACGATATTTATAGTCCATATTATACGTCTGCACATAGTTGACTTCAAGCCAACTATCGAATGGAGTCTTGTGCTCGGAAGAGGTCTCAAAGACACTCGCGGTCTTGTCCAGTTCCTTTTCCTTGCACGATGGGAATAGAGTTACCACTGCTGCCCCCACCCACAATAAGTATTTTAAGGTGTTCATAGTCTAAAACTTTTTACTTAATTAATAATTCTAGCGAGGATTAGCCGGTAATCCGGCACTTATCACCGACTTTGGCAGCTGGATAACTCGTCTGAGGTCTGTCGCCGATAATTTTATGGAATTATCCTCATCAATGTTATGTTCCACTTCTATGCCGAAACGTCGTAAATGCAACCATCTCAATCCACCCCATATATCCTCAATACGACGCACGTGGAGTACCGCCTGAAGCATCATCTCCTGTGTTCCGCTTTCGATTACAAACGGAGCATTGAAGGGTTTTACAAGCATCAGCCAAGGGGCTAGTGTCCCGCCCTCAAACTCCTTTTGGTCGGCATCCCTGCGCTTGGTGTAATATTCTACGATTTCGGTGGCAGACGCTGCTTTTCCACCTTTTTTGACATAATATAAAGATAGGTCGCGGGCAGCCTCATCATATCTTTTCAACATTACTTTCGCTTCGGCGCGACAAAGCAGAGTCTCATCAACGGTGAATGCCATCTGCACAACGTGTGCAAATCCTATTCCTGCTTGTACGTTTGTCGACTCAAATATTAAATCATATTTGGGCTGATCTACACTAACACCACTACCGAAGAGCTTATCGAAACCGGGGAGCACTCTACCCCAAGGTCCGGTAGACTGATACAGTGTCCTTCTAACCATCTCGATCGAGTTACCATAGCGTTCATTCCTTGCTCCATAATTCCGTCCCCATAACGAATACAGAGCAACTAAAAGCAGGTTGGCAGGCTCGTCCTTGCTAATGAACTTATGATGTATATCTTTTCTAGATACCAATACGGAATAGCTTATCATATCCCGCAAAGAGGCAGACGGGTCATCATCAATTGCCATATCGGCATATTTCAGTGCCTGCTCATATTTACCGTAAAAGAGATAAAAGCGGCACGCAAAAGCTGCTGCAGCCCTTCGGGTAAAATGATAAATGGGTACGGAATAGGCATTGTCGTCAATCAGAGGGAAGCCTTCTTCTATGTCGCGAGCAAGTTTTTCATAGACAGACTCGACCGTTCCCCTTTCATATTTTTTCCCGACAAACGTCTCCGGTTCTTCCACATACGGTATACCCATATCAGTTTTTGCAGTTGCCTCAACATAGGGCATACAGAATGTATTTGCCAGAAGAAAGTGGGCATAGGCACGACAAATTAGCGCCTCACCCTTTGCCGAATTATTTTCCTTGCTCGAACCAATCCTCTGGATGGCACCCAGAGCTTGGTTGGCAGCAGCAATGGCTCCGTAACAGCCCCTCCAAAGACCTTCGGGAGAATCACTCCCAGTGTCGCTAATGTCCTTCCAATGATAGTTCTCGAAAAGCGTAATCATTTCCGAGCCATACTTCTTGCCGTTGTCCATAACATTATCGGTACGGTGTTCGTAGATCATCATTGGGTCTGAAGTTGGATAGGCTGACACTAACAAATCCCTTATCTTCTGATTGCTGTCAAGCTCTGTTCGTCTGTCGGGCATCTTGTCGAGAAAGAAGTCCCCGCACGCACTCGCCATACATAGAACGACAAGCAAACAGACTGTACAATATATCTTTTTCATTTTCTATAAAATTAAAATTCAAAATTCATACTATTCCTTCGTTTAGAAACCCAAACGTAGCGTGAGAGTAAACTGCTGAGGTACAGGAGAAGAGACACCTCCGGAACGGAAAAACTCGGGATCCTGTCCGTTGAGTTTTTTGTCGGCATAGATAAGGAAAAGATTAGTTGCCGTCAGTTTCAAAGAGGCAGAACTCAACACCCCCCTAGACAACAAAGCACTAGGTAGAGAGTATTGAAGAGATATCTCCTTCATACGAACAAATCCCCCATCGGCAACGCGAACCGTTGAATAGTTATAGGCATTGTAGCCCCTATTCAGACCCGAATGTTGGCGAGGGTGTCTTGAGGATGCGATAACAGGAATGTCTGTCTTACTCTCATCTCCGACGACTCGCCATCTATTTTTGAACTCTTTCGGTGTTGCGTCAAGGTCACCGTATGCGGCGCTGAAAACAGGATCTAAGCGCACTTTATTGCCGGCAGAGTAGGTGATGAATACATTCAATCTCCAATTTTTATAAGAGAACATATTTGACAAACTTCCGGTGATGGTTGGGTCGGTCGGTCCTTCATATTTGAGGAAATCCAAATTCTCCCGCTGCTGAAAGTCCAGTGAACTATAGCTGTCTCTTTTAATGACAACCTTCTCATTTCTGTCGTCCGCCATCTCGAAAATTGGAAATCCTTGGTTGTCAAGCCCCGTGAATGGGATAGAGAACAAACTCCTATGAGGATAGCCGACTTTGGCAAATCCGCTGCCGGAGATGAGGTCAAGCATACGGGTGCGCGTTTTAAGTTCAGTCACCTCAGTCTTGCTTAATCCGAAGATGAGGTTTGTGCTCCACTTAAAATTGGGATTTTCAATATTTCTCGACGTAAGGGTAAACTCAAAACCGTTTGACTTCATAGTCGCCACGTTACCCATACGATTCACCTGTCCGCCGGCACCTTGTGTGGCAACCCAACCTATCAGGTCGAAGTTGTTTCTTCTATACCAGTCGACAGCCAAATTTATGCGATTGTTCAAAAATCCAATATCGACACCGATATTCAACTCGTGTTTTTTCTCGTAGGTGAGGTTGGCATTTTCCAAATCGTCAATGCTCAGCCCAGACTCGCCTACATTTGCCGAAGGACGCCACGGGTTATAGCTGGTTATGACCACGTTAGAGTTGGTCACCCAAGATGGTCCTGCATCGGCAGTAAGCGAATAGGAAGCCTTTAGAGTGAAATGAGAAAGTGCAGGTTTGAGATTTTGGAAGAATTTCTCCTCGTGCATATTCCAAGCTAGGGCTACATTCCACGTGGGCAACCAACGCGCCGAACGAGCTCTACCCAAACGGTTAGTCCCCTCGTAGCGGAGAGTACCGGTCAGCGTGTATTTCCCCATATATGAATATGTTCCGGTGGCAAAAAACGCAATCTGTCGGTTGTGCGTGTTGTCAATTCCATAATAGTTGGTGTTGCTCTCTCTCATCCTTTTGAAACTCATATAATCGAAAAAAGGAAGTTCACCATTGGAGTATTGCATACCCCAACCATCAAACCAATCACTACTGCGATCCTGAGAATTGACCTCTGCACCCGCATAAGAGTTCAGAATGTGGGTGTCATTGAAATTTTTGTTGAATGTGGCTGACAGACGTAAGTCGTAGCTGAGCATCCGATATTCCTTCTTGTTGTAGAATCCACCCTTGGGCAACACTGTCTGTGGCAGAGTATTTGTCTTATCCGGGTCTTTATAGAGCCACGGGTTCCTAAGGGTTATGGTGGCATCCCCCATCGCCCGATAGGCCATAGCTTGGTTGGACATATCCTTGATTTGGTGGACTTGCGAAACCGAAGAGTATTTCAATGCTCCCAAAAGATTCAGATGAAGACCTGATTTATGTTTCCAAATAAGTTCTCCCTGAAACTTCAAATCAACAATATTTAATTGAATATTGTTGTTTTTGAGCTCATTAAATATATTAAAGTCCGCATAATTACGCGTATAATTAACATCGGGGTCCAATGTCCGCGATGTATTTAGGGCATACGAATATGGATTTATATCGAAGTGGCGAGAAACCGATCCCCCCACAGGATCGCTACTTTGACCCATTGTGCCCGGAGCCTGCTGCTCACGATAAGACGCGTTGGCAATTCCTGTGAAGGATAATTGCTCTGTGATATTGTAAGTATTATTCAAATTTGCTGTATAACGTGATACTTTACTCTGTTTCATCCATCCCGGGTCATCCATCATACTCAGAGAAATGTATGATTGAGATTTATTAGTTCCCGTAGACATACTCACCGAATGGTTCATCAACACCTCGTTACTGAAAAGAAGATCGAACCAATCTGTGTTCCTGTATTCAGCTTGTTGTAAATATGCAACTCTCGCCTGAGGGGTGTTGGGCAAACCAAACTGCCCGGTCACGGGATTATAGGAGTGGGTAAGATGGTACATTCGTCCATATACACCGCTATTTGAAGCCCTATGTACAGATGCGAAATTCAACCACCCCTTTTCCTGTAACTCCTGATAGATACCCATTTGATCTTGAGAGTTCATAATGTTGAATGTGCGGTAATTGGGTTTAAGTCGAGTTGTAAATTCTCCCGTATAGGAAAAAGTACTTACACCTTTCCTGCCCTTCTTGGTGGTAA
The DNA here is from genome assembly GCA_000723505.1 of Mucinivorans hirudinis. Taxonomy (GTDB): domain Bacteria; phylum Bacteroidota; class Bacteroidia; order Bacteroidales; family Rikenellaceae; genus Mucinivorans; species Mucinivorans hirudinis. The sequence continues at coordinate 2,337,703 of HG934468.1, read as the reverse complement.
TCACAATAACCCCTGCCATAGCCTTAGCACCGTAGATGGAGGTTGCCGAACCATCTTTGAGAATCTGAAAACTCTCAATATCATCGGGATTGAGCCCTGCTATCGCCGAACTAATCAGCGTTATGGCATCGCCGGAGGAGAGATTGTCAGTGCCGACATCAACCACGTTATCCTGTATGACACCATCTACCACCCACAAAGGTTTAGAGTTTCCGTAAATGGAGGTGGCTCCACGCACACGAATTTTTGGAGCAGTACCAAATGTGCCCGAGATGTTCTGTATGGAGACACCGGCGGAGCGCCCCTCCAGCCCCCTGCTTATATCTGCCATACCGTCTATCTTCACGTCAGATGCGGAAAGTCTGTCTGCCGCCCCCGTAAAGAGCCTCTTATCGGTGGACACCATCCCTGTTACCACAATGTCTTGCAACATCTTAGCATCCGTTTGCAGGGTTATGTTAAGCGTCGGTGCGGCTTTCACCTCCATAGTCTTCATCCCGACAAACGAAACCACTATAATAGCATCCGGCGGAGCTGAAATTTTGAACTTACCATCGATGTCGGTGACCGTTACCTTTGATTTCTCCCCCTTGACCTGGATGGTGGCACCGATGACAGGCTCACCCTGTTCATCAACTACAGTTCCCTTAACCTCTTTCATTTGAGCGAAAGCTAACACTATTCCGAAAAAAAGGAAGGAAACAAACATAATTAATTTTTGTTTCATAACATAACATTGACGGGTTCTAATAGTTAATATTTAAATGGTTAGCAAACGAGAAAGAACCCATAACCCCCGCAAGCAACCGTTTTATGACTATATTATGCTTCAAAAGTGTGTAACTGCTAAATGGAAGATTTACGTTGCGCGTTTATAGTGATAAAAAATAATGTCGAGTTTCAATAGGCTTGAAAAAAAGGTGAGTCTGCTTTGGAACAGGCGGCTGCTCAGAGAAGAGTTATGTTTGTTTTTTGACTTTTGGGAGAGTTATCCGGATTTCACCCCTGTGAAGAAACACATTACAGCGGGAGTACATATTTCTCGCCGACCCTTGGCGGAAAAATAGTTTAAGAGAAAGCAGTAAAATACTGCTCAACGCCGCACTCAGTCTTTCTCTTTTTGTAGTTGGGAAATCCAATCTCTTTCGCAAGAAATTGCAACTCTTCATCGGCTAGACGGCAGATATCGCATCAGCGCAGCACGCATTGAGTATTTACATCGGGTGCTTGCCTCAATGGTTCGTCAAAAATTCACTTAATACTTTTATATTGAGTATAATATCTCTTATGAAGCTCCTAAAAATAACTGAGGGCTGATTTTCGAAACCCCTTAACAAATTGTCTGAATTTTATGGAGTATATAATGCAAACCCCTGTATTAGCTCGTAAAAACCGCTTACTCCACCCCACTGTCGCACTTGGAGAACTTCTGCTGATGGTGTTTTCTTTCTATGTAGCAAAGGTACATCGTTCATATACCAGATGTCTTGTATCTAAAAATGAATAGATGGTATAAATCCATCCTACATTGCGTTATTATACCGCTCGCTGTAAATTGAGCAGTGTTAATTGCCTAAAAAAGGTCTCTATCCTGCAAGTCGTGGATAGTCAAATTTGAGTTTTGCACAGCCGAGTCGCTTACATAAATCGGAATCCCCCTTTTTTAGGATTGTCGTACTTTCGGGTTCGTAAATCACAGTAGTATAACGCATTAGTTAATTTGTATAGGACAGGGTTAGAGCCTAATTAGGTAATCTAATGGCATAAATAACCCCTTTTTGGCGAAACACCCTATTCTTATGTAGGGATTCATGTAGTCCGGTTTCGGAGTCTGAATTCGACCAAAAACGAGTACAAATTTAAACTAATGCGTTATGTTTACTATTAACATCAAGGGTAAAGCTAACCCAAAAGATCCTCAGCTAGTAAAGCTGGAACTCATATTCTTCAAAACAGGATATGCCAGAGTATCTAAAGTCGTCAACATTACCGGTTCTATTACAGACTGGGACTCACAGACGCAACGTTTCAAATCAAAAGGTGCAGAAGCTACCGAAAAGAACAAACGGCTACTTGAACTGAAAGCAAAGTATCTGAAAGTAGCTGAAGAGTGGGAAGAGCAAGGCTCAGCTTGGGCTCCGGTTCAATGGTCTCATTGCTTCGATACGGCACTCCATCAGAGCAAGGAGTCAAAAGTCCTCTCGGTTAGCCAAGCGATAGAGATTATCGTTGAGCGTAAGTTGAGCAAAGAGAGAATCAAAAACGGAAAGGTGCTGACCAGTGTCGGAACAGCAAAGAACTATCGTGATTTGATGACTACTCTGAGCCAATTCACCAAGCAGAAATATAATAGAGCCTTATCGACCTATTACTTCAATGAAATCACTGAGGAGTTTGTAAGCGACTATGCATTCTTTCTGCAAAAACGAGGCTTGGAGAATGGTAATAATGCTGCTTTAGAGTCTCGCCTGAGACGATTCTACGGTTTGTTCTACTATGCAGACAAGATGAATATCCCTGATATAGATTTCTCCATCTTTGAGCAGGTACGAGCAAATATGAAGCCCAAGGAGTTTGCACCTAAAACTTTGCCTCGTGAAGTGATTACCCAGATCGAGAACGTAGACAGAACCCTTTTTACCCGTCTGGAGATATTCTATATTGACTTGTTTCTATTCAGCTTCTACACAGGCGGTATGGCTAATATTGATGTTGCCTACCTTACTTGGGATTGCGTGGACGATGACGGGAGATTGGAGTATGAGCGTATCAAATTTCCGAAAAAAGCTCGGATAAAACTCAATGACAAGGCACGAGCCATAATCGAGTATAATACTTCCCTCTCTTCGGACAGTTTTTGTATCTGCTTAAGATAGTATTTGTTTCTTTGCTCTCGGGTTATTGTTAGTTGTTGTTTTAGTGTTTGTTTCATTTCGTTGCCCTTAAGGGCAACGAAATGAAACAAACTTTTTCTATGCCGCCGTCATATAGACCTCACTCGGAGTCTTGTATTCAAGCGATTGATGTAGCCTTTCGGTGTTGTAAAGACGAAAATAGTCAGTCAAGCCATCATATAACTCTTTGCCGCTGCCGGGGTTCGACAGGTAAATATACTCATATTTTACGCTGCGCCACAACCTTTCGACAAAAATATTATCCAAAGCCCTACCTTTACCGTCCATACTTATCTGTATCTCATTTTCTTCAAGTATCTTAACGAACTCCTTGGCCGTGAACTCACTCCCTTGGTCGGTGTTGAATATCTCCGGCTTGCCGTATCTGGCAATAGCCTCTTTGAGCAACTCTTGGCAGAACTCGCTATCGTGGGTATTGCTTATCCCCCAAGCCAACACAAAGCGTGAATGCCAATCAATGATGGCGCACAGGTACATATAACCTCCATTCATTGGGATATAGGTGATGTCGGTACTCCAAACCTGATTTACCCTGTCAATAGTTAATCCTCGCAATAGATAGGGGTATATCTTATGCTCCTTATTATGCCACGTGGTGTTAGGCTTGGGGTAGATAGCACTGATGCACATATCCCGAAAGTAACGACGCACTCGCTTAGCCCAACTTCAACGCCAAAAAGTTTTTTCGGTGTTTTTTTGCTCAAAAACGGGGGTGATTTCATACTATTGAGTTGATTTTCAGAAGATGCTTATTTGGTGAAGTGCTTTGTAATACCCACGGGAGTAAATTTTATGTTGTACCTTAGCGGGCATGTACTTCACATCGAACATACGCGTGAGCCCCGAGCACGGCAGGGAACTCCCTTATTATAAAATCAAGGAGTCCTTCCGTGATGTTATAGGACGTGTGCATACCCGTGTAATGTTGACTCCGGGCTACCTTCCCGATTTGTGCAGCGATGAGATTGTGCAGATTCGCCGCGGTCTGACCTATATGATGGAGCAGAGTGCGTATATCCCAGCTCAGCAGGCGATGTTTACTGCCGATCCCAGAGGAGAGTACAGTGAAGAGGTTCGTGGATACATCGAGAAGTTTTGGAGTCAGATAAAGGGTAGCGGCAAGATTGATTCCGCACGGGCAAGTTATGATGAGGCAGAACGCAAAGCCCGCAAATTAATAGATGTCAACACAATACAGCATACAGATGCACGTGAGGCAGGTGCAGAGAATGTATGCCTTCAGGCGATACGCGAACTACAGCTCGACACATTTCTGCGACGCGAAGGATGGTCGGAGCGTAAGATAAATTCCACACTGGCATCCTTGATTATCCGGACTGTATATTCCCCATCGGAATGGGCGGCACTACGTATACTCGACGAGAATTCTGCCGCAATGGAGCTTCTGACGGGTCAGTTTGGCGACTGCCCGACTCAGCGCGAGGTATATGCGGCTGCTCCATCGCTTTATGCCTTGAAAGACAAGCTAGAGCGTCATCTGTGCTCTCGCACCGACTCGTTGTTTAATCTCACTAACCGGGTGATGCTCTTCGATTTGACCAACTTCTATTTCGAGGGTAGCAAGACAGGCTCAAAGAAGGCAAAGTTTGGTCGCTCGAAGGAGAAACGCTCAGACTGTCGCCTTCTTGTCCTCGCCTTGGCAATCAATACTGAAGGCTTTATCCGATACAGTTCAATCCTTGCCGGCAACACAGCCGACCCCGATTCACTACCGGCGATGGTGGAGGGCATTATCTCGAAGAATCCGGTCTCGACAAACCCCCAACAGAAAGTTATGGTGGTCATCGATGCAGGAATAGCCACGGAAGCCAATCTCGGATTGCTCAAAGAACGAGGATATAATTACCTTTGTGTCAGCAGAACCAAGCTCAAAGATTATACTCTCAAAGAGGAAGGTCGCTCTGTTACGGTATTTGATAGTCGCAAGCGTCCCATTACTATAGCCCAAGTCGAGCACCGGGAGGGAGGCGACTTCTACCTTCGCATTACCTCCCCCGCCAAAGCAATGACCGAACATTCCATGAACCAACAGTGGCGAGAGCGTTTCGAGCTTGAACTCACAAAGGCACGCAACGCTCTTACGGCAAAAGGAGGCACAAAGAGATACGACAAGGTGGTGGAGCGTGTTGGACGTGCACTCGGTAAATACCCCTCTGTATCCAAGTATTACCAAATAGACTACATCCGCTCGGGTGAGAATCCCGAACACATGTCAGATATCCGCTGGCAAATCAAAATCAGCCAAGAAGAGACTGAGCAACGCTTTGGCACATACTTCCTGCGCACCAACATAGCCACCCTTGACGAGCGAACTACGTGGGAGTACTATAACTTGATTAGAGAGATAGAGACATCAAACCGGCAACTCAAAACAGACCTGGAATTGCGCCCCATCTACCATCAGACAGATAACAACTCCGATGCCCATCTATTCTTCGGACTACTATCATACTGGATTGTAAACACAGTTCGACACAAACTAAAGTTACAAGGCATAACTCATTACTGGACTGAATTAAAGCGCATTCTATCCACCCAAAAGGCTATTACCACCAAAGCAGAAAACGCACTCGGAGAACAAATAGAACTACGCATCTGTTCGGACCCCACAGATGCCGCCTCGGAACTATATCGAATCCTCGGATACAACCCCATACCATTTAGACGACACACAATCAAAACTGCACCACCACCTCCGAATTGAAAAATCTGTAGTACCCACGCAGAAAGCCAAAAACAGATAAGGCTTAAAGAACAGAGGATTTGCATACATATTACGTTGAAGTTGGGTTAGGGCTTATCGTAAAACCCTTCTTTCGCAAGTGTTCAGTCATCCGCTCGACACCATAGAAAGGCATTTTGGTATAGGTGCGGTCTATCTCTGCTTTAACAGCAAGCTCATCTGCACTTGCTCTTCCTTTGCTCGCATAGTATATGCCACTGCGGCAAATGTTTAGCAATATGCACTGCTGAACTAAACTCAGCCGAGGATGATTCTTTTCTACCATCTCTCTACGCTCGGCTAACGAGATTTGAGTAGCTCCCACTTTTTTTTTAAGAACTCGTTCTCTATCTCAAGCTGACCAATCTTGCGATAAAGATTGTTCTCTACCTGCTCATCAGACTTGACTTTACGCTCCTTGTCAGTCGAGAAAATGGCGGTCGCTCCCTCCTTGAACTGCTTCTTCCATACCCCAACCTGCGTCGGATGAACTTCATAAATCGAAGCAATCTCATTGACCGTCTTCAAGCCCTTGATAGCTTCCAAGGCTACTGCCGCTTTGGTCTCTGCCGAAATCTTTTTCCTCATCGTTTGTCTCCTTTTTTATGAGACCAAAGATAACCAAATTATAGCTTAAACTGCTGTCCTATTTTGGGGGAGTATTATAATTATCGAAAAGAACACCGATTCATACAGCTGGCGTGGATTTAACCTATCGAGCCTACCCGAGGATATTCGTACCAAAGAGGTGTGCGAGTTTGCTGTCAAGAAAGACGATTCAAATATCGAGGCTGTTCCTGCCACATTGCGGAGTGCAAAAATGTTGGAGAAGATTCTGAATACCACTAAACGAAATATCCGGTATCTGCACCTATTCCCCGCTGAGGTGTGGACACAGGAACTTGCCCTTACCGGAGTGAGAGATGTATATTTGGAAACTATCACTTCCTACTGTCCTCGTGGCGGTTATCACGGCTCAACTACAAAATCAGACGTTAAGCGGGTACAGATACTATTAAGCTATGTTCCCAACGAGATTAAAACAAAAGAGTTCTATATGAGCTTGTTTGAGCTCAAAATTAAACGAGAGGACATTGGAATTCTCACTCCTGACAGATACAAAACAAAGGCATACTACCTCAAAGTCGCTGCAACCGAGTTCGAGCTTGTGCCAAAGCAGTTCTATGACTACGATATATTTACGGTGGCCATTGAAAACAAGAAGATTTCGTTTGACGCACCATCATATCACTCGTACTACAACAAGCCAACGACTGAACAACAAGCTGTAAAAGAGAACCACAAACAACTGATGGCGGCTATTTTTGCTGTAATGGACGATGCGATGGCCGACAAGGTGATAGAAGCAGACCCGAATAACTTCAAAAGAGTGCCCGAGCAGTTTCAGACTCCTGAGCGTCTCATTGCTGCAATTGAGAAATGCGACCGTAATGTGGTGAAGGTGTGTCGTGATACTCATCCCGAACTATTTACATTGGAGGTGTGTCAGGCATATATCCGCAAAAACTGTGAATTGCCAAAGCTCCCGGAAACCATCTGGACAGATGACTTTGTGAGATATTGCGAGCAATATGGAACTTCGCTTGAATGGTTCGAACAGATACCAAAGCAGCTTCAAACAAAAGAACACGTTGCGAGTATTGTCAAAAGGTCTCCTTGGGATGTTAGATATGCTCGACCTGAGCTTATCTCACCCGAGCAGGCTGTTGAACTCTATCGCAGTGATCGTAACTACAAAGAGTATATTCCGAAGCACTACCTGCAAGACTTTATGGATGATACGGGACTTGATGAGAAGTTCTATGGCGGTGAGGTGTCGTTTGCCCAATTGCGAGAGGAGAAAAAGCAATACACCTATTGCCGGTTGGGTACGACCTACATCAGCATTCACGCTGACAGCAGCTATACCACGCCAAACATCATCACGGTCACACGCCGTTCCCCTCGCTCGTTCCGTCCGGAGGTAGTGTTTAGACAAGAGGTCAGTACATTCCACACAACGTGGCTCGAAAAGATGATTGCCGATTATGACCCTTCATTTGTCAAGCCTTCGGTCAGCAAAACGTTCAAGCCCTACCAAGCGAATGGTTACTTCTCGCTGAAAAAGGTGGGAGCTGAATACGGTGCCGACATATACGCCAACGTATTGTTGGGTGAGCAGGTCTATTTCTCAGCAATGATTGATGGCGAGGTTATCCGCTACGACTCATTGGATAATGTCAAAGAGGAGTTGAAAGAGTTCCACACCGAGAGCATCGACATCGGCATTCCGGTCTCATCGGCAGGGTTGCAGGTTGCAATCTAAACTAAAAATCAACAATAATCGGATTTGGGGTGGAGAGATTCACCCCTTTTTATTTCTAGTGTTATGTTAATTTTGATATGGCGTAAATTATTTTTATCTTTGTGATAAATATAGCCTACAATGATTCGTTACACTATCAAATTATCGGCAGCGGAGGTTGCCGAGCTTCAGACAATAATAAAAAAGGGAAGCCATAGTGCTCATTCTTTTCGTGTTGCTCATATTTTATTGAGTTGCGACAAGGGAGAATTTTCTGACAATAAAGGGATTACCAATGAGAGTATTTGTAAGGTTTTGAAGATTGGAGCAAGGACAATCGACAGAGTTAAGAAACGATTTGTCGAAGAAGGCTTTGAGGAGGTACTCGAACGTCGCCCTTCGGGTCAGCTCTATCAGAAAAAAGTAGATGGTGATTTAGAAGCCAAGATAGTAGCATTGTGTTGTAGCGAACCGCCAGCAGGATTTTCCAAATGGTCTTTGCGAATGCTTTCTAATAAAGTTGTTGAATTGCAGTATGTTGATTACATTTCACACGTTAGTGTGTCTAATGTATTAAAAAAAACGAACTTAAGCCTTGGAAAGTAAAGGGGTGGGTGATTCCGCCTGAGCAGAGTGCTAATTTTGTGGCTAATATGGAGCGAGTGTTGGATGTTTATAAGCAGCCCTATAATGAAGAGTATCCGGTTGTTTGTATGGACGAGTCGCCAAAGCAGCTAATTGAAGAAGTTGCATCAATTCCAATGAAACCGGGGCAGGATGCAAGAGTAGATTATGAATACATTAGGCACGGAACGGTAAATATATTCATTGCCAATGAACCCCTTACAGGTAGGAGAATAGTGGATGTTACGGATTTTAAGACAAAAGCAGATTGGGCAAAATTCATCAAGAAAATATCTGATGAATATCCCACTGCCAAGAAGATAAAATTGGTTATGGATAACTTCAAAACTCACGATGGTTCTGCTTTTTATGAGATTTTTCCACCTGAGCAGGCAAAGGAGTTATGGGATAGATTTGAGTTTATTTTAACTCCCAAGCACGGCAGTTGGTTGAATATGGCAGAGATAGAGTTACACGTGCTCAATGGTCAGTGTTTGAATAGGCATATTCCTACCAAAGAAAAAGTTATCGCTGAGGTAGAAGCGTGGCAAAACCATCGAAATAACGCAAACTTGAAAATTAACTGGCAATTTACAAATGAAGATGCAAGAATAAAACTCAAAAAATTATATCCGTCAATTCAAAATTAACATAACACTAGCCACTATTCTAAAACAGACAAATAAGTAAATAATAGCGAGTGCGGCTCGCACCAAATAAGTACAAAGATGAATATAAATGCAAAAAGAATCGAAGAGTTGGGCGGACTGGTAAGCCTGACGATGGAGCTAAATACACCGGATTTTCCAGAGGTTGATGAGAAGGAGATTACAGCCTATCTGTTTGATGGCTTTGGTGTTGCTCAGTGTGAAGGGAGGTATTTGTTTCTGACATATCCCGGTGTCGGCAACGCAATGCTGGATGAACAGATGCGCCGCACCATCAACCAGAACCGTTATGGCAATCGGCTGCCTGATGACTTCAAAATAACCGTTGATGACTTGGCAATGTGCTTTGCCGAGGTTGAAGAGATTACCCAAGAGGAGTATGTCAGACAACTGATGAAGGGCATTTTCAGCAACTCGAAATCCCTGTTCAAAGGCACCAAAATGACACCGGATAAATTTCGGGAGTACAATCTGAGGATCATTATGGCTCCCTGTAAACACCTCTATATATTCAAGGACTACGACGAGTTTATGAAAGAGTTGGACGGTAAAGTTTACGCTGTATCTGATAAGAGCGGAGGTTTCATCTGCGACCTACTGGAAGAAGATATGGTTACTCTCGACGATCAAGACATCATTTCGGATGGTGAAATTGTCTCCACCGACTCAATCGAATTTGTACGCTCTCAGCGTGTGGAAATAATAATCTTAAACAGATAACAATGAAACAGACGCAAGACCTGATTAATAGTTTCGACGACCGCATCGTGGCTCTGAGAAAAGAGATAACCGAAGCGATTATCGACCTGCTTAAAAGTAACGACATCACAGTGGTAACCTTGGATGAAGAGCCCGATCACCTCTCTTATGTGGTGTGGTTCGACGATGACGGATGCGGACACGACTGTGTGGTGCAAACCGTAATGCTGGATGGTGAAACCGATTTCGAGATTGAAGTATACAGCGAATGCATGGGTTATACTTTGACCCTTTCTAGCAAAGATCACGACTTTGCCTGCACAAATGTGCACTGGCTCAGCGATATTCTGACAAGTATAGATTATACATTAACCAAAGAAAACGAAGAAAAAAATGGCAACTAAAACAGTTTATATCACTATCCGTCTCGACATTGAGAACGACAAGGTGGAACAGATTACAGACGAAGATGTGCAAGAGCTTATCTCTGAATCCGATTACAGTTTCGGCGGTGTGGGCGACTTCAATATTACTGACACCGAAATATGCGGCACCAATGACTAAGGTAGTTTTTCGCAAATTCAAACAGGGCGGTGATATTATCGCCTTGTTCCCAGAGCAGATCAATAGACTAATGGTAGGCTCTTATATGCACGTTGGACAGCATTCAGATGCTGACTATGCCGGAGTAATCGCTGCAACTACTCCCGCCACGGAGAGTGAGTACTCCAACCTTTTGGCTGAACTGAAAAGTATCGGCTATGATGATTTACAAGTAATGAAACGCTGTAAACCTAAATACAACTAACAATGAACGAATTAGAAAAGATACAATCTCTCAAAGCAGAGATTAAGGAGCGATACGAAAAGATTAAGCAGTCGATGTTTCTGCTGGTGCAAATACTTGGCGGAGAGGTTGAGCCTGCAAATGGGCGAACCTACAAAGCCACTGAGGAGACCGGAGTTAATTGCGTAGTAGAATCGTTTGTTATCGAAGACGGTAAACTGATGGCCAGAACTGATTTTGAAGGTGATAAGTTCACATTAGAATTGGATAGCTTCCACGCTGAAGAGTTAGCCAATATTCTCTATCTGATGTTGGAGGCGAACAAGGAGCACCTTCAGCGAAAAATAGACGGCATGTTCAAAGCCTATGTAGATGAACATAATGACGAACCGCTCTATGTATCGTGTTGTGTGAAGTTTCTGGACAACAGCCCCCTTTGCGATGTGACTATCAAACTCAATAATGAGTTGGACGACCAAGATGATTTGGTGTTCTACTATTGCAAATCTCTGACCGACTTGAAATCTCTATGCGAATTTGGGACCGGCGATTTTATTCTTACCGAAATATATGAATTTTCAAACGAAATCTAATATGAAGACAATCATAGTAACTGAAATAAGCGAGGGGATTGCATACTATCCCGAGCTACACAGCTGGGTAAAGAGTTTCGACATCGACCCGGATGATGCCATGTTTGAACCGCTATCTCTGATGGAGGGTGACCCGGACAAGCTCAAATGCGGCGACCGAGAGGTTTACTTTATGGATATTGATTTGGGCGACACTAAGTTTATCCTGACCAGCAATGAGGTTAATGAGGAGCAGAAAAAGATGCTCACCGAGTTTCACCAAGACAACTACCAAGAGATATATACAGTTGGAGAATGCAACTGGGAGACATTCAACAAAGCTACAAATGCTGTTGCTTATCGTGGCGGCAAAGGTTATCTCTACACCATCTGGCTTTACAATTCAACCAACAAAATAGCAAGCTGATATGCCACGAGAGAAGAAAACCACCGAACAAAAGCCCATTCCTATGGACAAGCGTATTAGGCGAGTGTTGGACGACAGCTGGATTGCTCCGGTCTACTTCAATGCTGCCATCACCGAACTGCTCAACAAGTTCAACGCAATGAGCGATGAGGAACTAACCCAATATATGAGCAGGCTTGTCGCACCTGAAACTGCCCGAGAACACGTAAAAGAGATTTATAATCGACTAAACAACATCCAAGAATGAAACCGATACATTATTTAGAAACAGACTTCCAAAAGATTGAGGTAAATAACATTCCGGCACTATTTACCAATGCTCGAGTCGACCGCGACTCGCTTCCCAAAGGTTATTACGCTTATGATATTCGTTCCGGAGACAGGCGTGATTTTTCCACCATAGAACCAGTTGTGTTGGTCAATCACACCGGAACAATACTCACGCAGGAACCAATTAAGATGACCAAAGGAGATTATACGCCCATTAAAGATTATAATTTTCTTGGTGAAATAGGAACAATCGAAAACTAAAACAGTGATACAATGAATTTTCAAGAATTGATTGATGCGTACACTGAGCGTTTAGATTTATATCTCAGTGAAATTGAAAGGGTTTGTCGTCTTTCGAGCGAAGAGCGCAAATTACAGATGCCCACCTCGCCAAGCTACTTAAATGAGGTTATCATTCCCGTATATGAGCTACTGGCAGCATATATGCGCAAGAAACGACGAACGATAAAGATTCCCAACCCGGAAACTTACCGCCCCATTAAAGAGTACTACAGAATTAAGGTAGGCTTGCAAACCGTGGGCGGATTCTCTGTTCCTGATGGCGAAGATTTCTCGATTTACTTTACACCTCTGAAAAGTGCATTACCCATTGGAAATCGAGTCAAAATTGAAAATGAGGAGCAACTTGGCGAGATTATCTATACACATTTGAGAAACTACAAAGAAATATGAGCAAAAAGCACTATATTTGCTAATGTTTCTCGGAGTGAAGAAAAACCGTCAACGATTTTACCCACAGATAAATATGGCGCAATTAACTGTCAATACGAGCAATGAGAAAAGAATTATCAAAAGAAGAGTTACTTTTTCTGGCAAGGATCCAGAAGATTGACATAAAAACAGTGATAAGTGTCAGGCATCTACTTGACACTAAGATAGTGCGTAACAACCTTATTTTATTTGAGTTTAAGGAGCAAACCAAGGATCGCAGATTAGTCAAAAGGCATATTATTGAAGCCTTGATGAAAAAGTATGGGTATTCAAGAAGCTACATCGAGCAAATAGTTTATGACAGCAAAATAACTCATAGACCCTGCACGAGTTGCGGCGAGAATACAAATATATCTCAGTGGAAACGCAACCAAGGTATCTGCACCAAATGCTTGAATAAACAGCAAAAACAAGATAACGATGATAAGTAAAACCGAAGCTCTCCAAGCAATGAAGGCTCGACGAGGAGAAGAGACAATCATACTATTCCACAACGGAGAGTTTTTTGAAGCATACGAACAGGATGCAACCGTTGTTGCAACCGTTGCGGGGCTAGCATCCACCGTCATAGATGGTGTATTAACCGTCCGTATTGCCGAGACGGAACAAGAGGAGATTTCAAACACACTGTTAGATGCCGGCTGTGCGATATGTATCTCCGAAATGCGAGATAGTGACGGCAATTTTGTGGTCAATATTAACCAAGCAGAGGATTATGATGAACAAGACGAATAGATTCATAGATATAGCTGATAAGGGCTGTGGAGTGGTGTTGCTATTTGGAGAATTCAGTCCTATTTTTAGACGTTATCAAAAAGTTTTATCGGACAGCAATATTTTTTTTAAAAAAAGTCTTTTACCTGTGGGTTTCACAGTAGTTTTACATCGTCTATATTTGCGCTCGATAATTAATTAATAGGCATTTCAAAAACAAAGAATCATTATGAAAGAAAAGATCAGAGAGGTCATTGATAAATTCAAGACCCAAAATCAACAAGAAACGGAGATTATTCAGGTGCTTAATCGTGGGGTTTTCTATGTAAAGAATAATCCCGAAGAAGAAATTTTGGTTGTTGGGATCAATCCGTCCTACAATACGAAGGAAGCATCCAGCAATGAGAAGATATGTTCCAGCCTAAAAGATACCAATGAAAGCACACCTTACTGGAAGAGAACAAAACAGATGCTTGGCAACTTTCTTCCCAAAGCAGCCTACCTTGATTTGTTTCCTCTCTTTTTCTCGAAGCAAGAGGATTTCGAGCGATTGTTTCAAACAAATTTACCATTGATGGGGCAACTGCTCGCCATTACTCAAGAAGAGATTGAGAGGCTTGCTCCGCGCTTGATTATCGTTCAAAACAAAAGGGCGCAATGCTATTGGGGAAGAAATAAAAATAGTGTGTGGATGGGGTATGAATTTGAGAAGATAGACAATCTTACGATCAAAGATAAAGAGCTTGATGTATGTAGAATCGTCGGGCTAAAAAATGATCCGCAAGACGAGCGTGTTTTCAAGTTGAACAGTACTAATTTGGTAGGGACTGTTATTGTGTTTTATGGTTTATACGATGATCGCCACAAAGTGACGTGCGCTAATAGAATCATAGAATCAAAAGACATCAAAAAGCTATACGAGTATGCAACCGATACTGCCCCAAAGTAATGTGTGCAGGTGGAATAATAGATAAATTTGTTACTGAAATGCTTTTTGTGGAGGGCGGTTCGTTTGAGATGGGAAGTGACAAACGTATTGACACAATGCCTATGCGTGAGGTAACGCTGTCGGATTATTTCATGAGTAAATATCCCGTAACTCAAGCCCAATGGGTGGAGGTTATGGGATATAATCCGTCTGATTTCGATGAGGATGGAAACGATGTGTTGTTTGTTTCGCGAGACCGGATAGAAGCGATTGGGGGCGAATTTGCCATCGAATTACCGGAAGAAACAGCCGGCTCTATTCCGATTGGGTATGTGCCGAAGGATATTGTCGACGAGTGTCCGGTGGTGAATGTTTCTTGGGGTGAGTGCGTGGAGTTTTGCAATGCCTTGAACAAACGATATGGCCACAAGCCTACCTATGTGAGATGTGGATCAGGTTTTAAATGGATGAAAGGAAGAAGAGGTTTTCGTTTGCCGACCGAGGCAGAGTGGGAATTTGCTGCAAGAGCCAGGCGTAGGAGTAACGGTTTTCTCTATTCGGGAAGCAATAAGATTGATGCGGTGGGGTGGACAGGCGACAACAGTGGTGAGTATTGTCATCGCGTTGGCGAACTGATGCCAAATGAGTTGGGATTGTATGATATGAGCGGCAATGTGTATGAATGGTGTTGGGATCGGTATGGGTTGTATTCGGAGCGGGATAATATCAATCCGTGCGGTTCGGTCAGAGGACGGAATCGGGTGCTTAGAGGAGGCAGCTTTGCTTGGCATGAGGATTGTTGCGCGGTGTTTTATCGCCTGAACAGAGCACCTTCTACTATTGTTGACGATTATGGGTTTCGTCTTGTTTTTTCTATGTAGATAGTATTTCGTGTATCTTTTCAACTTCATCTTGCTTTCCCGATGCGGAGCTGCTGCGATATTCCCCCGTAGGGGCTCATCTTTGCGCCCTGAAATAGAACACGGATAAGACGGATCGAGCGGATGAAGACGGATTTTTTTCCGTGGGGGGGGTTGGGGGAGATGCGGGATGCGAATTATAGAGACGTATAGAGCAACCGAGGACACCGGAGTTAATTGCGTAGTGGAATCTTTCGTGATCGAAGACGACACACTGATGGTCAGAACTGATTTCGATGGTGATAAAGTTTGAACCGCTATCTCTGATGGAGGGCGATCCGGATAAGCTCAAATGCGGCGACCGCGAGGTCTACTTTATGGATATTGATTTGGGCGACTCCAAAGTTTATCCTGACCAGTGATGAGGTGAACGACGAGCAGAAAAAGATGCTCACCGAGTTTCACCAAGACGACTACCAAGAGAGATATACAGTTGGAGAATGCAACTGGGAAACATTCGATAATGCAACCTATGCTGTTGCCTATCGTGGCGGAAAAGGTTACATATACACCATCTGGCTCTACAATCAAACCAACAAAATAGCAAGCTGATATGCCACGAGAAAAGAAAACCACCGAACAAAAGCTTATTCCTATGGACAAACGCATCAAGCGAGTGTTGGACGACAGCTGGATTGCACCGGTCTACCTCAATGCCGCCATCACCGAACTGCTCAATAAGTTCAACGCAATGAGCGATGAAGAGCTCAAAAAATATATGGAGGGATTTGTCGCTCCAGAGACAGCGCGAGCGCACGTAAAAGAAATTTGTGGTCAATATTAACCAAGCAGAGGATTATGATGAACAAGACGAATAGATTCATTGATATAGCTGATAAGGGCTGTGGAGTGGTGTTACTTTTGGGTGGCACCACTTCTTTTTTGATACTCATCGCCGTTATAGGGCTCTTTCGCTCCTGTATGGGCTATGATGAGATAGACATCGACAACAGTTATATGGTAAAGCGGTACCAATTCGACCGTGCATATATCGAGGACTCCACCGGTAATGGGTATGAGCTCCTGTGGTACACCACTGATTATGTCACAGAGAAGCGATACAAAGAGATTCTCACCCGACAACCGATTTGGGACTCGTACAAGCGACTCGAAGCTGAGGCAGGCGACCATTTCAACCACCGACTAATCGAGACCGATATATATGACTTTGTAGAGTGGGCAAAGAGATACGACATCGACCCTGATGTTCGATTGACCAACATTTGGGTATATGGAACCGAGTATAAAAAACTCTATCGACAGCCCAACGAACGCTTTCCAGAGGTACAAACCCCATTTGCATACGACATCGGCATACTTTTTTTGAAAGAATTTGATGTATATCCTTACAACCTCCAAGCAGGACGGACATACAGGTACTGGCAATGTGAGGTAACGTCCTCATCTGACGAGCGTTTCAGTCACGTAACGGAACAAGATTATTTACAGGTAAAACGATAGCTTTCTCTGTAAATGTAGCTGCCTAACACACAGAAAATTAAGCGAATAAAGTTTGGTTGTTTGAGGCAAAATAATTAAATTTGAGGCACAATGATAAACTGAAAGATTTTAGATGATAAACTGAAGGATATAGATGGAACCAATAATGAAAAATGGAATTGGAGAAAACGCAAATGAAATTTGCGGTATCACAGCAGACAGGCGAGATCATAGGTTTTGTATCTCGTCAATCAAAAACCAGTAAATTACTTGGGGTTCGAGAGGATTCCCGCTTTGGCAAAAAAATCTGTCTTCTTGCAAAAGAGCTCAAAGACAAAATTCAAGTCAACAAACTTTATGACGTTGAATTAAAGCCGATGCACAATAGCACAGGCTATGTGGTCGTGTCGGCAAGGTTAGCTCTATTCAAAGCTCATGTAGACACATTCATCATTTCAAACGGAATCTATCAAGTAACCGTTTCGTTTGGAAACAAAATCGTCTACTTCGACCCCAAAGACGGTAGAAACGTATCCACCAGAACACTGGCGGGTATCACCAAATTTCTCCGAGATACAGGAGAAATTGAAGATGTCGAACAGGTCATCGAAGACCTATCTCACAAAGCGAAGCAGGTCGTACAACGTATGCGTCGAGATGGATATCATGTACCGGACTACGTGTTACAATGTGCCGACCCACTCACGGAATAGCCACAGACGGCGCTCACTCCACCAAAAACAGATTAACCCGATACAGAGCTGTGGATATATCCACGGGCGAAGAGCTGTTCAGCGTGTCTCTGGGTCTTCAGACTATTAATATAGGAGAGTTCTTGGGAGTAGTCGAAGCGGTCAAATACATTATCGCAAACGGCTACTCTCCACGAACCATCTATACCGATAGCACCACAGCAATAGCGTGGTTTAAAGCAAAGCGCACAGCCTCTAAGAAACGCAATCCTGCACTTCAAAAAGCGGAGGTGTTTCTGAAAGCCTTTGCCGCAGAGGTCGAGACTATTGAAGTTCTACATTGGGATAATAGAGAGTGGGGTGAGATTCCGGCAGACTACGGCGAAAAGTAAACTGAAAGATTATAGATGATAAACTGAAGGATATAGATGTAACCAATCGAGGTTATGGCCAAGTTAAAATCTAACCACATAAAATATGTAACAATCACCGAGCAAGAGTATCTTGAACTCATCGAAAACACGATGAAGATTGAGGCACTCAAAATAGCAGGGGTAGAAGAGCTACCTCTTTATAAAGCGATGTTGCGGATTTTGGAAGACAAGCGTGTCGAGATACACATAAAGCCATTATGTTCTCGATACTCTTTTTAATCCAATGAATAAAAAACAGTTAATTAACAAGTTACAGGAGCAACTATCAGAAAAGGGTACAATTTATCCATTATGGGAACTTAACGAAATTGCAGAGTCGCTTTTAGATATCATATCAGACTCGCTCAAGCAGGGCAACAATGTCAGTCTGCATAATTTCGGAAGATTCTCCGTTAGAACTCATAAAGGACGAAATCTACTAAACATTCATACCAAACGTATGGAATTTGCGCCAGACAGAAAAGTGATCATTTTTTCCATTAAGAAAGATAGGAAAACACCTCTTTAAGGAGAATGTAATTCAAATCAAATGTCGAAAACACCGATACATCTTGCAAGTATCGGTGTTTTTATTTGATTAGAAATACTGTTATCACAATCTACTAAGCCTTAATTACATTATGGGCTGAGAGTCCACAGGCCTAAAAAAGAATGGAATTCTTTCGTTGTAATGACAAACAGTTATTGCTAAAAATAGCCTATTAAGGTAGTAGATAAAACAAAACTACACAGAAACAACGTGATTATTGTTTCTGTGTAGTTTTAGAGGTAGGACACCGGTTGCCTTAACTTGCCGGAATGAATTGAGACTATTCGAATTTGGTTATAACCGTACAAATTTATCGGCTCAATGTATTAACTTTGCAGTTGGAAAATTCTATTTTTCGCACCTGCCATGTAGTCTCATATGTAGAATTTAGAGTTTTCGCCAATAAATACTATTTGATTAACAGCGTATTATTACAAAAGGGCTGATTCCATAGACTGGAAGTTCCCTTTATTTATTGCTATTTTTGTACTACATTTGCGCTTTAATTGTCGGCAATGGAAAAACTACTTTTACTGCTTCGCAGTGCATTATATGGCAGAGATTTAGATCCTTTGGCATTTAGCGAGACAACAGTCCAAGAGTGGCAACTGATTTTTACGATGGCACGCCAAAGTGCCGTTGTCTCGCTCTGTTTCGATGCCCTATCGACCCTGCCAAAGGAGTGCCGCCCACCGCGCGCAATCTTTTTTGAATGGCTTGCCCTCTCGCAGCAGAAGCAGGAGCACAATCGCACGTGCATCGAAAAATTGGCGCAGATCGCTGCCATATATCGTGCAGAAGAGGTCGATTTTCTGCTATTAAAAGGTTTAGCAATAGCCCAATACTACCCTGTGCCCAAACTCAGAGACGGAGGGGATATAGATTTGTTGATTACTGGTAATTATATCAAATCTAATGAGTTGATGCTTGCAGCCGGAGCAAAGAAGATTGAGGATGGGCAGCGGCACTACACTATGAGTTTCGAGGATGTCGTCGTCGAAAATCACAAGTTTTTAGCCCATACACCCTCGAGCAATCAATTTTTCAAAAACCGAATTGAGTCCGAGGATGTAATTATCGAAGGGGCTACATATAAGACACTTGCACCACAAATTAATGCGATATATCTGTGTGAGCACATAGCATATCACATTCTGGTGAAGGGTGTAGGGCTGAGGCACTTATCCGATTTGGCACTCTTCTTTACAAAAAGTAGAATAGACTCCGCTGAGTTCAGCCGAGCAATGGTTGCAACGCGAACCGAAAGGATTATTCCCCGACTATTCTCCTTGTTGGTTGATTATTTTGAGGTTGATAGTACCTGCCTGCCTGTTGCACCGATTAAAGATGTTATCACTGCACTGATTTTCGAGGATATCGTCAAGGGAGGCAATTTCGGTAATCACAATAAATCATATAAAAAGTCTAAGAATAAATTAGTTAATAAATATTACTCACTTATTACGATGGTCAGCCGACTGTGGCGTTACCGCAAAATCGGGTTGCCCATCTACCGCAGTCAATTTATTGACACCGTTGCACGAAATTTTCAGAAAAAATAAACAACCTTTTCACTGTTCCCGTATCAAGTATGGTGCAGGCTATTGCGAGTAATTCGGCTTGAAAGACGACGATAAAAAAACAAAATAACAGCAGAACATTCAGCTGAACAACACAAAGAAGATGAGTTGCTAATTTTCAGAAGCTCCATTAGCAATCTATTTTATTTCAAAAATATTCCACACATTCGTTCGCGATAACAAATAACACAAGATGCAGTATTACAATATAGCAGGTTTCAAACTATCAGTTGAAACCTTTGGTAAGAGTATATGTTTTCCCTCGTTCGCCCCTTTCGAGGTTTGTGAAGGTGAGGTTGATTTTCGAATAGAGCTGAGCGACGAGACTATCCCCATAACCGACTACGAGAAACTTGGCGAGTGGGGGTGGTTCGAGTCTCACTGTTCACTATATCGCCGAGGAGAAAACTTCATTTGGAATAGGGTTGATGACATTGACGGCGAAGTGTCGCAAATTCGGTGGAAAGGTTTCTGCCCGACCTATTTCGAGTATTGCTCCTCGCCTCGCAGACACGTTGTTGAGCTTCTGCTTTTGGTGGCTTTCAACTACGCGACACTGCCTTTTGGAACGCTCATTCTACACAGCTCTGTTGTGGAAAACGGCGGAAAGGGTTATCTCTTCCTCGGAGAGTCGGGTACGGGGAAAAGTACTCATACAAAGTTGTGGTTGAAGCATATAGAGGGTTCTGAATTGCTAAATGATGACGGACCTGCCGCGAGAATTATAGATGGCGAGGTTGTGGTTTGCGGCACGCCGTGGAGCGGCAAAGGGTGTATATATCGCAATGCGAGTGTACCGATTGGCGGTATATATCGGCTCAGCCAAGCGCCATACAATAAACTTACCAAACTAAATAATCGCGAGGCATTTGCGGCGATTGTGCATTCGGCAATGCCACCCTTTATGGTTTGCGAAGAGCACGCCGATATGGCTATGGCGACCCTCTCGGGGATTATTGCCGGCACAGATAAGTTTCACCTAGCCTGCCTGCCCGACGAGGAGGCTGCAAAACTATCGTTCAGTAGATGCGTGGAATGATTATTTTTTTTGTAATTTTGTGGGCGCGAAAGATAGCTTTTGTAGCTGTTGGTAAAAGAGTAATAGAATCTATAAAAAATATGAAGGCAAAAGTATCAATAATAATGGGCAGCACTTCGGATATGAAGGTTATGGAGGAGGCTGCAAAATTTTTCGACCAAATGGAGATTCCATTTGAAATTAACGCCCTCTCGGCGCATCGCACCCCCGATATGGTGCTTGATTTTGCACGCGCGGCACACACACGCGGCATCAAGGTTATCATCGCCGGAGCAGGCGGAGCGGCACACCTTCCGGGGGTAATTGCGGCACTTACACCGCTACCCGTGATTGGCGTTCCTGTGAAGTCGAGCAACTCGATAGACGGCTGGGATTCAATCCTTTCCATCTTGCAAATGCCCGCAGGTATCCCCGTGGCTACGGTTGCTTTGGACGGTGCGAAGAATGCGGCTATCCTCGCTACGCAAATCATCGGTACGGGCGAGGAGTCTATTCAGCAGAAAGTTATTGCCTTCAAGGAAGATATGAAGAGTAAGATAGTAAAGGCTAACGAAGAGTTAGCAGGAGTTCAATTTAAGTTTCGTGTGTGAAAAGCTTGTTAGACCTATGGCGTTCGCGCACACTGAACGAGAAGATGATGTGGGGACTTATACTGGTGTTAATCATCGGTATTGCGACCCGTTGGCGATATGTGTGGGGCGAAATAGCCTCGGCATTCGGGGGGTATTTTGAGTAAAAACATAATACTATTATGGAATATAGAGAAGAGGATTTGCTTGGAGCAATAAAAGAGTCATTTCTACAATATTTGGAATTTGGCGAAAGAAGCACCAAAAAGTTAAAGCCACTGCACGGATATATTGGCAAAATTGCTCAATCTATTTGGGGTGAAGATTTTGAATATAACTATATTAGCAATGAGGTGTTCGAGGAGACGTATATTGCTCACGGTCAGTCCAAAACGAGAACAATAAGGCAGAAAGAAAAAAAGGTAAAGGGTAAGTACTACAACAAAACAATAGACATTTGCGTAACAGACAAAGGAAAGCCTGTTTGTTGTATTGGAGTAAAGTTTGTAACATCCAATTTCAAGCAGAACGCAAATAATTATTTCGAGCAGATGATGGGTAAAGCGGCAAATATTCAAAGAATATCAATACCTTATTACCAAATAGTTATTTTCAGAGACCCTATACCATATTTCAAAAAAGATAGAAGTGTTTTGAGATTGGAATATATCCAACAATATCACATTATGAGCTTAATTGATATATGTTGTAATGTTTCTTTGGCACTAAAACCAATCATTGGTGTAATTTTGGTAGATATTGACGAAGAAACAGGAAACGCGAGTAAAGTATCAGAAAGCCAATATTTGTCAAAAGATTTAATGGGTGCGCTATATGGTTCGAATTCAATAGAAAGTTTAGTAAAAAAAATTGTTAAGTGCAAGCAATTCTATGACTGGCAACAAAAATACTCACAGCTTTGTTAATAAATGCTAAATTAAACTCTTCAAAATGCAGATAGATATTAAAGTCAAGGATATTAAAGCATTACGAAAATTAATCAAAGAGCTCAACAATTATTATAAAACTGATGATTGTTGGAGTTTTGAAGATGTTGATGGTCAAAGGCAAATAGCTTGTGAGATGGCTGAAATACTTGAAGAATATATAATACCTAAAAAGACAAATGGCTAAACTCTTTTCAAGCAGAGATAACAAAATCCTAATGCAGGTGGATAAACCTGAAAAGGATTTACGAAAAATAATTTGCGGGAATTGGAATTCTCTATTTCCTCAATTAGTTTTTATTGCAGAAGAATTTCCATTAAAAGGAGCTGTAAGGAGTTCAGGCACAAGTGGATTTGTCGATATTGTCGCATACAATCCAAGCAGCAAGAGGTTTGTAGTTTTTGAGTTGAAAAAAGATTATGATAAAAATATTACAGACCAAGCTGCTGACTACCGAGATTTCATGCAGGAACATTTTTCAGACATGTACCTCAATGCTACTCAAAAGTATGATATAACTTTACCTAAGTTCACAGAGTTAAACCAGAACCAGGTAGAAGTAATTTTGGTTGCAAAAAAATATAGCATAACACAGATTGAAAGAGTCAAAAAAATAAAAGAAAATAATTTTACTTTAATAAAGTACTTTTGGTTTGAGAACGATTTAATTTTCATTGATTATCAAAACAATGACCCCGACGATATTAAAATTGAATCAACTAATACTAAGAAAATTGCTGATATAAAGAACATTATCAATCAATCGCCCGATTATTATGAAATAGAGAAATTCTTCGGGTTAAAGCCTAAGGCAAAAGAGGCTTTTACCTATTTTTATGATTTTTTGAAAGGCTTAACAAAAGTGGATATTGAAGCACAACAATCCAAAATGAAGATTGTAACTGAGAAAACTACATTCTCCGCAGTTGGACTTGGAGGTAAATCGGGCAGGAAATCAATACTACAAATAAACACCAATATCAATATTTTAGATTTGTCAGAGCATGCTGAAATTATTTACGAAGACAGATATAGAGGAGAAGGAGTGAAAAAGAAGGGTAGTTTAGGCTCAGAACGATATGAGGTTTTTATTAGAAATATGGATGAAATAAGAGAGTTTTGTGATTTTTTGAAAATGAAATTGTCATAAGCTAATTATTAGCATTGCAACAGTAATGGGCATTTGTGCGTATCTCACCCTCAGACAGCCGCCGGCGGTGGGATGCAGAATGCAGCCCGCCGCGTGGGGCGGCGGCGGGCTGCCCGATTTTATCTCTAAAATCGGCTTAGCACAAAAAGAGTTATCTATTAACAGATAAATACTTACAAGCAACGCGGTAGAAGTATCAAGCAGAGATTACAGAGGTGGTTGGAAAGCATATAACAAAAAAGTAATTGAAAATTTTGTAGTAAATAAATAACACTATGTCAGATATACTGAGCCGTCTCGAAGGGATTCGGGACAAATTCAAAAAGGTGAGCGAGGATATTACTATGCCCGAGGTTATCTCGGATATGAAGCAGTTTATTAGGCTCAACAAGGAGTTCAAGGAGTTGCAACCTATTGTCGAAATGGCAGATAGGTATAAAAACGCGCTCTCGAACTTGCAGGGAGCAAAAGATGTGCTTGCAACCGAAAGGGACGAGGAGATGCGCGAGATGGCACGGGGCGAGATTGAGGAGTTAGAGCCGCAAGTGATTCAGATGGAGGAGGATATAAAGTTAATGCTTATCCCCGCCGACCCTCAGGACTCCAAGAACGCCATCGTAGAGATTCGTGGCGGCACGGGTGGCGACGAGGCGGCAATCTTTGCGGGAGACTTGTTGCGTATGTACATAAAATTCTTCGAGCGGCGCGGCTGGCGCTACGAAATCAACTCGGTGAGCGAGGGTACTGCCGGAGGCTATAAAGAGGTGGTTGTTAAGGTTATCGGCGATGGGGTTTACGGCATACTCAAGTATGAGTCGGGCGTTCACCGCGTGCAACGTGTGCCTCAGACCGAAACTCAGGGACGCGTCCACACCTCCGCAGCATCGGTGGCTGTGCTGCCAGAGGCGGAGGAGTTTGATATTGAGCTTAATATGGGCGACATACGCAAGGATACGTTCTGTTCTTCGGGCCCGGGTGGTCAGTCGGTCAATACGACCTATTCGGCAATTCGCCTTACGCACATTCCTACGGGCATTGTGGTGCAGTGTCAAGACCAAAAATCGCAACTCAAAAACTTTGATAAGGCTTTGGAGGAGTTACGCACACGCATCTACAACCTTGAATATCAAAAATATTTGGACGAAATCTCGGGCAAACGCAAGACAATGGTATCCACCGGCGACCGCTCGGCAAAGATTCGCACATACAACTACCCGCAGGGACGTATGACCGACCACCGTATCGGTTACACCTGCTATAACCTAAACGGAGTCTTGGACGGTGACTTGGACGAAGTTTTGGATAAACTGCAGGTGGCAGAAAATGCGGAACGACTTGCGGCAGCAACAGAGTAATTTTTTGTGATTTAGGACTTGTAGGACAGTAGGACAGTAGGACTTGTAGGACGTTTAGGACGTTTAGGACGTTTAGGACTTGTAGGTCGGCTCTAAAAATCACAAATCACAAATCACAAATCACAAATCACAAATCACAAATCACAAATCACAAATCACAAATCACAAATCACAAATCACAAATGAAATATTGCCCTAAATGCGGAATGCAATTGCAGGATAGCGACCGCTTCTGCTCGAAATGCGGATATGACTTTATGACTCATCAGGGTCAGTGGCAGACACCTCCTTGTCCGTCGGCTACGCAACATAACCCCAATATCAGCGACAAGAACGGTTTGGTTGTCCTGTTATTGGCTTGGTTCTTAGGTGTTCTCGGCATCCACAGTTTTTATGTGGGAAAAACCGGTGTGGGTATAGCGCAACTTTTCACGCTGGGGGGTTGCGGCATATGGGTTATCATTGATATTATTATGCTTGTGGTGGGTAATTACCACGACGGCGATGGCAAATTGGTTAAGATATAGCCTGCTTGTTTTACTATTAGCAATTCCGGTTGTCGGCTACCTCCTGCCCGAGAGTTGGATGGTGGATGATGGTTTCACGTTTTGCCTTTGGACGAATCTCACGGGACATCACTGCTATGGCTGTGGAATGACGCGAGCAGTGGTCTCGGTGCTCAAATTTAATTTTGCAGATGCGTGGGAATACAATAAATTAATTATATTTGTATTCCCCGTTTTATTGTACCTTTGGGCGAGGTGGATTCATCAAATTTTTAAGAAGCTATGAAATTCTCATAATCTCCTTTTGAGCATACCAACAGAGATGAGTATCTTTGCCTATTGATTAACTAACACTATGTTCAATGGAAGAGATACTATTTACCCCCTACATTGGGGTTGGTTGCGGGATTGATGTCCATAAGGATTTGATAGTTGCAACCATTCAACGAGGCAACGAAGTTGTCGGCACAAAGGAGTTTGACGGTTTTACCGTTTCCTTGGAATCTTTGCGTGATTGGTGCAAAGATGCGGGTGTCACTCATATTGCGATGGAGAGCACCGGTATTTATTGGAAGCCTGTGTTCAATATTTTGGAGGATGATTTTGAGGTTATTTTGGTTAATGCTCGGCACGTAAAGAATGTGCCTGGTCATAAGACCGACAAGAAGGATAGCAAATGGTTGAGCAAATTATTGGTAAGCGGACTACTCAAAGGTAGCTTTATCCCTCCACGCGACATAAGAGATTTACGAGATTTAGTTCGCTACAAGAAGAAGTTAGTAGCTCATGGTGCATCAGAGAAGAATCGTATAATCAAGATATTGGAGGATTGCAATATCAAGTTATCAAGTGTATTGAGTGATGTTGATGGAGCCGTTGGTCGCAATATCATCAGTGCATTGATAGATGGAGAGAGTGATGTAAATCAATTAATGCGGTTTTATCACGGCAAGATAAAGACACCTCGTAGTGAGTTTGTCAAAGCTTTGCAGGGTAAGGTTAGCGATCATCATCGTTTTATGTTGCAGTTTCATCGAGATGTGATAGCTAATGATGATGCTATGTTGGAGCGGTTGGATGCAGAAATAGCCAAGGCTGTTTCTGATTATGAAGTTGAATTGGAGCTATTGGAGACCATACCGGGTGTTGGGCGAGATAGTGCCATTGGTATTATAAGCGAGATAGGTGTTGATATGGAACGATTTCCTGATGAGAACCATTTAAGTTCTTATTGTGGTGTAAGTCCGGGCAATAATGAGAGTGCGGGTAAAAAAAAAGTACAAAGACCATAAAGGGTAATAGCCATATTACTTCGATATTGGTAGAGTGTGGGTGGGGGGCAACACGTAAGAAGGATTGTTATTTGAAGCGAAAGTATGAGAGTTTGGTAGGCAGACGAGGTAAGAAGCGAGCACTTGTAGCCATTGGGCATAAAATTATTGTAGCCGCATACTTCATTTTGTTAAACAAACAGCCCTATCGTGAGCCTGAATTACACGACCACAATCCTCGCAAGCAGAAGAAGCAGATACGAAACTATTTGAATCGTTTATCGGCATTAGGTGTTGATGTTAGTGTATTTTTATGAAATGGGCTGCATCTCACCAAGCTACATTTTTTATTTCGTTTTAAGCAAGCATTATATTTAAGGCAACAACATAGGTCGCATTTTTTCTGAGACTTCCCTTAGAAGAGCTTGAGTATGAAATTGACCTATGTCCAAAGAGATTTGGGCACAAAATTAAGAACCAACAGGTGTTACCACTGCCTTTATAGGCACGGAGTACGAAGATGAAAATTTAATCTCTTAATTATACCTTAAATAGCTATTATACAAATTAATACAAAAATATACACAGATGAAAATAGGTTACGATGCGAAGAGGCTATATTGCAACTTCACGGGACTGGGCAACTACTCCCGCACGTTGGTGGGAAATATTATTAAATTATTTCCGCAGGATGAACTATATCTATATACTCCAAAGAGGAAAATACCTGATATTAAGGGAGCTATAACTCGGATGCCGCACTCTAAGCACCCGTTTTGGAGAAGCCTCGGTGTCATAAAAGATTTGAAGCGAGACGGAGTAGAGATTTTTCACGGTTTGAGCCACGACCTACCTTTTGGGATTCACCGTAGCGGCATAAAGAGTGTGGTTACCATTCACGATGTGTGTTATCGTACTTTCCCCGAGATGTTTCCACTTGTAGAGCGAATTATTTATGGCATAAAATATCGCCACTCGTGCCGCCGGGCAGACAAGATTATCGCCATAAGTGAGAGTACAAAGCGCGATATTATTCGTTATTTCGGCACGTCAGCAGACAGAATAGAGGTCGTTTACCAATCTATTAACCCTATTTATTACGAACAGCAAGAAAACCCCCGCGAAAAACTTAAAAACTATAATCTGCCCGAGAAATATATCTTGTACGTAGGCTCTCTTAACTCTCGAAAAAATCTTTTGGGGCTTTTGGAGGCTTACGTGATGTTGCCCAAGGAGCATCGTTTACCGATGGTTGTCGTTGGTAATGGCTCTTCTTACAAGGATAAGGTATTGAAATTTATAGACGACAACCTGATTTCTGACCAAATTATAATGTTAGACTCTGTGCGCGATACGCAAACATTGCAGGCTTTTTATCAGTGTGCAGAACTATTTGTATACCCATCGTTTTACGAGGGTTTCGGGTTACCCGTAACCGAGGCTTTGCTAAGTGGTACGCCCGTAATCACTTCCAATGTAAGTTCCTTGCCCGAAGCAGGCGGTGACGGTGCACTCTACATCGACCCTGCTGAACCGCGCGAAATATCCGCTGCCATATCTCGAGTTCTGTCTGATGATGAGCTGCGAAAATCTATGGTTGCCCGGGGTTTAGAGTATGCTCGTGCCACTTTCTCGCCGGATAAACTCACGCGTGAGGTACGCATCATTTATGAGAAATTGGGCAAACAATAGATTTTTCGAACGATGTACTTCATCTGAAAGTCAAATTGCTCTATTGCAAATCTCGCTGCAAAATAAGTTTCGATATATAATATAATGGGTTTATTACCAGCCGTTTGAGAGGTATTGTGAGAGAGGTAGGTAAATGGTAATATTTTAGCCCCCTTGCAGCAATGATGGTAAAGAGTAACTTTTAAGAAAATTTTCGACAATGATATATGCCATAATTGCCGGGTGCTGCGTCATTTTGACAAGCGTTTTCGGCTCGGTGCTGGGTCTGATTTTTAGAAAAATCACCCACCGCATCAACGATATGTTCTTAGGTTTTGCCGCCGGAGTTATGATGGCGGCAGCTTTTTTAGGATTACTGCCCACAGCCTTTTCTCAAAGTGAATTTTCGGCAATATCCGTCGCGGTGTTTGGGATAATTGCCGGGGCGGTATTTATCAGTTTGCTAGATAGATTCATACCCCATATTCACATTGACGGAGGGCAGATGCGAGAAGAGAGTAGTCCAAACCCCAGGGCAAACCGTACTCTGCTTTTGGTAATTGCTATCGCCATCCACAACATTCCCGAGGGGTTGGCAACCGGCATAGTCTTCGGTAAGGGCGTAAGCGGTAATGCCTTGATGGTTGCCGCCTCAATGATGATTCAGAAAATTCCTGAGGGTTTGATTGTGATGATTCCGCTCCTGAGAATGGGGATGTCCAAAACGCGAGCTCTACTCTTCAGTTTCGGTGTTGCACTTATGATGTTGCCGGGTGTGGTGATAGGTGCAATTCTCGGCAGCCTACCCGTTATGCTCGAAATACTTTTCTATGGCTTTACCTTTGGGGCGATAATCTATGTGGTCAGTGACGAAATTATTCCCGAATCGCACGAACACGGATACCAGCGATATGCAACATTCGCACTCATAGTAGGCATTATAACCGTTGCAATGCTGCAATACATTTGATTTATAATGCTTTATGTCGTTTGTCGCGGGCTCTGGATTTTGTTTAATGCCGAGTTAATATATTAAGCGTCGTTTTCCACATTGTCATACTGCGGCAAGAACGGAGTGACAATGTGGAAAAGCATTGCTAATTTATGCTGGCGGGTGGTCTATCCTAAAATTATCTCGACCCTACTTCAAATCTCCATTAATTTTGCGATATATAGCAACCTGATTACCAAAGATTTTACCAAATCCGCGTACATCATCGCCACTCCAATCGCTCATCGTTTCGCCGTAGGCTCCAAATTTGCTGCTCATCAAGTCGTGTTCGGAGCTAATGCCCACTACCACAAAACGATAAGGATGTAAATCGACATAGACATCGCCGCTAACATTGCGTTGCGACTTCTCCAACATAGCCTCCATATCGCGCATTACCGGGTCGTAGTACTGTCCCTCGTGGAGATGGTTGCCGTAGAATGCCGAAATTTGGTCTTTCCAGAAGAGTTGCCATTTTGTAAGTGTGTGTTTTTCAAGAGTATGATGAGCCTTTATGATAATCATTGGCGCAGCCGCTTCGAACCCTACGCGCCCCTTTATGCCGATAATCGTGTCGCCAACGTGCATATCGCGCCCAACGGCATATGGCGCCGCAATGTCTTGCAGTTTGCGAATAGCCTCAATCCTCCCATATTCGACACCATCTATTTTCACCAACTCTCCCTTCTCAAAAGTTAGCGTAACACACTTTTTGTCAGTCTCTTTCAGCTGACAGGTGTACGCCTCTTCTGGTAATGTTTCACAGGAGGTCAGTGTCTCGCGTCCGCCCACAGATGTTCCCCAAAGACCTTGATTGATAGAGTATTCAGCTTTTTTGAAGTCGAAATCCACGCCATTCGTGCGAAGGTAATCAATCTCCTCTTGGCGCGAAAGACGTTTTTCACGAATCAGTGCAACGACCTCCGCCTGTGGGCATAATATGTTGAAAACCATATCAAAACGAACCTGATCATTGCCTGCACCCGTTGAGCCGTGGCAAACATAGTCCGCACCAATTTTGTTTACATAGTCTGCAATAGCCGTTGCCTGCACAATTCGTTCGGAGGATACCGAAATCGGATATGTACTGTTTTTAAGCACGTTGCCGAAAATCATATATTTTATGTTTTCGTCATAATATTGCTGGGCAACATCTAAACATACATAGCTCTTAACTCCAAGTGCAAGAGCGCGCTTTTCTATCTTTGCAAGTTCCTCATCGGAAAATCCGCCGGTGTTTGCCAGTGCCGCGTGCACCTCCATACCCATCTCCTTGGATAGGTAAATCGCACAATATGAGGTGTCAAGACCTCCGCTAAATGCTAATACTACTTTTTTCATCTTATTTTTACGCTGTCCAGCGCCGGGTCAAACAACATTGCGGTGCATAGACAATTTTTACGTTCTTTGGCTTCGAGTATAGGGAAATTGACGCAACTTTCGCAACCCTTCCAAAAGGCGTCGTCATCCGTTAATTCAGAGTAAGTCACCGGGCGGTAGCCAATTTCAGAGTTGATTTTCATTACCGCTAAGCCGGTTGTGAGACCGAAGAGTTTCGCACCCGGAAATTTTTCGAGTGACAGCAGAAAAGTTTTGAATTTTATTGCCTTTGCCAAACCCATTTTTCGGAATATCGGATTTATAATCAAACCTGAGTTGGCAACAAAATGGTCGTGTCCCCACGATTCAATATAAGAGAATCCCGCCCAGCGTCCATCCTTGTGAAAGGCTATAACAGCCTTTCCTTCAACCATTTTCTTTGCCACATACTCGGATGTGCGTTTGGCAATACCCGTACCGCGAGCTTTGGCAGATTCTGCCATCTCATCGCATATCTCTTGTGCAAACTTAATGTGCTCGTCTGTGGCAACCAACACATCAAAATCTTCGATACTCATTTTATTGCTTTTTTTGAGCGGCAAAGTTAGTCAAAAAAGATAAACGGTGTTATTATTTTGTTGTAAAATTATTAACTTTATCTAGTAATAATTTATTCAAAAACTATGAGATTCGCCGGACACGCTTCGATATGGTAAATATTAACTCGGGAACTACTAAAATTCTCTTTCCCCACTTAGTCAATCAATCAACAATGTCTCAAAATCAATACTTTGAGCCATATATGTTTACGAGGTGAATATAGCATTAAACTTACACTTCGCCAAGCACGCACCGCAACGGATGCAGACACTTTGGTCTATTGCGTGGGGTTGTTTGCGCTCGCCTGAAATTGCATTCACGGGGCAGTTGCGTGCACAAACAGTGCAACCGACGCAAGCCCTAGCATCAATATTATAGATTGTCAGATCCTTGCAACGTCCTGCAGGACAGCGCTTGTCAATGATATGGGCACGGTACTCTTCCATAAAGTTATCCATTGTCGAGAGGACGGGATTGGGTGAGGTCTGACCCAAGCCACACAGCGCCGTATCTTTGATAACATTGCTCATATTGATTAGATTATCAATATCCTCCTCTTCAGCTTTGCCCTTTGTGGCACGTTCCAAAAGCTCGAAGAGGCGACGATTGCCGATGCGGCAAGGCGCACACTTGCCACACGATTCATCAAGGGTAAACTCCAAGTAAAATTTCGCTACGGAGACCATACAGTCGTCCTGGTCAAGAACAATCATACCGCCCGAACCCATCATCGAGCCGGCAGCAATCAGGTTGTCGTAGTCGATGAGCATATCTAAATGCTTTTCAGTGAGGCATCCACCTGAAGGGCCACCGGTCTGCACAGCCTTGAACTTCTTGCCATTCTTAATACCACCGCCAATCTCGAATATGACCTCACGCAGGGTTGTGCCCATAGGCACTTCGATTAGCCCCACGTTGTTAATCTTACCAGCCAGCGCGAAAACCTTTGTCCCCTTGGAACTCTCCGTGCCGATTGATGCAAACCACTCAGCGCCCTTTAGCAATATTGCGGGCACATTTGCCAGAGTCTCCACATTATTGACATTTGTAGGCTTTCCCTTGTAGCCGCTCTGAGCCGGAAAGGGCGGTTTAAGTGTCGGTTCACCCCGCTCACCCTCCATCGAGTGAATCAAAGCCGTCTCCTCGCCACAGACAAACGCACCCGCTCCGTAACGTATCTCTATATCGAAATCAAAGCCGCTACCGAGAATATCTTTACCCAACAGCCCCACCTCGCGCGCCTGACGTATAGCAGTTTGTAGACGGTGCACCGCCAAGGGGTACTCCGCCCTAATGTAGACCAAGCCGTGATTCGCCCCTATCGCATACCCGCACACAGCCATTGCCTCAATCACCGAATGGGGGTCTCCCTCCATAATACTTCTATCCATAAAAGCCCCCGGGTCACCCTCGTCAGCATTGCAAACCACATACTTGGGCTCTCCCGCAACCTTTGATGCTATCTCCCACTTCACCCCCGTAGGAAAGCCGCCACCACCGCGTCCGCGCAATCCCGACCTCTTTATTTTGTCGATAACCACCTCGGGAGATTCTAGTAGTGTGTTGCTAAGTGCCTCATAACCACGCTCTGCTAAGTACTCCTCAATATTCTCGGGGTCTATCAAACCGCAATTTCTTAAAGCCACACGCAACTGCTTCTTATAGAAGCTCATATGTGCCGAATCCTCGATATGGATGCCACTCACGGGGTCGGTATAGAGTAGTCGTTCGACCTTTCTGCCCGCCACAATATGTTCGCGTACAATCTCTTCGGCATCCTCGGGTTTAACTTCGGTGTAGAAGGTCAAGTCGGGCATAATTTTAACGATCGGGCCCTTTTCGCAAAAACCGAAACAGCCCGTCTGCACCACACTCACCTGCTCACCAATACCAAAAAGTTGCACAGCTTGTTGCAGATTTTCAATTATCAGACTGCTCTGAGAAGCCTTGCATCCCGTTCCGCCGCAGACAAGAATATCTTTGCGAGCAGATTGCGGATTGAGCCTCTCTTGAAGTTTCTTTGCATACTCCTCTTGTAGGGTAAAGAGTTGATTGCGGTCGGTGATTTTTTGCATTGCGCAACGTTTTATTACGGAATAACAAATTTAATGATTGTTTTTGAAATAACAAACTCTATTAGGTGCAATATCATAAAAAAGAGAGTATGAACTCGGAAAAGGGTCATACTCTCTGGTCATTGATGTGGGAATATTAACTCAATAGAATGAAATCATCCCCGTTTTTGGGCAAAAACGCCGAAAAAACTTTTAGGCGTTAAAGTTGGGCTAAAAAAATTCCTTCCTATAGTGATAATTACTACGCAGATTCTCGAATTGAAGGGGGGCTTTTCTGAGGGCACAATCATCGGCAAGAATGGAGTAATTGGCGCACATAGTCTGCCGCATCTGCTGCCAAGTCAGACTTTCATTGATCATTGTGGGCTCTACCTCAGGAGGATACCAATTTAGCAGCTCATCAATCCCCAAACTCGCCGCCACAGCCCGCACTACAATAGCCGAACCCATAGCCTTGCCTTGCTGGGAGTATCCGGCAATGTGGGGCGTAGCTATATTTACACGTTCCAATAACTCTCTATCAATCTTGGGCTCATTGCACCAAACATCAAGTGCGATTTTTTTGAGCCCCGAATCCAATAACGCTCGTTCATTTACAACCTCTCCGCGTGAGGAGTTGAGAAAAATCGCTTCGCGCGAAATTTTTTTGAAGAAAATCTCATCTGCCATTCCACGCGTTGTCGTATTCAATGGGGTGTGGAGGGTTACGATTGTCGAATTTTCTAATAGAAAATCAAGCGTAACGAAGCCGTTTTCGTGTGCAGCACGCGGTGGGTCGCAAAGCAGAGTACGAAAACCCACACTCCTGGCAATCCTGGCCACCACCGAACCCACGTTACCAACTCCGACAATGCCAAGGGTATGTTCCGGTGGATTATCCACATTTAAGGCTATCAAAGCAGCAAAAACCCACTGCGCCACCGCGCGAGCATTACATCCTGCTGCCGTTACCAATTCGATTCCGTGCCGATGACAATACTCAACGTCAATATGGTCGTAACCAATTGTTGCTGTCGCAATTATCTTTGGTGAATGATTTTTCAGAAAAGCTGAATCGCAACGGGTACGAGTGCGGATAATCACCGCATCGCACCCGTTGATGTTGTCGCCATAGACCACCTTTGCACCATACTTCTCGAATAAGCCGCGAACAAATGGTATATATGGGTCAATTGCTATTTGCATCGGTCAATGGTGAGGAAAAATAAGACTAAGGGACTTTATCCTGAGTCTCCCGATTATCGATTCGTTAATGGTACTTCCGAAAATTACAAAGTAACTAACGGCTAATCTTTATAAGCTCCCTTAAGAAATAAAATAGCTCTTCATCCGCTCAAACAGATTGCGCTCTTTGGTGGGTTTGGGCTTAAAGTTCTCCGAAGTTTGCAGTTTTTTGAGAGCATCCTTCTCTGCCGGCGAAACGTGTGTAGGGATAAAAACATCCGCTACCACCAATATATCACCTGTGCCGTAACCATTCACATCGGGCACACCCTTGCCCCTGAGCCTCAATACTCGACCCGCCTGTGTACCCGGGTCTATCTTGATTTTCGCACGTCCGTCCACCGTCGGCACTTCCACCGAAGCGCCCATTACTGCATCAGCAATGTTGAGCTTTAGATTATATATCAAATCATTACCCTCGCGTTCAAGTTCTTTGTGGGGCTCTTCCTCAATCAGTACTAACAAGTCGCCATTCACTCCGCCGTGATACGCCGCATTGCCTTTGCCGGCAACCGACAACTGCATCCCCTGAGCAACGCCCGCCGGAATGCGCACCTCGACAACCTCCTCACCCTTGGTCACTCCGCTACCTGAGCACTTCTCACACTTTTTGGTGATAATCTTGCCCACACCCTCGCACGTTGGACAGACAGACTGAGTTTGCGCCTGACCAAACATTGTATTGACAACTTGAGTAACGTATCCCGCGCCGTGGCAAGTTGAGCAGGTTGTGTAAGAATCCTTATCGAAAGCCCCGCTTCCGCCACAAGCATCACAGGCATTCATCTTGTTAATTTTGAGTTTCTTGGTAGCTCCGTTCACCACCTCGGCAAGTGTCAAACGCACCTTCACCCGTAAATCTGAACCGCGATTGACCCGCTGGCGACGCGCACGAGAACCACCGCCACCGCCAAAATGTCCTCCGAAAATATCGCCAAAGCGGTCGAAAATATCGTCCATAGTGAAGCCGCCTCCAAAGCCTTCGAAGCCTCCGTAGCCGCCTCCATACCCACCACCACCCGAGGCACTTTGTGCATTAGCCGCGTGTCCGAATTGGTCGTAGCGCGCCTTTTTCTCGGCATTGCTCAACACATCGTACGCCTCTGCTGCCTCCTTGAACTTCTCCTCAGCATCTTTGTCACCGGGATTTTTGTCGGGGTGGAACTGTATAGCCGCTTTGCGGTAAGCCTTTTTTATATCGTCTTGTGTGGCACTCTTTTCTATGCCGAGCACTTCGTAATAGTCTCTTTTCATATTTTTTCTTTCGTGAATCGGTTCAACAATTTTCGCAAGCCCCTTATTAGCGCCTCGATTCCCGATTCTCGTTATTTACTAAAAATCCAATCCATCAGCCCTTCCGTTGCAAATGCCGGTGTCCAAGAGTTGTGGGTTACCCCGGGGAACTCTGTATACTGCACGTCTGCTCCGAGACTTTTCAACTTATCGTACATCTTACGCGAATATTCGACATTGACAACATCATCGGTTTGTCCGTGGAAAATCCAAATCGACACATTTTCTGCGTAACGTTTTGCATCCTTCAAAACTCCACCGCCGCAAATGGGAACTGCCGCTGCAAATGTGTCGGGACGGCGACTAAGTAGTTCGTATATTCCGAATCCGCCCATCGAAAGCCCAACAATGTAGTAGCGATCTGTATCTACGTAAGTCCACTTTTGGGTTGAATCAATGAGATTGTCCAACATTATGCTGACTTTCGATTGCTGAATATCACTCATTTCTGTTCGCTCAATATCCTCTCTGAGAGCCTCATAGTTATTGTTGTCGAACCAACGCTCGCCTTGGGGACATTGCGGAAAAATTACGATGGCAGGATGGTTTTTACGAAAAGTCGAATCCAAAAAAACATCCGCTCCCCACGTAAGCTGCTTTTGGTTATCGCCACCGCGCTCGCCCGACCCGTGCAGGAAGAACACCACAGGGTAGCTCTCGCAGGCACAAAAATTTTCGGGATACAAAATGCGATATTTCAACGTATCACGCCCCACGACAAGCTCCTTGGAGAGATATTTTTCGTGGTTTTGTGAAAATGCTAAAAAGGGTAGCAATACCATTGATAAGGCGATGATTCTTTTCATTTTTCGGGTGGGAGTGGGTTGAGTATGGTGCTTGAGTTGGGCGATAAAAGGGTTATTCGGCAACCACAACTTTGGCAAATCGCAAAACCTTATCTCTGAGCATATAGCCCTTCTGCACAACGTCAATTACATTGCCAACTTGCTCGGGTGTCGTTGCGGGAATCTTGGCTATAGCCTCCGCAAAATCTACATCAAAGGGCTTTCCAAGACATTCAATTTCGGTAACCCCTTTTGTTTTGAGCGTATCTCGGAATTTCTGATAAACCAATGTAATTCCTTCTTTTTCAGATGAATCTTCCATCGCCGACAGTGCCCTCTCGAAATCGTCGCACGTGCCCAAAATAGCCTTCAACACATCTGCTCCGCCACTTGCGGCGAGTTCCATCTTCTCCCTGAGAGTCCGCTTTCGATAGTTGTCGAACTCAGCCGACAAACGGATATATTTATCCTGCCATATGGCTGCCTCATTGTCACTTGTGGAGTGCTCTGCATCTGTCATTTCGTCAGTCTGCGCAACTTCTTCTACATTAATTGTCTCTGGAGCGTCATTATCAACGACTTGTTTTTCAGTATCTTTCATTTTTTTAATAAATCTTTTCACTATTGCTGCGCAATTTTCGTACCAAAGACTATTAATGGTGGTTGATTGCACAGATTTGGCAGCTATTTCACTGCTAGTGTAAAGATAAATTCTACACCGCCCTGTGGGGGAGTGGATACAGATATTTCGCCACGATGGATGGCAACTGCATTGCGCACGATGGAGAGTCCCAAACCCGAGCCACCGCCCTCGCGCGAGCGCCCGTAATCGACACGATAGAATCTCTCGAAGAGGCGAGGAAAGTGTTCGGAGGATATGCCTGCCCCATTGTCGCGATATGATATGGTGTAGTACTCTTCGCTTCCGGCGAGCAGGTCTACGGATATTGTCACGCCCCGCCCCGCATATTTGAGCGTATTTTCGACTAAGTTGCGAAATATGGAGTAAATCAATGTGCGACTGCCATTCACAAAGAGTGTATCGGGTAGGTTGTCTTCGACACTGTCCCCGGCACTCGTTATCTCTTCCTGAAGGTCGTATAGCACCTCATTCAAAGTGTCAAGCAGGTTTACACTCTCCTTGGCAAACAGTGTTGGAGCCTCCTCTATCTTGGTTATGAGTGATATATCATCAATTAGATGGGAGAGGCGGATGATTTGGTCGTGGCATCGGAGCAGAAATTGTTGTTGTCGTTCTAAGGGGACTTTTTGCGAAAGCAGGGTTTCGATATAGCCGCGAACGGCTGCAACGGGGGTTTTGAGCTCGTGCGCTATGTTGCCCGTCATTTCGTGTTTCATTCGCCGACTTGTCTCGGTGCTCTCTAAGAGCTTTTGGTGCTCCTGTGCTAAGCGTGCTTCGCTCTCAATGAGAAGGTTATAATTGTGGGCAATTTGGCGGCTGATGTCGCCGAGTTCGTTGTCGATAAAGTTTAATTCGATGTTTTCACCCTTGTCGGTGGCTGTGGCAAAGCGGTGTAACTGGCTTATATTATTGCCAAAACGGTCGGATATGACCAAAACAAATATTAGAGCCGCCACAAAAAATAGTAGGAAGAAGAGCAAGAAAACGTTGTCGTTGCTCAACTGCGACTTAAGCTCGAGGTCAAAGGGCAACGCAACTCGCAAATAGTTGTCGCCATATCGGACGGCATAGTAGAAAAAATCCTGCTTCTTGCTTTGCGAATGCCTTATTGTCACACCCTCTCCCTTGGATAATGCACTCTCTATCTCGGGTCTTTGCAGGTGGTTGTCCATCGAGTTCAAATCCTCCACCTCATTGTCGAAGATGACCTGCCCGTCGCCTTTGACAATCGTCACCCGAAGGTTCGAGGGCAGAGCATCCGTAACACCTCCCCTTTGGATTATGCCGGCATAGGATTTCAAAATATTCTCTAATGCCTGCTTGCGATAATTCGCCTCTCTGTATTGCTGAAAAACAAACACCCCCGTTCCGAACACGATGAACAGAACGAGGTAGAACAGTATGATTTGTTGCCGGAAACTATTTCTCTTCCAACGAATAGCCATAATTTGTGCGCGAGATTACGGTAAGTTTGGTATCTGCAAGTTTCTTACGCAGGTTGGTGATGTGGACATCCACCGTCCGTTCGGCAACGAAAGTATCTCCCCAGACCTTGTCCAGAATCACCTCGCGAGAGAGGAAGCGCCCGTTGGCTCTGGCAAGTAACAGCAATATTTCATACTCTTTTTTGGTGAGAAGCATTGTATTGCCACCGAATGTAACCTCCTTGGTGATGACGTTTATGGTGAGTTCACCAATTTGTACAGTATCACGCTGTTGCCCGTTCTCTTC
Source organism: Mucinivorans hirudinis (assembly GCA_000723505.1). Taxonomy (GTDB): domain Bacteria; phylum Bacteroidota; class Bacteroidia; order Bacteroidales; family Rikenellaceae; genus Mucinivorans; species Mucinivorans hirudinis. The sequence goes on along the minus strand of HG934468.1, from coordinate 2,298,553 downwards.
TGCCATAGAGGCACGTTTGAGCAAAGCCTTTGTCCGAACCAACAGCTCTTTAATTGAAAAAGGCTTGGTGATATAGTCATCACCTCCTACGGAAAAGCCGGTGAGCAGGTCGTTCTCCTGTGTTTTGGCAGTTAGAAAGATAATCGGTACGTTGTTGAAGAGTTCCTTACGCAGCCTCTCAGCCATCTTGTAGCCGCTCATCTCACCCATCATCACGTCTAGGATTATAAGCGAGTGGTCGGGCTCAAGCACACCAAGAGCCTCCTCTGCCGAGGAGGCTACATCGACAGTGTATCCTTCGCTTTCAAGGTTGAATTGCAGTATCTCCCGCAAATCAGCCTCGTCGTCTACAACAAGAATTTTCATTTTAAGTGATAAGTTGATAAGTCGAATTGATGAGAAGCAAACCGTTTATTGATTCATATTCTCAGCCACTCAACCTCCATTTTTGTTTAATGCCCAGTTAATATGCGGGTTTCTAAAAATTCCGAAAAACAACAATACATTCCTAAGTAACAACCCCAAGATGATTATTTGCTAATTCTTAAATGTCCCCTTATGTCTAATCTCTTTTGCATCAATGTAAAAAACTACATTTTCAGCTATATTGCTCAGACGGTCGCCAATGCGTTCGATACGGCGGATTGCAAGTAGCAAGTGCAACATCTCCTTGGTCTGTTCGGGATGGGCGGTGATATATTCGGCAATGATAGCCGTAACCTCGTCATTGGCACGGTCTATCACATCGTCCATACCCAACACTCTGTTAGCCTTTGTCGAGTCTTCGCTATCGAAAGAACAGCGTGCTAACTCCATCATTTTAAGGGAGGTGTCAATCATCTTTTGAAGTTGCAACCTCTTGACCAACTCCGCATCCAACGGCTTTGTTTGTTGATAGAGTACAAATAGAGCGATGCTTTGGGCAAAGTCTCCTATGCGCTCTAAGTTGTTGTTAATCTGCAACAAGGAGAGTACAAATCGCAAATCTACAGCCACTGGGGCAAAGAGTGCCAAGAAGTTCTCGCAATGGGCATCAACGACAAGTTCCTGCGAATTTACCATTTTTTCGCGAGAAATTATCTCTCTCGCCAAATTTTTGTCACCTTTTGTAAAAGCATCATACGCCTTGCGTACCTGCTGCTCCACTAACTCCCACATTGTGTTGTAGGCTTGATGGATGGTTTTTATTTCGTTTTCTGTGTGTTTCATTGTTGGGATGGTGTGAGTTTTGAGAAGGAAGAAGGGAGACTAACCGAAGCGTCCGGTGATGTAGTTTTGAGTTGCCTCCTTTTTAGGGTTCAGGAACATCGTTTTCGTGTTGTCGTATTCGATAAGTTCACCCAAATAAAAGAAGGCTGTCTTGTCACTCACGCGGGCAGCCTGCTGCATATTATGAGTAACAATAACGATTGTGTAGTTGCTTTTTAGTTCAAAGATCAACTCCTCGATTTTGGCTGTCGAAATGGGGTCGAGTGCCGACGCAGGTTCGTCCATAAGGATAATATCAGGGCTCACTGCCAGTGCGCGCGCAATGCAGAGGCGTTGCTGCTGTCCGCCGCTGAGTGCCATTGCCGACTGGTTCAACTTATCGCTAACCTCACCCCACAAAGCCGCCTGTTTTAGAGCATTTTCAACCTTATCCCTGATGACGCTTTTGCTGCGCTCACCATTGACCTTTAAGCCGTACGCCACATTCTCGAAAATTGTCTTTGGAAACGGATTAGGCTTTTGGAAAACCATACCTACCTCCGACCGCAACAAATCGACCTCGACCCCACGGCTGTAAATATTCTCACCTTTGATGAGAATTTCACCCGTAAGGCGAGTGTGGTCTATCAAATCATTCATCCGGTTCATCAGTCTGAGGAAAGTCGATTTACCGCAACCCGACGGACCGATAAAAGCCGTTACCGTATTTTTTTCTATGTTCATCGAGATTCCCCGCAGGGCGTGAAAGTTGCCGTACCAGAAATCTACATTTTTTGCCTCTATAATCATTATTTCAATTTTTTTGCAAAGAACCCTCGCATAACGTTTGCCAGGAGATTCATAATCAACACTATCAAAATCAGCACCAGAGCCGTGCCATAAGCCATTGGGCGTGCCGCCTCTATGTCCGTACCGCTTGTTGCCAAAACGTATAGGTGATAGGGAAGTGCCATAACTTGGTCGAAAATCGAGGTTGGCAGCTTGGGTAGAAAGTATGCAGCCACGGTAAAGAGAATTGGCGCGGTCTCGCCCGAGACACGCCCAACGGAGAGTATCAGACCCGTAATAATATTGGGCATAGCCATCGGCAGAGTTACCTTACGAATGGTCTGCAACTTACTTGCACCCAATGCAAGCGAGCCGCTGCGATAACTGCCGTCTATGGATTTGAGCGCCTCTTCCGTTGTGCGGATAACAACTGGCAGAACCAGTAATCCCAAAGTGAGCGAGCCCGCAATTATTGAGTCCCCGAAGCCCAAAGTATTAACAAATAGAGCCATACCAAACAACCCGAATACAATGGAGGGAATGGATGCCAAATTATTGGTCATCACTCGTATAAATTTCACAACGAAATTATTAGCCGCATACTCAGCAATATAGATTCCCGACATCACCCCGATGGGGAAGGCAAATACCATAGAGCCGACCACCAAACAGAGCGTTCCGACAATGGCGGGAAAAATTCCGCCCTTGGTCATTCCATCCTCGGGTGAGGCGGTGAGAAACTCCCAGTTAATCACTCCGACACCCTTGACCACCAAGAAACCGAGTATCCAAAAGAGAATTGCGACAATGGTCCAACTCATCAACTTGAACAAGAAAAATGCTACGCCTTGCGTCTTTTTCTTCCTTTGATAATAATTGCTCATTATATCTGTGGTTTAGGACGTTTGGATGCAAAAAATTCTGCCAATATAGAGATGACCAACGTTATCAAGAAGAGTATTACCCCCAACATAAAGAGTGCCTGGTAGTGTGCGCCGCCTGCGGGAGCTTCGCCCAATTCGGCGGCAATGGTTGCGGGTATTGTTCGCACGGGTTCAAGCAGCGTTGTCGGAATTACGGCTGCATTACCCGTAACCATCAACACCGCCATAGTCTCGCCAATGGCACGCCCTATGCCGAGCACCACACCTGCCATAATCCCGCTGATGCCATAGGGCAACACCACGCGCCATATCGTCTGCCACTTACTCGCACCCAGTGCCAAGGATGCCTCACGCGCTGCGCGAGGAACATTTCTGATGGAGTCCTCCGCTACGGTTATAATGGTAGGTAGTGCCATAATTGCCAAAATTATCGCCCCCGAAAGTGCCGTTTCGCCCACAGGCAATCCAAAGAGTTGTTGCACCAAAGGTACAATCACAACCAACCCAAAAAAGCCGTAAACCACCGAGGGGATACCGGCGAGCAGTTCAAAGAGCGGTTTGAGAATCTTACGAATACGTGGGTGGGCAATTTCCCCGATGTATATTGCCGCCGCCATTGCAAAGGGAAGTGCAAACAAAATCGCCGCCAACGACACCCATAGCGTACCCCAAATCAGGGGCAAAACACCGAATAGCGGGGCAGGTTGAGCTGTGGGAAACCACTCTTCGCCCATAAAAAACTCCGAGGGGGTGATGTCTTCTTCGGCAATATTTCTGCCGTCGTATTGGGCGGGCAGGTATTCGGTGGGAACAAAGGCAATAATATTTTTATTTTCCTCTATAACGCGCCCCAGCACGGCAGCCATCCCCGAAAAATCTTCACCAATTTCCTCAGCACTCGCATAGTTGACGATGTCGTTGAGGCGGAAAACCAAAATTGGCTCATCTGCTCCGCCAACCTGCGACCAGTTTTCGATTTTGGCATCGAAGATGTCTTTAATCTGTTGCGGCTCTAAATTGGTTACTCGGTTAGAGGAGTTGACAATGAGCGAATATCCACCCTCGACAATGGGTGTTCGGAAGAGTCCTGACCCTTCGCGAAAGAGGAAGAGAATGATGAGTAGAATGGTTACCGAAGTAACCGCTCCGCTCGCCAAAAGTATTTTTTCGACAACTGCCTCGAAAAATTTCCTAATGTTTCTTTTCATTATTATGGAAATATAGAATACGCACATAGGGAGTAGTCTGTTCTCTGACTCCCTATGTGCGTATTTACTCTACAAAATATCGATATAGCCCATCTCCTTAGCAATCGCCTGACCCTTGCTACCCATAATGTAGCCCACGAAAGGTGTAACCTTCTTCTCGTCAGCTTTCAGGTAGTAGAAGTATAGAGGGCGAACCACCGGATAGCTCTTATCCTTTGCGGTTGCATAAGAGGGGGTAACAAATTTTTTGCCATCCATAGAAACCTCCAATGCTTTGACTGAGTTATTGAGGTATGCAACACCCACATAACCTATCGCTCCCGGAGTTTGCGAAACCGATTGGATGATAGCACCCGTTGCAGGCATCGAAAGGATGTCGCTCTTGTAGTTCTTGTTTTTGAGAATATGCTCCTTGAAGAACTCATAAGTGCCCGAGGAGCTCTCACGCGAGTAGACAACAATTTTTTCGTCTGCGCCACCCACCTGCTTCCAGTTGGTGATTTTGCCCGTAAAAATATCCTCGAGTTGTTGGCGGGTAAGTTGCGATACCGTGTTTTTCGGATTTACCACCACCGCCAGAGCATCCCACGCAATGGTCTTTTCCACAGGGTTTTTGCCTGCTTGTTGGAGTTTGAGTTTTTCGTCGAATTTCATCGGACGCGAAGCCATTGCTATGTCCGTAGAGCCGTCGATGAGTGCCGAAATACCCACACCCGAGCCACCACCGGTAACAACTACACCCGTGTTACCATCCTTTTGATACTGCTCCGCAACCTTTTGTGCAAGTGGAAGCACTGTATCCGAACCCTTGATTTTTTGTGCCGAAGCGGCAATAGTAACAGTTACCGCGATTGCAGCTAATAATATTCTTTTCATTTTTTCGTGATTTTTTTTGTGAGTTTTAGGACTGGCAGGAAATTTAGGACTGGTAGGTCAGCTATGATTCCCGCGATTAAAATTTAACTTGTGCGCGGATTGTTAGGACGTTTGGAATCTTGAAATCGTTGATAGCCGCCATATCGGTCTTCTTTGCCGAGGTCATATCATACTGAGCCATTAGACGTAGCGACTCGTTGAACCTATAGAGATAACCAACCGAAACGGTGGTGTATGGAACATCTGCTGCCGTACCCTTGCCTGCATTAAGCTCCGAAAGTGATATTTTAGTATTGGGGTTAAAAGAGTCATATTTCAGCATAATGCTGCTCTTAGAAAAGCCCAAGTCCTGTACCAACATTGCATAACCGCCGCGGAATTGACGAAGATAAATATCGCCCGTGCCGTTGAAAGATGCGCCTGCCGAGTTTGCAAAAGCAGTTTTACCCGAAGGCTGCTGCCCCATAATCACCTCACCAACAAGGTTTGTTGTGCCTATACCCCAGTATTGAATAACGCGTCCCGAGAATCCAAGGTACTGACGAGCAAATTTTGTGTCATTCGCCACCTCCTCTTTTTTCCATTCGCCGCCGGTGAAGCTGTATTTATTAAATTTTTCGCCCGTTGCACTCCTACCCCAGATAGTACCCTGATACAATGAAACGGCAAGATTGAGCTGAGTTGAGACGAAATTCTTTTGGAAGGCGAGTTTACCGATAAAGTCCTTGTAAGAGTCTGTCTCCACCGCGATGCCGTTACCATTAAAGAGACCTGCATCCAGAGTAAACATAGAAAGAAGACCGCTCGAACCCTTGAGCTGCACCTTTGCACCCACACCGCGTTCGCCGGGGAAGAGAGCCAAGAATGTGCGGCTACGCTCAGCCGATTCGCGCTGGGAGGAGGAGTACTCGATTTCGTAACCAAAGGGGCGGTCAAAGAGACCGGCACGAATGGTAAGCGTCTTTTTGAGTGATGTATAATTAACGTAAGCATCCTTCATTGCGACACCTTTTTCGGTAAAATCGGGTTGGATTACTGCCGAGATAGTACCTTTTGTGTAGGTGAATTTTATGCGCCCGCGACGAATATTGAAGCGGTTGTTCATATCCGCTGAGAAGGCATCTCCATAGGTGCGGATAAAGCCCGATGGGGTTGCTCCGGCGGGATTCGCCCACTGCCACTGCCCCTGCACATAGCCGCTGATTTTGATAGAGCCCAACTTGGCAAGCTCGTCTTTAATTGAAACGATTGCCGACGTGTTTTGCTCCGTTGGCGACATTTCAGGCTCCTGAGCCATTGCTGCCGAGCAAAATAGCGTTGCCGCTGCTAATAATAAAATCTTTTTCATTCGGAATTATTTATTGTTTTACACCGCAAAGTTACACGGCTGCTGTTAAGAAATAATTAAGAAGTGGTTATGTAAAGGTGAAATTATTTGGTTTTCTTGATAATTTCTTATCGACACCCCAGTGATTGCAGTGGTAATAATGCAGCTTTTTTATGTAAAAAGAGATTTGTACTAATTTGCCTATTTTAGATACTGCACATATCACAAATAAACAGGCTACTTTTGCCTTGGGATTACTCTGCCAAGCAAAATGCCTAGTGGATGCATTGCAAAGTGCAATATTTTCAGCATATTATGATATTGAACATTTGAAATATAATGCACTTTGTCCAAATTTAGGGGTGACACATTAATAAATTTTTCGTCACTATTTTAGAAAAGAACTCTGCATCCATCAGTTTCGACATATGCAATAAATGCAGAACCTACCACTACTTTGCTTGTGTTATATAGGTGTTTTTGGGAATTATAACTACTAATTCAAAATTAAACTATTAAGATGAAGACTCGTTTTCGTAATCTGTGTGTAGAGTTGGGATTCAGCTACCACAAACTTGAGGATGGAATCCTGCTATTAAACTATCTAAATAAAACCAAGGAGCCTATCGAGGTTCAAAAAATTGCCGTAGAATATGGTGGGGATGTGTTGCGTATATATCCGCTGCTTTTCGACCTCAGTCGATCGGGTGCCATTAAAGTTACCGACCGCGGACAACTTGGCGAAATAAGGAAGTGTAAAATTAATCTCAAATATTTCAATTCCATACCACTAGTGGCTGCATTTGTGGAATTAGTTCCCTAACCGGAGAGGTGTGATTATCGTTAATATGAAACTTAAAATTGTTACCTAGCCCAATTTATCCGGCACATAATGATGGTAAAAGATTGAAATTATGATGATTAAACGATATACGAAGTGATAGATGCCGGTGGGCTCAAAATATTTTTGAGTCCGTTTTCAAACTTTAATGGCAAAATTTAACCGGTTTTTTATAGCAAAAATTTTAACGAATTATCGAATAAGACTTAACTGAGAGTTATATAAAACAGAGAAGGCAACCATTTTTCCCAAATGATTGCCTTCTCTTTGGTTAGATAACTGCTAGATTGCTTGGCTGATAAAGAATACGGCAGCAACGCCAAGGATAGCATAGAGTTCGGGGAATGCAACGAGAATCAGCGAGTTACCGAAAACATCGTGTCCATTGCCGATGGCAGAAATGCCGTTTGCAGCCAACTGACCCTGACGCAACGAACTCCAAAGACTTACCAAACCCAAAGCCAAGCCACCACCGAGTATCGCAGATGCTTGTGCCATAGTGATTTCAGGGGTCAAGAAGCCCTTCAAAAGGAAGTAGCCCAAGAAGCCGTAAAGACCCTGAGTCGAAGGCATCGCACAGAGAATCATATAGCTACCAAAAGCACCTTTGTTCTTTTTCATAGCACCCACGGCTGCATTACCGCTAATTGTTGTTCCGTAGCAGCTTCCGATGCCCGAGAAAATCAACATCGCCGCAACGCCCAAATAGGCAATTAAAATTGGTTCCATAGTTTTTTATTTTTATTTTGTTATTAATTTATTCCACTTTCTTAAACGGTTCAAAAGCACGGCTACCACCCTCAAATTCAGCATTTTTGTAGAACTCAACGAAGGTCAAACGCACAGGGTGAACAAACGCTCCGAGTATGCTAATAAAGATATTCAAACCGTGTCCTATGAGCAATATTGCAGCCATAACTATCCAACTCACAACCGGAATATCGCCGCTCAAACCAACGGACAAGGCATTGAAAACCTGCGCAATTATCGCTCCGGCTAAGCCTATGGCAAACAGACGCACATAAGATATCAAGTCGCCGATAACGCCCGTAGCCTGCTCATAGAAACTGTAAAGTCCCTTGCCAAAATTGATGAACGGATTTTTGCCCGGCGAATTCATAAATAGAATCAGGAAGCAGGCAATACCGGCGGTAATGTAGAACGCAGTAGAACTAACTGTAAATGCAGGTGTTAGCTCAGCAAATGCAACCCCGAGCGAGATGAAGAGAATCACCCACCCAAGGCTCGAAAGTCCATAAAGGAAACTGCCTCCGCGCTTACTCCTGTTGAAAATGCGAAGTATCTGACCAAAAAGCACTTGTACTGCTCCAAGCCCAATGGCAACGTTGAACATATTTTCGTTGGCAATGAAGTAATCTTTGAACTCCACTAACTTTTCCATCTTTGCGAGTTCAATGCCGAAGACGTTACCGGTGAGCAGCCCGAAAATTACAGTGGCAATGTTCAAAAAAATTCCAAGCCAGAGGAAGTCGTGGAACTTTTTGGGAACTCTCTTCCACAGCACCAAAATCGCCACAATAAGCAACAACCCATATCCCGCGTCACCAAAACACATTCCGAAGAATATCATAAAAAACGGTGCAAAGAATGGTGTTACATCTAACTCATTGTAACGAGGCAACATATAGAGCTGACCGATAGGCTCGAACAGCCGCGCAAAAAATCTATTTTTGAGCTTCACAGGCGGGTTGTGTTCCTCTTTTGCCGCTTCGGCAAAGTATACAACCTCCTCACCCTGAGCGAACTTTTCTATCGCCGGCATATGTGCCTTTTCGCTCCAACCCTCAATCACCACAAGCGACCCTTCGGCAAACTCCTCACCCGATTCGCTCGCCCTCGCAAATTCAAATTGCTCGCGCATATGCCTCGACTCTGCCATTATAGCCTCGGCAGACAATGCGGCGCGTGCCTTGAGAGTCTGCATACAGACCTGCTTTTCCAAATAGCTCGCAGCATCTGCCAAGTAATCATCTGCCGATTTCATCGGCGCGGGGTGCTCAATTACCGGCAAATCAATCTCTTGCTCGGGCGATGCAGCAATTACAAAGTAAGTATTTGACCCCCTTGTCGCCACCACCTCAATCGGATATTCATAACTCCAATCCTCGCGAAACTCCTTGGTAGCCACCTCAAAGAAGCGCACAAAAATCCCCTGACCCCGAAGGTGTGTGATAGCCTTGGGGTCGAACTCACCCCATATCTCCACATTCTGAGCCTGTAAGCGCGCCTTTTCAATAGCCACTTCCAAAGCCTCAATTTCTGCCACGGCACTATCCCACTGGCTAACAGCATCTTTCACTTTATTAAAAGAGTGTCCCTCACCCCTCACCGAAGCCATTGCCTTGGCAACACTCTTGTAATGTTCCGCTTTTTCGAGTAGTTCCATCTGCTCGGGTGTCCCCTGCCACGAGGTTGTGGTAACATCAACAAGCCCCACCTCGCGCAGCCGCTCCAAGAACAGCTTCACATCCGTGTGGAAGAGCAAAAACCGGTATCTTGTTAATTCTACAATCATTAGCTTGCCTCCTCTATTCTTGATTTAACAATCTTCTGAGCAGCCTTGCTCAGGTTCTCCTCATCTTCGAGGAAACGCTTAATTTTGCGTATAGCCTCCTGATAACCCGGAATTTGCACCTTTTCGTAGAGGTTCACCTTCTGGGTGGTCTTCTTGCGGGTATGCTCCAGAATCTCGCGTTTACGGTTCATAATTTCGCGCTCTATGCCAATCTGAGCCAGCGATTTAAGTATCTCGACACCATCTGCTATCCAAAGCGGAGCCGTGAAGAGATTGTAGGGCTTTTCGCTGTAAATAATCTCGTCCAACTGAGGAATATTCACCCCCGCAATCTTCACGCTGCGAAGCTGAACATCCTCAATCTCGATGAGCGAAGTGTCGAATTCACCCCACAGCTCAACCATATACTCATACGAGGAGATGGTCTGTTCGATTTTATCATCAAGCTGCTTCTCGATATCCTTAGCCTTTTTGACCTCCAAACGTAGAGCCGCCTCCTTACTCTTAATCGTAGGGAGTGCTTTCTCCCTCATCTTGAGCTGCTTGCCAAGGTCGTTGAGCGATGTTTTATTGAATTGAAAATTTATCATTGATTCTATCTCATTTCAGGTTTTACCCGCAATCTATTTTTGTCCCCACCACTTAGCGCAGAGTCTTTCCACCGCTAAAATTACAGAGCAACGCAAATAAAAGTGCGATATTACTTCACCCAGTACTTCTCAACCAAAGCCTCTTTGATAGCCACCTCCGACTTTTGGAAATGTCTGGCAAAGAGCCTCCAAGCCGTATCTAACATCTCTGTAATAGAGATGTTTACGTCTATTGCCAACAGCTCCTCAGAGTACTCCTTGGCAAAAGCCAATGTTCGAGTGTCATAGTCCGAAAGGTCGAAACCGTTTTCGAGCTTCGTGCGCGCATTTGCAGCATCGGCATAAAGACGCACGGCAGCATTCATCACCTGCGGATGGTCTTCGCGTGTTTTCTTACCAATCACAAGTTGTTTTAGACGAGAAAGCGAGCGGAATGGGTCTACAATAACCTTCCCAATTTCCGAATCATTACGCAAGAACAACTGACCCTCAGTGATATATCCCGTGTTGTCGGGCACAGCGTGGGTGATGTCTCCCGAGGAGAGTGTCGTAACCGCCAAAATGGTAATCGAACCGCCACCGGGCAACTGCACCGCCTTTTCGTAAATTTTTGCCAAATCCGAATATAGCGAGCCGGGCATAGAGTCCTTGGACGGAATCTGGTCCATACGGTTACTCACAATCGCCAAAGCATCGGCATAGAGGGTCATATCGGTGAGCAGTACGAGCACCTTCTCGTTCTTTTCCACTGCAAAATACTCAGCCGCCGTCAATGCCATATCGGGCACAAGAAGACGCTCAACAGGCGGATTATCGGTCGTGTTCACAAACGAAACGATTCTATCCAAAACTCCGGCATTGTCAAAAACATTCTTATAGAAAAGGTAGTCATCATTGGTCATACCCATACCGCCGAGTATGATACGGTCTACCTGCGCCCTCAAAGCAACCATCGCCATCACTTGATTGAAAGGTTGGTTGGGGTCGGCAAAGAATGGAATCTTTTGCCCCGAAACCAGCGTGTTATTCAGGTCGATACCTGCAATCCCTGTAGCAATAAGCTCTGAGGGTTGCTTGCGTTTGTAGGGATTAACCGTCGGCCCGCCAATCTCCACCTCTCGCCCTTGAATGGGTTCACCATCCAGCGGCAGACCATAGGCATTGAAAAACCTCCCGCAGAGTTCATCACTCACCTTGAGCGTTGGTGGTGTTCCCTGAAAAATTACTTCGGCATTGGTCGGAATACCTTCTGTGCCCGCAAAAACCTGCAAGGTAACGTTTTCGCCCGCCAACTTCACCACCTGAGCCAAACGCCCCGCCACGGTCGCCAGTTCGTCGTTGGCAACTCCCGACGCCTTCAATGTTACGGTTGCTTTTGTGATAGCACCCAGTTGGGTGTATATCTTCTGAAATGCTGTCATTTATGTTGTTTTATATTTTTAGCAAAGTATATTTAATAACTAAAATTGTTTTATCACCTTCGAAATTTCTGTAATAGTTTTTTTTATTGCCGTGTCAAGTCGTTGAGATGTGTTAATTAGAAAATCAAATGCTTCATTCCAGTTATCTTCCTCATAGCAATTGAGTTCTATTTCCGACTTTATTCTACAACTAATTTTATCATCTTTTCTTTCCCATATTAATTCGTCCCCAAAAGCAGTTTCAATTTCATCTTTTTTCACAAAAAAAAGATCAAAGACTTTTTTATTCAACTCTTTAGAACCAATGCTGATGTAAATTTCAGTTCTACAACTTTTTTTACTGATAACAAGATTTAGATTTACGCCTGATAACCCAATCCCTTTTGCCAGCCAATTTTCAGAAGAGTACGAATTGTTAATAAATAGATTGGAGCGTCCATTTGCATAAACCAAAAATGCAGTCCAAAACTTTTGTCTAACAATTTGCGACTGCTTTATTATCTCTTCCTCTTGTGTCTCTTCTTGCTTTTTTGTTGTCATTCTGATAGTGTAGTCACCCGCATCTAACATTGGAATAATTTGCTCAAAGTTAAGAAATATCTTTTCTTGTAGCTTATATGGAGTTACTTTGAAACATTTAATCCGAAGATTATAATTTAACAACCAAATTACCGATGACGTTACCTCTTTTCTGAAATTTGCTGCAACCAAGAAAAGTCTTTGAGAATTTGCGCCTTTATTTAATTCTATTTCTGATATATCTTTATTGAAAAATTCCGACAATTTTTCTTCAGCAACTCCAACGTAACCGAGATATTTTTGATATATCTGAATTATTTCTTGCTTTGATAGATTTGAACAATACGAAGCGTACTTGATAACTTGCCAAGTCACATCTGTACCTGAATCGTCAAGTTTGTTCTCAATAATAACGAGATTACCAAATTTATCTAATGCCAATAAATCAAGTCTTTCGTTAGTTTCACTGAAACCGCTGAACTCTTTTTGTATTATCAGCAATTCTTCACCGAGTGAATTTGGTTCTTTAGCTATCCATTCCTGTAAATGTTCCCTTTCACCATAGTTTAAGTCTTTGAAAGAACATTTGCGTATTTTCGAGATACTATTGGTCTCTTCATCGATAACATACATAGACATTACTGTTTTAGCAATTTACAAAAGTGTTACGACAATCTCCGATATGAACAATGCAAATATTATCATTACTGAAATAATATATCACTCTTAGATTCCTATATATTTTCAAAATTCTATACTCTTTTTCTGTGTCAGTTGATGTGAAAAATCGTTTGCCAATAAATGGCTGCCTCGATAACAATACTATTCGTTGCCCTATATTTTTCATTAGTTTGTCACGAGCTGATGGAGCACAATTATCCTTGTACCACTTCATTATCTCGGCAAATTCCTCTTCTGCTTCCTTTTGCCAAATTATTTTCATTCCCATTGTGCCAACCGTTTCATTACCTCCTCATTGGAAATATAAATGGGATTGGGATTTGCTTCTCTTTTTTTCAGAAGCACACTCAACTCTCGGTCGGTTATGGCAAACGGCGGAATTATGCTGCCATCTCTCTCATATTCGAGCATAGTAACATCCTGCTCTAAATATTCAATATCGTAAATGGTATCTAATTTAGAGATTCTATTAATGAGAGATGCTCTTCTTTGTTGTAATTCAGCGTTTAACATCCAAAATTTACTCTTTTTCAGCCAAAATAGCTTTTGTTTGCGCAAGATACTTATTGAACTCCTCGCTCTCGAAGGGTGAGTAGTTCATCTGACGAAGTGAGTTTATCAGATTCTTGTAATATGATACAACCTCCTCAAAATTAGAGAACCGGAACCCCATATTGCATATACCCATCACCAAGTCGAACATATACACCTGTCGTGACATCGGGCAGTTCGAGTCCGTCTTATCGAAGGAGTCCTGCTGCAAGATTATGAAGTCGATGAGTTCCGACTTCCAGTAACGGTCGTGGTACTCAACCGGCACGCCGTCATCACCCAAGATGTTGATTTGCTCGTAAGCCTCCTTACCGCGCTGAACAATAGTCTTTGCCGCATTAACTTTGCCCACCCAGTCGCTACCAAATTTTTCGCCTAAGTATTCGATAATTTCGGGATACTCCAAATATTTCGAGTAGCTATCCAGAGGGTCGATAGCGGGGTAACGCTTGGAGTCGGCACGCTGCTGAGAAAGAGCGTAAAAACATCTTGCTGCCTTTTTAGTAGCCTCAGTAACAGGCTCTTTGAGGTTACCACCTGCTGGCGAAACCGTACCAATGAAAGTTACCGAGCCGCTCTGCCCGTTGTTGAGATATACGAAACCGGCACGTGCATAGAACGCCGAGATAATTGCCGGTAAGTCCATCGGGAAGGCATCCTGTCCGGGCAGCTCCTCGAGGCGATTACTCATCTCACGCAGAGCCTGCGCCCAACGCGAGGTCGAGTCTGCCAACAACAGAACCTTGTAACCCATAGCACGATAATACTCACCGATGGTCATCGCCGTGTAAACCGAAGCCTCACGCGCCGAAACGGGCATATTGGATGTGTTTGCGATAATCACTGTACGCTCCATCAATTTGCGCCCTGTACGTGGGTCGTCCAGTTCCGGAAATTCCACAAAGGTCTCCACAACCTCATTTGCACGCTCACCGCAAGCGGCAATTATAATCACCTGCGCATCAGCCTGTTTTGATATTGCGTGCTGCAATACTGTCTTTCCAGCACCGAAAGGACCGGGAATAAATCCCGTGCCACCCTCGGCAATGGGGTTAAATGTGTCTATAGCTCGCATTCCCACCTCCATTGTACGCATTGGGCGCGGCTTATCCTTATATGCGGTAATGGGAATCTTCACAGGCCACTTCTGAATCATCGTAACATTGTGTTCTTCACCACTATTATCCACAAGAACAGCCACAGTATCCGTAATTTTACAGACCCCCTTTTCGACTATCGATTTAATCCGATACTCGCCCTTAAAGGCAAAGGGCACCATAATTTTATGTTCGAGCCACCCTTCGGGCACCCAGCCGAGCCAATCGCCCGCCTGCACCTTATCGCCCGCCTGAGCTGTCGGCGTAAATTCCCATTCGCTGCTCATATCCAGTGGGTCGTTGTAAAGCCCTCTTTGCAAAAACACACCTTCCATTGCCTGTAAATCGCTCTGCAGTCCGTCATAGATACGTTTGAGGATACCCGGACCCAGGGTTGCATTGAGCATATATCCCTCAAATTCAACGGGTGCACCAATGCTCAATCCACGAGTAGATTCAAAGACCTGAACAAAAACCTTTTCTCCGGTAATTTTGATAACCTCTGCCATCAACCTCACGCCCGAGCGCAAAGTGATAAAACATATTTCGTTTTGCGCCACCGCCCCGTTTGCCTTGACCGTTACAAGGTTAGCGATGATACCCACAACTTCACCTGTTGTTTTCATATTTTTTACAAATAGTAGTTTATTAGTTACTTATGTTTGCTAAACCGATTTTCTGACGAAAATCGGTCAGCCCGTCGTCTCTCCACACGGCGGAAATTGCCCGAGCGGCTACGCACCATTCTGCATCCCACCACCGGCGGCGTTCTGTGGGCGCGCAATATGCAGATAATCATCGCTGTTGGTTGCTCAAAATGGGATTATGACAATTTCATATATTGTATTATTTATTTTTCTATAATATATCGTCTTTGCAAATAATTAACCCAATCCCTTTGCTTGTCGTCTGTGAAGTAGTTCTTCATATACTCAAAAAGGTTTTCAAAGGTCAGAGCGGTAAATGTTTGCTTTCCATTTTCCGTAAGCAACTCTTCATACTTAGGTATTATTTTTACAAAATGGTCGTTACCGGCAGGATAGAGATGAACGGAGTTAAAATATTTTATATCAAATTTTTGCATCATTGAAACGCCCAATAGATGGTTACGCCATATCTGTCTGAAATCGTCTTCAATTAACCTCTTATCAGTTGCATCGATAAAATATCCACTTTTCGAACCACAAGTTTGATATATGTTATCCTCCCTTGTAACCACCTGTTCCTCAGTTGAACCGCTAATAAGTTTATACGCAACTTCCGTATATTTCACCTCAATTCCTATTCCGCCTTTGCTCCCATCCCTATGAGTATACTCTATATATGTATCAAATGCCGTTCTGTCTTGGAGGTAATTTTCTTTCGGGTCGGGTGCGTATTCTATTTTAATATCGTCAATAGCAGCAATATCCAACTTCAACATATCATTTAGCAACCTTTTTGTTTTCTGCTTATCCAATTTCATCGGCACAAAAATATTCAGGGGAATATGTTCGCTCCTAAGCATATTAGCCCACGAGCCTTGATTATATTTTCCTGCAACCCCTTTTATCTCGTCGCGATAACCCTCGTAAAAGTTCAACCCCTCTTTGGCTGCATTTTCACTTAAAAATGTACCATATTTCTCTTTTGTACTCAAATCAATATCAACAAACAACACCCTTTCGCGAAAGTTAGATTGGTGCTTTCTTGCTGCCGCTTTGAATTGGTTATCAAACTTGTATGGTATAGCTTTGTTCATATTATTCTTACCTCTTCCACCGCTCCAAGCGCGCGTAGCCTCGCGAGAAGAGCCACGCAACCAATGGATTCATCCCCTTTTGGCGCATCATTTGGCGGCAATGTTCCTGAAACTCTTTTACATTGTCGGTCTTATAGGTAAACTCACCTGAGAGGTAGCAGTAACCACAATATTTCTCGCTGTGAGTTCCGTCGGCATTTGTTCCACCTCTGCCCGGGTCTTTCGAGAGCGGCATCGAGCAACTCTGACATATTGCACTCATATCTCTAAATTCAATATCTGTTCACCATTGGTATTATAACACTCCAAACTCTTGTTTGTCAGCACCATCACGCTCGCACTATTCATCGTATTTCCTCCGCCAATTACCACCGGTATCGCACCCTTTTTGAAAGAGGCAAAACGGTGAGTGTGAGCGTTCAGAATCAAATTATAGGGCTCAGCCGCAATCAAATCACCCCACATTTCTGTACAAGGTTGATATTTATCCGTCTCATTTTCTGCGGCTTGCGGACTATTCCATAGCGGTATGTGGTGAATCAAAATTCTTTTTGCAGCCTTTTTGAATGCAGCACTTGCGTGTTCTGCGTTCAAAAACTCAACCTGCTCCCGACGGAAATTATTGAAGTCGTTCAGCCCGTAGTAAACCCAGTGGTCATCCGGTTTATCCTCGCCACAATCCAGCATCACAATGCGCGTATCTCCCCACGAAAACGCTCCGTAACTCTTGCCACCTGCATAGTCAAAAAGTGTGGTGAAATCCATCGAAAATGCTCCGCGAATCTCGTGATTACCGCGTATGTAAATCACAGGCTTGGAGCTCGCCCCCACCCTATCATTGAAGTATGATATAGACTCGATAGCTTGAGCCTCAGTGCTTGGGTCATCGATGCAGTCGCCATTAAAAACCACAAAATCATACTCCACACCCCCCTCGCGCACAACCTTTATCAGTGCGTCCATCAACTCGCGTTTCTGATGTAAATCATTGAAAACAAGAGCCGTAAACTCTTCCTTGCCGTCTGTTGGTAACGAAAAACTATAAAAAGGGCTAACATACTCCTCCCCGAATACTTTTTTGTAGGGCTTAAACTCGATAATCTCCCGCGAATGAACTCTATAATAGTACTTTTTACCTTTTTCTAAATCGTTGATTCTAATCTTATTGAGCTTGTTATTTGAAATCACCTGCCCCGCAATCAACGTGTGCGCCCGCTGCATATGCGCCGTATCCAAACCATACTCCACCCAACTGTAACAAGGAACATTGGTCTGCCACGAGACCGTAATTCCCGCATTAGTAGGATTTTGCAAATAGGGATTAGTGCGAAGAATTTCTTCCTTCGCAACGCCTTGCTTAGCATCCTGCCCCGCCGCCACAAGCGACAAAACGACATATAATATTAGTAGTATATTACGCATTCAAAATTTGCTCTACCACACATTAATTTCCTTTTCCATAGATAAGCTGTTTTGATTCGTTAATTCTCATTTTCAGCAACGTATTTCTAATAGCTTGCTCCTCGAGCAAATCTATAGGACGTTTCAAAACAACTTCTAATTGCTCCTTTAGGTCGAAATAATTGTCGGCATATTCCATCAAATCCATTGTATCAAACCTCACAACCATATCAATATCGCTTCTTTCGTTAAATTTCTCGGAAAGAACCGAAGCGAATACAAACCTCAACTCTATGTTTTTGGCACAGTGTTAATATATGGATTTAAGTAAGTCATTACGCATTAACTATATATTTATCTGGGCACTGTCCGTAAAACCCTTCACAATGGCACGGAAACGCTCCTCGCCAACCTTTTTGTCTAAGGACGACCAACGGAAGAGAATATTAAGTTTCACCAAATACGCCAGCAACATATTTATATCAAAGTAGTTATGCTCCGACAATCCCTCTGCAATGGTCAAGCGAAGCATATCCATTTTGGTCTCACGCTCCACAAAATCGCGCGTCTCCAACACCGAAATCAGCTCAGAGTAGTATTCAAATTCACGCTCATCCTCCAATTCGCCCACCATAATAGGCTCTTTTTCGAGCTGAGCTGCACGGCGCACTGCAATAATATTGCGGATGATACGGTCATACTCACACCATTTTCTGAGGAAATCGCACTTTATCGTACTACACAACAAGAAGTAGTCGGCGTGGAGTGATTTCTCCAACAACGATTTATCGAAATTTAGCTCGTCATCCTCAGCCACATATCTGCCCAAGTATCTATCCAAGGTCAGGCGGAGCGGTGGCGGCAGCAAGGACTCAAACGGTTCATCGTCAGTCTCGAATGCAGAAATCTCCTCCTCTACCTGCACCCTTGTCAAATTACCCAATACATTGAAAGGCAATTTGCTGTTATTAAGGATGTTGACAACATTCTCAATGTCGTAGTAGAGATACAACAACTCGAGTGCTTTCTTATCCTGAGCAGAAAGCACCTCGTTGATTTCCGTGCGAATAGCCTCGATGTCAATTTTGCCTCTCTTGTCGGCATAACTATACTCGGCAAGCCCCGCAACGAGACAGTAATATTCATTATTCATCTTTTGCACCAAAAAGTAGTTCAGCAACTTTGGGACGAATGTACGCCTTAATCAAATTGGTGAAGTCCACATCCGTAAAGCTCACATAGTAGCTGCCATCGGCGGGAGCTATGCGGAACGGAACTTTCACGCGGGCATCGGTCACGACCTCCACACCTGACGCAAATTTGTGAGCCAGAGCCGATTTCACCTCGCTAACCATAGTCTCGGGCACAACCAACTTGACTTCGCCCACCGTAGGATTGAACGCACCCACAGCACTCAAAATCATACTCTTAACAAACTCACCATCTTTCCAAGCAGCCGAAACCTGAGGCGTAACAACCTCTGCCACAACCATTCCCTCGATTTGAGCACGCAACGAACTCATTGTCTGAGTAGCTGCCAAACGTATCTCGTTGTGAGTATTAGTTTTAAGCTCTGCTGCCGCACGCGTAGCATCCTCTACAATGCGTGTAGCCTCGGCTTTGGCATCGGCAATAATCCTTTCGGCTTGCTTTCTGGCATTCTCAAGCACCTCTTGAGCCTCTTTTTGCCCCTTTTGCAGACCTTCATTGTAT
Organism: Mucinivorans hirudinis; assembly: GCA_000723505.1. Classification (GTDB taxonomy): domain Bacteria; phylum Bacteroidota; class Bacteroidia; order Bacteroidales; family Rikenellaceae; genus Mucinivorans; species Mucinivorans hirudinis. Next base: position 2,279,189 of record HG934468.1, on the reverse strand, counting down.
AGCTTGTCGGTGAGCTGTTGCAATTTATTTTCCATCTGTATCTATTTTTTTTTATAGGAAACAAAGATATAAAAAAATAGTGATAGACAACTCATCCATCACTACATTTTTTCAAATTTTAGGTCTGCATCCTCCGGACATAGCCGTCTGTTCCCTTGCCGGCACTAATGCCCCTAACCCTTCAGATGAAGTAAGTCGTTGATTAAAAATTATATATATCAGCAAAATAAAATGACAGCCATATCCCAATAACTGTGTAAACACAGCCCTTTTCATCAGTCAACCGTTCGGGAGTCGCAAAAAAGTTGAGAAGGTCGAGTAAAATGGACGAAAAATAACTATATTTGCATATCAATGTAAATTGATAGGCGAAATGACTACCGAACGGAAGGTGATTTAGAGGTCACATAACCTCTGTGGGTGGGTCGGTCGGGATTATAGTTAGAAAGTTGCGGCACGTTGGAGTTGCTGCGGAATTACTAATTTTTTAATGAAGTGTGTTATGATTAAGATTGCAACGCTCACATTCAACCCCTTTGGTGAGAACAGTTATGTAATTTACGACGAAAAGGGTGAATGCCTTATCGTAGATGCGGGTTGTTACACGGAAAATGAGCAGCGTACACTAAAAAATTTTATTGAAAAGAATGGTTTGAAGCCAGTTATGGCTCTCAATACCCACGCACATATCGACCACGTGTGCGGCGTGGAGTTCGTAAAACGCGAGTGGAGCATTCCTTTTGCCCTCCACCGAGACGATAGGGCGATTATGGAGATGGTGCCACTCTATGCCTCCTCTATGGGATTTAATATCAGCTCGGTGCCGACTATCGAAATTGATTTGGCGGAGCAGGCTGAGATTAAGTTAGGAGAGACCCTTGTACGAATTATCCACACGCCCGGGCACACGCCCGGCGGAGTGTGCATACATTTACCTTCCGAAAATATCCTTATCACCGGTGACACCCTCTTTCGCGAGAGCATCGGGCGTACCGACCTGCCCGGTGGAGATTATGAGCAGTTGATGAATAGCATTCTGGAAAAAATCGTATCCTTGGGCGATTGCGACTTCTTCCCCGGACACGGCGGCAAGAGCACCATTGCGCACGAGTTGATGTTCAACCCCTTCATTTCGGAGGTGTTGCAGGGCGAAGTAAACTACAAATCGAATGAGAATTGATATTATCACTCTCCACCCCGCACTTCTGGATGGTGCTCTGAGTGAATCTATTATAAAGCGTGCACGCGAAAAGGGGCTGGCAGAGATTGTCATCCACAACTTGCGTGATTGGTGCGATGATATGCGCCGCACAGCGGACGACTACCCCTTTGGCGGAGAGGCGGGAATGGTGATGAAAATTGAACCCATATATAAGTGCATAACCGAATTGAAGAGTCAGCGTCACTATGACGAAATAATATATACTTCACCCGATGGTATTCAGTACAATCAGGGTGAGGCAAATCGGTTGTCTCTATTGGATAATATAATCATCCTTTGTGGGCACTATAAGGGTGTAGACCACCGCGTTCGGGAGCACCTGATAACGCGTGAAATTTCCATAGGCGATTACGTGCTCACGGGTGGCGAGTTGGCGGCGGCAGTAATTACGGACAGTGTTGTGAGGATAATCCCAGGGGCTATTGGCGACGAGGCTTCGGCACTGACTGACAGCTTTCAGGATGGTCTGCTCGCCCCGCCTGTCTACACACGCCCTGCCGAATTTAACGGATGGAGCGTACCCGAAGTGCTGCTTTCGGGACACTTTGCCAAGATTGACGAGTGGCAGCAGGAGCAGGCAATGGAGCGCACAAAATTATTGAGACCCGATTTATTGAAATGAAATACTACATAATAGCAGGTGAAGCGAGTGGTGATTTGCACGGCTCGAATCTGATAAAAGGGTTAAAAGAGGCTGACCCACAAGCTCAATTTAGATTTTGGGGTGGAGACCTTATGGAGCAAGCCGCTGACACTAAACCGGTGAAGCACTACAAAGAGAGCTCCATAATGGGCTATTTGGAGGTGTTGATGAATTTACGCAAAATTGTAGGTTTTTTGCGTGATTGCCAGCGGGATGTCAAAGCGTGGCAACCCGACGTGCTCATTTTGATTGACTACCCCGGTTTCAACTTCAAAATGGCAAAGTTTGCAAAAGCCAACGGCATCAAAACCTTCTACTATATCGCCCCCAAGGTGTGGGCGTGGAAAGAGGGACGGGTGAAACTTATCCAAAAGTATGTAGATGAGCTGTTTGTTATTTTCCCTTTCGAGGTGGACTATTTCCGAAAATTCTCAATCGAAGCGCACTACTTCGGAAATCCGCTGATGGATTCTGTGTCAGAGCGGGGCGAAGTGGAAAAGGATAATATCGTAGCATTGGTTGCAGGTAGTCGTAAACACGAGATAGACCATAACCTACCTACGATGGTTGAGATTAGCCGTGCCTTTCCCGACTACAGATTTGTAGTTACGGCTGTACCTTGGTTAGATAAAGCAATATATGACAAATATCTAATCGGTAGTAACGTAGAGTATATCTGTAACGAAACATACTCTACCATTGCCCGTTCGCGAGCCGCGCTTGTTACTTCCGGAACGGCAACTTTGGAGACTGCACTGTTGGGAGTTCCGCAAGTGGTCTGTTTCCGGGGACCGGCAGTGTCTATGTGGATAGCTGCTCGATTGGTGAAACTAAAATGGATTTCACTTGTCAATCTTGTAATGAATCGCACGGTAGTTACCGAGTTGATACAAAGCGATTTCACTGTCGGCAAAGGCTGCGATGAGTTGCGTGCAATTCTGCCCGGCGGCTCTAAAATAGACAAAATTTCAGCAGACTATAAAGAGCTTTACGCTAAAATAGGCTCGGCAGGAGCTTCGCAACGGGTGGCAAAAGAGATGTATGGACAACTAGCAAAACGATGAAAATTATCTGCATAGGAATGAATTATCACGAGCATATTCGTGAATTGGGTAGCGCAACACCCACAGTGCCAATCTTTTTTATGAAGCCCGACACGGCTCTGCTACGCAATAACGAGCCTTTCTACCTGCCATCATTCTCCGACGATGTGCAGTATGAGTGCGAATTGGTGGTGCGCATTAATCGTGTTGTTAAGGCGATTGACGAAAAATTTGCTCATAGATGTTATGACGAGATTGGTCTGGGCATCGACTTCACGGCGCGCGACCTGCAAACGCAATACAAAAATGCGGGTCTGCCCTGGGAAATTTGCAAGGCGTTTGACCATTCGGCAGCCGTGGCACCCCAATTTATTCCCAAAGGCGAACTGCCTGAGGTGATCACCTTTACGATGGATTTGAACGGCATCCGCAAACAGACGGGGGTAACCTCGGATATGATTTTTGGAATAGATAAGGTTATAAGCTATGTTTCTCAGTTTATTACATTGAAAATTGGGGATTTGATTTTCACGGGTACGCCCGTTGGAGTTGAGACTTTGAAAATAGGCGACCGCATAACCGCCAAGCTCGAAGGGCGAACATTGCTGGATTTTGAAATAAAATAGTATGTTGTTACACAGTAAATTAAAAGACAAAACAATTATCCTCGCCTCAGCCTCACCGCGTCGTCGCGAGTTGATGGCGATGGCTGAGTTGCCCTTTACGCTCGCCGATAAATATGAGGTTGATGAGACTTTTCCTGCGGATATGCCTGCGGCGGAAGTCCCTATCTATTTGGCAATGAAAAAGTCCTGTGCCTATCCTCACCCCCTCGGTGCAAATGATATTCTTATTACAGCAGATACGGTAGTGATTGTAAATGAAGATGTTATCGGCAAGCCTGTGGATGAGAAAGATGCTGTAAGGATGATTCACAAAATCAGCGGAGTGGCTCACGATGTGATTACGGGGGTTGTGATACGAACCAACGAAAAAATACATCAGTTTGACGCCATTTCAAAAGTTTGGCTCAGGAAGCTCGAAGACGAAGAGATTGATTACTATGTAGAAAAGTATGCGCCAATGGACAAGGCGGGAGCTTACGGGATTCAGGAGTGGATAGGTTGCACGGCGATTGAACGAATCGAGGGGTCGTTCTATAACGTGATGGGGTTGCCGATTCAGAAACTTTACCAAGAACTTAAAAAGATATAAAATGAAAAAAATTTTAGTGACCGGTCTAATCATCTTCTCGTTTCTAAGCACAAGGGCGGACGAGGGTATGTGGCTACCGAGCCTGCTGGGCGAGGGGCGAATCAAAGAGATGAAGGCTAAGGGATTGAAGCTTACAGCCGAAGATTTGTACTCGATTAATAAGGCAAGTCTCAAAGATGCCATTGTGCGTTTTGGCGGCGGTTGCACGGGCGAGCTGATTTCCGACAAGGGGTTGATGATTACCAACCACCACTGCGGCTACGGACAAATCCAGGCACACTCGACGGTTCAAAACGACTACCTAACCTACGGCTTTGCGGCGATGAACCAAGGGCAGGAGTTGCCCAATCCCGGTCTGACGGTTTCGTTCCTGCAAGAGATGAAAGATGTTACTCCACAGGCACTTGCCGGCGTAACCGCCCAGATGAACGAAAAGGAGCGTCAGGGTAAAATCAAGGCAAACATTAAGGGGATTGTGGAGGCTGCCACAAAGGATAATGGATTGAAAGCCACGGTGGAATCACTTTATTACGGCAATCAATATTTCTTGTTTCTATATAAAGTTTACGAGGATGTGCGTTTGGTCTTCGCCCCACCCTCCTCAATCGGCAAGTTCGGCGGCGACACCGACAACTGGATGTGGCCCCGTCACACGGGCGACTTTTCAATATTTCGCATATATGCCGACGGGAATAACGAGCCTGCAAAATATTCGCCAAAGAATGTACCTTTCAAACCTAAAAAATCGCTTGCAATTTCGACAAAAGGTATCAAGGAGGGTGATTTCACTTTTGTCTACGGATTCCCCGGTCGCACAAATGAATATCTTCATTCAGAGGCAGTTCGATATATAGAAGAGATTGGCAACCCGCTCAAAATTGATTTGCGCACTCGCCGTCTCGATATTATGAATCGCGAGCAGGCAAAGGATGCGGCAGTGAGGATTCAATATGCGGCGAAAAATGCGGGCGTGTCGAATGCGTGGAAAAAATGGCAGGGCGAAGTGATTGGTGTTAAGAGACTTAACACTGTTAAGAATAAGAAGAAGTTAGAAGAGGATTTCATAAAATGGTCGGCGGATAAGCCTGAGTACAAGGGCACTGTCGAAAAATTTGATGCGCTCTACAAAGAGCTTGAACCTTATGCCTTTGCGCGCGATTTCTATATGGAGGCACCACAGGCGATGGAACTGTTGAGGTTTGCCGGCGCATTTGGTGACACTGCCCGTGTGAAAAAAGATGCTGTCGAAAAGTTTTATAAAGATTACTTCCAGCCAATCGACAAGGAGACAACTTACGCGCTTTTATCCCTGATAAAAAAGAATTTAGATAAGAATTTCTTGCCTGATATTTTTGTGAATACTCCATCCGACAAATTGTTGGACAACATCTACGCAACTTCGATTTTTGTAGACAAAAACAAGGTTTTGGAGTTGATTGACGCGCCAAACTACAAGGAGATTGTGGAGGCTGACCCTGCTTTCGTCCTGGCAAAGTCGTTCAATGAGAAGATGAAAAAGGATATTACGCCTAAGTATAATGAAATAAATCAACAAATTGAGCTGTTGTATCGCACCTATATGCGCGGGTTGATGGCAATGCAACCCAACCGCCCATTCTATCCCGATGCAAACTCAACTCTTCGTGTTGCCTATGGTAAAGTTGATGGCTACCAGCCGCGTGATGCAGTTTATTATCAACCTGTTTCAACGTTAGACGGCGTTATGCAAAAGGACAATCCCGACATCTATGACTACGACGTTCCCGAAAAGTTGCGAGAGATTTATGCGACGAAAGATTATGGTAGATGGGCGGTTAATGGCACTGTGCCTGTGGCTTTTATAGCATCCAACCATACTACGGGAGGTAACTCCGGTTCACCTGTGTTGAATGCCGGCGGTGAGTTGATAGGGGTAAACTTCGACCGCTGCTGGGAGGGCACAATGAGTGATATTCAGTACGACCCCGTCGTATGCCGAAATATTGCGATAGATATTCGCTACGTACTCTTTATTATCGACAAACTTGGTGGTGCCGGATATCTTATTGATGAGATGGTGATTAAATAAATCAAAAATATCAAAACGCTTAATTCAACTTAACAAATACAATGTTTGTTAAGTTGAATTAAGCTAGTCTTACAAGTATTAACTCGGCATCGAATAATTTGGATAATTCGAATAAGTTCAAGGCTTGAGCTGCAATAAAAACCCCAGTATAATTGGCTTTTATTGGGTGGGGGTAGCGCTGAAATTGCGTGAAAGAGTTGTCAAAATCTCAATCGATTAATTTTTAGAAGTCCCCTTTAGCGAAAAGCGAATGCTTCTTCCACTTACCTGTCTTATAATACACATAAGATAATATCAACCCCAGCGCCCAACCGGCAGGAACAGACCACCATATACCCACCTCGCCAATCTCGCGCGAGAACCACACCGCCAACGGAATACGAACCAACCACAGCGAAATCATAGTGGTGAACATAGGTACAATAACAGCCCCCGCCCCACGTAACATACCGTTAATAACAAACATCGAACTAAAGAGAAGATAAAATGAACTGACAATAACCAAATACTCCTCGCCCACATTTATAACCTGAATATCGCTGGTGAACATCATCAAAATCTCCCTACCCCACAGCACAATCAAAGTCGTGATTATAACACAGGTAATAGATGAAAATATAAGCGTCTTTTTCAGCCCCTCCCTAACCCTATCCCACCTTCCCGCACCCACGTTCTGCCCCGTGAAACTCTGCAAAGCCAAGGCAAAGTTCATCGCAGGAATCACCGCGAGATTCTCAACGCGTATGCCAATGGAATAACCTGCCACAACATCAGTGCCAAAGCCGCTCACTATTGACATCAATGCAACCATACCGTAAGCAACAACAGACTGCTGAATGCCCGTGGGTAGACCATAACGGACACTCTGTCCAAAAATCTTCTTGTCGAATTTGAGGCGAAAAAGGTCAATACGGAAAAAGAAATCCTTGCGATTTATATAGTAAATCGAAGCAAAATAGGCAACCGCAGACGCCAACACGGTAGCCCACGCCGCTCCGACAATACCCCAGCCAAACCATAAGACAAATGCAATATCAAGCACTACGTTGAGCAAAGAGGATAGAACCAAGAAATATAGCGGAGTTTTAGAGTCGCCCACGCCACGTAAAATGGCATTTATAGTCTGGAAACCAAACATAAAGACGATACCGCCAAGATAAACTTGCAGATAAGGCACAGCCAACGGCAAAATATCCTCGGGCAGGTCTATAAAACGAAAAACATCTTCGCTAAAAAAATAAGCCAAAATCCCTATAATGATGCTGACGGATATAAAAAATATGTGAATAGTGTCGCTTGCCGTTATCACCTTTTCGGTTTGTTTGGCTCCGAAGTACTGAGCAATGACCACAGAGGCACCACTACCAATGCCAATCATCAACGCAATGACCGCAAAAATTACGGGAAAAGCCGCACCCACAGCTGCCAGAGCCTCCTTGCCGAGTACCTGCCCGACGATTATGCTGTCTACAATCTGGTAGAACTGCATAAAGAAGTTACCTAAAATAATAGGAATAGAGAATGTTATGATTTGTCGCCCAATACGACCCTGAGTAAAGTCTGTCACAATTTAGATAGAGCAAAAAAATTATTGCGTGCAATAATGCTTTTTGTTTTGAGAATAGATAAATAATGTTTACTTTAGTAGCTCCAAAAGTACAACATTTAATTCAAACCCCCATAAAAGTTATGAAAAAACACAATTTCTCGGCAGGACCTTGCATCCTTCCACGCGTTGCAATAGAAAATGCTGCTGCTGCTGTTCTGGATTTGAATGGCATAGGACTCTCATTGATAGAGATTTCGCACCGCACAAAAGATTTTGAAGCAGTCATAGACGAGGCGACCAATCTCTTTCGCGAACTTCTTCAAATTCCGGATAACTACAAAATCCTCTGGCTAGGCGGCGGTGCTTCGATGCAATTCTGTATGGTACCCTTCAATCTGCTCAACAAAAAAGCGGGTTATGCCAACACCGGTGTTTGGGCTAAAAAGGCAATGAAAGAGGCTAAAATCTTTGGCGAAGTCGTTGAAGTTGCATCGTCCGAGGACAAAAACAACACCTATATTCCCAAGGGATACACCATCCCGACGGATTTGGACTATTTCCATATCACAACAAACAATACAATCTTCGGCACGGAATATCAGACAGATATAGATTGCCCTGTGAATTTGGTGGCAGATATGTCTTCGGATATTCTTTCGCGCCCGGTGGATGTGTCGAAATATGCGTTGATTTATGGTGGCGCTCAGAAGAATATGGGACCTGCCGGGGTAACTTTCGTTATCGTTCGCGAGGATATCTTAGGTAAGGTAGAGCGTGCAATCCCCACAATGTTAGATTACCGCACTCACATCAAAGAGGGTTCGATGTTCAACACTCCTCCCGTATTCCCAATCTTTGTGGTTAAGGAGACTCTGAAATGGTTGAAATCAATCGGCGGCGTGCCCGCAATCAATAAAATCAATGTGGCGAAGGCTAAGTTATTGTACGATGAGATTGAGCGCAACTCTTGTTTTGCCTCGCCCGTTGCGGTTGAAGACCGCTCGTTGATGAACATACCGTTCATTTACAGCGAGAAGTGCAAGGATACAGACCCCGCACTCTTCCTTGACTTTGCAAAGAGCAAAGGTATGGTTGGCTTGAAGGGTCACCGCCTCGTTGGTGGCTTCCGCGCCTCGACCTACAACGCGTTACCAATGGAGTCGGTACAGGCTCTAGTTGAGTGTATGCAGGAGTTCGAGAAGTCGGTCTGCAAATGCTAACTAATTTCTACCCCGCCCTTGAAAAAAATGAACTGCACCCAAAAAGTTAGACGGGGTTAAAATATTAATAAGCCTGAGAAAGAGTTCGGTATTTCACCGGGCTCTTTCCTTTTAACCTTGATTCGATTATTATATTGTTGTAATAATCCATCAAACCAATAGAGCTTATGCCCACAACGGATAGAAAAAATAAGCCTTATCGTTTTAAAGCCTCCCTTTTAACGCAATATTACGTATAGTTTTTGCAAGAAAACATTGCAAAATAAATCTATTATTTATATCTTTGTGTAGCTGTGTGATGCGGAAACACACAACAGACTGATTACCGCCAAAATACCTCCAGATATTGCCCTATGGTTGAAGCGTGAAATCATAGGAGGATAGGAATCGGAAAAGTGATGGAGTACTAGAGAGGTTGTTTAAATTTATATTTTGGTTTAATTACGGCTCCTTTTATCTAAAAAGTCCACATAAAAAACCCAAAAGAAAAGCGTAACGTTCCGCAGAACAACCCCAAGATGATGAGCTACTAAGTTTTAGAAGCCCACTTAATATAATATCTAATTATAAAAATATGAAAGTACTTGTTGCTACCGAAAAACCGTTTGCGAAAGTCGCAACGGACGGTATTAGAAAAATTGTAGAGGCAGCTGGCTGCGAGCTTGTATTGCTTGAAAAATACACCGCCCTAGAGGAGTTCTATGCTGCTGTGGCAAGTGCGGATGCGCTAATTGTTCGCTCAGACAAAGTTACGCAGGCTGTGGTGGATGCCGCCAAGAATCTGAAAATCGTGGTGCGCGCCGGTGCGGGCTTCGATAATTTGGATTTGAACGCGCTATCGGCTCGAGGAATTGTGGCGATGAACACACCGGGGCAAAACTCGAATGCTGTGGCAGAGCTGGCTATCGGTATGATGATTTTTATGGCACGTGCGCAGTTCGGCGGTGCGGGCACGGAAATTGCCGGCAAAACTCTTGGTATCCACGCTTACGGCAACGTGGGTCGCTTGGTTGGCTTAGCCGGCAAGGCGTTGGGAATGAAGGTCATCGCATTTGACCCATTCGTAGCCGACAAAGCCATTTTTGCAAATGATCACGTGGAAGAAGTTGCATCAGTGGAAGAACTTTATGCAAAATCAGAGTATCTATCTTTGCACATTCCTGCCACGGCACAAACCAAAGGGTCAATCGGTTACGCTTTGGCTATGTCGATGCCCAAGGGTGCCACAATCGTAAACACTGCCCGCAAAGAGGTTATCGACGAGGTGGGTTTGATAAAGGCGATGGAGGAACGTGCCGACCTGAAATATGCCACCGATATTGCGCCGGAAGCGGCAGCGGAATTTGCAGAAAAATTCGGTAAACGCTACTTCGGAACTCCTAAAAAGATGGGCGCAGAGACTGCCGAGGCAAACATTAACGCAGGATTGGCAGCCGCTAATCAAATTATGCTCTTCTTGAAAGAGGGTATTACTAAATTTCAGGTTAATAAATTCTAGGGTGAATCGCGGGAACTGTTTCTGCGGAAAAGTTATCACCACGATTCCCGATTCCGAAAAAATGAAAACACACACAACTTGTCATCTGGTAAAAGGTGAAGACTTGAACCACCACGGTACGCTCTTTGCGGGAAGGTGCGCTGAGTGGACTGTCGAGTCGGGTTTTATAGCGGTGGCATACGAACTGGACCCTCATAATATTGTGTGCCTGCAACTGCACGGCTTGGAGATACTTCACCCTGTGCGAGCGGGTCATATCATAGAGCTGAAAAGTCGCATCGTACGCACCGGACGTACGACAATTACGGTCTATATCGAGGTGCACGACTGCCGCGACGACAAAGTTCTAGTGTCGGATGCTTTCATAACATTCTGTTATGTAGATGAAAACACCAAGGCGCAGCCTCACGGACTCACCTTTGTTGCGGAGAACGAAAGAGAAAGGGAACTCAACGAAAAAGCTAACGAATTGTTGAAAAAATAAATAAAGATGGTAAAAATCAAACCTTTCAAGGGCATACGCCCACCCAAGGCGATTGCGGCTGAGGTTGCTTCACGCCCTTATGATGTTTTGAACTCAGCTGAGGCTCAGGCAGAAGCAGGCGAGAAATCGCTGCTCCACATCATCAAACCCGAAATTGATTTCGACCTACCTATAGACGAGCACACACAGGTGGTTTACGACAAGGCTGTCGAAAATTTCAAAAAATGGAAGGCTAACAACTGGTTGGTGCAGGATGAAGAGGAGCACTACTACGTTTATGCCCAAACTATGGACGGACGTACTCAGTATGGCTTAGCGGTATGTTGTAATACGGATGATTACCAAACCGGAAAAATCAAAAAACACGAGCTCACCCGCAAGGACAAGGAAGAAGACCGTATGATTCACGTTCGTATTCAGAAGGCAAATATAGAGCCTGTTTTCTTCTCATATCCTGCTATTGATGAGGTTGATGAGATTGTGGCTAAGGTTGTCAGAGAGCCTGCCGAGTATGATTTTGTTGCGGAGGATGGCTTTGGACACCACTTCTGGGTTATCAAAGATAGGGCTGTGAACGACCGTATCACCGAAATTTTCGCTCAAGTACCGGCGCTTTATGTTGCTGATGGACACCACCGTACAGCGGCGGCAGCATTGGTTGGTCAGGAGAAAAAGGCGGCAAATCCCAACCACACGGGCGATGAGGAGTATAACTACTTCCTGTCGGTTATTTTCCCGGATAATCAACTGAAAATAATTGACTACAACCGCGTTGTTAAGGATTTGAATGGTCTTACGAAAGAGCAGTTGATTGCGAAATTAGAAGAGTCATTTGTGGTTGAGAAGAAAGGCAAGGAGATTTACACTCCAAATGCACTACACAACTTCGCAATGTATATCGACGGCGAATGGTATTCAATGACTGCCAAAGAGGGGACATACGATGATAACGACCCAATAGGAGTTCTGGACGTGACAATTCTCTCGAATCTTGTTTTGGATAAGATTTTGGATATTAAAGATTTGCGCACATCGAAACGTATAGACTTCGTGGGTGGTATTCGTGGACTTGGCGAATTAAGCAGCCGCGTTGATAGCGGCGAAATGGCTGTGGCATTTGCACTCTATGCAGTTTCTATGAAGCAACTTATAGACATTGCCGACAGCGGCAATATTATGCCTCCGAAGACGACTTGGTTTGAACCTAAACTTCGCTCAGGCGTGGTAATTCACTCATTAGAATAGTACTAAGCAATACGGGCTCTAAATTATAGAGCCCGTATTGCTTTACAAAATATGAGCAAACCAATATGCCGAACTTAGGATTGACTACTCGGTGGCGGCAAGCTGGCGATCATCATCGAGAGTACCCTCTTCCTGGTCGGGGATGAAGAGTGGCGCGTGAAAGTTTCTCTTACCGCCTAAACTCCATTTTAGATACGTAATAGACAGACCCTGAGAGAGAAAACGCGCCTCGTAGGTGGTCTTTATCGAAAGTTTTTCATCGGCAAAACCGCTGCCATATATATCATTATTGGAAACCTCAGCCGCGATTTCGTTCTCCGCGAGCAGCGCCTTTGTGTATTCGTGGAGATGCTGAGAGTCAGTCTTTAAGTGAATAACTCCATCGCCCCGCAAAAAGTCGGCATATTTTGCTAAAAAGGGGGGTGCGGTCAGGCGCTTTGACGCTCGTTGCTTTTTGAGTTGAGGGTCGGGAAACGTTATCCAAATCTCCGACACTTCACCCTCGCCAAAGAAGGACTCGATAAACTCGATACGTGTTCTGAGGAATGCCGCATTGGTAAGTCCCTCATCAGTAATAGTTCTAGCCCCGCGCCACATACGAGCACCTTTGATGTCGATGCCAATAAAATTTTTGTCGGGGTGGCGGCGTGCAAGCTCCACCGTGTATTCACCTCGCCCGCAACCAATCTCCAGAACAATAGGGTTGTCGTTGCGAAAATGATCTGCGCACCAACGCCCTTTCAGCGGGTGGTCTTTGTGAAAAATATCCTCGAAAAGCGGTTGAACCATACAGCCAAAAGTAAGGTTCTCGCTGAAACGTTTATGCTTATTTTTTCCCATCAGTTTCTACTATAATGCCCACGGCATTGACTCCTTCCAGACTATCCACAGGCAGGAGATGTTTAACTTTGATAACGTAATTACCACTATGTGTAAATCTCACATTGCGGCGATAATAACTCTGAAAATCAATATGATTACTACCCATTTGCCCTACCCAATCATTGTCGGCATCAGTGAGTTTGAGTATAATTGTATCACGCCAATATTTATTGTCGGGCGAGTGTGTCTGAATCTCCAACGGCAGATTCCTGAAACCGAAATTGAGGCTATGCCTAATGCTGAGTTCAATTTTGTGCAGATTGATTGTGTCGCTCTGCACAAAGTCGAACTCCACCCACTCCCCCACTCCCCAACTTCTATTCAAAGGCATATCGAACACACCGAAATAACCCTCCCTCCGGCAAGAGTAAAGCGATAGAGCGATTGCAAGTATTATCAACGTTCGCTTCAACTTTGCTGAGGTTTACGCTGTGTGCGTGGACGATTGTTGTGCTTCGGCTTAGTATTTTCGTGATTACGAGGCTTATCTTGCTGTTCATTAGGCTGTTTAGCAGCCTCCCGCGGCGGACGATTATCCCCGTTACCGTTGTTACGGTTGGGAGAGTTGTTGCGGCGTGGTTTGTTGTTTTTGTCGAAGCGTGTGATGCTCTCTTCGCCCACAACGTTTATGAAACTTGGTTCGGTCGGTGCGACAACTTTTTGCATTGTCTCATCCACCAACTTATCAACTTTGACCCCCTTACGATTTAGTGCCAATATTTTGTAGACCCGTTCTATCGATATCGGAATCATCACAGCCGTTGAATACGGGTCGGGTGAAAACCACATAGTCTTTTTGAAAATATCACTCTTAACCAAATGATAATCACCATCCATAGCCTGCAAAGGAGCATTGATGCGAGGAAAATCCTTGCGAGCATCAATATAGCTGTCCACCTCGTAATTGAGGCAACATTTCAGTTTACCGCACTGACCGGCAAGCTTTTGTGGATTGAGCGAAATCTCCTGCTGGCGTGCCGCACCGATGGCAACGCTACTGAAGCTATTTTGCCACGTCGAGCAGCAGAGCTCGCGTCCGCACGCCGAGATGCCGCCGATACGTCCCGCCTCCTGCCGCGCACCGATTTGGCGCATCTCAACACGGATACGAAACTGCTCGGCAAAAATTTTGATTAACTCTCGGAAATCGACACGGTCGTCAGCAATGTAATAAAATATAGCCTTCATTCGGTCACCCTGATACTCGACATCACCGATTTTCATCTTAAGCCCTAGGTCTGCGGCAATCTCGCGAGCGCGAATCATAGTATTGTGCTCTAAGGATATCGCCTCTTGCCACCGCTCAATATCGTAGGTGTTTGCACGACGAAGCACCTTTCTGAATTCAAACCCTTGAGGGTTGAATCGCGCACGGCGCATCTGCTTTTCGACCAAGTCACCCGTGATTGAGACCACTCCCACGTCTATACCCGGAATAGCCTCAACCACAATAATATCTCCTTTTATGTACTGTACCCCATCTACAATTTCGTAGAATGACTTGCGCGTATTCTTGAACTGCACTTCTATTATAGTTCGATTTTCGAGTGGGTTAGGCGTATCTTCCAACCAGTCGTACACCTCGAGTTTTTGGCATCCTTTGCGGTGCTCGGCTTGGGGTTTCCCCTCTTCATCTCGCCAAAAACAGCATCCGCGACTTATGTTTCTAATCATTGTATTTTCGTTTATTAACTTGTCTGCCGTCCCTCTTCGCTGCGCTTGGAGTGACCGAATAAATTAAATTTATAATTAACCAAATATATACATTAACGCTATCCTTGCCAACGGAGCGAATAATCTTTCAATCACCCTCATTTTGCCACACAGATTTCTAACCGAGGAAAAATGACTCTTCATTTTTCACTCTCCCCCTCCCACAACAACTTAGTGATACCCTCAACCATACCCATCTTCGGAACAACAACTTGGTTTATTTTGCAACACTTCATAACGGTCAAAAAAATCTTCAGAGCAGGAATTATCACGTCTGCACGGTGTTGATTTAGTCTGAGTTTATGCACCCGCTCCTCCATTGTAAAGGAGTCAATATAGTCATACAAAACCTTCATCTCGGTATAGCTCATTGTCTCTTTCTCCTTTTTGCTGAGCATCTTTTGCACCTTGCTGATATTACCGCCCGACCCCACTACGGTCGTAGGCGTGTAGCGAAGCATTTGAAACTTCAACCACTTTTTAATATCTTTCCATACCTCCTCGCCCACGCTACCCGACAACATCCGCACCGTACCAACAGGGAACGAGCGCGAGTCGATACGCTTGCCATCGGCAAAAACCGTCAACTCAGTACTGCCACCGCCCACATCCACAAAAAGATATGTATTATTGTCCTGAATCACCTGCGAGAGACCACTGGCAAAGATAATATCCGCCTCCTGCTGCCCACCGATAATCTCTATCTTTATATCAGCCTGCTGGTAGATGAAATCTACTATCTCCTTGCCGTTCACCGCCTCACGCATTGCACTTGTGGCACAGGCACGGTATAGTTTTACGTCATAGGCATTCATAATATGACGAAACCCCTTCATCACCTCCAGAAGGTGTGCTCTCCTCTGTTCTGTTATCACCCCGCTCGTAAATACGTCACCACCAAGACGTAACGGAATCCTTATCCAAGTAACCTTCTTGAAAACAGTTTCACCGACATACTCCTCGACATTGGTAACCTGTAATCGTATGGCATTCGAGCCTATATCTATTGCTCCTATTGGTGTAACTTTCAGCATATTTTAGGTTTAGAGCGTTGATAAATTGAGCAGCGTAATTTACTTAAGCATAATCAGTTGAAGATTCGCGTAATATCTTGACATTGAATATAATATCTCCCCACATCATCCCGAGGCAAGCGCGGGGTTAGAGCATCTAAAAAATTTTAATGAACTATTGATTTAAGTGTCCTTGCTAAAAACAAGTGCTCAACCATTCAAATTGCTATTTTTTAATTAGCAATTTGCGCTTAAGGGCAAGTGTCGTTGAGCGATTAATTCCGTTCAAGCTGCAAATCTGGTCGATTGGAACACCATATTTTATCGCTATTTTGCCGAGGTTGTCACCCTTAACAATAGTATGATATATAGCTCCGGTTGTCGCTTGAGCAGGCTTAGGTTTGGGGGCACTCTGAACATTTTCTATTGTGGTCTCGTCCGCATCCGCAAGCAAAGATTCGGGTAGGTCGGCATCATAGTCGTCCTCCTCGAGAATCTCCGAGGCGCGCGAACGTATGTTGAAATACTTCTTATCCAAGACAAAAGTCTGATAACGAAGTTGCCCGGTCTCAAAATCTATCAAAAATTCTGAGTCAAACGACTGGTCTTTATATCGCAATTCAAAGTGGAGGTGGTTGCCACGGCTACGCCCCGAATTTCCGCAAAAACCGATTATCTGTCCGGCTTTTACATAGTCCCCCGGTTTTACATTCAACTTACTTTGGTGGGCATACCACGACTCCAGCCCGTTCGGATGGCGAATAATGGTCAGGTAACCATATCCTCCCGAATTCCATTTGGCATAGCGAACCTTACCGTCAAAAGTTGCGTGAAAGGGGACACCCAGAGGTAGGGATAAGTCCGTACCATTGTGATTGCGACGGCGACGGATGCCATATTTCGATGACACCCTGCCCGTTGCAGGTGCGCAATATTGCACTAACGAATCTATAAGGCGGAGCTCGATGAGCTCGGGCAGGTCGGTAAGTTCAATATTTTTATAGGCGAAAATCTGGGTTGTATCCCAATTATACTTATACACATCAAGGTCGGCAAGGCGCTCTTTTATAGCGGGATGATAGAACTCCCACGAGTTATTGCTGTATATGATAACCTTGGTTTCGGGGTCGGCAGTGGTGACAGTGTCAATGGCAACTCGCGGCATCTCTTCGATTGTCCGTTGTTTGGGAACGGAAGAGCTACGCTTACGGGTCTGCGCCTGCGATGCACAAGTAAGTAGTATTGCAAAAAATATAATGGCTATTCGTTTCATCTGAAATATATTAATGACAATATGCAAAGTTACTCTTTTTTATTTACTTTTGCTAAAATTTTTTAGCAAATATGCAGTTCAAAAACACAGTCGGAATACTTATTGCCGTCATTTTATGGGGTTTATCATTTATCTTTACAAAATCTTCTCTCGAATATCTCTCGCCGTTGATGTTGGTCACATTTCGGGTTTTGATAGCAATGACTCTGATGTTTTCCATAGCCAAGATAACCGGTAAGCTTCAACCCCTCACGCGGCGCGACGTGCTCATTTTCGGCTGTTTGGTAATAGCAGAACCTATCGGATATTTTCTCTTTGAAACATACGGTGTTCTGAATGTGTCGCCAACGTTGGCGTGCATTGTAATTGCCGTGATACCTCTCTTTACACCGCTTTTAGCCTACTTCGCCAATGGCGAAAGAGTGTCGAGGATGTTGTGGGTGGGTCTGGGAATTTCGATGGTCGGAGTTTTGCTGGTTATCTTTGGGGATGGCTTAGACGAAATTTCGGGACGCTTGCTCGGGGTGCTGTTGCTGTTTGGGGCAGTGGTTACGGCGATGATTTACACGGTGATGGTCAAGAGGTTGTCGGAACGATTTAACTCCTTCTCGATTGTGGCGTGGCAGAACGTTTTTTCGGCGATGATACTTATTCCGCTGCTCTACCTCTTTGATTGGGACAAGTTGTCGGCGTTGGTATGGGATTTGCAGTGGGTGTGGCGCGTGGCGGTGTTAGGGATATTCTGCTCCACATTGGCGTTTGTCTTATATGCCGATGCACTGCGTAGTATAGGTGTTGCACGGACATCTATTTTTATAAATCTGATGCCGAGTATTACGGCTGTAGCTAGCTTCTTTATACTGGATGAGAGGCTGGGGTTGGCGAAAATCATCGGCATTGCCATCACCATTTCGGGTTTATATATCGGTGAGCGAAAATAATAATTCCACAACATATTATGAAAAAGGCACTACTACTTTTATGCGCGCTGCTTTGCGGAACGCTTACGGCACAAAACAATGACCCTGTTTGGGGTACGGACTATTCTGAGAGCTGCACCGCACTGCTGGTGGGCAAAAAAGCATCGACCGATGGTTCGGTTATGACCTCGCACAGCTGCGATGGCAACTACCGAACGTGGGCAACGGTTGTTCCGCGTCGCAAATTCGAGTCGGGGGCACGCGACACAATCTACTGGGGACTGCTCAAAACCGAAGAACCGCACGATATGCGCGGAGTTACAATCAAGGGGACTATTCCCGCAGCACCGGAGACCTTTTCATACCTCAACTTCGGCTACCCCTGCCTCAACGAAAAGCAGTTAGCCATCGGAGAAACCACATTTGGCGGTAAACGAGAATTGCGCAACGAACAGGGGCTATTTCTCATCGAGGAACTACAACGCATTGTATTGCAACGCTGCACAACGGCAAGACAGGCAATCGGACTTATCGGTGAATTGGTCGAGGAGTATGGCTTTGGCGATGGCGGCGAATGCCTAACTTTTGCCGACCCCAATGAGGTGTGGCAGCTGGAGATTGTCGGTTCGGGCAAACAGGGCAAACCTACTGCAATGTGGGTGGCACAGCGAGTGCCCGATGACCACGTAGGTATCTCGGCAAATATTGCACGAATCTCCGATGTGGATTTCAACAACCCCGACTATTTTATGTACAGCAAGGATTTGCGCGAACGGGCTAAAAAATTGGGGCTTTGGGACGGCAAAGAGCCCTTCAAGTTTTGGAAAGTCATAGGCACGGGCAAACCTTTTGCCATTCGTGACTACTATGTTATGAGCTCTTTAGCCCCATCGCTCGACTTGAAATATGATGCAGAAGAGCTGCCATTTTCCGTAAAGCCCGACCAGTTGGTTTCACCCCAAAGAGCTATTGCAGTCTACCGTGAAAACTATGAGGGTAGCCGATTCGATATGCTTAAAAACCTGAAGGTAGCAGTCAAGAGCAAGGGTGATGACGGTTTGGAGAAAATCGACAGCGTGACCTCGCCAATAATGAACCATTGGATGTCTACGGATATGCGCAACTTGGTCAATACCCTAAAACCGGGCGCGATTGAGTTTCAGCGCACCGTCCCTGTGTGTTGGTGCTCATATTCATTTGTGGTTCAGTGCCGTAGCTGGTTGCCTGACGAGATTGGTGCAGTAGCATACTTCTCGGTGGACAATCCGGCTCAAAGTCCGCGCATACCCATCTATTCGGGTGCACTTTCGCTGCCCGAGGGTTTTGCCGTATGCGGTCAGAAACGTTATCGCGAAGATTCGTTCCTGTGGAAGTTCCGCGAGGCGAACCGCTTAGCACAGGTCGCTTGGGGTAAGACAAAAAACAAAATGGAGAGTGAGGCTATGCGTCTGGAGAAGAAAATGTTTGAAGAACAAGAGGAGATAGAATCCAAAGCAAAGGCACTAATGGCAAAGGGTGAGTCCCGAAAGGCACGAGAGCTAATCACCAAATATTCTGCAGACTTTGCCGGAAGCGCAGTTCATAGCTGGGATGGGCTCAAACGCGAGTTTTGGTCTATGTTCGGCAGAGGATTCTAGGAGAATCGGAATAGGGCACAACGCTCATCGCGGGTAATGAGGACGGGCTGGTAAGAGGGAAAGAGAAGAAAAAATAAATTTTTATTTCGCTCAATTTACATTATATTTGTACAATGATACTCAGTTACATTTCTCAATGGATGGTAATATATAACACATTATCAGAAAATATATTACAGACTCACACAATAAATTATCGTACAAGTAAAAGAGAAAAATAGATATGTGTAACTCTCTAAAACCTCAGCAACAGGAGTTCATCGCCAATCTCTGTGCTAATTTCCGCAATGACTCGGGCGAATTGATTAATATACTCCATAAAGCGCAGGAGCACTTCGGCTACTTGCCGCAGCAGGTGCAGGAGGCTATTGCCCACTGCTTGCAAATACCTGTCTCCAAGGTCTATGGCGTAGTAACCTTCTACTCGCTATTCACAATGACGCCAAAGGGCAAAAATCCAATTAGCATTTGCACAGGCACGGCTTGTTATGTTCGTGGTGCTGAGGCTATTGTGACGGAGTTTGAACGGCGATTGGGCATCAAGGTCGGGGGCACAACCTCGGATGGTCTCTTCTCGTTGGGTTGTTTGCGTTGTGTCGGAGCGTGCGGACTTGCGCCTGTGGTAATGGTTGGCGAGAAGATTTATCCGCGCGTTACTGCGGGCGAAGTGGAGCAGATTATTGCAGAATACAACGGTTAAGGTCACGCACCGAACGGATTTAGTAAACCATCTTCCTAATGCAAGAAGGGGCTAACTCGGAATATCCGAGCTAGCCCCTTCTTGCAGACATACAGCTGATAATAAACTGCATTAAGTGGAGCTGGAGGGAATCGAACCCTCGTCCAAACAAGAAGCCCCAGTGCTTTCTACGTGTGTATTCCGTCTTTGTTTTTCGATTGCGGTATGAGAACGGACACCCTGAGCCGCAACTTAATCCCTTAAATTTCGCTCGGAGGTCGGGATGCCCTCGCAAGCTATCTTTTAATTTGATGATACTCGGTGAAAATGAGAGCTAAAAGAGGTCTCTCACCCTCTGAGTACTCGTTCCTACCGCAGCCTTGGCGGCGGGAATTAAGCGATTTCACTTAGTGAAATTACGCAGCGAGTTGATAGCTATTATTGCCAGTTAATGTTTGAAAGTTCTGTTTAACGAGTGCCCCTACAACCCTCGACACGCTTACTCTGTCGCCTTGACCTGCTGTCAAAACCGGTCAGCCCCATTCTTCTGTGATATGTGATATTGTGATATGTGATTTGTGAATAGTGGGATAAATGAGCCAGAAGAGAATCACAAATCACAATATCACATATCACAATCAAAAAAACCACGCAGCAAAGGTAGAGATTTTTTTTGAAATAATCGAAATAATAATTAGCTTTGCGTAAAACCCTAAACTTAACTATGAAAACAAAAAAAATTATTTTGATTATCCTCTCTTCCTTTGCTGCGGGCACAATTATAACGGTAGGTCTTAATAATTATTATGTAAATTCTTCGAAAAATGATGCCTGCACCTCTTGCCATATACATCCCGAAAGCGATAAAAGTTTCCTCAAATCTGTTCACAATAATAGTCGCAGTGGTGTCTCTGTCGAGTGTGTTGATTGCCACCTGCCGCCGCGCGGCACTGCTAAACACCTCACAACTAAGATTAAATCAGGCATAAAAGATATTTGGAGTTACTGGACCAAGGACTCCGCAGAGATTGATTGGGAGAGCAAATCGCAGTTGGAATACGCCCGTGGGATAGTATTTAACGAGTCGTGTAAAAGATGCCACACGCAACTCTTTCCCTCGCGCCTGAGCGATGAAGGAGCCATCGCACACCTATACTATACCGAGAATGAAGAGAAATTGGAACTAAACTGTATCGACTGCCACTTAGACGCGGGACACCACAACCCAAACTACTCACACTCGAAGATGAAGGGCATACCGACTCAACGAAAAGATGGAGAACTCTTCACGGAGGCAACCTCGGTGGATGCCTTCGAGAATTTCACGGAAAAGATACCGGGGACTAACATAAGTTTTCGAATGGTGGCTATTCCCGAGGGGAGCTTTACGATAGGCAGCCCCGCAGACGAAAAATTCAGAAACGAAGATGAGGCGCAAAAGTCCGTAAAAATATCGCAATTTTGGATGGGAGAGATTGAGGTTAGCTGGGATGAGTACTGGGCTTTTTATGCCGAGACTATGTCCGAGGGGAGAACCGCTCCCGCATTGGTCTACGCCAATAATTCCGACCCGAATGTTGATGCCGTCAGCGGACCAACGCCTCCATTCGGGCTGCCCGACCAAGGCTGGGGCGGAGGTGAGCGTCCGGCAATCACGATGACACACTATGCGGCTCAGACTTACTGCCAATGGTTATCGAAAAAGACCGGCAAAAAATATCGACTGCCAACCGAAGCCGAGTGGGAGTATGCAGCACGTGGCGGTACAACAACTCCGTACTTCTTTGAGGGAGAGCCCGGCAAGTTCTCGAATACGGGTTTTTGGCGTTTCTTGTTTGATGCCGACACAGCAGTTATCAATACCTTTGCCATATACAAGAATAATAGCAAGAACCGCACCGCCGAGCCTGCACGTGTAGCTGCTAACCCATTCGGACTCAAAAATATGCTGGGCAACGTGATGGAGTATTGTGCGGACATCTACCGCGCGGATGCCTACTCCCAATGGGCAGAGGGCGAGTTGAATCCTTGGGTGCGCGATGGAGGCGAGGAGTACGTGGTTCGCGGAGGAGGCTACGCAGACGATGCTGCGGCGCTACGTTGCGCTGCACGCTCTCATACAGAGCACGATAAATGGCTTAAAACAGACCCGCAACAGCCCAAAAGCATTTGGTGGTATTCGGACGTAAAGGCAATAGGATTTAGAGTTGTTTGTACACAGTAATTAACCGGTTTCCGATGAAAAAACTCATACTACTATCATTCATTACGCTGCTCTTTTGCCACTATCAGGCACAGGGTCAGAACTATGCTGTGGGCGACTTTATTTTCGACCCGGTCAGGGCAAACACCCTTCGCGGCAGTGCCGGAATCTCGTTTTCGAGCTCCTATAAAGAGTATGACCAAAAGATAGATTTCAAAAGTTCTCTGCGCGGATTCCTTGAATACTCGGCTCGCAGAGACAGTTACTACTTGGGAACGATAAACTACTTCAGAAATGACGACAGTGGCAAGGTCAAAAACGCCTCCTATATGGCAGCGATGATGAATATCAACTGTTACAAGGCAGGGCAGGGTGACACATTGGTACAGCGCAAGTCGTTTCTGAGTTGCGGCTATATCTTCAGAAACAACCTCGAACGAGGTGTTATGGGTGTCCATCAGGCTGTTGCGCTATATCAGCCGTGGGGGTACTCATCACGTCGCTTTTGGTTCAGTTTCAGCCTCGGGGTTGCTTACGGACATTCACGCTGGAAGATTTTGGACAAAGATTTGTCGCAACTGAGCGGAGCGGAGCGAGAGAAGGCAGAGTTTGTCATCGCCAACGGCGAATTGCGGGATGGGAACTACAAGGGAGTGTGGGAGTTGATGCCTACATTGATGGTTCGCAGCAAACTCAAAATATCTAAAATAATATCCTTGGATGTGAACGGCACAATTCAACAGCCTACTCGTAAACCATATAACTCGGTGGTAAACCAACGATATAACGACTTGGCTCGCCTGCGCCCCTCGTTTATGTTCGAGTTGGTGGCTAACGTCCATCTCTTCGACGAGCTCTATCTGCAACTCATCCTTAGCAGTAATTACGGACTATCCTCCCCATCACTATTTATGCCTAAATATCAGTATGAAAACCTTATAGGATTCAGCTATAAATTTTAGAGAACATATAATCACGCCCAATAGAACTATAAACCATAAAAATGAAACGATTTCTACTACCGATGGCGGCAGCTTTCGCCATTCAAAGTTATGCACAGGTGAAAGCTCCTGCACCAATCTACCCCATCCCCACGCCCGCCCAAGTGGCGTGGCAAAAGATGGAGCAGTATGCCTTTGTCCACTTCGGACTCAACACTTTTAACGACTTGGAGTGGGGATTTGGCGACACTCCGGCAGCCACTTTCAATCCAACCCACCTAGATGTGGAACAGTGGATTAGAACGGTCAAAGCCGCAGGATTGAAGGGCATCATCATCACAGCCAAGCATCACGACGGATTTTGCCTATGGCAATCCAAATATACGGATTATAGCGTAAAGAATGCCCCGTGGAAAGATGGAAAGGGCGATATGGTGCGCGAGATGATAGAGGCGTGCAAGAAACACGGACTTAAGGTCGGATTGTACCTCTCGCCGTGGGACAGAAACCACGCCCAATATGGAAAAGAGGAGTACGTGACATACTTCAGAAATCAAATCGATGAACTCATTAACCAATACTGCAACGATGGCACGGAACTGTTTGAGTATTGGTTTGACGGGGCTAACGGCGGCGATGGCTACTACGGCGGTGCGCGTGAGAGGCGCAATATCAACCCTGGGGAGTACTATCAATACGAAAAGTGCGGAGATATAATACACGAACGTTTCCCCGATGCAATGATTTTCGGCGGCACAAGCCCCACAATTCGCTGGATAGGAAATGAAAGCGGCTGGGCTGGAGAGACCAATTGGGCGATGTGGACAAACGGTTTGGGCGAATCTAAACAGTTGCAGTGGGGTATGGAGGAGGGAAGGGATTGGTTGCCGGGCGAGGTTGATGTGTCGATACGTCCCGGATGGTTCTACCACGAACGCGAAGACCACCAACTCAAATCACTATCCAAACTCATAGACATCTATTACCAGAGTGTTGGACGCAATGCCAACCTGTTGCTTAACTTCACGGTATCCCTGCGCGGGACAATTCCTGCTGCCGACTCGGCTCGGATTATCGAATGGCGCAAAACAATAGACGAACAACTTAAAACCAATCTGCTAAAAGATGCCAAGGTCGAAGCGAGCAATTCGCGCGGTGGCAACTTCAAGGCAACAAAAGTAAATGATGACAACTGGGATAGCTACTGGGCTACACAAGAGGGGGTGGTGAAGGGTGAACTCAACTTCACTTTCAAAAAACCAACGGAGCTCAACCGTATCCTTCTACAGGAATATATACCACTGGGACAACGTGTCAAGGCATTCTCTGTTGATTACTTCGCCAATGGCGAATGGAGAGCCGTGCCAACGACGGACACTATGTCTACGATTGGATATAAGCGCATAATTCGCTTCAAAAACGTTACTGCCGAGAGAATTCGCGTCAATTTCTTGGATGCCCGCGGCGCATTGGCAATCAACAATATAGAGGCATTTTGCGCGCCGGCACTGTTGGTAGAGCCTACAATCACCAGAGATGCCAATGGCAAAGTATCAATAAAGGGGGCAGACGAGACAGCGAACCTCTACTACACCACGGACGGCAGCGAACCGACAATCAATTCAACACCTTACACCGCCGAGTTTGCCCTCAATGGCAAAGGGACTGTAAAGGCTCTAGCCCAAGACCCTGCCGCTCGTGAGCGTGTGAGTTCGACGGCAGTGAAAAATTTCGACATTCTTGCCTCTGCCTTTTCGGTGAAGGGTGCTGAGGGGTCTGCCAAAATGTTCGACGGCAACACAATGACCAGTTACGAGTTACCCAAGGGAAAGAGTGAGGTGACCATAGATCTTGGTGGCGAATACGACCTTGTCGGATTCAGCTACCTACCAAATCAAAGCCGCTGGGGAGGCGGCGTGATTACCCACTACGAGATATGGGCTAATGGCAAACGAGTTGCTCAAGGCGAGTTCTCCAACATCAAGGCTAACCCCATTGAACAGACCATAATGTTTGACGCTCCCGTGAGCAGTTCTCAACTGAAATTTGTGGCAAAGGCGCTGGCTCAGGGCAGTGGTGAGCGCGCTTCTATTGCTGAGTTTGGAGTCATAACTAAGTAGACACTAAGGCACTAAAACTCTTAACGCACCCGGCAAACACTCTACATCAAGCGGGAATTCGCCACCTTGTTCGCCGTCAACGTCTGTGGCTACGTTCTCTCCTTCGAGCGTAACGAGCAGGCGGTTGGTACGAAAATATACCACATCATCGGGATAGCTACCCTTTCGCTGAAGCAAAAAGTGGAAGAGCATCCCGATTGTGTTTACAATGTTTTCACCCTTGATAATCAACACATCCAAGAGACCATCGGTAAGATTTGCACCCCTTGCAAGAGTGAAATTTCCGGCTGAACGTCCGTTGAAAATGAGTACCATAAGACAGGCTCCGCGATAGGTGAGTTCGGCTGATTCCACCGTAATATTCATTTTGCGGAAATTGGGCAACTCAGTGATGCTGCTGAAGTAGTAAGCCACCCTGCCAAAGGTGTTTTTCAGAACCGTGGAGGTGCGTTGAGATATGTCGCACATCAATCCGCAACTGAGCACATTGACAAAGTATCTGTCACCGACACGCCCCAAATCTACCGATAACTCCTTACCTGCCAGTAGCGATTTGAGAGCCCCAATCGGGTCACTGCCTATTCCCAACATTGTGGCAAAGTCGTTGGCTGTACCTGTGGGCAGAACTGCAACTGGTGTCTTTATATGATTATTTACCAAGAAATTAACCAAACGATTGACCGTTCCGTCGCCACCGGCAATGAGAATATGGGCAGGCTCGAGTCGTGCAATCATATCTGTGAGCGGACTCAAACCGGTGTGACGAGCAATCCTAAGCAAAGTTACTATATAGTTGTGCCGCTGATAGATGTCCGTGATTTGATCTATGCGGGCATCAATTTCACCCTCTCCGGAAACGGGGTTGTAGACAAATATGGCTCTTTTCATCTTTTTTGTATAAGAATTTTAATGCAAACACGTTTATAAGGCTATACAATGTTTACCAAATAATCTTTCGCTTTGATATGGAACTAGTACTATTTCGTGAACCACACGCGCAAGCAATGGAACTCTACACCGCCGCTTTCCCCGAGTGGGAACGTCGCACCGCCGAACGCCATCTGCACACCCTCAACAACATCAACTTCCTACCCTTCCATATCGTCGAAGATGGGGAGTTCATAGGTTTGCTCTACTGTTGGCAGTGGGACGAACTAATTTTCGCAGAGCACTTGGCAACCACACCTCAGTGGCGGGGTGGAGGATTTGGCGGCAAAGCCATCGAGGAGCTAAAAGCGCTATTTCCGAAGTCGGTTATTATACTGGAGATAGAGCCTCCGACAACCGAAATCGCCGCCCGCCGCGAAACATTCTACCTCCGCCACGGCTTCCTGAGCAACCCCTACGAACATATCCACCCTTCATACTCAAAGCCGCACAAGCCTCACCCCCTTGTAGTGATGAGCTATCCCGTCGCAATCTCGCCTGAACTATTCACTCGTTTTAGGCAACTGTCGTTTTCAGTGCTCTAGAACCGATTAATCACTTTAATTTCAATCTCATACCTACCCTAAGAGGCTCGCTTCTCAGCCGCGGATTCATTCCCAACAGAGCATCAAGTGCGATGCCATATTTTTGCGAAATAGAGTGTAGTGTTTCACCCTTAGCCACTCTGTGCTTTTTTGTGGTCAGCGAGCGGTAAAGCTTAGCCTCAATGTACAACGCCTCACCTTGGGCGGCAGCAACCGGTGCGGATAGATCATTGTATGCTAGCAATTTATCAAGCGTCAAGCCCTCACTCTCGGCAATTTGCTCCATACTCTCGCCCGCGCCGACAACCACGTACTTAACCCCATTGTTTTTACCGTACCTTGAGGCGGAGGCAGAGACTTTCGGCTCAGACGGAGGTGGTAAATCGTTTTGGGGAGAGGCACGGTCGAAACGATATAACTCATAATCTTCGATAGTCTTAATCAGCATCTGGGCATAGAGCGGATTTGTTGCATAGCCTGCCCTCTTCAGCCCATTAGCCCATCCGCGATAGTCGGTTATATCTAACTCAAAAAGAGAAGAATACCTTGGCGACGCAGTCAAAAAAAGTGAGTGGTCGCGATAGGACTCTTCCGCTGAGTCGTATTTGCGAAAGCACTCTGCCTCTTGGTCATCATCGTGATATATCTTCTCGCCACGCCAATCTGCCTTACACTTAATGCCGAAATGGTTATTTGCCTCGCGCGCCAACCTACTCATACCACTACCCGACTCAACTATCCCTTGAGCAAGTTTTATGCTCGCCGGTATCTTATATAACTGCATATTAGATACGGCGATAGCACCAAAATTTTCGATATAAATCAGAGTCTGTTCCCTCCTCTGAGCAAGGGCGAGCGAGACACCGAAAAAAAGCATACAAAAATAGAGTTTCATACTTGCAAAGTTACAAAAATTATCCCGAACTCTGGTTATTAGAAATCCCCTTCAATGGGTCGCAAAAAAATCACTGCTGCCATAGTTGGCAGCAGTGAGAAAAATCGAACAATGAGATTATCAATAATCCGTTGCATCTTGGTAGTGTACCCGTAAAAGTGCGGGACGGACTATTCGACAGAAAAGCGAGTGCACAAATTTGAAATTCAGAGTCCCATCTCTGCACAGACTCCTGACCTCGCTATCTAGCACCCCCTCTCAGAAGCATCAATCTTATTATCAATTAATTAATTATGGTGTTGATTTATAAAATAGTAACCTGAAGATTGCTATTTTCGTCAATATGGAGGTTGGTAATCTCTGCCGCAAAACTTCCCTTCGCCTTGAATCTCATTGTAGTGCGGGGCATTAATTTGCAGCTAAGTTGCTTACTGCTAATATCAAAGGGTATATCGGAGATGTTTGTTACCTCGTAGTTATCGCCCGTAATATGTTTGAACTCAACACAAGCCTCGAAAAGTGCTTTGAGCAGTTCGGGCGTGGCAACAGCCTGACCATCAAAGACTGCAATTACTCGTCCCGCAAACATAGCCTCTCGAACCCCCTCCAAAGTACGCTCCCTCGCAAGCACAATATTGAAGGGCGGATAAACATCGGCACGATAGAAGTCAGACTTCATTCCGTGAGCATCGGTATTCGCAAAAGGCGTGATTTTCATCTCCTTAACCCACGTGGCAGCACGCGGATAGTAATCAGTCTCGTTGAATACCTCCACACCCTTGATCTTACCCTCCTTAATCCACTTCTCGTTCAGTGGGAACATAATGCAGCTATCAATAGCCCAACCGGGGTGATTCCAAAGCAGATACGCACCCTGACGCACAGCTTCGTCCACCGCCGTTGTCAAATCCGGACTATCCTTTGCGCGCTCCAATGGATTGGAATCTGTTACAAACAATGCATTTATATGTCCTCCCTTAGGTTTGTCGGTGGTCAGCTCGGATGCCTTGACAAGCAGTATGCCCATATCTTGGGCACTCTTTTTCGCCATCTCATAGGAGCGATTATGGTCTCCGAGAACGAAATCTTTGTTGGGACGGTACTCAATGTGGTCTGTTATGGCAATCACATCCAATCCGTTAGTCCAAGCCTCCGCAACTCGGTCGGCAGGCATCACTGAGCCGTCGGAAAAGATTGTATGCAGGTGAAAATCACCCTTAAGAGACTGGTAACCTGCAATATCAGGAATGATAATCTCGGCACGAGTATTGTTCCTCACAAGTTTATGGGCGCTCGAAATGCGGTTGACGCTCTGAGCAGAGGCTGCACTCACCACAAAAAATGCTGCAACCGTCAGTAGGGTTTTCATTGCTTTTTTAGTTTTTTAGCTCTGTTTTTCAGCTTGTTATTATTTCGATTATTGGGGCTCTTGTAGGGTCTAACTTCGACTTTGGTGCCCGAAAGCATTGCAGGGTCGATGGTGAAGTCCTCGCCGCAAGCCTGCTGCAAATCATTAACAATAACCTCATTAGACGGATACTCCTTGTTAAAGTTATATGATTGCTGCCTGATGATGGAGGCTATGTTTGCAATGACCCTCTCCTTTTGCTCATCGCCCGCATTGCTCTTGACGATGTTTTGCACCATTCGTCGCCAGTTATCTCCATAATGGCGCTGGGAAATAGGATGTTGCGAATAGGAGACGCGCTCCGGACGAGGTTGAAACATCTCAGGCGTTGGCTGGGGATAGGGCGCATCCACGTCAATATCGAAGTCGGCAATCATAAAAAGATGGTCCCACAACATATGACGAAACTCCTCACTATCACGCCTATATGGATAAACATTGCCCATAACCGCAACAACCACGCGCGCCTGCGCGTTGCGCAACTCCCTATCTTCTATTGTTTTGAGGTATCTAACCATCTTCTGCACATTTCTGCCGTACTCCGGCAGTAGCAGGCGTGTCTTTATAGGCTTCATAACTTCTTTAATATTTCTTCCCATTTATCTTGCGGAATCTTTGCTCCCGCCACCTCAATTACCCTTCCCGAGAGCAGCGAGCCAATGTCTCCGCTGCTTTTCAAATCTAAATTTCTGCTCATTCCATAAAGAAATCCGGCAGCGAACATATCACCGGCTCCCGTCTTATCGCGAACATCTGCATCAACTATATTCACGTGACAACGCTCTGTCCCTCTTGCGATTAAAGCTCCACGCGCACCAACCTTAACAATCGCCGTGGAACACCTACCTGCCATCATCTCGAGTGCCTGCTCAGCAGGTAGCCCCCCCGAGAAAATCTGCGCCTCTTGTTCGTTGGCAAAGAGTATATCTACATATTTATCAATCAGTTCATTCAACTTATCTAGATTCTCCTCAACCACATTATAACTTGCCAAGTCCAAGGCAACCTTAGCACCGGCAGCTTTGGCTTTCGTCATAATCCCCCCGATAAGATGGTGACTTTGGAGCAGATAACCCTCAATATATACTAAGTCGCACTCGGGTATCTCAACCTCCTGCTCCAGCATCGTACAAGCCGCTCCAAGGTAAGTTGCCATCGTCCGCTCGCCACAAGGGAGCACCAATGATATGCACTTTCCGGTAGGTAAATCATCCGTGCGGATAAGACGCTCCTCAATACCGCTATCAACCTGATCCTGTGCAAAAAAAACGCCCGCCTCGTCCCTTGCAACCTTACCGATAAAATAAGGCTTGCAACCAAGTTTCGCCAGACCGTTCATACTGTTTGCTGCCGAACCTCCTGTGGAGTAATGTTTTGTCAATGATGATATTTCAGCCATTATGGCATCGTGCGTCTCCAAATCTATGAGGGTCATAGAGCCAAGGGGTAGTGCCAATCTATCAAGCAACTCTTGCGAAGGAATGTTCACAATAACATCCACGAGGGCATTCCCAACTCCCGTTATCTTCATATATCTCCGTTTTTTTTATAGTACACCGCCGCCCACGGCAGCTACCCACAAAAGTAGTGAACTTTTTCGACACGACAAAAAAAATTCCCTATTTGGAGTTTGACATCAAAATCCTTAGCTTTGTACGCAAAATACCGCCAAATGACAATTCAACAACGATATAATGGCGTCATCGACTACTTTAGCGAGGTAATGCCCAACCCCAAATCGGAACTCGAATTCGAAAGTAGCTGGCAGTTGCTGCTCGCCGTTGTGCTCTCGGCGCAATGTACCGACAAGAGAGTCAATATGGTAACACCGGCGCTATTCAGACGCTACCCCACCCCAACGCATATGGCTGACTCTACGAAGGAAGAAATTTTCGACCTCATAAAATCGATAAATTTCCCCAACAA
Organism: Mucinivorans hirudinis; assembly: GCA_000723505.1. Classification (GTDB taxonomy): domain Bacteria; phylum Bacteroidota; class Bacteroidia; order Bacteroidales; family Rikenellaceae; genus Mucinivorans; species Mucinivorans hirudinis. The sequence goes on along the minus strand of HG934468.1, from coordinate 2,247,920 downwards.
CAAAGCGGAAAACCTGCTATTGGCGGCTCGCAAAATCGTCGGCAACTATGGGGGCAAAGTGCCCGAGAGCATCGAACAGTTGGAGAGTTTGCGCGGGGTAGGCAGAAAAAGTGCTAACGTGATAGCTTCGATATGTTTCGGCGCAGATGCCATAGCCGTAGACACACACGTTTTCCGCGTGGCGAACCGAATAGGATTGACCGAAAACTCAAAAAACCCGCTCCAAACAGAGCAGGTTTTATCGAAGTATTTCCCAAAGAAATTGCTCTCCACAGCCCATCACTGGCTCATCCTTCACGGGCGCTACACCTGTACGGCACGAAAACCAAAGTGCGCCGAGTGCGGCATCATCCAATATTGCAACTATGCCACAACACTAGGTGCAGAAAAGGAGTGGTGAGGGTGCTACTTACCGACAGAAATTTTGATTTCAACCTCGCGCTTAAAATCAGCATATACATTCATATAATTCATAAACGCCTCATAGGGAGAGTCATATGGATTGAAATAGCCGTGAACATCGCCATCCGAGAACCATTTGGTACACATATAATAGAAGTGGTCTGATGCTTGAAGGGCGTTCCACCGACTGGTGATTTCGCTATCTTTCGCCTCTTCCACCAGTTTGGTAATAGAGTACAATTTACTGAAAGCCTCATCCTGCAACTCGTTACCGAGCCACGCCGTCAGGTCGCGCTCCTCGTCCGCCCACGAAATAGGATATGGTGTATGAAGCAGCGTAACTGACTGTAATTCACAGGCAATCTGCGAAGGAGTCTGTAATTTAAGATTATCTGAATAGGCGATGCGTCGCAACAAATCAGCCATAAAGGTAAAGATGCCACTGTCTGCTTTGACGTGCTCACCAAAGGTCTCGTAATCCATAAAGAGATTCACCACCTCACCCTTTTCGTGGCTGAGCCAATGGTAATACTTCTCTGCGGTGAGCGGGTACTCCGACCAACCCTTATTCGGGAAACGAAAGGCGATGTCGTCACTCAATTTATAGTTACGAAGCAGCAACTTCAAATCCTGAACCAATGGATTGGCATAAACATAATTAGGCGATTTCCATCCAAGAACATTTTTAGACCCTTCGGTAAGCATACATTTGTAACCCATTTCGCGAACCAACTCGCCGATATGGTCACTATAAATCAACTCCGTATTGCGAAATACAGTAGGGGTTTGTCCGAAGAGTTCTTGTATCAACTCGCGGTGAATTTTCACCTGATGCTTAAACTCGTCCACATTCTTGAGGGAGCTGAGCGAGTGCGAATAAGTCTCCGAAAGGAACTCCACGCTGCCGGTTGCTGCCAGTCGTTGAAAGCTTTCGAGAACTTGTGGTGCATATTCGCGAAACTGCTCGATGGCTGTTCCCGTGATTGAGAATGCCACGCGCACCTTGCCGTCCGTCTCTTCAATCAGACGGAGTAGCAAATCGTTCATCGGCAGATATGAGTCGTTTGCAACGCGCTGCATCACAAGGCGATTAAGGTAGTCATCAAAATAGAAATGGTCGCGCCCCATATCGAAAAAGTGATACCTTTTCAGACGATACGGTTGGTGCACCTGGAAATATAGACAGATATTTTTCATCTTATTTTCTTTTTTTTTAGAAGTTAGAAGTATGAAGCGTAAAATAATTACTCATTTTTCACTTTTCATTTTCCACTTATTTTAGCAGCTCGCTGTATATTTCCACAAGTTTCTTTGCTGCCGGGTCCCACGTGAGCGTATTCACCTCGTCCATACCTTTATCCTTGTAAATATCCGAGAGGACGGGGTATTTTATTAAGCTGTAAATAGCATCAGCCATTGCGTCCACGTCCCAGTAATCAACCTTGACGGCAGTCTCCAAAATCTCTGCCACACCCGATTGTTTGCTGATAATCACCGGCACATTGGCACGCATAGCCTCCAAAGGTGAGATACCAAAGGGCTCAGAGACAGAAGGCATAATATATATATCGCTCAGCGCAAACATCTTCTGAACGTCATTACCGCGCAAAAATCCGGTAAAGTGGAATCTATCCGCAATGCCTAGTTTCGCCACACGACGAATAACGTGGTTGAGCATATCGCCCGAGCCTGCCATCACAAAACGAACATTGGGCAACTTCTTGAGCACCTTTGCCGCCGCCTCCACAAAGTAGTCGGGTCCCTTTTGGTAGGTGATACGACCGAGGAATGTTACAATCTTATCGTCAATATTGCGCTCAACCTCAGCATTGCTCTCCGTTTTGAAGAGTACGCCATTGTGAACCGTTACCACCTTGTCTGCCGGCACGCCATATTTGTCGATAACCGTTTGGCGTGTCATATTACTAACGGCGCAAACCTTATCCGCACCGTGCATACCCGTGCGCTCAATATTATAGACTATCGTGTTCACATTTTCACCCGTGCGGTCAAACTCCGTAGCGTGCATATGGACAACCAACGGTTTGCCCGAAACGCGCTTTGCCGCAATGCCGGCAAAATATGTGAGCCAGTCGTGGGCGTGGATTATATCAAATTGACCTTCAAGCTCCTTGGCAACCTCTGCCGCAACCACTGCATAGCGAGCCACCTCCTCGTAGAGGTTCGCACCATACTTGCCGCTGAACGAATAACGTTGTTTCCAAATATCTTTGGTTGTCTGCACCTTCTCGCTCTTATATTCATCATAACGCTCCTCGTACTCCTCGGGAGAGAGGTAGGGGACAAGGTTTGAGTTGATTTGTATAAATTGAAGGTGTTTAGTAAATTCGTTCTCCTCGGTGAGTGAGCCGTAAGGGGCTTCCACATCCGAAGCATTTTTTATACGAATATATCGCTCATCTTCGTCGCCGTAAGCCTTGGGAACGACAAAAATCACTTCGCAACCGGCTGCTGCCATACTGCGTGTGAGACCGTAACAGGCCGTACCGAGCCCTCCTGCAATGTGAGGAGGAAACTCCCATCCGAACATTAATACTCTCATTATTCTACTATTTTTTGTGATGGGTGATGGGTGATTTGTGATATGAGATTTGTGATTTAATTACCTCTTACTCTTTTTGAGGAACATCACTTTCTACAAATCACAAATCACATATCACAAATCACAATTAATTACTTATATTTTTCTATCAATTCATTGATTGCCAACACTGCACCAACGCTTGGAGCGTACGATATCGAACCACCGGGGTTGTGTGGGGGGTCTCCGTCGTAAACCTCTGCCACCGAACCGATGCAATACATCAACAAATTCTCTTCGTAACTCGCCAAAAGTTCCTGCGCCTTGTAGACGAACGATGCACCATCCAGAGCGAAGCGTGCACGAACGTAGTGTTCCAGCAGCCAAGAGTATGCCGAACCGTTATGACGTGCCGAGTCGCGCTGCTCCTGACTCCCAAAGAAGCGCCCCTTATATGCCGGATGAGTCGGGGTGAGCGTGCGTAGACCGCGCGGGGTAAGCAAATGGGTACGAATGGTTTCCAACACCGCCCACTTCTGCTCCTCGACAAGCGGAGAGTATGCCAACGAGCAGGCAAACAACTGATTAGGTCTGATGTCGGTATTTTGAAAACCTTCATACACAAAGTCGGCACAATACTTGCGGTCTTTCATATAGAACATCCTCTGGAAAGAGTCCTGAATCTGACCCGGAATTTCGCACCACTCTCTCACAAACTCCTCATCACCAAACTGCTCAGCCAATGCCAAGGTATAGCAAACCGCATTATACCAGAGCGCATTCACCTCCACCGTAAAGCCCGGACGGCGCGTGAGGGGCTGTCCGTCTATTTTGACGTTCATCCACGTGAGGGCACTACCTGCGAGTGCCGCGTGAATCAAACCATTATCAGCCATATGGATACAACGCTCCGGCGTATCGCCGTTGCGGTATGTCCACAAGATATTTTTCATTGCCTCGCCATAGTTTTTCCACACCTCTGCCGCACCGGACACCTTCTCGAACTCTTGGAGAGTATGATAGAACCACAGTTGAGTATCGGCAGCCAGGTGCTGCCCGAACAGTCCGTTATGCAGGCGTGATACGTGGCGGTCGAGAATCTCTTTGCACTTGATATTCAACCCCTGCGTAAGCGTACACCCTGCCAAGGCAATGAAAGTTTCGCGCGAGCGTGGGTTATACCAAGGGTAACCCGCCTCCAGAGCCACGCCGCCATTATAATTGATCAGAAACTGACGTGCCGAGTGGCGCATAAGGGGCAAAAATTCGGTCTTGTTTGTACGGCGCGCAAGCTCCTCTTCAAAGAGCTGTACCAACGTGTCGGGGTTGTGTTCCGCAGTCGATGCCGAGAAGACAACACTCTCGCCCGCTTTGAGCTCCAGCTCAAAGTAACCGGTTGTCAAAAGGTCTTCCAAGCAATCGTAACCCCGCTTTTTCTCTGCCTGATACTCAAAATTGTTGTACCAAATGGGAGCTGCAACAAAGTTGGTTTCGCGGCTGGTCTGCATATTGAGCCAAGGGAAACCCTGATAGAGTTTGTTACGAACGCCGCCTGTGATTGGATAGGAGCGTCCATCTGCCTCCATATTCTCTTTGCTCAGAGCGTGGCGATTACGGAACGCTAAGAATGGGCGCAGGCGCAAGAATGTTTGCGAGTGAGCCTCCAATAGGGTGTAGCGAATGAGCAGTTGCTGCGCAGTGTGCACCCAGAGCAGCTCTTTTTTGAGCTTAACGCCACCCACACGATAGGTAATGGAGGGGGTTGGCGTGTAGTCGAAGTCGATGATGTACTTGTGCCCGCGAGGTTCATAGCTACCCGGGAAGCGGTGAATCGCCAAGTTGAAGGGTTGGTCGTGCTGCACGATGGTTTCGTCCAACGAGCTGAGCAATACAAACTGCTCACCACCCAATTCTTCGATGGGGCAAACCATCAGACCGTGATACTTTCGCGTGTTGCAACAAACAATGGTTGTGCTCAGATAGCCTCCGGAACGGTTCGTAGCGAGCATCTCGCGAACGAGCGAATACTCCAAATTACCGAGTTCGGCTTTGTCGAAGTGTAATACTGCCATTTTTATATATTTTAATTCTTTGAAATGCTTTTAGTAATGACCCAAGGGGATTATGAAAATTTTGATAACAAACAAATAAGAGCAAACCCTTTGCAGAAAAACGGGAAAACCTTGCAAGAGAAAAAATTATTTTTGCAGTAAAAAAAGCTATTTTGCCATCAATTTGCAATCAACAAAAATGAATAATAATATTTTTGCTAATTAGCCCATTTTCACCCCGTAAATATACAATTTATTATTCTTATTTCAAAATTATATCGGAAAATAATTATCTTTGCAGATATAAAGGGTAAGAGAGGTTGGCAAGACAAAGGAGACTCCTATGGCTACCAAAACTCCCATCCCACTATCATTCGCAAAGTATGTACCACACCCCCGTCCTACTCAACCCCAGCGTTGATTTACTCAACATAAACCCCGCCGGCACATACGTCGATGCCACTTTTGGCGGCGGCGGACACTCGCGCGAGATACTCTCACGACTTGGCAAAAAAGGGCGATTATACTCCTTCGACCAAGACAAAGACACACTTGCAAATGCAATAGACGACAAACGTTTTACACTGATAAACAACAATTTTAAGTTCCTTCGCGGATGCCTCAGAGCAGAAGGCGTAGAGAGCGTGGACGGTATTTTGGCAGACTATGGTGTTTCGTCCCACCACTTCGACACCCCCGAGCGAGGCTTCTCCTTTCGCTTTGATGCGCCACTGGATATGCGGATGAATCAAAGTGCCGACCAAACGGCGGCAAATGTTATCAACGAGTATGATGATGCGCGGTTAGCGCATATTTTCGGAGAGTATGGAGAGCTGGAAAGACCATTTAGGATTGCCAATGCGATTGTGGCGGCGCGGGAGAACACCCCTGTGCTGACCATAGGCGAGCTTTTGGAGGTAGTGGATAAGGTTACACCTAGGGGGGGCGAATCTAAATTCAGGGCAAAGCTCTTCCAAGCGCTTCGCATTGAGGTAAATGGTGAGATGGAGGCGCTGGAGATGATGCTGGAACAGTCACTGAAAATACTAAAACCAGGCGGCAGATTATCGGTAATAACCTACCACTCGCTGGAGGATAGACTAGTGAAGAATTTTATGAAGACAGGTACTTTCAACGGTAAGGTGCAGAAAGATTTTTATGGAAACATCTCCACCCCTTTCGAGTTGGTTACACGCAAAGCAGTGGAGCCGAGTGAGGCTGAAATCGCCGAAAATTCCCGCTCACGCAGCGCACGCTTGAGGGTGGCAACTAAATTATGAATTAAACTGGTTTCTTGAAAGTCCACTTAACTTACTCGATGGCAAAAAAATCTACAATATGGGGCTGGGTAACAGCGCGCGAGCTTGCTAATGAGAGAGTTGTGCGGCGCTTACCCGTTGTCGGTTTTGCGGCACTGCTAGCAATTTTGTATATGACGAACAGCTTTTCGGTACAGGTCAAATATCGGAAAATAAACGAACTGCGCAACGAACTTAAAATGCTTAAAACCACGCAGGTTACCACCGAGGCTCAGCGCACGGCTCTCACACGGCAACAGGAGATAGAACGACGACTCGCCGCAAGAGGAATAGCACTTAGCGACAAAGGCGACCCTCCAATAACGATATGGTAAAGAGAATATTAATAAAACTGGCAATATGGCTGCCCGTAACGGCGCTTATTTTTGCGGCGGCATTCATTGTTGTTATGCGCTCCACTGAGTGGATGCCGGATGAGGTAGAATACCAATCCGTTGCCGGTATGACGCCGGATGTTATCCAAAAAGATACTTTGAAGATTGTGAGTTGGAATATCGGCTATGCGGGCTTGGGCAGCGATATGGATTTTTTCTATGACGGAGGCACGAAGACGCGCACCTCACGCGAGCGTACAATCAAGAACCTAAAGGATATAACCGCATTTTTGAAGCAGCATCGCGATGCAGACTTCATTCTGCTCCAAGAGGTTGATTTCAACTCCAAACGCAGCTACCATATAAACGAGTATGACTCCCTGCGGGCGGCACTGCCCGAGTTTTTGGGGTGGTGGGGCATCAACTATCAATCTCAGTATGTGCCCATTCCGTTGAGCGACCCAATAGGAAGAGTCAAATCCGGAGTCGTGATTCTCAGTCGCCACATACCGGTGAATGTCCTGAGGTTGCAATATCCCTCAAGGGTATCTTTTCCGCAGCGAATGTTCGACTTGAAACGCTGCCTGCTCGCAGCATCTTTCGCCATCGGTAATGATAAAATCCTCTACATCAATAATACCCACAACTCAGCCTACGACAATGGAGGAATGCGCGCCGTAGAGTTTGCGTTTCTGAAAAACTATCTGAGCGACAAACCGCTCTCGGTTACCGCCGGCGATTGGAACTCGAATCCGCCGGGGTACAAGGCTTCGCAGAGGGAGTTGCAGGATAAACACTTCTCGGTCATTAGCCTGAGCAGCAATGATTTTCCACAAGGTTTCAGAGTTTTGGCAGACACGACAGTTAAATCGGTGCGTTACGGCTACGAACCCTATAACGCACAGACCACCACGCGTTCGGCGATTGATTTTGCGCTGCTTGGTGGTGACGTTGAGCCTGTTTCGGTGGAGACGGTCGATTTGGGGTTTGAAAATTCCGACCACAACCCCGTGCTCTTGACGGTGAAATTGAGTAGATAGTTCACAAAACATCTGTTTTGCTCATCCAAAATCGCCACTTGCAGCGTCTTATATGCAAACAAAAACAAAGAAAAATGAAAAAACTACTACTGATTTTCGTTGCCGCCCTTGTTTGCATTGCACCAATGGCACAAACGCCACAACAACAAGAGACAGTAACCATCGAGAAGCTGTCGGAGAAAATAGACAGTTTCGTTGATAGCCAAAACCAAGTCAATGAGAAATTGGAGAAGAAGATTAACAACGCCAATGTCCGATTACAGGATATTCAAGATAGTGGTTCGTGGCGATGGTTGATGAATGACTTAGTTCCGATTTTTATATTTTTAATCATTGGTGTTTTCATCACCTTCATCACCTATATATTGACAATGTTTGCCTTCCGCAAAAGTCAAGTTAAGTATGACACTATTATCAAGTGTACGGAAATGACCGGTTCCGTTCCCGATATGTTCTCCAAAGCGGTGGTATATAGTTCTAAGAGTATTCCAATGCAGGGACGCACACATTTGGTGCTCTCGATTGTATGTGCAATGATTTCGCTCTTTATGATTATTGGAGTTGCAAATGCTCACGGAAGGACAGAGACAGTGCTTTTTGCGAGTGTATTGATTGCATTTGCAGTGGCGGCAGTATTGTTGTTCATCGAATTTAATAAACGTAGTAACAGTGAAGACAAATCCAATCAGCTCTAATGCGGAAGATTTGTTAATCATTTCGCAGATACGGCTTTTTGGAGACACGGCAGCTTTCGGGGCATTGGTCAAGAAGTACCAGTCGCCCCTGAGGCGTTACCTCTACCACCTAACAGGCGGCGACCGCGCCACGGCAGACGACCTCTCGCAGGAGACTCTTATCAAGGCTTACACTTCTCTGGGCGAATTTAAGGGCTTAGGAGGTTTCCGCGGTTGGCTCTTTCGCATCGCCTATCGCCGTTTTTTGGACAGCCTTCGCACACAAAGAAGCTCCGCCGAGATTGCCGAACACAACGCGGGCAGAGTAGAGCCTGAGGTTCAGATGTTGGAGCAGACACTTGCTCCACTTACCGACACTGAACGCAATCTGATAATACTTAGCTGTATAGAAGAATGTTCTCACTCCGAGATAGCCAAGATAACCTCAATTCCGTTGGGCACAATCAAGAGCACCATAGCTCGTGCCAAAGAGAAATTGAAAAAACATTTAAAGGAAGATGGAAAAGATTTTTGAGACTTACAAAAGAGATGTTGTTGATGGCGGTTTTTCGGACAGCGTCATCGAAAAGGTCGCCTTTTTGCGTAACCCTACCCGCAACAGCTATCGCGTGCCCACACTCATAGCTGCCGCAGCCTCTACAGTGATTATCATAGCCATAACCACCTACATCGGACTACCCACACTCAACGAAAAGTACAACGACCTGCGCGCACGCCTGAGTTGGAATGCCGCCTCGGGAACGCCTGTCAGCGAACGAAATATCGAAAAGTAATTATACACGAACACTTTGCCACATAGATTTCTAATCGACAAATAAGTATACCTTTCCAAATATCAACATCCTTATAAACAATACCATAACCAATAAAACGCAACCTTACGTCAAAAAAAAACATAAAATTGCATAAAAAAATTTGGTAGTTCAAAAAAAAGCAGTACCTTTGTGCCGTTGAAATAAACAACGCAGGGAGCATAGCTCAGTTGGTTTAGAGCATCTGCCTTACAAGCAGAGGGTCGGGGGTTCGATTCCCTCTGCTCCCACAACAAAAAATAAAAAGCACTTACGACAAGGAACGTAGGTGCTTTTTTTATTCGGTATTAAATAATTGCAGGATATTGTTCAAATAGTATCTCTGCGCATCGAGCCTGCGAAGGAGTCCATTTTGAGAAGCGCTTCATTGCGATATGCCTACTCCACAACTGCTTTGCACCCGCACGGGCATTAGAGATTTTTTTTTCAATAGAGGCAGCCGGATAATGATATTTATAAAATTATTTTACTAACTGATTATCAGCAGAAAAGACTTGGAAGTATCAGTTTTTTTTTTAGTTTTGTGGTGGATATCCAAAACAGTTAATAACCACTAAAAATTAAGGGAAATGAAAAAGAAATTATTTAACTTTGCTATTGCAATGTTTGTTTTTTCGAGTACGGTATGTGCGTATGCCATAATCAATGATGGAACGACTATGATGGAGCCAACAGATGACAGTGAATACATAATCAGATGTAAATGTCCGGGATTTCTGGGGGCAAACACCTATACAGTACCTCACACCGGAGGGCTTTGTCGGTCTGGGGTAAACGTTAGTTGTGCAAAAGGGGATAGTAATTGTAAACACTAATAATTTGCATTACAAGAACGTTCTGCGACTTTGGGTGGTTGAATATGTAAGACGGATATAGCTATTATTGCACATACTTTCAAGAAATTCAACCACCTTTTTGCTTCATATCTTAATCATAATATGAGAAAAATTGCTCTACTATTATTTATCGTGCTCACATCCTGCACAAAGAGAGATAGCTTTTTTTGCACGCCCGATAATAAAAAGCCGAATATAAAATACCAAAGCATTGACTTTGAGTCTTATCGATTTGATTCCATACACACTTCTTACTCGGGTTTGACTCTGCAAAAAGAGGATAGATTGCTGTTTGTGGATAGGGTCTTTATGTGGGTATATGAGTTCGACAGGAACGGGGATTTACTCCAACGTCATCTTGGCAGAGGGAATTCCTCGCGGGAGTTGCCGATGGGCAATATTGAGGTTGCCGCTATCACTCAAGATAACGATATTATTTTTCTGGGTGCTACTAATGAGTGGATTGTCGTAGACTCTTCATTCCGTAGGAAGGAGCAGACCAAGAGGATGCTCGGTATGAAGCTCGGAATCACCGACAAGGGTATGTATGACCAAGTGGAGGGTATTTATGCCTTCTTGGACGAAAAGTACACATTTAAGTCATACGGTGATAACGTTTATATTGCCATTGTGGCAGATTCCGAGATGTTGAATATTTTAACGCCCGATTTTGCCACCCAAGCGAGGGTTTTGGCACGTATCGATGCCAACAAAATGGAGATAGTGAAAGTTCTCGGCAGACACACTCCGGAACTTGCCAAATCAGAGGGCAATGCCTTTCCCTATTTCACTTTCGACATAGACCGCTCTAACGGTGATTTCTATCTAACATACGAACTTGACTCATTGATATATGTTTACGACAAAAATTTTAATATCAAGAGTTCTTTCGGATATTCGGGTAAGGATATGGATAGGAATTACAATATGGTGGAGATGGACAATTTCAGAGCAGAGTATCCTCTTCAAAGAATGAAAAGGGGCTATTATGACCGTGTCAGTTTGGTAAACGGCAAAGTTTTCAGGAGTTACAAAAAAGGTACTCATTCGCAATATGATGGTTTGCAGATATATGAGGATGGGGTATTGATTGCCGATGTGGAGACCCCCAAAGGGGTGGAAATTGCAGCCTACATTGAACCATACTACTACTCGGCGTTTATTTGTGATGAAGCAAGAGAGGAAATCAGCTCGTATAAATTCAAATTAGAAAAATGAAAAGAATATTCCTTATCTCCACTCTCTCCCTTGTGGCATCACTATCCTTTTCGCAGAACGATGCGGCGGCGGCGTTGGCAAAACGCATTGCCAAGTCATTCAGTGGGGGATGTTGTAGAGACTATTTTGCGCGTGCCGTTCAGGCTCGGACTATTTCACAAAACGACAAATATGTTCAGTTCGAGGCCATACAGATGATTATGGGTTTTACTGAGTTCAACCAGTCGCCCAAACAGCCATATTTTGACGGCAACCCTGCAAACGAAATCCTCTATGCCCCCCTTACGGTGATGCGGAGCGATATTTTTGAAAATGGAAAGGTCATCAATGCAGCCAGCACCAATGATAGCAGACCGGACAATCCGGCTTCATACTACACTGCCTCGCCGGGCACAACCAACGCCCTTGCGATAAAGAGAGCCGTGGAGGTGTGCGGACCACTGAACCCCTCAATGGTCAAGTTTTTCAGCTATCAAATAGTAAAGAGAGAGAAGAACACCGACGGCGACAACATTACGGTGATCTCTTTTGAGACCCTCCCTACCGCTTTCCCCAAGGGCGTGAGAATATTAGCCAAAGGTAAGATATATTTTAACGAGACTAAGAGTTACACGGAGCGTGTGGATATCTCTGATATTGTGGATTATTATACTACGCATATCTATAAAACGACACCCCACAGTAACATTAACGCTACCGTGGCTCAGGCGGATATTCGATACTCACTATTGGGCGGCAGGGTTGTTACCTCACGTATATCATACAAAGTTAAGTGGGTTGAGTGTGGCGGTGGTGATCATTATCAGATTCAACTCAACTCTAGGGTGAACCCAATTCAGACCAAACTATCGGAGTATGAGTGTTATTACTTTACGGATTTCGTTCAACCCAAGGGGGTTGCACAGCTCAGAAAGATGATGAAGTCTATAAGTATGCTCAAGAGTATTGACTATTACTATGGCAGTTACATAGAAAAGAAGTGGGCGGGCGTAAAGTTTGATGGTGTTGATATGGAGAGGGTTCGACGAGATTTGAGCTTCCCATCGAATAGCTTTGCCACCCAAGTCGCCCGCAATGCAATGGCACGTTTCGACCTCAATATTAGTACGGGAGAGACGCTGCACGAATCATCCCCGAAAAATTTTGGTGAGATGATTAAAGCCTATTACCAGAAGAGTGTCAAAGATATATACCCTTTGGTATATGGGGTGAAGTTCGAGTAGTTGTTATCAACTTATCTTCGCCAGCTCAATATTGACATATGGTTAGGGAAATTTCTCTCATAGCAATAGGGTAATAATGGCAATTAAGAAAATATATTACTACATTAGTGTCCCATAAAAATTATGCAAACTGCATATAATTATCTCATAACAAGTAATTTATATGCAATATTTTATTGTGCCAATTTGAATTAATAAACTTCATTTTTTGTCATTGAAGATTGCGGGTCAAGCCCGCAAAGACAGTTAAAAAATATTTTTATGGGACACTAATGATATTACTAATGAGTTTCTAATGAAAACCGGCTGGAGGAGTGGTTGTTTTTTTTTTAGTTTTGTGGTGGATATCCAAAACAGTATTAACCACTAAAAATTAAGGGAAATGAAAAAGAAATTAGCCATCATCGCAGGAGCGCTATTTTTGGCGGCAGGCGCAGTAAACTTTGCCTATTCTCAAACTCAGAAAAAAACCAAGTTAGATGCTGAGTGTGCTGTAAAGAAATATTGCGGCAAAAAGGGTTCAGACGAGACTGGTTGTTACGCCGACAATCTCGGGGCATCTTGTAAAGTAGCAAACGATTGCAGTAAATAACCACCCATTAAGAGCATCTGAGCACATCGGATGCTCTTAACTAATAGAAAGTATGATGACAAAGAACATACTACTACTCTTGTTACCGTTATTGGTTTCTTGTAACAATGGGGAACAATCACCTTATGAGATTGCATACAGCGGCGAGATAGATAAAAAATACGAGTTGTGTTTCTCAGATTGTTTCAAATTAGATACAACCATTGATATTTCGGCTGTCGGTTTTGTAGATTTCAACAACTCCAATATTCTTTATGCTGATGTTACAACAGGGAAATTAAATATTTTCGATACTACAGGGAAATTCCAACGTAGCGTATTGGGATACGGCAGGTCACGTCGTGAAATTCCAACGACAGAAATAACTAACTTTGGAGTAAGTGATTCGACCTATTTGATTTTTTCAGACCTCGCCTACTATATATATGATTCAACGTTCAGTATGATAAACAATGGTTATGTAAAGACAATGGTCAGAGAAACATCATCGGGTGATGTCCGCGGAAACAACCCAATGATTTACACTTGGGCACAAAGAAATAGAGGCGTAAAACTGATGGACGGAAAAATATTTTCAGCTTCATCTTTAAGACGAATTGATATTATTAATGAGAAAGATAAATATTTTGGCGAGGGTTACACTGTCCTGAAAATAGACATTGAAAATAGTCAGCCCGAAAATTTGATAGGAAAATATTCGTCGGGTTACCTTAAAAACCATTGGAAAGCATTCGGCGGTTGCACCTTCGATTTTGACTCGCAAAATAATATGTATCTCTCTTTCGAGGCAGATTCATTGGTGTATAAACTTGACAAAGCATTTAACAATATTTCAACTTATGGAAATAGTGGTGTCAATATGAATGTAAACTATCGGGAATTGTCACCATCAGATAATCTATATGACGATATCACTACTGAAAGAGAAACGAAGGGTTATTATGAAAAAATAAGAGTTCTAAAAGGGGGTGAAATGGTTGTCAGAGTATATAGAAGAGGTGATGCGGACATGGCAAATGATGGTTTGCAGATTTATAGAGATAATGTGCTGATGTGTGATGCGACTATTCCCAAAGGTTTCTCTTTAGCCGGAAATGATGGAAAATCACTGTATCTCTATAAGATGGATGAGGATAATCAGACTGTTTCGATAGTTAAAGCAATAATAATTGAAACCAAATGAATAGAATAGTTGCCGTTTTATCGGTTTTTCTTTTGGTTGCTTGTTCGAGCAACCAAAAGAATCCTGATTTACAAAAAATATTAAATAGACAAATGAACTTGCCGACCAGCGGTCAGTGGATTCTCTTGAATAATGACACGACGCGAACACTGGAGCAAAACAAGCCTAAAATTCTTGTTTATTATGATTCACAAGGATGTACTTCTTGTAGGCTAAGAGAACTTTTGGTTTGGAAGAGCATTATTCAAGAAATTGAAAATATGCCGTATAACTCGGATACATCAAAAGTTGAATTTGTATTTGTCATTTCTGCTAAGAAAGATAAGCAAGCGTTGAAAATTGCACTACAACAGCATAAGTTTCCTTACCCAATACTCTGTGATACCGAGAAAGAGTTTGAAAGAGATAATCTATTACCTGACAATGAACTGTTACACTGCTTTCTTTTGGACAAAGAGAATAAGGTTAAACTAATCGGCTCGCCGCTATTTAACGAAAAAATGTGGAATCGCTATAAGCAGGAGATAGCAAAAATTAACTCATCCCTGTCCGATTAACTTATCTTTGCCAACTCAATATTGACATATGGTTAGGGAAATTTCTCTCATAGCAATAGGGTAATAATGGCAATTAAGAAAATATATTACTACATTAGTGTCCCATAAAAATTATGCAAACTGCATATAATTATCTCATAACAAGTAATTTATATGCAATATTTTATTGTGCCAATTTGAATTAATAAACTTCTTTTTTTGTCATTGAAGATTGCGGGTCAAGCCCGCAAAGAGAGTTAAAAAATATTTTTATGGGACACTAATGATATTACTAATGAGTTTCTAATGAAAACCGGCTGGAGGAGTGGTTGTTTTTTTAGTTTTGTGGTGGATATCCAAAACAGTATTAACCACTAAAAACAGAAAAATGAAAAAAATGTTATTTATCATCGGAGCCACAATCATCCTATCAGCTGCTGATACAAGTTATTCGCAAGTTTTTTCTATGAATGTGAATGCGTTAGGACAAGATTACAATAATGCTAAATTGGCGTATTGCAGCTCGAGCAGTGACAGAATAGGTTGTAAAGGTGCATTAGGTCGCACTTGTGAAAATTCTGTATTTTGCAAATAATATATTGGGGAGATTTCTCCCCAATTAATTCGCTTGTAATTAATGAAATTAATACTAATAACATTAACATTGTGCTTGCTTGTTTGTTGCGAAAGCAAGCATAACAAGGAAACTGCATTATATAATATTAATGTTACTCCAAAGCAGAATGAAATAATTTTAAGTGATTGGTTCACTCTTGATACTGTTTTCCAGATAAAGGGTGAGTTGGTAGCTGAAATTGAAAAAATAATTCCGATTGCTGATGGCTATATTGTTATGGGACGCTCCGCTTTGGGTGGGTTATTTAGAGTTTCGAGCAAGGGAGAGTATATGGGCTCGATAATAGGTGTTGGCAGAGGTGCTAATGAGGTAATTAATATTGTTGATGTCGCGCCTGACGAGAAAAATATGGATATTATTATTCTTGCCGATTTTGGGCGCGAGGTTGTTATATACTCAGTCGAACAGAGTATTATCACCAATCGTTTTACTCTGCCTGAGAGTTATATAGCGCGCAGCATTGCCAAACTTGACTCGGCAAGATATGTTATATATAAAGACCTGCCTTATAGCGATAAACCGGAATACAAAGTGTCGGTATACAACTCATTAACAGACGAGATAGAGGCAAACTATCTGCCTCTGAATAAAGAGGCAGCCGAATATATATCTTTTATACAGAGAAATAATCTTTTCCGAAACAACAACACTATTTGTTTTTACGAATCATTCCTTGATACTGTCTATTCTGTGTCGTCAGATGGAATAAATGCCTTGATATCATTTGAAAAGGACGTTTACCAAATACCTGAAAAAAAGCTATATTCTGGTTATAAAGATTTCAGAGGATTTATGGACTTTTGCATTAAAAGTAAGTATATATGGGCGCACGTCAATCTATATAAATGTGGTGATTTATTATTATCACAATATGTTTACGATAATGTTGATTACATAAATGTGGCATCGGTAAATTCATATAACAGTCTGAGTGATGTTATTATTAATGACGATGTGTTTCTTGACGGAATGTGTCCTGTGTTAAAATTTAATATTGTCGGCTGCGGTGATGAGTACCTCTTTTTGGCTTACGAACCTGATTTTATTGGAAAATACAAAGAGACAAAGAGTATGAATATTGATGAGGATGAGAGTTCTTGTGTTGTAATTTTGAAAAGAAAAAATGAATAAACATTGGTTGATTTTGGTGGTCTTGGTGATTGCAAATATCTTCGGGTGTTCTTCTGCTAAAACAACCCCTGACCCACAAAAACTTATTGGCAAAGAGATAGTATTGCCCAAAAATGGATTGTGGAAAATATTAAATAGAGATACAACTTTCGTGCCGAACGGTTCCATTCCCACAATCTTAGCATATTATAATACAAAGGGTTGCTCTTCTTGTAGATTAAAAGAGTTATCATATTGGAAAACGATTGCTGATGAAATATTGACAAAACATAAAGATTCGGATACCTCAAAGGTAAATATTGTTTTGATATTTTCCACAGGCAAGGAAATTAGAGATGTAATCTTAAATCTTCGACTAAATAAGTTTCCTATTCCCGTGTTATGTGATACTGAAAAAGAGTTTGAACACGCCAATCTATTACCTGCACAAGAGCAATTTCACTATTTTTTACTCGATAGAGATATGCGAATTGTTCGTATGGGTGCTCCATTCTATAATGAAAAAATATGGATGCAATACAAACAGGAGATAGTCCGCCTTAATAACTCATCCCTGTCCGACTAACTTATCTTTGCCAACTCAATATCCACCACCGCTTCCCGCTGCCGTTCAATGCGTTGGACGGTGGCAAGGAGCATAGCATTCTCCGCAAGAGATAGGTATGGGTCAGCCTCGAGCACACCCTGAGCCGTCTCTCTCGCATCGGCGATAATCTGAGTGTCCTTTGCCAAGTTGGCGATTTTCACCTCGAGTGCCTGACCACTCTGGCGAGTGCCGTCAATATCACCCGCCCCACGCAACTGCAAATCGAGCTCCGCCAGCTCGAAGCCGTCCGTAGTGGCTACCATAGCCTCGAGCCGCTTGCGTGAATCACTACTTATCTTATTGCCACTCATCAGAATGCAGTAGGATTGGTCGCCGCCGCGCCCCACACGTCCGCGCAGCTGGTGGAGCTGAGAAAGCCCAAACCGTTCGGCATTTTCTATCACCATAACCGTAGCGTTGGGCACATTAACCCCCACTTCAATGACGGTTGTAGATATAAGTATCTGCGCCTCACCCCTCTTGAAAACATCCATACCGTAATCCTTCAAAGCCTGTTTCATCTTGCCGTGCACCACAACGGAACAATATGCAGGAGGTGGAAAGTGTTCGGCAAGAGCAACTGCACCCTCCTCCAGGGATGCAATATCCAACTTCTCACTCTCCTTAATCATCGGATAGACAACATAAACCTGCCGCCCGGCGGCAATCTGCTCGCGCATAAATCCTACCACCCGCAGGCGGTAGTTCTCGTAACTATGGATAGTCTTTATCGGTTTACGCCCGGGCGGAAGCTCGTCAAGCAGAGAGACATCCAAATCCCCGTATAGGGTCATCGCCAGAGTGCGTGGAATGGGCGTTGCGGTCATCACCAATACGTGGGGCGGAGTCTGGTTCTTCGTCCAGAGCTTGGCGCGCTGCATCACTCCGAAACGGTGCTGCTCGTCTATGACCACAAATCCTAGGTTGGCAAACTGCACCCCTTGCTCAATGAGCGCGTGCGTGCCTATCAAAATATCAATCTCGCCACTCATCAAACCCTCGCTCAACCGTGCCCGCTCCTTTTTGCGAGTCGAACCTGTCCACAATGCCACACTGACACCCAATGGCTCGCACAGCCCACAGATGGACTCGTAGTGTTGATTGGCAAGAATCTCCGTCGGCGCCATTATGGCACTCTGGTAGCCGTTATCGGCAACAATGAGTGCGCAGAGAAGCGCGATGATAGTCTTACCACTACCCACATCCCCCTGCAACAGACGGTTCATCTGATGCCCCGTGAACATATCCTGCCTGACCTCCTTGATGACCCTCTTCTGTGCCCCCGTCAGCGGGAATGGCATCAACTCTTCATAAAATTTATTGAATCTCTCCCCAACACGGCTCATCACAAAACCCTCACTTTTATCTATTCTGACCTTCTTTTGAAGAAGCAGTAAAAGCTGAATCCCAAATAACTCCTCGAATTTTAAGCGGTAGAGTGCCCTATTCAACATTTCGGGTGTAGAGGGAAAATGCACCTGCTTGAGTGCCTCCTCGCGCGAGAGCAACCCCCGTTCACGGATAATATGGGGCGGTAGCGTCTCGCGAATCTGCCCCTCGACCTTGCCCCAAAGCGTGCGCACCAATCCGGAAATCGCCCTGCTTCCGAGCATATTGTTCGACAACTTTTCGGTAGTCCGATACACCCCCTGCACACCCATAGCCGAGGCGGAGCCCGCCACGCCGGGCATCTCAAATTCGGGGTGAACCATCTGCACCTCACCGTTAAAGAGCGAAGGCTTTCCGAAGAAGATATATTCGCGTTGTAATTCAAGCCTCTTCTGCACCCACGCAACATTGCGAAACCATATCAAATCCGCCACCCCTGTTGAGTCCATCACCTGCACCACATAACGTTGCTTATGCCCCTGACCAAGGATTTGCGTTGCCACAACCCGCGCCCGAATCTGTACATAGGGCATCTCTACACGGCGAACACTGTCAATGGTATAGACCGAACTGCGGTCGATATAGCGCGCGGGCAGGTGCATCAGCAAATCTCCGAAGGTGCTGATCTTCAATTCCAATTTCAACAACTCGGCACGCTTGGGACCCACCGATGGCAAAAACTTAATATCGCGTAATAAAATGTCTTCCATTGCGTTTACAAAGATAGGAAAATTATTATTACCTTTGCGGGCAATATTTTACACCTATACTTTTAGTTGGCGTGATTCTATCACTATTGATAGTAATCTATGGAGAGTGTTATTATTTTGAAAAATGGCACAGAAATTGCTATCTCTTACGGCAGAGTTCGGGCGCAATAAGATTGAGGGTATTGAATCTGCTGCGCAGGCTCCTCAGATGGGGCACAAAATAAGCGGCTTGCTGTGGGTGTGGTTTACAACAAGGGGTGTTTGGGCTAAAGGGTTGAGGTGCTTGTTTGCTCTATTTTATTGGTGACTCTCCTTATATCGCAATCAAGCTCAAGTCCGGCAAGAGGGTGGGGATAAATAATATGAGCTCCGGGCAGAGGCGATATTTAGTAAGGAAATTTGAGTAGTTTTTTTCGGATGAAACAACTTTTTGTGATAATACTGTTTTTAACAGTAAAGATACTCTCGGCTCAGCCACCGGCAGCCTTCAAGGCGGGTGAAAGGTTGAGCTACGAGGTGAGTTACTCCGCATCATTTTTTTCAACGGCTGTTGCCGATGTTACGTTCGATGTAAGGGAGCAGGGTGATAACTTTCGCATTGGCGCGGTGGGCAAGACGCGCGGTTTTTTCAGCATCTTCTTCGATATGGAGGATGTCTATTACACACTATTGAATCAAATGACACTCAGACCCGCAGCTACGCACGGCAACATCAAAGAGGGGAGCTATCGTTACCGTTCCTCGTGGGAGTATGATTGGCGCGCGGGCACGGTCACAACATCCGGACACAATCTCAAAAGCGGCAACAAGTATGGCAAGACAATGTTGGTGAATGGAGACAGCTTCGATGCTTTGGCTCTATTGTACAATATTCGCAGCCTGGATATTTCCCATCTCATTCCGCAGGTGCGATATAATCTGGATCTGGTTCTGGAGGATACCATCCGCACAATCCGTTATCGGGTAATATGCCGTGAGAATATAAAGATTCCGCGTCGCGGGACATTCCGCACGATAAAAGTTGCCTGCACCATTGCCACCGAAAACACGGAGTCTGTCAAGGACGGCGATGAGTTCTTTATGTGGTTCTCCGACGACCGCAACCGTATTCCCATCTATATGGAGAGCGCCATACGAGTGGGTAGCATCAAGGTATCTATCAATAAATGGGAGGGGCTCAAGTACCCATTCACGGCGAAGATAGAGTGATTTTTTGGGCAGCAAGAAGAAGATGTTTCCAGATATAGTTCTAATCCAAGCCAAGAATCAACTTACAGTACTCTGATACAACCTTATTTAATATGGTTATATTTAGTAAAATAACTTCAATTTCGACCCTGCAACAAACGCGCGGTGAGAGGAACTTAAAAAATAACGGGGTGTTGATTACTCACTTCGTTGGAAATAAATGAAGCAATAATATTTAGAATTTCAATTTAATGAATAGATTCATCACATTCGTTCTTAATGGTGGCATTAGAAAAATTGCACTTTTCTTTGCTGTGCTCTGCACGCTCTCGGCTCTTGGTCAGAAAAGGTGGAGCGTAAGCGGAGTAATAAAGAGTGCAGCCACGGGCGAAACGCTTGTGGGAGTCGCTGTTATGAACGGCAAAAATGCCAATCAATACTCCCTGTCGAACCAATACGGGGTATACTCCATCACTCTCTCGGAGGGCGAACAGAGTCTTGTTGTCTCGTATTTCGGTTATCTGACAGATACAATTTCTGTTAATCTAACGGATAACAAGAAGTTAAACATTGATATGAAAGAGGCTTCGCTCACCATTGCCGAAGTTGTGGTTACTGATAATTCCTCCCAAAAACGTGTATCACAGGCTCAGGCGGGTGTCGAAAAGATTTCGACCAAGGAGATAGCCTCCATTCCCGTTATCTTTGGCGAGAAGGATATAATCAAGACAATTCAGTTGCTTCCGGGGGTTAAGAGCGCCACAGAAGGGTCATCAGGCTTTTCGGTGCGGGGTGGCTCGTTAGACCAAAACTTGATACTGCTGGACGAAGCCCCCGTCTACAATGCCGCCCACTTGTTGGGCTTCTTTTCGACCTTCAATGCCTCGGCTATAAAGGATGTGGCGGTCTATAAGGGTAACTTCCCGGCGCAATATGGCGGAAGGGTGGCGTCGGTGGTTGATGTTACAATGAATAATGGTAACAGCAAAAATTACAAAGTCGAGGGCGGCATCGGACTCATCAGCTCGAACCTAAGCGTGGAGGGTCCAATCAAAAGGGATAAGGCGTCGTTTTTGGTTACCGGCAGACGGACATATGCCGATATATTTCTGGGGCTTTCTCCGGAATTCAAGGGAAACACTATGTATTTCTATGACCTGAACGCCAAAGCAAATTGGGACATAGACGGCAAGAACAAAATTTACCTTTCGGGCTATTTCGGACGCGATGTGTTGGGGATGAAGGATGTGGTGGGTATGGATTGGGGAAATGCCACGGGTACGCTGCGATGGAATACTATGCTGTCCGATAAACTATTCTCCAATACGATGCTCATATTCAGTGATTACAGCTATAATATTGAGCAGAACACCCAGGGTCAGAGTGCAATCATCCGCTCGAGAATTGAGGACATAGCCTTCAAGCAGGATTTTAATATCTACACCTCGGGAAATAACACCCTAAGATTCGGCATAAACTCAACGCTCCACACCCTCAAACCAACGCGTGTGGAGGAGGGTAATTTCGTAAACCCGGGCGACCGCACCTCACGCCGAATGTGGGAGAATGCCGCCTACCTCTCGTATAACGGCAGCCTTACGCCGTGGTTCAACCTTGAAGCAGGCGTTCGCCTGAGCACCAACACCATCATCGGCAACGGCGCCCCCTACAACGTCTACGACCAAGGTATCCTCAAAGAGAGCATCACCCTTGCCAAGGGCGAGTTTGGCAAAACCTACGTGAACCCGGAACCGCGCGTTTCCGCAAGTTTCACCCTCTCGGATGATGCGAGTCTTAAAGCCTCCTATGGGCGTAATGTTCAGTATCTTCATATGCTCTCCAACAGCAGTGTGGCGATGCCCACTGACCAGTGGCTTGGCAGCAGCTACACAATAAAACCGACTATTTGCGACCAATATGCCGTTGGTTTTTTCAGGAATCTTGCGGGTGGCGACTACGAATTTTCGGTTGAGGCTTACTACAAAAACCTCCAAAACGAGGTGGATTTCCGCAATGGTGCAGACATTATCACTGTCGCTGATATTGAAAGTCAGCTGCTTTTTGGGCGTGGCAGGGCATACGGCGTGGAGTTTTTGCTGAGGAAAAATAGCGGACAATTCACGGGGTGGATTGCCTATACTTGGAGTAAAACCGAACGTCAGATAGATGGCATCAGCAATAATAACTGGTATTCGACACGTCAGGATAGAACGCACGATGTCTCGGTGGTGGGGCTATATCGTCTGGGTAAGAAGTGGGAGTTGTCTGCCGTGTGGACTTATCGCACGGGCGATGCCATTACCCTGCCTGCGGCTAAATATATGATAGACGGGAATGTGGTATTTTACTACACAGAGCGAAACGGCGCTAGAATGCCCGCCTACCATCGCTTAGATGTTGGGGCGACTCTCTATGCCTCGCCCAAAAGCTCGTGGAACTTCAGCATCTACAACGCCTATGGGCGCGAGAATCCGATGATGATAAACTTCGAGAAGGACGATGACGGCGCAATGAGCACACGGGCAGTGCAGGTGTCGCTATTTAGGTGGGTGCCCAGTGTTACATATAATTTTAAGTTTTAGATGATGAGAACTATAATACTTTTTTCAACGTTTTGTCTGCTGTTTGCAGGGTGCAAGCGAGAGATTGATCTGGTGGTAGAAGGCGTCGAGCCACGACTTGTCATTGAGGCAAACCTCAACGCTACCAGTGATTTTGCCTACGTGTCACTTACCAAAACCACACCCATCAACGACCCATACCCATCTCCCACTGTATCGGATGCAGTTGTTGTTATCAAAAACTTGACCACAGGAACAGACCATCCTATGCAATACAATCTCGGCAGTGGTTGGTATGCAGCCAGCGGATTTGGTGCAAAACCCGGTGACGTTTTTCAATTAAGTGTTGATTATAATGGGGTTAATTATGTGGCTAGTTGTCCTTTGATGAGTTCGGTGACCTTGGATGGCGTAACCATAAAAGATTCGGAATTTGCTGTGGGAAGCAAACCGTTGTATGATGTGATTCCTCACTTCACCGACCCCTCCGCCGACCAACGAAACTACTACCACTTCCGAATTGGGGTGAACGATAAACTCTACACCAAAATCTTTGTGATGAGTAATGCCTTCTCGGGCGGAATGCCCAATACGCAACCATTGCGTGTGAGGGACATTGAATTTATTGAGGGAGATACGGTTACGGTTATTATGGAGCGCGTAGCACCGGTGGTCTATCAATACTATTTCGAGTTGCTGCAAGCCTCCAGAAAGACGGGCGACCACCCCTCGAACCCCACCTCAAATATCACGGGGGGAGCACTCGGCTATTTTTCTGCCTTCTACATAGAAGTACAGCGCGTTGTATACGAAAAATGATGAGAAGCATACTCACGATTATACTCTCCATTGTGGTGGCGGCTGCAATGGGTCAAAGGGTCAAAACCGGCATAGAGGTATTGAGGGATAACCACTTCGATATTCTCAAGGGCAAGCGAGTCGGACTCATTACCAACCCCACGGGAGTGGACAGCCGACTCGTTAGTACTATTGATATTCTCAAGAGTGCCAAGGATGTAAGGCTTGTCTGCCTCTTTGCTCCCGAGCACGGAGTGCGTGGCGATGTGCACGCAGGCGACAAGGTGGAGAGCTACAAAGATATCAAAACAGATATTACCGTCCATTCGCTCTATGGCAAAAACCGCATTCCCACAAAAGAGATGTTCGATGCAATAGATGTTATAGTTTATGATATTCAGGATATTGGCTGTCGTTCATATACCTTTATCAGTACGATGGGTGAGGTAATGAGTGCGGCGGCGAAGTATGGTAAAGAGTTTGTTGTGCTCGACCGTCCGAACCCGATTGGGGGTCTTAAAGTTGAGGGTTGTTTGGTTGAAGAGGGTTTTCATTCGTTCGTGAGTAAATTCAAGATTCCCTATCTCTACGGCTTAACTGCCGGTGAGGTTGCCAAACTTTTTGTCGGCGAAAAAATGTTGAATAACAATAACTTGAAACTGACCATCGTGCCTATGCAGGGTTGGACGCGAGATATGGACTACACGGATACGGGTCTAGAGTGGGTACTCCCCTCTCCCCATATTCCTCACCCATTCTCGGCATACTACTATCCGGCTACGGGCATCCTTGGCGAGCTTGGCGCTGTTTCCATTGGTGTGGGCTACACGCTTCCCTTTCAGATAATTGCCACCGAGGATATAGATGCGACGGCATTGGCAGAGAAACTTAATGCACTCAAAATGGAGGGTGTTGCCTTCCGCCCGATTTTCGTAAAACCATTCTACGCGGCAGGGCAGAGCAAAAACCTGCAAGGCGTACAAATTCATCTGACTAACCCCAAACGGGCACGTCTGTCCGACATTCAGTTTGTAGTTATGGATGTTATGCACAAGATGAACCCCAAGCTCGATTTCTTCAAGATGGCAACCTCGCCGGCTCGCATAGATATGTGGAATAAGGTATTGGGGACGGACAAGATATACAAGGAGTTCTCTAAGAACTTAGATTGGAATGCCGTCAAGGGTTATTGGACGAAAGACGAGGAGGCTTTCAAGAGGCTCTCTTCAAAATATTACATCTATCAATAGTATGATTGGAGGATGTTTTTCTCGATTATTGTTACTATCTTTGCAACTGTAGGAAGGAGCAGAAAAGAGCCATTATTGACACATAATTTTGAGGGGGCTTCTGAAAATTAGCTTTTGGTTATTTTGGAAGTTTTAGCAGCCCACCTGAGGTTTTTCCGAGTAGATTTTTCATATTTTCATCGAAGATTTACACCGTAAATCGAGAAGAAAACATACCGGAACAGAGAGCAAAATAATGCACAAGGTGAGTATTCTGCTACCAATAATCAAAATATACCGTTATTTTTTATAATACTTAGTTGGAAGTTATGAAAAAACACCTGTTAATTATTGCTTTGCTGACCTTGACGGTCACCATTAATGCTCAGTCTATTTTCGGGGCAAAAGCCGGACTCAATGTTAGTTCACTAACGAAGGTTGATAATGTCAGCGCCCGGGTTCGTCCCCTGATAGGCTTTTATGGAATATATCAGATTACGGATATTTATGCTCTCCAAGCCGAAATACTCTACTCGTGGCAGGGGGCGAATTGCAATATTGAGCAAGAGCTGGGTAATAAGTATGCAAAAGTATCAATTGATTATCTGAAGATTCCCGTTCTATTCAAATATAATGTGTGGGACAAATTGTCGGTCGATGCCGGAATATCTTTTAATTTGCTGATGAGTGCAAAGGAGAGCTACGGTTCGGATAGCTATGGAATCAAGGGGTTAAACGGACTCGATATCTCCGTTCCGCTCTCTGTAAGTTATGTCTTGTGGAGCAAGGTGGATTTGTCGATGAGGTACGATATTTCGCTCTCGGATATGAATTGGGGCAGCAGACGAGGTATCTACAACACAAACCTATCCATATCAGTTGGTTATCGCTTCTGAAAAAAAAACTTGATACCTTCGTAATAAATTGTTACTTTTGTCACTTAAAAAGTAACAATTTATTATTTTACAATATTTCAGTCCCATACCACCACCATAAGCGGGGGCAATGCGATATGTTACGCAGAATATTGGTGCGCCAATTAACTTCTCAACGAGCTATTGATTTTAGGAGGCTTCTAGAAATCAGCAGTTGGTTATTTTGGAATTCTTTAGAAGCCCCCCCTTTATACACTATCAACATATTATGGCAAAATTTAGTTTGGACGACACAGACCGTAAAATTCTCACCTATCTCACCACTAATGCAAGGATGCCGTTTTTGGAAATTGCGCGCGAGTGCGGCATTTCAGGCGCGGCAATTCATCAGAGAGTTAAGAAGTTAGAGGATGCGGGGGTGATAGACGGTTCGCGGATGATGGTCAATCCCAAGGTTGTGGGATATGAGGTGTGCGCCTTTGTAGGTGTGCAGATTACAGAACCTAACGTGACCAAAGATGTCATCGGGTCGCTCTCGAAAATACCGGAGGTTGTCGAATGCCACTTCATTACAGGACGCAACACATTGCTACTAAAGATATATTGCACAAACAATGAGCATCTGATGCACGTGTTGGTGAACACAATACAGTACATCCCCGGAATACACCAAACAGAGACTTTTATATCGTTGGACCAACCTTTCTCGCGAGAGGTGGCAATCTTCTAGGGGGGACGGAAGGAGACCAGAGTGACCAATAGGATTAAGGAGGACGAGGAGCTAAAATACTTCAAACTCCGATGCCCGATTCACAAAAAAATGATTGATTTTCAGAAAAAAATACTCGCAAACGGCTTGACTGTGATTGCTCACACGGACAACTCCACGCCGATGGCAGCGGTGAATTTACTCTACAAAGTAGGCTCGCGCAACGAAGAACCTGAACGTACCGGCTTCGCGCACCTTTTCGAGCACTTGATGTTCTCGGGCTCGGCAAACGTGCCCGACTTCGACACGCCCATTCAAATTGCAGGCGGCGAAAACAACGCCTTCACCAATAACGACTACACGAACTACTATATTGCTCTGCCTAAGGAGAATATAGAAACCGCGCTTTGGCTGGAGTCGGACAGGATGGCGGCGCTCAATTTTGCAGAGCAGCCCCTAAATGTCCAAAAGCGGGTGGTGATAGAGGAGTTTTCGCAACGTTACCTCAATCAGCCATATGGCGACCTTTGGCTGCTGCTGCGCCCGCTCTGCTACCAAAGACACCCATACCGTTGGGCTACAATAGGCATCTCGCCCGAACATATCGAGAGGGCTACGCTCGAGGATGTGCGTGCCTTTTTCCGGAAATATTATTTGCCCAATAACGCAATACTCTCTATTGCCGGCGATTTCAGTTGCGACGAAATTTTCGAGCTGGCAGAGAAGTGGTTTGGTTACATCCCCGGTGGCGAGGCTGTTAATGATATTTTGCCGCAAGAGTTACCTCAGTGCGAGCAACGGATTTTAGAGGTGGAACGCGATGTGCCAGTATCGGTGATCTATATAACCTTTCCGATGGCAGAGCGCGCTAGTCGCGAATTTGTGGTCTGCGATGTGATTTCCGACCTTCTCAGCAACGGCACTTCAAGCCGACTATATCAACGTCTTATCAAAGATAATACGCTATTCTCCAGCGTTAATGCCTATGTTACGGGTGAGTTGGACGGCGGGTTATTTGTCGTCACCGGACGTGTGCAACAGGGAGTGTCTATCGAGCTGGCAGAGGAGGCTCTTTGGCTGGAGTTAGAGAGATTAAATGACATTGAAGATGTTGAACTCGAAAAGGTTAAGAATAAATTTGAGGCAAACAATATCTTCAGCGAGATAAACGTGCTCAACAAGGCAATGAACCTCGCCTTTTTTGAGATGGTGGGCGATGCTGCCCTCATCAACGGCGAGGTGGAGGAACATAAATCGGTGACCAAGGAGGAAATTTACAGCGTCTGCAAGAGGTTATTGTCCCCTCAGAGGAGCAATGTGTTGCGCTACAAGAGCCTTAGTGAGTAGATATTGCTCCGGTTGGGCAAATGTGCTCCAGCCCTCGGGGCAGATTAGGAATATTTTCCGCAGGTAGCATCACATCCATATCATATCCGCGCCCACGGAAGGTGAAGCCGTTCGAGCTGTTGTAGACACACAATCCACAACTTATGCACTTGGCAGGCTCAAAGCGCAACCCACCGCCAATCTCCACGCGCTCCATTGCCCCCTTCTCATCGGTTGGATTATATTTTCTTGACTTGATGCCGCTATGAGTGGCAGCATCACGCAGGCGACACCCGCTTTTTTTTTCGCAGTCGCACCACAAGCAACCGCTTTGGGTCGTGGATAACCCGATTGATGATTTCTCCGTCTCGGTGAGCTTCCCGAAAGTGGAATTGTACTCTGCTTTAGGTGTGTATGAGGGATTTATAATTTTGTAAGCCAGCTCTCTGCCGAGTGCCGTCAGGCGAGCCTGCTGCTTGATTTTACTCTCGAAAATTACCCACCCCTCTCTGCGCTCGGGGGTAGTAGAAATCACCGTATCGTATCCATCAAAACTCTCTTTGGCAGAATTTGTATGAAAATTTACGCCCGCAGATGCGATTATTTTAAGCTCTTTATCTATAATATCGCGCGGAGCATCCACATTGAGTATCGTACCCCCCTCTTCAAAAACATCTATGGCAAAACCGTTTATTGCCAACGTATAAGCCGCCACTAGGGCAACAGGGTCAGAGCCGAGAACGGCGATGGTTTTGCCATTTCTGGGGGTCATTTCCAATGTAGAGACATCGAAGTCGGCAATTAACCTCTTCTTAATCTGGCGAATCTCAACAGCTTTTTCGATTTCGCCCCTGCGGCAAACCTTTTCGCACGGAGCAGGGCAGAGATAACAGAGCGTTGCCGGAATCACAAGCGAATCGATAAGATGCCTTGCCGCTTGGTCATATAAACCCTTGTCGTATAGGCGGTTCATCCGTGCCACATCAAACCCCGCGGGACAGGCAACCGTGCATCGTGCTTCGCATTCGGCGCGGTGGTCACTTAGCAGGAGCTCGACCGAGAGCCTTCGGATTTTCTTAATCTCCTCACTAGCCGTGTCGATTTTCAACCCTTCGGCGGGAACAGTTGTACAGGATGGAACAATCTGATTATTATCAATATTGCGCACAGCGCAAGCCATACACGAAGCCTTGTGCACCTTGGCCGGATAGTAGCATAGTGTCGGAATCGTGATTCCTGCACCGCGAGCCACCTCAATCAGTGGCTCGCTGCCGATTGTCTCTATTTTGCGATTATCTATCTCTATTTGCATCCTTGGAATAGATTTCTACAAAGTTAATCAAAAAAATCTTACTACCTTTGGTTTCTCTTATGAAAATATTACTGATTACACCCCCATTTGTTCAACTCAACTGCCCCTATCCTGCTACCACACAGCTAACGGGCGCGATGCGGGCACACGGTTACGACTGCGTGCAATATGACCTATCGATAGAGTCAGCTCTCGGAATTTTTAGCGAGCGTTTTCTCGCGGGTGAGAGCGGTTTAGATGCCGTTGTGAGGTTTTTGCAGGGGCGAGATAATACGTTGGCAACAAGAATTACCAATGGCAACTTACTGCCCGACAGCACAGTATATAGCATCGAGGAGTTAGATTGGGCATTTGGCTCATCGGGTACGCTGGATAGGGCAAAACATATTGCGACACTATATATAAAGAAGTTAGCGGCGAAAATAAGGGATGAGATAACGCCCCATTTTGATATTATCCGCTACGGCGAGCAAATCGCACTGGCGGCGGCTGAGTTTGATGAGATTATTGAGGCAATAAAAGAGACAAATAGAATTACGGAACTTATTATTAGCCTGTTAAGAGATAAATTGCATCACGAAAAACCCACAATCGTAGGTTTCACCGTCCCCTTCCCCGGATGCCTGATTAGTGCTCTGCAATGTGCAAAATATATCAAGGAAAATCATCCTGATATTAGGATTGTTATGGGGGGTGGATATGTCAATACCGAGCTGCGAACCATTAGCGACAAGCGCATTTTCGACTACATAGACTATCTCTGTTTCGACGATGGCGAACTTCCGCTGCTCAGGATTGTGCAAGGTGGTGATTTGGTTCGCACTATGACCCGCGATAAGATGAGTTTCGAGCCGTGCTTCGAGAAATTCGAGCCTGTGCCCGACTTCACCGGTATCGACCCCAGCCGCTACCTCTCCTTTGCCGAGCTTGCCAACCCGATGCACCGCCTCTGGAGCGACGGTTTTTGGAACAAAATCACAGCCGCACACGGTTGTTACTGGGCAAAATGCTTATTTTGTGACACCTCTTTGGATTACATCTGCCGATACGAGCCGCAATCTGCCGCACGAATTGTCGATAGTATGGAGCGCGTAATGGCGCAAACAGGCAGTAGCGGATTCCACTTTACCGACGAGGCATTACCTCCTAAACTACTCAAAGAGATAGCATTGGAGATTATAAAACGCAATTTAACTCTCTCCTATTGGGGTAATATCCGTTTTGAAAAGGGCTACACCACGGAGCTTTGCGAATTGTTGGCACAGTCGGGAATGGTGGCTGCTTCGGGCGGATTGGAGGTAGCCTCGCCGCGGATATTGTCGCTTATAAATAAGGGAGTTACCATAGAGCAAGCGCGCACAGCGGCACGCAATTTCACCGCTGCCGGGATTATGGTGCATACATATCTTATGTATGGATTCCCTGAGCAGACCCTCCAAGAGACCATTGATTCATTGGATGTTGTGCGCAATATGTTTGCCGCAGGCGAGGTGCAGTCAGCATTTTGGCACCGTTTTGCACGTACTGTCCACAGCCCCCTCGGTGAGGGATGTGCACAATCTAACCCCTTTGCAAACAATGCGGTGCACACGCAAGAGGAGTACGAATATGACATTGAGGGTGTGGGTATTGTGCTGCGCACGGCAACTCATAACTTTATGCACGGATTGGGCACGGAAAAGAGTGCGCATAAGTGGTTTCGCGGGGTCTGCTGACTCTGAAACAACCTCTTAGGGTAACACTCCGATATATTTTTTCACCGCGTTTGCCCAGGAGTCAGTGAGGAATGACAAACCCCGAGCTCGCTGAAAGTGGTGGAGACAACGAAAGTTATGACGCTAAATGTTAGCAAATTACAAATCCCAATGATGAAATATCTGATTATGAACCTAGGGTAAATAATATTTAGGTATTGAATTATAATAAAAAAATTCTACCTTTGCACTGTTAATCGAATAACACTAAATAACACAATAATAATTATGGCAAAAGTAACAGTAGTAGGTGCAGGCAACGTAGGTGCAACCTGTGCTAATGTGCTTGCAGCACGCGAAATTTGCAGCGAATTGGTTCTGCTTGACATCAAGGAGGGATTTGCGGAAGGTAAAATCCTCGACATATTCCAGACGGCTACTTTGATGGATTTTGACACCAAAATTACCGGTGTAACTAACGACTATTCTGCTACGGCAAATTCGGACGTTGTGGTTATCACTTCGGGCATTCCCCGCAAACCGGGTATGACTCGCGAGGAGCTTATTGGCACAAACGCAGGCATCGTTAAATCGGTTGCAACCGAATGTTTGAAATACTCACCAAAGGCGATTATCCTTATCGTGTCTAACCCTATGGACACGATGACCTACCTTGCGCTCAAGGCTACGGGTCTGCCAAAGAATCAGCTCTTCGGTATGGGTGGTGCGTTGGATACGGCACGCTTCAAATGCTATTTGAGCAAAGCTTTGGAGGTGAATTCAAACGAGGTTGAGGGTATGGTTATCGGCGGACACGGCGATACTACTATGATTCCTTTGGTGTCGAAGGCTACCTACAAGGGTATTCCTGTTTGCGAATGTGCTTCGGCAGAGGTTCTTGAGAAGGTTGTTGCCGACACTATGGTTGGTGGTGCTACTCTTACGAAACTGCTGGGCACTTCGGCTTGGTATGCACCGGGTGCAGCGGCAGCTTATGTGGTAGAGTCAATCGTGAGAGACCAAAAGAAGGTTGTTGCGTCGTGTGTATACCTCGAGGGAGAGTATGGACAAAACGATATTTGCATTGGCGTACCAACGGTTATCGGCAAGGGTGGTGCAGAGAAAGTTCTTAACTTGAATCTGACAGAAAACGAAAAAGAGTTGTTTGCTAAATCGGCAGCGGCTGTTCGCGCAACAAACGATGTGCTGAAAGAGATTGGTGTGTTGTAATACGTTTCGCATCTAATTGTATCAGAGCGAGGTTTGCTCCCCATCGGGAGCAAACCTCGCTCTTTGTTTGGCGGGGTCATATTTTTTGTTTAATTTTGGAGACAAGGAACTCCTGAAAAAGACTACCAATTATGAAACTTACCAATTTCCGCACCTTTCTTGCCGAGAACCATTTGGATGCATTCGTTGTTCCATCGGCTGACCCTCATCAGAGCGAATATACAGCCACCCATTGGGGTTGTCGCGCGTGGCTCTCGGGATTCGACGGCTCTGCCGGAACGGCAGTTATAACTGCCGATAAAGCAGCTCTTTGGACTGACTCTCGATACTTTCTCCAAGCTCAAATGCAACTCTCAAAAGATTGGATTTTGCAAAAAGTCGGACTCAAGGAGACCCCCACCATCGAAGAGTGGCTGGTGGCAAATACTGCCAAAGGGGCGCGTGTCGGCATCGACGGACGACTTTTCACAAAAACTCAGTTTGACAATATGCGTGAATCGCTGATTGACAGAGAATTAATCTGCACGGATGATCCTTTTGCGACAATTTGGGCAGAGAGAGCACCTCTGCCTGATTGTAAAGCGTTTATCCTAGATGAGGAATATTCGGGCGAGAGTGCGGTGAGCAAAATTGCACGGCTCAAGCCTGCAAAAGGGGTGTTATTGGTTTCTGCGTTGGACGATATAGCTTGGTTGCTGAACATAAGAGGGAGTGATATTTCTTATAATCCACTGGTTATGAGCTATGCAGCGATTGAGTGCTCGGGACGGGTGAATCTGTTTGCGGATAAAAACAAGTTTTCGCGCGAGGATGTTAAAGGGTTGGAAGATAGTGGTGTAGTGTTCTATCGTTACGAAGATTGGTTTTCGTATCTGGGGACTCTCGAATGTGCGCTGGTTAATGTGGCACGATTGGACTATTTATCATACTCTCTCTTGAAAAACGTTGAACAAGGCGGCGCTGCGGCAATAAACGAAGCTAAGGCAATAAAAAACAGCGCTGAGTTGGAAGGATTTCGCAGGGCAATGATAGAGGATGGGGTTGCTTTGGTGGGTTGGATGATGTGGCTCGAAAAAGCCAATAGACCAACTGAGTATGAGGCTGCTATCAAACTGCGCGAGTGTCGTATGCACTCTCCGCTCTGCAAGGGCGAGAGTTTTTCTTCGATTGTCGCTTACCGCGCCAATGGCGCTATTGTGCACTACTCGCCCGCGGCAGATGGTTCGGCGGTGATAGAGCGCGAGGGCTTTTTGCTGGTCGATAGTGGCGGGCAATACCTATGTGGAACTACCGATATTACACGTACTTACTGTCTCGGCGAGCCTACGGCGGCTCAGAGGCGCGACTATACAAATGTGTTGATGGGCGTTATCGACATTTCGCGCGCAATTTTTCCCGAGGGTACACGCGGCACACAGTTGGATGTGCTTGCACGGCAACATCTTTGGCGGAGTGGCTACAATTTCCTGCACGGCACCGGGCACGGCGTGGGGCACTTTCTCTGTGTACACGAAGGTCCGCAATCAATCCGAATGAACGAAAATCCGGTAACGCTCAGAGTCGGTATGGTAAATAGCATCGAACCGGCGGTCTATCGCACGGGGGAGTATGGCATCCGAATAGAAAATTTGGTGGCAGTCACAGCTGCTCAATATGATGGGTACGAACAATTTGAAACGCTTACCCTCTCGCCCATCTGCACTAAGGCTGTCGAGTCCTCAATGCTCGAGTCTCACCATCGCGCTTGGCTTAATGATTACAATCGTATGGTTTACAATCGTTTATCCCCTTATCTTGATGGCGACCAACAACAGTGGCTTGCTTATCAGTGCAGGGAGGTATAAGCCTCTTGTGTCTGTGTCAAAAGGGGCTTTATGACACCGAATTGCATAAAGTCCTGTAAATAATTACAACATACTACTTGAGTACCCTCTTAATTCTTCCCAAAACAGATTTGGGAAGAATTAGGGGGTTGTTGCATTATGGGTTCGCCGATAGCGGCGGAATGTGAGAAACGCGTCATACTTTCACAACCGAAGATAAATTCATACTAATTATGTGATTCCATATACAAAACACACGGAATATAAACAGTATATCTTTGTGTTGGGGGAAATGCCCTTGACAAATGTTTTTTTTGGTTTGGGGTAGTGAAGTTAACGGATTAGCAGATATTAAGTGGTGAAAAATAATTAATGGTACATTTTTTCGAGTCTATTTTTTAGCAGATTTTTTATTTTGAATCCGAAAATGTAGCGGTCTACATTGAGGATTTGAAATGAAAAATATGTAAAAAAGAGACCGAAAAATAAAAACAGTTCCATTAAAAGTACCCCATCAAAAATGTACAATTAATTATTTTTCACCACTTAAAGGCTTTATCCAATAAGTTACAGATAGCCGACAAGGCTGAACTTTTGCCACATTATTTTTATAGAAAAAATATGCTACGAGGGTGGCAGAATCTATTGTCCTCAAAAAATCTCCAACAACATAATTATGAAAAGGTTGTTTTGCGTCGAGTGTCATTGGCGCTACTCAGAACCTAGAGAGAGAGCGTTTCGCTTCCTTGGCGAAGATGCGACAACGATCGACTCCATCAATTATTGAAATTAATTTACTAAAAACACTTAAACAAAATGAAAAAAGTTTTAATTTGCGCAACACTCGTTGCAATGGCATTCATAGGTTGTAAGAACCGAACTACGGCGCCGCCACAAGAACCGACAGACAAACGTGTAGCGGCGCAGTTCACCACCGGTAATGTCATAACTCGCGTTGCAGATGATGCGTGGGAGGTTGGTGATAAGATTGGTATATTTATGTCCAAAAACGGTCACGACGAAGTTACTGATAGGTTGGAAAATATTGTGGACGGAGTAGAAAATTATCCCTATGAGATTGCGAGTTCAGGGCTTTCGAGTGGTTCGGCAAAATTTTCCCCTTCAGGTTTCCAGAAGAAGGAGATATTTTTCCCGACAGATGGTAGTAGTGTGGACTTTTTCGCATACCACCCCTACTCTAGTGACTTGGAAGGACACACCCTAGACGTAGATATCAGCAACCAAAGTAGTCAGACCAAACTAGACTTAATGTGGGCAAAGAAGGATAACCATTCTATGGCTGCCGCCGATGTGAAACTTGAATTTACTCGCAGTTTAGCAAAAGTCGAGGTAAAATTAGCACCCGGGGATGGATTCACACAAGATGCCCTCAAAGATGCGAAGGTTACCATTGAAGGTGTGCCAACCAAAGCTAGCGCAAGCATATTCGACGGAAAGATCAGCTCATTGAGTACCACCGACAAAGTTGCCCTCGTGAAGAAGGGTGAATATGGATTTGAAGGAATCCTCATCCCGCACACTGCTCTTGCATACAATAATCGCCAAATTTCGATTGAGTTGGCAAACGGTGTGAAAGTTAACTCCCCTATTTCGGAAGATATAGTGGCGGCAAAAAGAAGGACATATACAGTAAAAGTGGACAAAAGGGCTACCAAGTTCAGTATGGAAATTACTAAGTGGGTAGACGATGACCCCATTGATTTGAGCACGAAGTAAAGTTAAAATCGCAACCTTTTCATATGTTGTTGGAGTTACCATCCTGCTCAGATAGCCACATCTTTGCATCACTCTGTTATAAAGTCCGTAACTTATGATATTTGGCACAATAGCCTTCGTTACCGCAGCAGACCAAAAACCTGTACACTAAGCATCCTCCAAAGGAGTTAAAAAACATAACAGAGCACTCCCCCCTTAATTATTCCCAAAATAATTAAGGGGGTTTTTTAGTGCTTTACGAAGTCGGAGAGGGTTGCACAATATGCTTGATGTGGAGTATTTTGTAATCAATAGATAATTACTATCGTACTTTTCGCAGGCTATTTTGGAGTATATTTCCTGCTTGAAAGCTGTGATTATATCGAGATAAGTGATTGTTTATCAAGATGCAACAAGCCAAAACAACGCGGAAAATTGCGGCAATAACTCTTTTTCTATAAATCGGATAGGTTCGTACTAATTATATGTTCTTAGATACAAAATATACACTGAGTGAATAACATACCTTTGTTCTGAGGAAAGTTCGCCCCAGATAGAAGCTTTTGGAGTGTGGTAGTGAAGTGATAAATATGACATAGTTAAGGACTGTTATTTTAGCAAGAATACACCTTTGCAAAACTATTGTTCACTCAAAAAAAAGCAACGCACTGGAAGGTGAAATAATTTATTGTTTAACCTAAATTCTCCGACAATGAAATTATGAAAAGGTTGATCTTAACCGGATATATCCGGATCTACTCAGAACCCATAAAGAGGGTGTCAGGACAATCGAATATACGCGATTGTGAAACTAAAGTATCAATAATCACTTAAAACAAACAGCAAAATGAAAAAGTATTTAATTTTCGCAACACTTGTTGCGATGGTATTCGTGGGTTGTAAAAAAAATACTACAGCACCACCAAAGCCTGTTGACAAACGTGTAGTTGCGAAGTTCAGTGGTAATATATTAAAAGGTGATGTCACGACAACTACAATTACGCGCGTTTCCGAAAGAGGCGAGTGGGAGGCAAAAGATCAGATAGGTGTGTTTATGTTTGCAAATGAAAAGGAACGCAATGCTGATAATGTACTGAAAAGCAATGTTCTGCACAAATACACATCAACCGTTTCACTGACGACCGCAGATGGAGCAAAAACAGTAAATAACGCCGTATTTGAACCAGCTTTTGAAGATGCCATATATTTTCCTGCGAAAACAAAAGTAGATTTCGTTGCATATTTTCCTTATATTAAAGATATGTCACCGACCGCAAAGACTATCAAGGCTGATTTTTCAAACCCAGATAAAATGGCGCTTGAAACAGAGGGGTTCTACTGGGCAGAAGCCATTGGACAAAGTGAGGAATCACCCAAGGTAACGTTTACTTTTAAGCGTGCGCACGGTGCAATGACTCTCGAATTGTCAAGCGAAACGAAAGATGTTAATGCAATGGATTTGGAAGATGCGAAATTCACATTAATTGGTGTGCCAACTATTGGTAGTTTTGATATTATGACAGGCAAAATATTTTTCCGTACAGATGTAACACAACCTAAGGAAGTGGAATTTACTCAAAGGCGTATTAACCTTCCTCCACATACAAATGAAAAATACGGAGATAGACGGATAGAAATTTCTTTTTCAGCAAATCCACGGGTATATCATGTCCCTCTTAAGGTAGACATAGAGGCTGGGATGAGTCACAGGATTGCTGTAAAGTTCCAAGATGATATACGTGCTAGTGTTGAAACAAGCATTGTAAAGTGGGATTTAGAATCAGTACCAAGAATAAACGTCCCTATGGAGATTAATAAAGAATAAAGGTAGTAACCTTCTAAACTTTGATTGGAGAATGTTGATTTATCCAAAATTCTCAAACTATACAATTAAGAGAAAGGTTGCTTCTAATCGGAGGTAGACGGCTCTACTCAGCACCCTATACAAAGGGGGTAATTCGCCTCTTTGAAGAGGGTGCCAGAACAATCGACACTGCGCGATTGTGAAATAAAATTATTAAAAACCCTTTTGAACAAACATCAAAATGAAAAAGTATTTAATTTTCGCAACACTTGTTGCGATGGTATTCGTGGGTTGTAAAAAAAATACTACAGCACCACCAAAAAAACCGGCTGACAACCGCGTAGAGGCGCAGTTCAGCGGCAAAATAATAAAAGATGATGTCAAGACAACAACGCGCGTAACTTCAGACGGCCGCTGGCACGGATCGGAGCTTATAGGTGTATATATGCTTTCCACAGAATCTAGAGAAATAGGCGCTGTGCTCGTACACAATAGTAAAACCGCTATCACCCGTGGCACCAACCGTTTACGCTATTTAGATTCACCCATTTTTTTTCCGGCTAATAATACTGAAGTGGATTTCATTGCATATTATCCCTATTCGACTGCGTTATCGGACAAGAAACGGTCTGCTATACCGGCGGATTTTTCTAACCAAGGAAACCTTGAAAATTTGGAGTTCCTTTGGGCATTTGTCCCTAAACAAAGCTCGAAGTCACCCAGAATACACTTTCCGTTTCGTCGCTTGCAGAGTTCAATAAATATTGAACTTGTCTCAAATTCAAAGCATATTACTGCAGAACTAATAAAGAAAGCTAAGATTAAAATAACTCAAGTGCCAGTTTATGCTGTGTTTGATATTATGAAGGGCGCTATTGAGCATCCCGCGGAAGCTACTGATTTGCTGGTTAATAAGAATAACCCAGTAACTTACCTTCCTCCACATACAAATGAAAAATTCAAAGATAGAAAAATAATAGTCGAAATACCATACGAAGATAAAACTTTGCGGTTTACTGCACCTATTACTTTTGACGTGGTAGCCGGGAAGACTCACTTGGTTACACTAGGATTAGGTGACCTAAACGAGGTGTCCGTGAGCTCAACAATTGAGCCTTGGTGGCGAGGAGAATGGCAAAATGATATACTTCCTGTACGTTTGAAATAATGTGGAGTATAGCAACCTTCTAAGGTTTGTTGGAGATTTTTTTAGTACGGGAGAAATCCCGCACACAAAAATGATATATTATTTGCCCTGAGAGAAGTTCACCCCAGACCGAAGCTTTTGAAGTGTGGCAGTGAAGTGATAAATAAGCCATAGTTGGAGATTGTTATTTAGCAAGAATACACCTTTACCAAACTATTGTTCACTCAAAAAAAGCGACGCACTGGAAGGTGGAATAATTTATTGTTTAACCTAAATTCTCCGACAATGAAATTATGAAAAGGTTGATTTTAACCGGATATATCCGGATCTACTCAGAACCCATAAAGAGGGTGTCAGGACAATCGAATCTACGCGATTGTGAAACTAAAGTATCAATGATCACTTAAGATAAACATCAAAATGAAAAAGTATTTAATTTTCGCAACAATTGTTGCGATGGTATTCGTGGGTTGTAAAAAAAATACTACAGCACCACCAAAAAAACCGACTGAAAAACCTGTAGCTGCGAAGTTCAGTGGCAATATATCAAAAGGCAGTATATTAGAAGGTAATGTCACGACAACTATATCTACGCGCGTTTCCGAAAGAGGCGAGTGGGAGGCAAAAGATAAGATAGGTGTGTTTATGTTTGCAAATGAACAGGAACGCAATGAGACTAATGTATTGACAAAAAATGCCAAGTACGAATTCCTTTCAACCCAATCACTGACGACAGATGAAGGAACAGTAAATGGCGCCATATTTGGAGCAAATTTAGAAAATACGATATATTTTCCTGCAAAAAAGAAAGTAGATTTCATTGCATATTTTCCTTATATTGAAGATATGTCACCGACCGTCAGGCTTATCACTGCTGATTTTTCAGAACCAGAAAAAAAGAACGCTGCAGCAGAAGGGTTCTACTGGGCAGAAGCCATTGGACAAAGTGAGGAATCACCCAACGTAAAGTTTACTTTTAAGCGTGTGCAAAGTTTAGTGAATATCAACTTGTCAAGCGTAACGGAAAGTATTAAGGCCGCAGATTTAGAAGGTGCGACGTTCAAACTTATTGGTGTGCCAACTATTGGTGTTTTTGATATTATAGAAGGCAAAATAAAAATTCCGGAAAATAAACACCAACCTCGCAGCGTGACATATACTGGATATTCCATTCACCTTCCTCCGCATACAAATGAAAGATACGGAAATAGATGGATAGAAGTTACTTTAAAAAATCAAAGAGTATATACTGTCCCTCTTAAAATTAACATAGTGTCCGGGAGGAGTCACTGGATTGCTATAAAGATCCAAGATGATGTCAATGCTACTATTGAATCAAGCATTGAAAAGTGGAGTATAGAATCACTTGAAATAATCGCCCCTTTAGATAAAAAATAAAGGTAGTAACCTTCTAAACTTTGATTGGAGAATGTGGGTTTGCCCAAAATTATCCAACTATACAATTAAGAGAAAGGTTGCTTCCAATCGGAGGTAGACGGCTCTGCTCAGCACCCTATAGAAAAGGGATAATTCGCCTCTTTGAAGAGGGCGCCAGAACAATCGACTCTGCGCGATTGTGAAATAAAATTATTAAAAACCTTTTTGAATAAACATCAAAATGAAAAAGTATTTAATTTTCGCAACAATTGTTGCGATGGTATTCGTGGGTTGTAAAAAAAACACTACAGCACCACCCAAAAAACCGGCTGACAACCGCGTAGCAGCGCAGCTCAGCGGCAAAATATTAAAAGATGATGTCAAGACGACAACACGCGTTACTTATGATGGCCAATGGGAAGGAGCAGAGAAAATAGGTATATTTATGCTTCCCTCAGGGTCTAAAGAAATTGCCACTTCGTTCACAAACAATTCTAAATTCAGTTGCTCCAAGACCGGCGCTATGACTCCTGAGGGCGAAAAAATATATTTTCCGAGTAATGATACTGAAGTAGATTTCATTGCATATCATCCCCATAATACTGAATTTAATAGCAAGAATGTGGGCTTTTTGCCGACGACACCAGTGAATTTTTCGGAACAAAAAGACCTTACAGCGTTGGAGTTCCTTTGGTCATTTGTCCCTAAACAAAGCGCGAAGTCACCCGCTATACAGTTTCCGTTTCGTCGCCTGCAAAGTTCAATGCAGATTGTACTTGTCTCAAATGCAAGGTATATTTCTGATGAAGTATTAAAGGGAACGAAGATTACAATAGAAGCTATTCCAGTTATGGCTACATTTGATGTTATGAATGGCGCTCTTATCAATCCCAAAGCACCAATCAATTTGCAACTTGAGAGGAATCTGGTTTACCTCCCTCCACATACAAATGAAAATTTCAGCAATAGAAAAATAGTGGTTGAAATGCCATATAAAGGTAAAACTCTTTCGTATATTGCACCTATTACTTTTGAAATGGTAGCCGGGAAGACTCACAAGGTTACAATAAAATTAGGTGACGAAAGCGGGGAGCTGTCCGTGAGCTCAACAATTGAGCCTTGGTGGGCAGGAAAAAGGCAAGATGATATACATCCTGTACGTATTAGATAATGTGGAATATAGCAACCCTCTAAGGTTTGTTGGAGATTTTTTTAGTGCGGGAGAAATCCCGCACTAAAAATGATATATGAATTGCCCTCAAAGTAGTTTCGCCGAGTCAGGCGGAACTACTTTTTTGTTGATGGTGAAACTGAATAGCCCAGCCTTATAACTGCGAATCTGAGCATCTTGCGTTGCCTCGAACAGCTTGCGAATATCACCCCATACGCCGCTATAAGTGGCAGCGTTCGAGCGTGGCGTGAGTCCAATGGGAGAATCGTCTAACAAAACCAACTTATCCACCTTGGCAAGACCCCTTAATTATTCCCAAAATAATTAAGGTTTTTTTTTAGTGCTTTACGAAGTCGGAGAAGGTTGCACAATATGCTTGATGTGGAGTATTTTGTAATCAATAGATAATTACTATCGTACTTTTCGCAGGCTATTTTGGAGTATATTTCCTGCTAGAAAGCTGTGATTATACCGAGGTAAGTGATTGTTTGTCAAGATGTAACAAGCCGAAACAACGCGGAAAATTGCGACAATAACTCTTTTTCTATAAATCGGATAGGTTCGTACTAATTATATGTTCTTAGATACAAAATATACACTGAGTGAATAATATACCTTTGTCCTGAGGAAAGTTCGCCCCAGACAGAAGCTTTTGGAGTGTGGTAGTGAAGTGATAAATATGACATAGTTAAGGAATGTTATTTAGCAAGTATACACCTTTGCAAAACTATTGTTCACTCAAAAAAAAGCAACGCACTGGAAGGTGAAATAATTTATTGTTTAACCTAAATTCTCCGACAATGAAATTATGAAAAGGTTGATCTTAACCGGATATATCCGGATCTACTCAGAACCCATAAAGAGGGTGTCAGGACAATCGAATATACGCGATTGTGAAACTAAAGTATCAATAATCACTTAAAACAAACAACAAAATGAAAAAGTATTTAATTTTCGCAACACTTGTTGCGATGGTATTCGTGGGTTGTAAAAAAAATACTACAGCACCACCAAAAAAACCGACTGAAAAACCTGTAGCGGCGAAGTTCAGTGGCAATATATTAAAAGGCAGTATATTAGAAGGTGATGTCACGGCA
Organism: Mucinivorans hirudinis; assembly: GCA_000723505.1. Taxonomy (GTDB): domain Bacteria; phylum Bacteroidota; class Bacteroidia; order Bacteroidales; family Rikenellaceae; genus Mucinivorans; species Mucinivorans hirudinis. The sequence goes on along the minus strand of HG934468.1, from coordinate 2,205,647 downwards.
ACTGTATCTACGCGAGTTGATTTAGAGGGCGGGTGGAGTGGTAGAGGGGCGGACGAGGTAGGTGTGAGTATGTTCGCCGAAGGATCGGAACGTACTGCCGAGAATGTATTAGCAGACAATATTCCATACAAGGTCAACGGAAATGGCAGATTTTCTCCAAAATCGGCAGATATATATTTTCCGACGAAAAATAAAGTAGATTTCATTGCTTATCATCCCTATAATCCAAAAGTCACAGCTACTAACCACACGGTAGACGTTCTTTTTTCAAGCCAAACACTTGCAAACTTAAGCAAAATGGAGTGCATTTGGGCAACTGTCACGGGACAAAGCAATATGGAAAGTGCAGTGAACTTTAATTTTAAGCGTGCGCAGGGTCTAATCCATATTACAATTGCTGCAGGCTCATCGGGATACCCAGCACTATCTCGCTGGGAAGTCACATTAGATAAAGTGCCAACTCTGGGCACTTTTAATGTTAAAACGGGCATAGTGTCTCTCCCCAGCGATCCAAAACCTGCTTCAGTAAAGTTGGAGGAATTTGCAATATATACTGAAGGGGGATCAAGAGGAGGACGACTTGCATCATTCGCTTGGTATGCTCAACTTCCTCCACATCAAAATACACAATTCGGAGATAGACTTATAAGAGTCACTTCACCCGACAAAAAACATACATATATTGTGCCTCTCAAGCAAAACGTGGAGGCTGGGAAGAGACATAGGATTAAAATAGAGCTCCAAAAGTTCGGAGAGGCTAAAATGACTTCTTCCAGCATTACAGATTGGGTTGAAACAAGCATAATTCTTAATGCAGAATAATCTATTTTGCCCAAAATTCTCCAACTGTGCAATTAAGAGAAAGGTTGCTTCTAATAGGAGGTAGCCGGCTCTATTCAGTACCCTATAAAAAGGGGGTAATTCGCCTCTATGAAGAGGGTGCCTAAACAATCGACTCTGCGCGATTGTGAAATAGAATTATTAAAAAACCTTTTGAACAAACATCAAAATGAAAAAGTATTTAATTTTCGCAACACTTGTTGCGATGGTATTCGTGGGTTGTAAAAAAAATACTACAGCACCACCAAAAAAACCGGCTGACAACCGCGTAGCGGCGAAGTTCAGTGGCAATATATTAAAAAATGAAGTCAAGACGACAACACGCGTCACTGGTAACACGTGGGACCAAGGAGATGAGGTAGGTATGTTCGCATTTAAAGAAGGAAGTAGAGCGAATAGCGGTTTACTCTGTTCCAATTATAAATTCAATGCCAAAAAAAATGGTGAACTTGAAGAGGTAACAGGATTAATGTATTTTCCATCTGGAGGGGAAAAAGTAGATTTCATTGCTTATCATCCATATCACAGTAACCTAAATTTGGGAACCCCTTCACAGTGGATTACATTTAAACCAGAGCATCCCCTTAATAAGATGGAGTGCCTTTGGGCATCTGCCAATGGACAAAGCGAAGCGTCACCCAAAGTAAATTTTGAGTTTAAGCGTTTGCAGAGTTCAGTCACTTTTATATTAAAGGCAACCAGTGAGCATGAATATACCGTAGACTCGGATATTACATTAACTGATATGCCATATAAGGCATTTTTTGATGTTGTCAAAGGCACACTTGTGGCTTCCACTGAGACGTCTGGTATAAGTGATTTAAAGGGGCTTAAATATAATAGACTATATTACTTACCCCCACATGAAGCTAAAAAACACACAACAAGAAGTATAGTTGTTACCACAAGGGAGAAAAAAGCACTTTCTGTACCTATTAAATTTGACTTTGAGAGCGGCAAGACTCACATAATTACGGTATTTCTCGGTAAAGACGGGTATAAGCTTAGTTTAGAATCAACAGTTGTACCTTTTGAAGATTCTGGTGAGATAACCTTAAAACCTATTGGACTAATAAATAATAAGTAATAAGGTTTGTTGAATAATTTTTTTAGTGCGGGAGAAATCCCGCACATAAAAATGATATATGAATTGCCCTCAAAGTAGTTTCGCCGAGTCAAGCGGAACTACTTTTTTGTTGATGGTGAAACTGAATAGCCCAGCCTTATAACCGCGAATCTGAGCATCTTGCGTTGCCTCGAACAGCTTGCGAATATCACCCCATACGCCGCTATAAGTGGCAGCGTTCGAGCGTGGCGTGAGTCCAATGGGAGAATCGTCTAACAAAACCAACTTATCCACCTTGGCAAGACCCCTTAATTATTCCCTAAATAATTAAGGGTTTTTTTTTTGTGCTTTACGAAGTCGGAGAGGGTTGCACAATATGCTTGATGTGGAGTATTTTGTAATCAATAGATAATTACTATCGTACTTTTCGCAGGCTATTTTGGAGTATATTTCCTGCTTGAAAGCTGTGATTATATCGAGATAAGTGATTGTTTATCAAGATGCAACAAGCCGAAACAACGCGGAAAATTGCGGCAATAACTCTTTTTCTATAAAGCGGATAGGTTCGTACTAATTATATGTTCTTAGATACAAAATATACACTGAGTGAATAATATACCTTTGTCCTGAGGAAATTCGCCCCAGACAGAAGCTTTTGGAGTGTGGTAGTGAAGTGATAAATATGACATAGTTAAGGAATGTTATTTAGCAAGTATACACCTTTGCAAAACTATTGTTCACTCAAAAAAAAGCAACGCACTGGAAGGTGAAATAATTTATTGTTTAACCTAAATTCTCCGACAATGAAATTATGAAAAGGTTGATCTTAACCGGATATATCCGGATCTACTCAGAACCCATAAAGAGGGTGTCAGGACAATCGAATATACGCGATTGTGAAACTAAAGTATCAATAATCACTTAAAACAAACAACAAAATGAAAAAGTATTTAATTTTCGCAACACTTGTTGCGATGGTATTCGTGGGTTGTAAAAAAAATACTACAGCACCACCAAAAAAACCGACTGAAAAACCTGTAGCGGCGAAGTTCAGTGGCAATATATTAAAAAGTGATGTCACTACAATTACAACTAAGACCGTTACTGGACCTGGCTGGAGGCTTGACGGATATGGCAAAGTGGGTGTGAGTATGTTTCCCGAAGTATCAGAACGTAATGCCGATAATGTATTGGCTGACAATATTCCATACTCTATCAGTAGCGATGGTGATTTTAAGGAAATCGAAAATGCTATATATTTTCCGAAGACTAAGAAAGTAGATTTCGTTGCTTATTATCCCTTTTCAGATAAAGTATCAGCAGCTAATCCCGTGCTTGAAGTTGATTTCTCAGACCAAAGCACCCCGATTCTACTAGGTAACACGGAATGCTTTTGGGCAGATATCACGGGACAAACCAGTACGAATTCTACTCTGAACTTTAATTTTAAGCGTGCGCAGGGTCTATTCGTTGTTAGAGTTGACGAGGGCTCATCGGGCCATGAGAGGTATACGAAGTGGATATTCTCATTAGAGAATATGCCAACTCGGGGGCTGTTTGATGTTAAAGCGGGCAAGATATCTATCCCCGAAAAACTGAGGTCTGCTTCAATAAAAGTGCGGTCATATACCTTTAATATAGGAAGGTATCCCAACACAACCATAGGAGATTACTATACGATAGCTAATATTCCTCCACATCAAAATGCACAATTCGGAAGTAGATTTATAAGGCTCACTTCACCTGACGGAGAAACTACATATGATATTCCTTTTAAGGAGGACGTGGAGGCTGGGAAGCAATACGATATTAAAATAGAGCTCCAAGAGTCCAAAAGGTTTCTAATGACTACCAGCATTACAGATTGGATTCAAGCAGAAACTAATGTTTCTATTAACGAATAATAGGGCTTAGCAATCTTCTAAACTTTGCTGGAGAATGCAGAATAATTTATTTTGCACAAAATTCTCCAACTGTGCAATTAAGAGAAAGGTTGCTTCTAATAGGAGGTAGCCGGCTCTACTCAGTACCCTATACAAAGGGGGTAATTCGCCTCTTTGAAGAGGGTGCCTGAACAATCGACTCTGCGCGATTGTGAAATAGAATTATTAAAAAACCTTTTGAACAAACATCAAAATGAAAAAGTATTTAATTTTCGCAACACTTGTTGCGATGGTATTCGTGGGTTGTAAAAAAAATACTACAGCACCACCAAAAGATCCAACTAAAAAACCTGTAGCTGCGAAGTTCGGTGGCAAAATATTAACAAACGATGTCAAAGCAACTACGCGCGTTACTGAAGACAACAAATGGGAAGCAGGAGATTTCATAGGTATATACATGGTTAAAGAAGGAAGTAGATTGACTAAAGATGTAAAGCTAGCCAATTATAAATTCCAGAGCAATGACAAAGGTGCTTTTGAAGAGATCACAGGAGCAATATATTTTCCAAGTGGAGGGGAGAAAGTAGATTTTGTTGCTTATCATCCATTTAATAGTAGCCTAAGTCAGACGCAGCATACCCAGTTTGTTGAATTTGGTCCACAATATTCCTTAAAAGATATGGAGTGCCTTTGGGCATCTGCCACTGGACGAAGCGAAGAGTCACCCGAAGTAAATTTTGAGTTTAAGCGTTTGCAGAGTTCAGCCCGTATTATAATTGTGCACGGCCGCGAAGTAGATAAACCTAGCAGCGCGACAATCACATTAACTTCTATGCCAGTTAAAGCAGTACTTGATGCTGTCGATGGCACACTAGAGGTTAGAGATGATGTTGCCGATTTAGTAATTAAAGATAATCAGTTATATTACTTCCCTCCACATAAAGCTGAAAATTTCAAATTGAGAAGTATGATAATTGAGGTAGGCGCCAAAAAGGTTGTTGCACCTTTAGAAATAGACTTCGAGAGTGGTAAGACTCACAAAATTTCGGTATTTCTCAGTGAGGATGGCCATAAGGCTGATGTAATTGCAACACTTGAACCTTTTGAACGTTCTCAGATAACATTAAAACCTACTATGCGAGTGGAAAAAAAACTTTAATCTTTGTTGGAGATTTTTTTAGTGCGGGAGAAATCCCGCACATAAAAATGGTATATGAATTGCCCTCAAAGTAGTTTCGCCGAGTCAGGCGGAACTACTTTTTTGTTCGACAAACTGCTGCGGCTAGCGCTTGAGCAGAAACCGCCCCGTGGAGCTCTTTTTATTACGCGACACCTGCTCCGGAGTACCCCGAGCAACAACTAAGCCCCCCCCCTCACCACCCTCGTAACCAATGTCAATAATATGGTCGGCAACTTTTATCACATCCAAGTTGTGCTCAATGACAATGAGTGAGTTACCCCTATCAACAAGTCTCTGCAACACTCCAAGCAGAACACGCACATCCTCGAAATGCAACCCCGTGGTGGGCTCATCCAAAATATAGAGAGTATTACCCGTATCGCGCTTACTGAGCTCCGAACTTAGCTTGATCCGCTGACTCTCACCCCCACTAAGCGTCGTGCAGGGCTGCCCCAAACGAAGATAACCCAAACCTACGTCCTGAATCGCCTTGAGCTTGTGATATATGGACGGTATATTCTCGAAAAAATCAACCGACTGATTAACAGTCATATTCAAGACATCGTTAATATTCCTATCCTTGTACTTAACTTGCAACGTGTCACGATTATAACGTTCTCCGTTACAACTCTTACAAGTCACATAGACATCCGGCAAAAAGTTCATCTCTATCGTCTGCACACCCGCACCGCGGCACTCCTCGCAACGCCCACCCTTGACGTTGAAACTGAATCGCCCAGCCTTATAACCCCGAATCTGAGCATCTTGCGTTGCCTCGAACAGCTTGCGAATATCACCCCATACGCCGCTATAAGTGGCAGGGTTCGAGCGAGGTGTGCGCCCAATGGGCGACTGGTCTACCAAAACCAACTTATCCACCTTGTCCAGTCCCCGAATCTCTTTGTAGGGCAGAGGCTGGTCGTAGGAGTTATACAAGTAGCGACTCAGAGCGGGACGTAACGTATAGTTAATCAACGATGACTTACCGCTACCGCTCACCCCCGCCACACAAACAAAAACACCGAGAGGAATATCTACCGTAACATTCTTGAGGTTGTTGCCCGTTGCGCCGACAATGGTAATTTCACCCCTCCCCTTACGCCTTGATGCAGGAATTTCTATGGCTTTTCTGCCCGTCAGATAATCGGTTGTGAGTGTCTGTTTCTCGATTATATCACTAAAAGTTCCCATTGCCGACACCTCGCCACCCCTTCGCCCTGCCAACGGTCCCACATCAATAATCCAATCCGCCGCCCGAATCATATCCTCGTCGTGCTCCACAACAATCACCGTGTTGCCGGCATCCCGAAGCTGCCTCAACGAGTTTATTAACTTAATATTATCGCGCTGATGCAGACCAATGCTCGGCTCATCCAAAATATAGAGCACATTAACCAACTTAGAACCTATTTGAGTCGCCAAACGAATGCGCTGACTTTCGCCACCGCTCAGTGTAGCACTATTTCTATTGAGCGACAAATAACCCAAGCCAACGTCCACCAAAAATCTCAACCGCTCACGTATCTCCTTGAGCGGTTCGCGCGCTATGGTGGCCTGCTTGGTGCTCATTCGCTGCTCAATCCCTTCGAGCCACTCAGCCAAGTGAATGATACTCATAGAGGAAACCTCGGCAATATTTTTATCGTCAATCTTGAAGTAGAGCGAATCTTCCCTCAGCCGCGCCCCCCCACAAACCGAGCAAGGACGTTTCTGAGCAAACTGCGCCACCCACTTTTCTCCCTTATCGCCATCCTCGAACTGACTCTCCAAATAGGCAATCACCCCCTCCCACTGCACCATAATCGTATTACCTGCGCTTGCCAGTGCCACCCGCAGCGGCGAGGAGTCACCATTGAGAATTGCCAACACATCATCCTCCTCCATCTCGTTGATGGGCGTATCCAACGTATATCCGCTTCGCACCAACAGAGCCTCCAACTTATTGAAAACAAACGACTGCTTGAACTTACCGAGTGGCTCAATCGCACCGCCTCTGATTGACTTCGCCCTATCGGGGATAATCTTTTCAATGTCTGCCGCACTCTCCTGCCCCAATCCGCCACAATGGGGGCAAGCACCCTGCGGAGAGTTGAACGAAAAGGTGTGGGGCGCAGGCTCGTTGTAGGCTATGCCCGTGGTGGGGCACATAAGGTTGCGACTGAAATATTTGGGGGCTATTGGAACTTTTAGGTCAAGCGGGATGGTGAGAAGCGTGCCCCTACCCTGCTTCATTGCTTCGGCAACGCTCTTTTTTATGCGTTCGGCGTCTGATACCGAGGGTTTCAATCGGTCGATAACCAACTCGATATTGTGAATCTTGTACCTATCCAACTGCATAGAGGGTGTAATCTCAACCACCTCACCATCAACACGAGCATAGATATAACCCTTCTTTGTAAAACCAGCAAAAAGTTCGCGATAGTGCCCCTTGCGCCCTTTGATGATGGGTGCAAGGATTGCGATTTTCTCGCCCCGGTACTTTTCGATGATTAGTTCAACAATTTTTTCGTCCGAATATCTAACCATCTGCTCGCCCGTGGTCTTGGAATAGGCAATAGAGGCGCGTGCGTAAAGCAGCCTGATGAAGTCATAAACCTCTGTAATTGTGCCCACTGTGGAACGCGGATTTCTGTTTGTGGTCTTTTGCTCAATGGCAATTACGGGCGAAAGCCCCGTAATTTTGTCTACATCGGGACGCTCCAGCGTGCCGAAAAATTGACGCGAATAGGCAGAGAGCGTCTCCAAATAACGCCTCTGCCCCTCGGCATAGATAGTATCAAATGCCAGTGACGATTTACCGCTGCCCGAAAGTCCTGTTATGACTGTGAGCGAGTTATGCGGAATTTCGACATCTATATTTTTGAGGTTGTGAACTCTTGCCCCTTCAACACGAATCATCGTTATGCTAAAAAATGGTAACCCGCAAAGTTACTAAAATATTACACAGAAACGAAGAGTAAGCAAAGTAAATTGTTTTTAGTCATTCAATAAAAACACCAATCCTACATTCACCTGCTGCACATTGGGACCCATATCTTTCTTGAAAATACTTTGCGGATAATATTTTGCCATAAATCCCATATGACCATAACCTACCATCACTTGAAAGCCCAAGTGAAAGTTTGAAATATTTTGGTCGTTAAAATTTTTCTCAATCCCCCTTTCACACGACTTAACCTTCGTATAACTCTGTAACTTCATTCCACACACCGCTCCAAAGGATATCCAACCACGATTGTGTCTTGCTCTGGAAAGGTTAAATTGAAACAAGAGAGGAATGTTCAGATAAGTGGTCGTCAATTTGCTCTTTGACAGCTCAACACCGTACTCCTCGCCGTAATCAATCGGAATAATACGCCCCTGTGCATCCTTGCCAAGGGTTATATTATTGGAAAATCGGAAGTTGTTGCTCTCTAGACCCATACCCGAAACCACGCCAAAACAACCACTCGAATAGAGAATCAAATTACCAAAGTTAAGTTCAACACCAATAGACTTGGTGGTCTGGTCTAAGTAACGTGCATCGGAGGGCAGGGACATAGAGTTCAAACCGCTGATTAAACCATTGTAATTCAAGTGAAACCCCTGGTATTTAGCCATACCTCGACGCCATTTATTGGGGGACTTTTTCACTTCTCGGGTTGTTGTAGTCGTTGTCGTCGTCGTTACCTCCAAATTGAAGTGTGGGCGAGTAGTTGCCGAGCTATCCTTAATGCTCGTGTGTTGGCTTTGAGACTTGCTTGTTGCGACACTCAAAAGCAACAGGCAGATAATTGTAAGTTTTGTTCTCATTTTATTGTTTTGGTTTTATTAGATTTTCGATTCTCTGCCTAGTGCGCACTCCCGCCTGGGCAATATGTTTGGGCAGCTCCTTGACCGCATCAATTATTGTACGCCCCATTCTCTCATCTTCTTCTGCCTTGTAGCGAGCCAAATAGCTCTCCACTTGCATAATGAATGGTGACACTACTCGTTGCGTCGGAGTAAATTCCATATCGAGCTTATCTGTGGAAACATCAAGCACCGGTGCTTTGACTGTAACATCCACAACAACTGCCCTAAACTCATCGCGCTCAACAGTCAGCTCAACCACCGGCTCAACCACCTCAACATCCCTGTCCCGCGGCTTCACACGCACCCTTGCCGGGGTATCCACCTTGACTACTTCAACCACCTCTCTTGCCGGAGGTTCAATCCTGATTTCGCAACGCAACCTCTCCAAATCAAACGGCTCACCCGAAGGTTCGACATACAACATTAACCCCAACAGCACCGAGGCTGCAACAGCCACCGCCGATAATTTCAGAAATGGAAACTCCACACCACGTTTAAGCGCCTGCTTGCGAGGATAACTCACCCGAGGTGCAGGTATTTTAACCTCTTGTATGTTAATCTCTGTATTCATCTTGTAACCTTTCTTTTAACAAATTGCGCGTTCTGTGAATGTATATTTTCACTTGGGCGAGGCTGAGTCCCATAATTTGCGTTATCTCGTGGTAGGAATACCCCTCCCAATCACACAACATAATGACGCTTCTTTGTGTTTCACTCATTGTGTCAAGCGTTTGCCATATCATTTCGGTGAGGTTGTTATAACTTCCCTGTGTGGCAAGTTGAGTGAGCGAGAAATCCTCGCTTTGACGACGGTTACGGGCTCTGAGCTCGGAGATGGCAAGGTTATAGGCAATCGTGAAGAGGTAACTTTTGGACTTTGCCGGCTCAACTTTGCGCCTATTCTCCCAAACCCTCGAAAAACTCTCCTGCACAACATCCTCTGCCACAGCACGTATGCGGACAATACCCAACACAAAACGATAGAGATTATCTGCATAATCCTCAACAACGGTATTGAATTGGGTTGTATTCATAAACGGCGTTTGAATGTAAAGAAGGAGGCTTCAAAAATTATTATTAACTCGGCATCTCAAACTGTTTCTTTAACGCTGAAAATAATAAATAGTTACAAATTTTTAATGATTTTTTTCGCGATGGGGTGTCTTGCAGCACAAACACCAAACACCACCAGCTGCGATTTGCTCGTGTGCTGCTGAATATTTTCTGTAAGAAATTACAGGGACAAAGATTTTATCGCCATTCCATAATTGGTAATGGGAAGTCCGTTACGCTTAGCAATCTCAATGTTAGAGATTACGGCACGGCGGTTGGTCATACAGCCACCGCACTGAATGACAAGTCTATACTGGCTCAAATTATTGACCGTTGCAAGATTTTTCGTAAAGTCGAACTCCAGAACCTTGCCAAGTCTCTGCTCGAATAATCGAGGTATCTTCACGCGAGCAATATCATCGCAACTTGTTTGGTGAGAGCAATGCTCAATCATCAAAATCCGGTCGCCACTGTTTAGATTAGTGACAACTTCGAGCCCTCGCTTGTAAGTTTCTAAGTCGCCCTTAAGCTCAGCCAAAAGAATGCTGAACGAAGTAAGCTCAACTCCCCGAGGTACGAGTGGAAATATTTGCGCAAAAACCTGTGAGTCAATCACCACCAACTGTGGTTTATGCTCCGCCAGCGCCTTCTCGAAATTGTCTGGCTGCACCACAACCGCCGTTGCCCCCACATCCAATGCCGCACGGATAGCCTGAACCTGAGGCAAAATCAGCCGCCCACTCGGCGCTTCACTATCAATGGGACAGACCATAATAACGCTATCCCCTCGCTGCAATCGACTACCGAAAAATGGTGGTTCGACGAGTGAACTCAAAGGAATTGCGTCCTTAATGAGACTGATAACACTCTGTGAATCAATGTTTTTATCAACAACAATATATGGCGATGTTACTTTTTCCAGAAATTTTTCGTCCTCAACAGTCGGCTTTCCCTCTACAAGGAGAATGGCGAGGTCTACCTCGGCGAGAGTTGCCACTGTTTTTGCGACACGTTCCCTGCCAAGCGGGCTCGAGGTGTCGTCAAAACCGGCAGTGTCTATAAAAATGACGGGAGCAAAATCCAGAATCTCGAAAGCGCGTCGCACGGGGTCGGTCGTTGTCCCTGCCGCCGCCGACACAATGGCAACATCGCTGCCCAATAATCTATTGAGCAGCGAACTCTTACCCACATTCATTCGTCCGTATATGCCTATTTTAGGTTTCATTTCTCTCTGCCCGCACCTCTCAGATTACCACATAACTATTCACATCCTCAGCCGTTATGGTATCCTCGCCGAGAATAACCAACCGCTCCACAACATTGCGCAGTTCGCGGATATTTCCCGTCCACTCCATCTGCTTGAGAATCTCGACAGCCTCTGCCGTAATTTTCTTTAGAGATATGCCCTGTTCGTTACAGTATTGTTTCAAAAAGTATTCTACCAAGAGCGGTATATCTTCGCGCCTTTGGGCAAGTGTTGGCACGTGTACGATGATCACACTAAGTCGATGATACAGGTCTTCTCGGAAATTACCCTTGGCTATTTCACTCTGTAAATCCTTGTTCGTTGCAGCCACAACACGCACATCAACAGATATATCCGTATCACTACCCACGCGACTAATCTTCTTCTCCTGCAAGGCACGCAACACCTTTGCCTGCGCCGCAAGGCTCATATCACCTATTTCGTCCAAAAAAATCGTGCCCCCCTCAGCCTGCTCGAATTTTCCTTTACGCTGCTTTACTGCCGAGGTAAACGCACCTTTTTCGTGTCCAAATAGTTCGCTTTCGATAAGTTCAGACGGTATTGCCGCACAATTTACCTCCACAAAAGGTGCTTTCGAGCGAGCGTTCATCTCGTGCAACCACCTTGCCACTAATTCCTTACCAGTCCCATTGCTGCCGGTGATAAGTACTCGCGCATCCGATGGGGCAACCTTCTTCACCAAGCTTTTCACCTTGTTTATCACCTCTGATTCGCCAATAATTTCCGCCACGAATTTAGAGTTCAACTTTCTACGCAGCGTCTTCGTCTCTTTCATCAATTCGCTATTATCAAGCGCATTGCGTACTGTAACCAATAGACGATTCAGCTCAATGGGTTTGGAAATATAGTCGAAAGCACCGGCTTTGAGACAATCCACTGCAATGTCTATTGTTCCGTGTCCGGAAATCATCACCACAGGCAGGTCTGAGAAATCCCTGTGCAGAGCCGCAAGAAGTTCCACACCATCCATCTCGGGCATTTTAATATCTGTGATGACCAAATCCCAACCACCTTTTGTACTCATCTCCAATGCCTGCTTGCCATTTTCGGCAGTCTCGCACTTATACCCTTCCATTTCGAGCAGTTCGCGAATCGTGTTGCGAATACTACGCTCATCATCTACGATTAAAATCTTTGCCATAAAACTGAACTGTTTTTTAGAAACACACACCTAATGAAACCGTAAAAATCGAGCTTTTCACATCACCCCTTAGAACGCTCAACGCACTGTCCTTGGATATGTTGCTCACACCAAATGTGTAACGCGCATCCACCAATAAAGGACCCAACTTCACGGATGCTCCCACCGGAATACCAAACGAAGAGGTCTTAAATTCCGGTTTAATACTCATCCCTTTTACATCCACATTAGCACCAACGTTTATACCATACTGGACCCCTGCATTCACCGAAAGAAAGGGCAATAGATAAAACTTTGCCATAATCGGAATGTTGATGTAGTGGAGTTTTACGTCCTGCTCAAAATCCGCCCCCACATACGAACCTTTAGCCTTGTATCCCTGACCGGAATATAGCAGTTCGCCCGAAATGCCAATTACCGAAATGGGGCGCAATTCGAGAAGAATACCACCGGTGAAGTCTGTTCTTCCGGTGATAGAACCATCTTTCACACTACCCAAAAAATCATTCGCATTGGAAAAATTGAGACCTGCCTTAACCCCAAAAGTGAGTGGCTTACGCTGTGCCGATGCGCTGCCGATTACTGCTGATAGTAGGATGAGCAGAATTAAAAAACCATTTTTCATTGTCTCTGCAATTTAGATATTTTTTTGAAAAACAACCTCGTAAAGGTCACCGCAAAGATAGTCAAAGCTACGATAAATCCAACCCAAGTTCCGTATTCGTCCATTCCCAGAGGATAACTACAAATCCAAGCCACAGGTAATGAGATGATTATATATCCAAGAATTGTTATATACATCGGGCTTTTCACAATCAAAATACCTCTAAGTCCACCTAATGACACCCCTTGTATTCCGTCCGAAATTTGGAACAATGCGCCGAGCAGCAAGAAGTTTGAGGCTATTGTGATAACGGTCGCCTCGGTGGTAAAGAGCGATGCAATATCTCGCGAAAACAGGGCAATACAAATAGCCGTAAATAGCTCAAAGATAATGATTATGTGCAAAGAAGCACGCATAGTCATTCTCATCTGCTCCCACAAACGCGCCCCATTGTATTGGCTCACGAGAATTGTGGCGGCAGCCTGGAAACCTATGACAACCATATACGCCATCGAAGCTACATTGTTTGCTATTTGGTGTGCAGCAAGCGCCTTAGCTCCAAATGTTCCGATGGCAATAGCCATAATGCTAAAGACAAAAATCTCTATGAAGACCTGAATGGAAATTGGAATGCCTATATTGAGCAAACGACGCAAGCGAAATTTACATAACTTCACGTTTCGCATATTCTTCAAATACCTGCTGTATTGCTCCCTATTGAGAATTAACGTGGCAAAAAGGAGGAACTGTAACACACGCGCAATGAAAGTTGCCGTGCCGGCACCTACCGCCCCCATCTCGGGAAAAAACCATAAACCATAAATAAAGCAAAAGTTGAGCAAGACGTTCACCAAATTGGATATTATAGTTATAATCATAGCATAGTGGGTGTTACCCAACCCCTCGAGGAACTGTCTGCCCGTAAAAAAGAGCATTGCCGGTAATGCCGAAGCCGTAATCCAGTAGTAGTAACTACGTGCGGTGGGCAGTATCTCAGCATCCTGACCCATATAATCCATAATTCCGGGAAGCGCCAAAAGCAACGCAATGAGCACTGCAACATACATCATATTGAGTGCCAATGAGTTTTTTAATAGCGAAGTTGTCCTATTAAAATCTTTGCGCGCCAATGACTTTCCGACAAGGGGGGTCAGCCCCATTGACAGACCCAATCCCAAGAGTATTGCAGGCATCGATATAGAGTTTGCAAAACCAATGGCTGCCAATCCCACGTGACTAAGCCTGCCAACCATTATTGTATCTACCACTGTTACACTAATTTGACCCACCTGAGAGACTATCACGGGTAGTGCCAATCGAAGATTCTGACGATAGTACGAGGCGTACTTTGAAAAAAAATGTTTCATAAATGTCTAAATAAAAAAGTAATTCTGTAGGGGACTCATAGGCAGTGAAAAGAATTATTGCAGTAATTCTTCTCACTACTTTGATAATTCATTTTTGAATATTTTATGAATTTTCAGGAGTCCCTATATAAAAATGACGGGCTCGAAGTAAGGAATGGGGAATTATCGGTGTGTTTTTGGGGCAATGCCGTAAATAACCACTGTTTCGTTACTAACCCGGCACCTATTATATTGGAAATTAAACGATTTCTTAATTTCCAACATATAGGCGTCGGGCTAATAAATGAAAGTTAGCAAACGTCAAATACCACTGGCTTTGTAAACGAAACACAGCGCCGAACACGGCAAAAAAAAAGGGGGCTTTGCAGCTACCCCCCTCTCTTTCGTTTTTACAGGTTTTTCTTGATTTTGTCGGCGAGCGCGGCTTTGGTCGTTGCGCCCACTTGTTTATCAACTACCTTACCGCCTTTCACGAAAATAATCGTGGGGATATTTCTAATTGCATATTCTGTGGCAATCTCATCATTGCTGTCTACATCGCACTTACCGATATTGGCTTGATCTGCATACTCAGCAGCCAACTCCTCGATAATTGGAGTAATCATTCGGCAGGGTCCGCACCATTCTGCCCAAAAGTCGATTACCAAAAGTTTGTCCGAAGCTTTGAGCTCCGCAAAGTTCGATTGATTAATTTCTAATGCCATCGTATTTAGTGTTTTGTTGTTTTCCGAGGTTGTGGGAATGGCGATGCCCGCCATTGCCCTCCAGTGCCGGAAAACAAAATTACTAAGAAATTCTGAATTGCAAACCATACTCCTCGAAAAAATTTGTCGTCGCGCCATTCAACTCTACCCCCATCGAGCGAGATTTCAGCCTCACATTCACACCACCCTCAGCATCATAGATATTAAAATTGAGCATAATATTACCGCTGTTGGCGAGCGCAAAACCGTGAATATTGTCGATAAATTCATCGCTGATTTCATTGACGGAAATATCTACTTCTATATTGTTTATGCGGTCAATAACCTTGCTCAGAAGCTCCATCGACTCCACCGCCAACTCCAATTCACCCGGTCGGAAGGGGTGCTCGCCCACGCGTGCATTGATGAGTAGGGCATTTTGCTCGAAACAAAAAGGGCGGAAATTCTCCCAATCGCGCGAGAAAAAAGTGAACTCGTGGCTGCCCGAAAAATCCTCTACCACCATTCGCCCATAGGGCTTACCAGCCTTGGTGCTTAGGTGTTTAACCGAGGTTACCATCCCCGCAACGCGAATTTTGCGTCCGTTTAGGGCTTTGATGTCGGAAAGGTCGGAAAGGGGGTTGGTGCAATACTTTTCGATGACCAAGCGGTAGTCGTCCAGCGGGTGGGAGCTGAGGTAGATGCCTACCAATTCGCGCTCCTTCTCCAACATTTCCAGCTTACCCCACTCCTGACCCTCGGTTGGCAGGGGTCTTTGCACAGAAACTTCGTTGCCGAACATATCACCAAAGAGGCTGTTTTGTGCGGAGTTCTTCTCGGTCTGCACCAAGTTGCCGTAGCGCAATATCTGCTCAATATAATTCCCCCCCTTGGGGTCGGTGGCGAAGAAAAGGCTGCGGTGAAAACTAACAAGAGAATCCAGCGCACCCGATGTTGCCAAACACTCAAGATTCTTTTTATTAACCACTTGCAGCGGCACTCGCTCCACAAAATCGTAAATATCCTTGAACCGCCCATTCGCACGCCTCTCTGCAATAATGGCGAGTGAGGCATTTTCGCCCACACCCTTTATGCCCCCAAGACCGAACCTTATAAAACCATTTTCGTCTACCGAAAATTTTAGGTATGAGTGATTTACGTCCGGACCTTTCACGGCAGCCCCCATCCGTTTGCACTCATCCATAAAGGTGCTTATCTTCTTGATATCCGACAGGTTGCGGCTCAGAAGTGCCGCCATAAACTCGGCAGGATAGTGCGCCTTGAGGTAGGCAGTCTGGTAGGAGACATAGGCGTAACAGGTTGAGTGAGACTTATTAAAGGCATATTGAGCAAACGCCTCCCAGTCTTTCCAAATTTTCCCGCAAACATCAGCCGGATGCCCCTTGGCAGTCGCCCCCTCAATAAAGGTCGCCTTCATCTTGTCCAACACGTCGCGCATCTTCTTACCCATCGCCTTACGAAGGGTGTCTGCCTGCCCCTTGGTGAATCCCGCCAGTTTTTGCGACAACAACATCACCTGCTCTTGATAGACGGTAATGCCATAAGTGTCAGCCAAATACTCCTCCATATCGGGCAGGTCGTACTCAATCTTTTCGTGTCCGTGTTTGCGGCGAATGAACGAGTCGATATACTCCATCGGACCGGGACGGTAGAGGGCGTTCATCGCAATCAAATCCTCGAAACGGTTGGGTTTGAGGTTTCTAAGGTGCTTTTTCATCCCCGGCGACTCGAACTGGAACAAGCCCGTTGTGTCGCCCGCCGAATAGAGCTCAAAGGTTTTTTTATCCTCGAGTGATACGCTATCTATATCTATATCAATACCTTTTGATAATTTAACATTTTCAACCGCATCCTTAATTATAGACAAGGTCTTGAGTCCCAAAAAGTCCATCTTGAGCAGTCCCACATCCTCCACCTGACTACCTTCATACTGAACCACAAAGAGTTCGGCATCCTTGGCGGTGGACATCGGGATGAAATTTTCGAGGTCGTCGCTCCCGATAATCACCCCGCAGGCGTGGACACCAGTCTGACGCACAGAACCCTCCAACCGCTCGGCAAAGCTAAGCGTGTCGCGTATCAAATCGTTCTCCGACTCCTTCTCGGCAGCAAGTTCGGGCACCTCCTTGTACGCCTTTTCGAGGGTAATCCCCGGCGATTCGGGCACCATTTTGCTCAGACGGTCGCTCTCCGAAAGGGGTAGTTTGTGTATTCGCGCAACATCCTTGATAGATGATTTAGCCGCCATCGTACCAAAGGTAATGATATGAGCAACACGCTTTTGCCCGTATTTATCCACCACATATTTCAGCACTTTTTCGCGCCCGTCCTCGTCGAAGTCAATATCGACATCGGGCATCGAAATGCGCTCGGGATTCAGGAAACGTTCAAAAAGAAGGTCATATTTTATGGGGTCTATATTAGTGATACCCAAACAGTAAGCCACCACAGAGCCAGCCGCCGAACCACGCCCCGGACCAACAGAAACACCCATCTCGCGCCCGGCGCGAATAAAGTCCCAAACGATAAGAAAATACCCCGGAAACCCCATCCATTCAATGGTTTTCAACTCAAAGTCAAGCCGTTCCACATTCGCCACAGGGGGATTGTCGCCATATCTTTTTGCGAAACCTACGCGCGAGATGTGCTCCAAATACAGTTGCTGACGTGCCAACTCCAATTCGGCACAATACGGCAGATTCTCAATGCTTTGAGCTGCATTCACAAGTTCTATCAACTCGGTTTTTTCTTTGAGAAAAACCACTAATGAACTCCTCAATCTCTCGAAATCAATCTCAAAACCCTCCGGCAGCGGAAACGAAGGCATATATGGCTTGTGACTGAGCGAATAGCTTTCGATTTTATCAACAATCTCCTGCGTATTGCTCACCGCCTCGGGATATTCCGCAAACAGCGCGAGCATCTCCTCCTCGCTTTTCAGGTACTCCTGCGTGGTGTATCGCATACGGTTGGGGTCGTCCAAATCCTTACCCGTGGAGAGGCAAATCAGACGGTCGTGCGATGCGGCATCGTCCGCCTTAACATAGTGCACATCATTGGTAGCCACACATTTAACACCGTATTTTGCCGCAATCTCCACTATCTCCCCGTTGATACGCTTTTGGTTGTGATATACTCGCTCATCAATGTATGAATTACCCGAGGGGTGTAGCTGCAATTCAAGATAATAATCCTCCCCAAATAGGTTTTTGAACCACTGCACAGCCTCCTCAGCCCCCCGTCTGTCATTTTTCAACAAAAATTGAGGAATCTCGCCCCCAAGGCACGCCGAACAGCAAATCAATCCCTCGTGATATTTTGCGAGTAAATCCTTGTCGATACGCGGATTATAGTAGAACCCCTCTGTCCAAGCATAAGAGACCAACCGCACCAAGTTGTGATAACCCGTTGGATTTTTGGCAAGTAGAATAAGGTGGTCGCCGCCGCGGTCTTCCTTGCCCCCCTTGTCCAAGCGGCTGCCGGTGGCAACATAGACCTCACAACCGAGAATCGGTTTAATGCCCGCCTTATTCGCTGCCGCGTGAAACTCCTTGACCCCGAACATATTGCCATGGTCGGTAATGGCAAGCGCCCTCTGCCCCAACTCGCCGGCACGCGCGAGCAATTTCTTGATTGCCGCCGCCCCGTCCAAGATTGAATATTGTGTGTGTGTATGTAGGTGTGTAAACATTTTTAGAATTGTAGAGTGTACAGAACAAAAGTAGCAATTTTTGGCGAAATTTACATACCTTTGCGTATGAAAAAAATCATTGCCGAGCGAGAAACAGCTCTCCTTGAATACCTTTACGAAATATTTGCCGACAAGAGCAAAACCACTGTCAAATCATACCTCTCGCACCGCCAAATAAGTGTAAACGGCTGTGCAACAACTCAGTTTGATTTCCCCGTGAAAAAAGGAGACACAATAGAGTTTTCCAGCGAACGAACCAAGGAGAGTTTTCGACATCCCCAGCTGCGCATTGTATACGAGGATGACTACCTGATTGTTATAAATAAACGCGAGGGATTGCTCTCCATTGCCACCGATAAACAACCGCTTCGCACAGCCTTTTCTATTTTGAGCGACTACCTCAAACGCGACAACCCTGCCGCAAGAATCTTTGTGCTCCACCGTTTGGACAGAGAGACCTCGGGACTAATGATGTTCGCCAAAGACCAGAACATCAAGCAGCAGATGCAAAGAGATTGGTCGGAGGTGGTGGTTGAGCGCAAATATTATGCCGTGGTAGAGGGCGTTGTCGAGAAAGAGCAAGAACGAATCTCCACATACCTCACAGAGAGCAAAGCACTTATTGTCTACGCCACAACGCGCGAAAACGGCAAAATCGCCAATACCGATTATCGTGTTTTGAAAAGGTCAGCCACAAATACTCTGCTGGAATTAAAGCTTGAGACAGGGCGCAAAAACCAAATCCGCTGCCACCTGAACTACATAAACCACCCCATCATTGGCGACAAAAAGTATGGGGCAAAAACAAACCCCATTGGACGAGTCGCGCTCCACGCAGGCTCACTCTCCTTTATCCATCCGGTAACAGGCTCTCAATTAGACTTTTCCACACCAATCCCCCGTGAATTCACGGAAATGTTTTAGATACGTCTCAAGATTTTTTCCACATCGCGAATCGAACAACAGAGCCAATCAAACAACAGTTTTTCCTGCTCCCGGCTTGTTAAACGCCAATCAATGGAGGAGTTGGCTCGAATTCGTTCCGTTAAAATATTAGTAGCAATGGCTGCCGAAACCGAAATATTGAGGCTCTCGGCAAAGCCAACCATCGGGATATGTATATGGCTATCAGCCTCGTTCATCAGCCAATCGGAAATTCCGGTCTTTTCTGTGCCAAGGAATAGAGCAAACTTACCCGCCTCAATATCAAAATCCGAAGGGGTAGCCCCACCCTCACGCGGGGAGGTTACAACTATGCGGTATCCATCCGCGCGCAAATGATTGACCAAGGTCTGAGTGTCATCCCATCTTTGCAAATCTATCCATTGGTCAGTTCCGCGCACGATATTTTGGCTCGGCTGGAACTTGCATAGGCTCTGCACAGCGTGAATCTGCTGAATCCCAAAAGCTTCCGCGCTGCGAATCACCGCACTTGCGTTGTGCGGATAGAATATATCTTCCAGACAAAGAGCCATATAGCGCGTACGATTGACCACACGGCTTGCCAATCGCTCGAACCGCTCGGGGAGCATAAACTCCCGCAGGTACTCAATTTTATTTGCGGTGTTTTCCATCGTCATCCAACATTTTCAGGTAACTTTCATAGCGACTTTCGCTGATTTTTCCCTCGGCAAAAGCCTGCATCACAGCGCAATCAGGCTCGTGAATATGGGTGCAGTTATAATATCCGCACTCGGGCGCATACCTGCTCAAGTCCGGAAAATAGCGCGCAAGCTCATCATTGTCCAAATCAACCAATCCAAATCCTTTAATCCCCGGAGTGTCAATAATAAATCCTCCGTTGCTCAATCTAAAAATCTCGGAAAAAGTTGTCGTGTGCATACCCTTGCGGTGGTAGTGAGAAATATTTCCCACACGCGCCCCTATCGAGGGGTCTATTGCATTGATTACTGACGATTTACCCACGCCCGAGTTGCCCGTGAGCAGCGACAAACCGCCCCTGAGCCGACTACTCAACTCCTCAATCCCCTCACCCGTTTTAACAGATGTATTAATCACCTCGTAACCGGCTAACTCGTAAATCTCTCGAAACTCTTCTCCGCTGTCAATGTCGCTCTTATTGACAACGATTGTTGCAGGAATTTTGTATGCCTCGCACGTAACCAACACCCTATCAATAAATTCGGGATTGGTTCGCGGCTGCTCGGCAGATACTATTATATATATATAGTCTATATTCGCAGCAATTATATGCGACTCGCGGCTGAGGTTTGTGGAGCGACGAATAAGGTAATTTTTACGAGGTAGAATGCTCGTAATCAGATAATCACTCTCGGCTGTCTTTTCAACAACCACCTCATCGCCAACCACCACGGGGTTGGTGGAACGTCGCCCCTCCAAGCGCAGCGCACCCCGCAAACGACAACGAAACTCCTCTCCACTGCCCATATCGAAAACCGTATACCAACTGCCTGTGCTCTTTGTTACTATCATTTTTTCTAGAATATCTATTCGGAAATACCCCTCACAAACTTCTCGCGCACACGGTGGATTTGAGTTTTAACCGTACCAATAGGCATCCCTAATTGGGTTGCAATCTCTTCATAACTAAGCTCTTCTATGTATCGAAGCTCAAAAACAATGCGATAGTTCGCGGGCATTTTGCGGATGATGTTTTCTATTTTCGAGCGAAACTGCCTCTGGATGACACTCTGCTCGGGGTCGGGAAGCGAGCTGGGCGTTTCCGGACATATTTCCAGAGCATTGCCTCGCTTTCGGCGCGAATAGTCGATAGCCAAGTTGCGGGCAATAGTAAAAATCCAACCACCAAATGAGAAGTGGTTATCAAACTTCTCTATATTCAGAAAACCTTTGATAAACGCCTCCTGCATAATATCTTGAGCCTGGTCTGCACCACACCTCAAGGTCAGCATTGCCAACACCTGTGAGCGATAACGCGCAAAAAGCTCGTCATAGGACTCGCGGCAACCGGCAATGGTCTCCTCAACGAGCAAAGCGTCTACTTTTGATTCTGAATCCATATCATCCTTGGTGGTGATAATCTACGACTTATGCACAGAATCGCCTCGCTCAGCGGAGCAATCTTGTCGTAGATAAAATAGCCCCACATAATTTTTATCTCGCACAGCCGCTTGGCAATTCTGCGAGAGGTTATTATAAACACCAACTCTCTTATTATCAGCAATAAAACAACTCCACCCCAAAGATAATAGTCACTGAAAAACAGCACCGCTGCCACTGCCGAGAGGAAGAATAGGGCGCGGCTGGCGAGGTCGAAAAAAGTTCTCAAGCGCACTGCCATAGGGTAGAGCCTGAAGGAGGAGGTACGGTAGCGCTGCTCGGCAAACCACCAACCGATGCCGCCACAAGTGCTCTGACGAAGCGTCGCTCGCGGATTCACCACAACGCCTGTCCCACAGTTTCCCGCAATCTTCTGCACAAACAAATCGTCCTCGCCAAGGGTCATTCTCAGATGGCTATACCCCTTCACTTGCATATAGATACCCTTGGTAAAACCGATATTATTGTAAATTCCCTTGTATGGTTTTGTTGCCTGCGCCGCCCTGAGGTATCGAACAGAGGATGCCATCCGCGAACTGCGCAAAAGGGCATTTACAATCCCCTTTTTCACATCCAAACCCGTGTAGCCTATCACCAAATCCGCCCCGGTGAAGCCCCGCGCCATACTCTCCAACCACCGTTCGTTTGTGGGCAGGGCATTGGTGTGGGTAATTATGATGTGGTCGTATTTGGCAGCCTTGATACCAATATTCAGAGGTGTCTTTCGCGAATGGTTGAAGAGTTCATCCCTTTTGATGGTCGTAAATCGGAGGTTGTCGTAAACCCTTGTCAGCTTATTTAGCTCTAAATCAACATCAAAGCCGCCGCAATCATTCACCACCACCACCTCGAAAAGCGGATAATCCTGCTCTAACAACATCGGCAAACCATTCTCGATGTAGTCGTAATCCTCGCCGACAATCACAACAATAGTCACCCCCTCACACTCTCGGGTGTGGCGGAGCACCTCTCCCTTCTTCGCCGCCAACCCACCATAATACAGTAGATATACGAGCTGAATCACAAAAGCGACGGTCAGCACGGCAAGGATAACAATCTGAAATAATGTTAGTTTGATTATAAAATCGGATATTTCAACCATATTTATTAAATTCTTGTCTACTTTTACGCCTTGCAAATTTACGAAAATGATTCTTTTTTCTATCTGTGCAGTTCAAATTTTCGATAAAATGTTAGGAAATTAATTTTTTATTCATAACTTTATGGTGCGTAAAGGCTGAGTATAATAACATTTTTCATACAAATAATCAATAAAAAATAATGAAACAATTAGCAGTAGGTATCGACATCGGCGGAACAAACTCTGTATTCGGTCTTGTGGACAGAGAGGGTAATATGTATGGCGAGGGAGTTATCCCAACAAAGAAATATCCCGATTTCGACCAATATTTGGAAGAACTGTATATTGGCATCCAAAGCATTATTAAGGCTTATGACGAGCCGTGTGAATTGGTGGGTATCGGCATTGGTGCGCCCAATGCCAACTATTATCAGGGTACAATCGAGAACGCGGCGAACCTGATTTGGCAGGGACGTGTGCCGTTTGTCGAGAAGTTTAAGAAATATTTTCCAAACCTGCCCGTTATCATCACCAACGATGCCAATGCGGCAGCCATCGGCGAGATGATGTACGGAGCGGCAAAGGGAATGCGCGATTTCATTGTTGTGACTTTGGGTACGGGTCTTGGTAGCGGTTTTGTTGCCAATGGAGAGATGATTTACGGTAGCGACAGCTACGCGGGCGAGCTCGGACACGTTGTCATCAGCGGCGGCGAACGCCAATGCGGATGCGGACGCAAGGGGTGTTTGGAGACCTACGTATCGGCAACAGGCATCAAACGCACAGCCTTCAAACTACTGGCAGACCACTTGGAAGAGAGTGAGTTCCGCAACGTTACATATAACGACCTCACAGCCGAAATGATTACCAAAGCAGCCTTGGCAGGCGACCCTCTGGCAATCGAAGCATACGAATACACGGGTATGATGCTCGGCAAGGCGCTTGCCGACGCGGTAACCATCACCTCGCCCGAGGCTATAATCCTCTTCGGGGGCTTGGCAAAAGCGGGCAAATATATCTTCGAGCCCACAAAACGTTCAATGGAGATGAATATGTTGCGCAACTTCCGCAACAAAGTGAAGTTGCTCCCATCCGGCATATCAGGCAAAAATGCAGCCGTACTCGGCGCATCCTCCCTTGCTTGGCAAGAACGCGAGAAAGGCAGAAAATAAGAAAGTAAGAAACGGCATAAACTATGCTTTTGAACTTTATTATGTGGATTTGTAAGTAGGGGAAAATAATTATTGCACCGCTTTACCCTACTTATCAATCCGCCCTTACTAATTCATCGGATAGTCCAGCGAAAAGTGTAGTCCGACACTCTCCTTCATCTGCTGTGCCTGCTTGATAATGAGGTAACTAACGGCTATCATATTGCGCAATTCGCACAATTTTTGGCTCAGTGTCGAGCGCTTGTAGAGGTGCTCGGTCTCCTCGTAGATAATCTGCATCCGCTGCATCGCCCGCTCAAGTCGAATATTGCTGCGAACAATGCCCACGTAGTAGCTCATAATCTGTTGCACCTCCTTGTAAGACTGAGTGATAAGCACCATCTCCTCGGGATGCGAGGTACCCTTGTAGTCCCACGCCGGAATACCCTGCTGCAAACCATACCTACTAATATTGGCAAGAGAATGGCAGGCGGCAAAGTCGGCATACACAACTGCCTCAATCAAAGAATTGGATGCTAGGCGATTAGCCCCGTGCAATCCTGTTGATGCAACCTCACCCACGGCGTACAACCTCTTGATTGAAGTCTCTCCATTGGTATCAACCTTGACCCCGCCGCAACTGTAATGCGCTGCCGGCAACACAGGTATCATATCCTT
This sequence comes from Mucinivorans hirudinis, assembly GCA_000723505.1. Taxonomy (GTDB): domain Bacteria; phylum Bacteroidota; class Bacteroidia; order Bacteroidales; family Rikenellaceae; genus Mucinivorans; species Mucinivorans hirudinis. The sequence continues at coordinate 2,181,065 of HG934468.1, read as the reverse complement.
AGTGATATCAATCCCGAGTGAGAGACATTTTTCATATATATTAGGGAAATCTTCGCGCGTCTGCTCTCCGTTTTTATGTGTGACATCCAAATATGCGAAATCATCTCCGCTGGCTTTGAGCTCGTTATCAATCGAGCGCGCCGTAATATCGCGCGGCGCAAGTGAGCCCATCGGGTGGTAGAGGTGCATAAACTCGCGCCCATCTTGTGTACGAAGGATGCCGCCATAACCCCTAACCGCCTCGGAAATAAGGAATTGAGGACGTTCCAAGGGATTGTAAAGCGCAGTGGGGTGAAATTGGATAAACTCCATATCCTCGATTATAGCCTTGGCGCGGTGCGCCATAGCAATGCCATCACCCGTTGCCACGGCAGGGTTGGTGGTTGTGTGGTAAAGGTTTCCAACGCCTCCGGTTGCCAAAACCGTGATTTTAGAGAGCAACGTGATAACATTACGTTGTTTCAAATCAATAATATAAGCCCCATAGCACTCTGTTCCGGGCAGGGAGCGTTTCACCAATTTCCCCAGATGATGTTGTGTGAGTAAATCGACTGCAAAATGCTCTTCAAGTATTTCTATATTAGGGTGTTCGCACACTAAGGCAGCAAGGCGTTCCTCGATTTCGGCACCCGTAAAATCTTTGTGGTGGAGGATGCGATTTTGGGTATGCCCCCCCTCGCGCGCCAATGCGTAATTGCCGACAACGTCTTTGTCAAAAGCCACGCCCCACCTCACCAACTGCTCAATCTGCACCGGTGCATTTTTCACAATAAGTTCCACAACCTCGCGATTACTTTTATTGGAACCGCAAATCATCGTGTCGTTAATGTGCTGCTCGAAATCATCGGGCAGAGCCATAACCGAAGCAATTCCTCCCTGGGCCTTATATGTATTGCTATCAGTCAGTTTAGACTTGGTTACAATAATAACCTTGCCCGCCTCTGCCACTTTCAGCGCGTAACTCAGCCCGCCTATTCCCGAGCCTATAACCAAAAAATCACAACTTTTATTCATTTTTTTGCTGTTTCGACTTTCAAAGTTAATAAAATTATTATCTTTGTGTGAAACTTCAATAAACATTTTGAGACAAAGGGCAACCATAACCAAGGTTGAAGACGGGATGTTGCATCTTGCAATTTGTAAGCAAGAGGCTTGTGCTGCGTGCAAAGCACAGTCAGCCTGTGCCACAGGAAAAGAGGGACGCAATTTGGTGCTGGCGGACGATGGAAAAGATAGGAAAGTAGGAGATGAGGTGGTGCTCACAGTCACGCGTGCGCAAGGTCTTAGTGCCGTTGTGCTCGCGTATTTGTTGCCTGTTGTATTGGCTATTACACTGCTTATTGTTCTGCAGAATTTTGCATTCAGCGAAGCCTTAATTGGTACAATAGTGCTTGGCGTATTGGCTGTGTACTTTGTGATACTGCACATTTTCAGAAATAAACTGCAAAGCGAACTTTCAATAGAAATAGAATAATGATAAAAAAACTACTGACCCTCTTGTTAATTTCCACACCGCTGCTGCTCAGGGCACAGACGGAGATAAAGAACGGAGTAACCTTCCGCGTGGAGAACTTATCTAAACCAACTGCTCTGCTGCCTGTTGAAACATTTGAGGACGTCTGTAAACTAGCTATTGTAAACCGGTACAAAATTGATACATCAGATTTTCCCTTTCAAATCAAGGCGGTAAGCAAAGCCAATGACAAAATAGTCAATTTCCGAGAGCACGCCTTTCTCAACACCATCTATCAGGCTTATGCAGAACATCGTCCGGTGGTACTTTCGCCCGATATTATGTGGTTGCTGATTAGTCAGGGATTTATGCAACACCTGAATTTGCATTCGGAAGATTTACGCAAAAACTTTGTAGAGTTCGGACGCAAAAAGGAGCTGGTAGCAACTTTTGAAAAAGATAATTGGGATGCTATTTTTCCGCAATTCTCCAAGCAAATTGCAAAATACACGGGCACTGATTTGATGAATAATCTTAGCTGTAACTTTACAACTACCACCCCAACAGACGTTATCGCCTCGCAAATCAACATAATGGGTGGTGTGAGTTCCTATTTCGATTTTGTCGCCATTAGAATTGTTTGTGGTATCCCTGAGTTTACCCTATTGGGAACCACCAACGATTGGGAACTGTTGGTGGATAAGGTGCACTACCTTGGACAACGATTCGAGATGGATTGGTGGACCGGAAAGATAGAGAGGATAATGAAGGAGTTTGTAAGGGCATCAAGAGGTAATGTCAATAAAGATTTTTGGCGCGAAATGTTCAAATATCATACATCCGAGGTGTATGGTAAGCCCGGAGTGATTGACGGATGGATTGCCACCTTTTTCCCTTACGACATCGATGGTAACCTTCTTGATATGAAAGAGATTAATGACATCGGAAAATTACCCAAGCAATATGTTACCGTCGATTTCAAACTTATAGACCAAGCAACCAAAAAGAAGAGTGATATGGAGGTTTGGGCAGGCTTTTTCGGCGCAGAGCAAAGCGATGCAAATTTTGCTCTGAAGCCGGCAGTAGGTTGGTTTATTCGCGAGAAAGACAGTGCAAAAGAGTTGGAAATAACACTCAAACGCAATAAAAATGTGGTTCTGAAAAACATTAAAACCATTCCCGAGGAGTTCTTAGCACAGAAACGAATACCATTTTTACAGGTGATTTTTGATGGCAAAATCAACATTCCGGATCAGTTGGCAAAAGTAGAAATTGACCGTTTGAACCTCCACGGAGATATTGATACAAGGGGAGTCGAGAGAATACAAAAACTCTTTCCCAAGGCGATCATTACAATCAATTCCGAGAAAATACAATAGACAAATATGAACGAAGCACTGCTATTCACAATTATAGTACTGGTAGGGTTAGGCGTGGTTGCAGCCGTGATACTATACTTTGTAGCTCAGAAATTTAAGGTATATGAAGACCCTCGTATAGACCAAAGTGAGGCGTTGCTTCCGGGTGCAAACTGCGGGGGATGCGGATTTCCGGGGTGTCGCGGGTTTGCTACGGCATTGGTCGAGCAGGAGGATATCTCGGCACTATTTTGCCCCGTAGGCGGTGGCGATACGATGAGGGCGGTTGCAGCACTGCTGGGAAAAGCTGCGCCCGAGAAAGAGCCTGCCGTTGCTGTGGTCAGGTGTGCGGGAAGTTATTGCAACCGTGCGCGAACAAACGAATTTGTGGGTGCTGACTCGTGTGCGGTGGTTGCCTCGCTCTATGGCGGGGAGACGGGTTGCACGTGGGGTTGTTTGGGTAAGGGCGACTGTGTGGTGGTTTGTCGGTTCGACGCGATTTTCATTAACCCCGAAACAGGTTTGCCCGAGGTAGACCAAGAGAAGTGTACGGCGTGTGGGGCGTGTGTGGCGGCGTGTCCAAAGGCGATTATTGAGTTGCGAAAGAGGGGGGTGAAGGGTCGTCGGATTTTTGTGTCGTGTGTAAATCGGGACAAGGGTGCTGTGGCGCGCAAGGCTTGTGGGGTGGCTTGCATTGGTTGCGGTAAATGTGTGAAGAGTTGCGCTTTCGAGGCAATAACACTGGAGAATAACTTGGCATATATCAATCCCGAAAAGTGTAAATTATGCAGAAAATGTGGAGTCGAGTGCCCAACGGGGGCGATTTGGGAGGTGAATTTCCCGCCACGCAAAGAACAGGTTGTGCAAGGATTAAGCGACGAAAAATAATTATTTGGTTGGAAGATATAAAGATTGCTATTGAACAGATTGAGGAGTTTATGCCTCCCGAGAGAAATTTCAAAAGTGGGAGTTGAAGGTGTGGGCAATAATCACACGTGAATTACCACTGTTGTTAAATGGAGTTTCAAAAATCAATTATTAGAACTCCCCATAAAGAAGATGTTCAGTTGATGGAAAAAAACTAATATGGTAAGAATGAAGACTTTTCCAATAGGGGGTGTCCACCCCAACGACTATAAAATATCGGCATCAGCATCAATCGCGCCAGCGGAGCTACCCGCACAAGTTGCCATTTTTACGGGGCAACATATCGGCGCACCGGCAACTCCTTGTGTCAAAAAGGGGGACAAGGTGCTCGTGGGCGACGTGGTTGCTACGGCTGCGGGCTTTGTATCGGCAAATATTCACTCATCGGTGAGTGGAGTGGTGAAGGCTGTGGAGCTAACGCCGGATGGGGGTGGGGTACGTAGGATGGCGGTGGTTATTGACCGACAGGGGGATGAGTGGAACGAGGCTATTGACCGCTCCGACGTTTTGGTGAGAGAGTGCTCGCTATCGCCTCAGGAAATCGTTAAAAAAATTGCAGATGCAGGCATCGTTGGGCTTGGCGGAGCAACTTTTCCGACACATATAAAACTTTCACCACCTCCGGGCAAAAGGGCTGAAATGCTAGTTATCAACGGCGTGGAGTGCGAGCCATACCTCACTGCCGACCATCGCGTGATGTTGGAAAAGGCGGACGAGTTTTTGGTTGGCTGCACTATTGTTATGCGAGCAATCGGTGTCGAGAAGTGTTATATAGGTGTAGAAAATAACAAGCCCGATGCTATACGACACCTTACCGAGAAATCGAAACAATACAAAGGTGTGGAGGTTGTATCACTAAAGGTGCAGTATCCACAAGGAGGTGAAAAGCAGTTGATTGCGGCTGTGTGCGGGCGGCAAGTGCCGAGTGGTGCATTGCCGATTGAGGTGGGTGCGGTGGTGCAGAATGTGGGTACGGTTTATGCTGTATATGAGGCTGTTCAGAAGAACAAACCGCTGATTGAGCGAGTTGTAACGGTTACGGGTCTGGCTCTGGGAGAACCTTCTAATTTATTGGTGCGAATCGGAACGCCAATCGACACGTTGATAGCGGCTTGCGGTGGCGAACCCGAAAATACGGGCAAGATAATAAATGGTGGTCCGATGATGGGGCGAGCAATGGCAAACACGGCTTCACCCGTAACAAAGGGTACTTCGGGCGTGCTGTTGATGCCATCGGAAAAGGCGGGCAGAGCCAAGCCATCCCCCTGTATTTCGTGCGCTAAGTGTGTGAATGTATGCCCAATGGGTCTCGAACCATACTTGCTCTGCAAAATTAGCAAGATGCAGCTTTGGGATAGGTTGGAGGCGGAGCGCGTAACGGACTGCATCGAGTGTGGATGTTGCTCCTACACCTGCCCGGCGGCACTGCCCCTGTTGGACTACATCCGTTTGGGTAAGGCGGAGACGATGAAATTAATTAGAAGTAGAAAATAAATTTATGCCGCAGAAAGACATTTCGCCGAGGAATAAGACAATTTATATTACCCCAGAGGATAAAATCTACGAGGGGGATTTGTTGTTTGCAAAGAAAAGTTACACTAAAGATGAGGTGACCAACAAGACTATTTGTGCTGATTTGTTTGAAGTTTTGGAATCACTACCCGCCGAATTTGCCGACTTGATAATTATAGACCCACCCTATAACCTCTCAAAAAACTTTAATGGATTGGATTTCAAAGCCTCTTCGTCCGACGATTATTATAAATACTTAAAAAGTTGGTTTGGTAGGGTTTGTCGGTTGTTAAAGCCTAATGGAACTCTATATATGTGTGGAGATTGGCGTTCGACATCGGCAATGCAAGAGGTGATTGAAGAGGAACTTACTGTGTTGAATCGTATAACGTGGCAGCGCGAAAAAGGGCGAGGGGCAGCCTCGAATTGGAAAAATTCGATGGAGGATATTTGGTTTGCAGTCAAAAATCCAAAGGATTATTATTTCGATGTAGATTCGGTGAAGATAAAGCGCAGGGTGATTGCCCTATACCGAGTAGAGGGTAAACCAAAAGATTGGCAGCAGGAAGAGGATGGAAATTTCAGATTGACTCATCCCTCCAACTTTTGGGACGACATCACAGTGCCCTATTGGTCGATGCCGGAGAATACCGAACACCCGACACAGAAACCGGAAAAGCTGATAGCTAAATTGATACTGGCAAGTTCTCCGAAGGATGGAGTTGTATTTGACCCTTTTTTGGGTAGTGGTACAACATCGGTTGTGGCAAAGAAACTTGGCAGACGGTTTTGCGGAGTCGAAATAAACAGAGAGTATGCACTGATTGCCCAAAAACGACTTGCGATGGTCGCTTTTGACAGCACTATTCAAGGTTATGCGAACGGGGTGTTTTGGGAACGGAACAGCTTGTCAGCCCAAAAGCTCTAATAAACAAATAATAACATTGACTTTCAAAAAAATATGAAGATAGTTTCCCCCTCGCCCCACCTGCACGGTGGCGACTCGACGAAGAAAATTATGCTCACGGTAGTGCTTACGCTGCTGCCCGTCTTTGCATTTTCGGTCTTTATCTACGGTTTACAGGCAATCTATGTAACGGCAGTTGCGGTGCTCTCCTGTATGGTTTTTGAATTTTTGATAGGTAAATATCTATTAAAAATAGGAAATACGCTTTCCGACTGGTCGGCTGCGCTGACGGGGCTTTTGTTGGCGTTCAACCTGCCGGCAACCATTCCCATCTGGCTTGTTGTGCTCGGCTCAGCAGTTGCCATCGGCATCGGCAAGATGAGTTTCGGAGGTTTGGGCAAAAACCTCTTCAATCCGGCGTTGGTGGGGCGGGTCTTTTTGTTGATTTCGTTTCCTGTGCAGATGACCTCTTTCGAGATGGCGGGTGCAACCGTGGATGGCTTCACGGGTGCTACCCCACTTGGTTTCGTGAAAGAGGCACTTCGCCAAGGTAAACCCCTCACGGAGATTATTCCGGCAGGAGGAATCTCAGATATGATAATGGGATTCAAGGATGGCTCGCTGGGCGAAATTGCGGGGCTGCTGATAATATTTGGTGGTTTGGTATTGTTATTCAGAAAGATAATCACTTGGCACATACCGGTTGCCGTGCTCTCGACGATGGCAATTTTCGCCTCAGTACTGTGGTTGGTAGACCCGTTACATTATGTTAATCCTCTTTTCCATATCTTCGCGGGTGGTGCTCTGCTGGGGGCAGTATATATGGCGACTGACTATGTTACCTCGCCAATGAGCCGTGCCGGAATGTTGGTCTACGGAGCCGGTATTGGATTGATAACCATTCTTATACGCGTATGGGGCGCATATCCCGAAGGTATTTCGTTCGCAATTCTGATTATGAACGCCTGCGTTCCGCTGATTAATATGTATATTAAGCCTAAGCGATTTGGCGAAAAAATAAAGAGATGATAAAGGAGTTACATATCAATAATTGGAAGAGTTTTGATAATTCTATACTCTACATTGATCCTTTGACTATTATCATTGGGACAAATGCGAGTGGAAAGTCCAATATTTTGGATGCTTTTCTAATGTTATTCAGGAGTGCAATGGGTCTATCTATTCAGAGTGCTATTTCCGGCGACCAAGTAACAACGCCCATTCGTGGTGGTTCAGAGTGGTTTATTAGAAAAGGTGCAGATGATTGCACGCTTTCGGTATTGGTAGATTCAGAAAGTAAAAACTTCGATTATAAGTATGAAATTAAACTTAAGAGGAATAGTGAAAAAAGTGTCGAGTTATCTTATGAGAGTTTGTGGATAGTTGCAAAAGGTGAAAAATCCCAAGTGAAAACTCGGCAGTTATACTACTCAGTCGGTGAGGGGTCTCCGGTTATGGTGGTCTATTGGTATAGTGCTCGCCAGGGTAAGCCCAAGAGAATAGATATGAATAGAGCATATAGCACGCTTAGTCAGGTAGATAAATTACCGGTTCTCAAAGAGATTAAAGAAGCTGCTGCTATTGTAAAAAGTGCCTTGCAAGATATTTTCATACTCGACCCAATTCCATCAAATATGCGTGATGTCTCTCTCTTGGATGGAAGTTTAAGAAGCGATGCCAAAAATATAGCAGGAGTACTGGCGGCTCTAAATGAAGCCGAAAAAGAGAGAGTTGAAGGTTTATTGACTAAATATTTGAAACCGTTGCCCGAGAGCGATATTAATAAGGTATGGGCTGAAAAAACCGGTCTATTTCAGAATTATGCAATGTTGTATTGTGAGGAAGGCTGGACAGAGAGTCAAAAAAATATTGTAGATGCGAGTGGGATGTCGGATGGAACGTTAAGATTTTTAGCCATAATAACGGCATTGATTTTGGGCAAGGAGGGTAGTCTGCTTATTATAGAGGAGATTGATAATGGCTTGCACCCTTCCAGAGCAAAGAACCTTGTGGCAATGTTAAAGGAGCTAGGTGCTCAAAGAAAAATTGATGTATTATGCACAACGCACAATCCTGCTCTAATTGATGCTCTTGAAGTTGAGATGATACCATTTATTCAATACATCAACAGAAACAACGAGACAGGTAATAGCCAAATAAAGTTATTAGAAGATATGGAGATGCTACCAAAACTACTTGCGACATATTCAGTAGGGGAATTGATGACTATCAACAAAATAAAATAGTGCTATGAAGGCGATTATTTTAGACACATCAATTCTTTGTGTATGGTTGCAAGTACCAAAGAAAGAGACTTGTGGTAAAGGAGAGGTGATTTATGATTACAACAAGGTTAAGACGGAAATTGAGAAGGCTCTGTCCGAAAATTCCATTTTGGTATTACCTCTTGCAGCCATAATCGAGACAGGAAATCATATTAGTCAGTGTCCGGGTGATAAACATCATATTGCAACAAAATTTGAAAATTGGATTAACGATACAGTGAATGGTCTTTCGCCTTGGGCAGCGTTTTCTAAACAAAGTATTCTGTGGGAAGGCGAAAACCTGAAAATGGTAGCAAAAAGATGGAGAGAGAACATTAACTCAGACCACTCATACGGTGATGCTTCTATTGTTGATGTTGCTAATTTCTACAATAAAATGCCGATAATTCACGAAGTAGTAATTTTTACGGGCGATGAAGGATTAAAATCTTACGAGCCAAAAAAGAAACAATCAATAATTCAACCGCGGAGAAATCAAAAATAAGATATGGAAAGTAATTTAAGAAATATGGTATTGGTGCTGCTGGTGATTACCTTGGTGGCGGCAGGGGCTGTTGGAGGGGTCTATATGCTTACCGAGCAGCCTATTGCAGCGGCGAAGGTGGCAAAGACCAACAACGCTATCAAAGAGGTGATGCCCACTTTCGACAATGACCCTTCGGCTGAGGTTATCACCAAGGAGGTGGATGGCGAGCAGGTGCGAATCTATCCCGCCAAGGTGGGGGGGGAGTTGAGAGGGTATGCCATCGAAACATTCTCGAAGAATGGTTTCGGGGGTAAGATAATTTTGATGGTCGGCATATCGAAAGAGGGTGCTATCAACGCAGTGTCGGTCATCGAGCAGAAGGAGACACCGGGTCTGGGTGATAAAATCGAAAAGTCGAAGTCTAATTTCTCGGTACAGTTCGAGGGCAAGAATCTTGCCGACTATAAACTTGCAGTCAAAAAAGATGGCGGCGATGTGGATGCCATTACCGCCTCTACAATCACCTCACGGGCATACTGCGATGCGGTGGAGAGAGCGTACAATATCTTTAAGGGATTGTAAGTAGTAATAATTCTTTTCCCTACTTAGTATTTAAGGGGGCTTCTAATAATTGATTGTTAGAAGTCCCCTTAAATGCTAAGTGGGGTGCGCCAATTCCAAAGAGAAGGAGTCTTAAAAATGGGCAAGAACGATTAAGACGGCTTCTAAAAGTTGGTAAATCACCACCTTGAGATTGTTCAGAGTAACGTTCAGTTGGTTGTTTTGGAATTTTTAGAAGCCCCCTTAAAAAAGAGTATTATTTCAACTTTGGCACAATAATTGCACAGCCGCTCTATAAAAAAGAGCTGTGCAAATCGAAACAGGTCAGGGAAAAATAACCCTGAGAACACTCGTCTCTGTGTGGACAATTTCGGCAATCATCTCGCTGCCGGGATTAGCGGTCTCGCCCATTCTGGGCAGCCTCACAAAAATATTTCCGGATGCCACTAAGCTCGAGATTGAGATGCTATCCTCTATCCCCTCGCTACTCATTATTCCATTTATACTGCTTTCGGGCTACCTATCAGTGGGGTACAACAAAGTTAGGATGCTTATTATTGGGCTAATAATATTCCTTATAAGTGGTTCTCTCTGTATCTTCGCAACATCCATTGGTGAGTTAATCATCCTGAGCACCATCCTTGGTGCGGGGGCGGGTATGATTATTCCGCTTTCGACAGGCTTTATAGCCGAATTTTTCGTAGGCAAATATCGCACCGCACAGTTGGGCATAAGTTCGGCTATCGCAAATCTCACATTGGTGATAGCAACACTGGTAACAGGATGGTTGGCAGGGGTAAATTGGCATCTGCCATTCGTTGTCTACCTGTTACCGGTATTCGCACTCATTATGGCACGCTTCTTGGAGAAGCCCGCTATCAGCCCCGAAAAGCAGGCTCAAATCAATGATGCCAAGATGGCAAATACAGTGGTAAAGCCGGGCAGAAACTACAACTTCGGGGCACTTGCGGGCACAATGTTACTCTACTTGGTGGCGGGGTATGTGGCTGTGATTGTGATTCTCAACCTCTCATTCATTGTTCCCGACAGCACAACCTCGGGCATACTCACATCCCTGCTCTTCCTTGCCATTATGGCTCCGGGATTGGGGATGAATCGCCTGAGAAAATTCTACGGACGTTTTGCCGTGGCATACTCCTTGGCAATGATTGCCGCAGGACTACTCATAATAGTACTCCTCCCACACACCATTCCCATCGGCGCAGCAGTGTTGCTCGTAGGTTTCGGTTATGGTTTTATCCAACCCCTAGTCTATGACAAAGCCACACAAACATCCACCCCCAAAGGCACAATCGTAACACTGGCTTGGGTGATGGCTATCAACTACCTAACCATTGTTATAGCACCATTTATAGTTACTCTGCTCAACGAAATATTTGCTACAAAAAACGATAGTATGGCACCATTTTTGATTTGTAGTATATTGGCAATCATAGCCGCAGCGTGGGCTGCAATCAGGAGTAGACATTTTGTATTTTCAATCGAACAATAATAGTATAAAAAGCTATGAAAACAACAACCGACAAAGTTTGGCACAGCGGCAAGGATGAACCCGCAGATGCAAAATGGGCAAAGTTCCGAGAACTGATGACCGCCGAGTTTCCCTCACCATATCGTGACGAAAACGACCCTTTAGCAAAGGGTATAGCCGAGGCAATCAAACTCGTAGACAACCTCAAACAGGAGCCGGGCGGTCCTGCCTACCTTGGCAAGAATTCTAAATTAGAGTACACCTATCCCGAGGTTAAGAATGTCGCAATTCCCCAAAATCACTCTGAGCTGGACAAGGTCATTGGTGAATGTGTGAAACTCTTCGAGGGTATGCCCAACGTAAACAGCCCGCTGACAATGGCAAATGTGTGGCCTCAACCCAATACGGCAAGTATCATAGCCTCAATCCTTCCGCTGATGTTTATGCCAAACATCATCGAGGGCGAATTTGCGTGGAACGTTCACAAAGCGGAATTGGAATCGGCAGGTATGCTTGGAAACCTCTTTGGTTGGAATCCCAAAAACACGGGCTGTGTCTACACTTACGGAGGGAGCGGTTGTTGGTTTTATGGTGTGAAATACGCTCTGACACGAGTTCTGCCCGATTCACGCGAAAAGGGCGTGCGCACCGATGCCAAAGTGCTGGTTTCTACACAATCACACTACTGTAGGGCTAATGCTACCGACTGGTCGGGCTTGGGTATGGACAACATCGTTCAGATACCCACTGACCCGCAAACAAACCAAATGGATGTAGCCCTGCTGGAGGCTAAGGTGAAGGAGTTGGTTGAGGCAGGCACGCCTATCGCCTCTGTGGTCTGCACAATGGGCACAACCGATGCAAGCGTCTTCGACCCTATTGCCCACGTAAGAGAGATTCTCGACAAATACCCCAACCCAAAGGGTTACGGCAAGGCACTCCTATATGCCGATGCAGTGGCAGGTTGGTCGTGGATGGTGTTCCGCTACTATGATTTCGAGAATAATCCGCTCGGCTTTTCGCCCGAGGTTATAGAAATTCTCAAACAGAACCTCGATATAATTAAGGGTATCGAGTATGCCGATGCCATCGGTGTGGATTTCCATAAGTTCGGTTTTGCGCCCTACACTTCCAGTTGCTTTGTCTACCGCGACTCAGCCGAGTTTGAATCCATAATGCGCCGTGGCTCGTATGCCTACCTACAGGAGGTGACACCATATAATCCAATGTACTATACGCTGGAGGTTTCGCGTAGCGGCGCCGGCTCGCTGGCTGGGTGGGCAACTCTTAAATACCTGGGATTGGAGGGTTTGCAGGCAATTTTGGGTGGCATCCTCGAAGTACGATACTACTTCCAAAACCTTATCGAGAAGCACAAAAACTTTGTCTGTGCAGACCCCGACAATACAGGATTTATCACCCTCTTCCGCGTCTACGCAGACGGCGTAAATGGTGACGACCAATATCGCAAAGAGATTGAAGACCCCGCACACCGTGCAGAGCTTATCCGAAACAACGAACTTACGGCAGCCATCGGCGAGAAACTATTCGAGTGGTACTTGAACGGACACAAGGTGAACGGCAAATTCACTCCCCATATGGCATACAGCACAGGTTTCCGCACAACGTCATACAATGGCGACGGCACAGACAGCCAAGCGGTTGTATATGCCCTGAAGACCTATCCGATGAATGTCTTTGTAACGCCCGAAGTTATGCAGCACGTTGTGGATTGCGTAGTTGCTGCACGGGACGAGGTGATGAAAACATTGTAAAAACACGAGTGACTAATAAACAAAAAACCATAAACACTATGAAAACAAATGCAACCTACCACCCAGTGGTAAACGAGCTTTTAGGGCTCATCGAAAAACACAACTGGCAAGAGAAATTCGAGAAGGCATTCAAGAAAACTCAAACCTACAATATTGAGCAGCTATCTGATATTAAGACGCTTGAGGATTTCTATAAGTGGATTAACGACCTGCTGTACTGGACTCCGACAGAGAACGCTCCGGGCAGGGTGGTATACGAACACGTTTGTAAGTTCTACTTCTTGTTCGACCAATCGCCAGTTTTGGAGCTTCAAAACAAAGTCGTTCCTCACGACAAGATGCCCGAATTGACTCCGCTCTCAAAATGGATGGTCGATTACGTAAATGCTTTAGGCGAATTTATGGATACACCCGAGTCGCTGACTCCCGAATCCGAAAAGAGTTTTTATGACTGCACAATCTACAATATGAGCGAGGCAGCGCGTCCACGTGGCGGTTGGAAGTCTTATAATCAACTCTTTGGACGCTACCTCAAGCCGGGTCGTCGCCCCATTGCAGCCATCGAAGACTCCAAAGTCATCGTTCAGCCTGCCGACTCTACCTTTGCCGGTCAGTGGGAGATTCGCGAGGATTCTCACGTGAACATCAAGGGTTTGGAGTGGCGCATTATGGAGCTATTGGAAGGCAGCCCCTATAAAGACCGTTTCGTGGGCGGATACTTCACCCACTCATTCCTCAATACCTTTGACTATCACCGCCAACACGCACCCGTAGCCGGTCGTGTAGTAGAGGCTCGTGTAATCCAAGGCACCGTATATCTCGAAGTTAATGCCGTGGCGGCAACTGACGACCCCAATGCCCCAAAGAAGCTCAAAATGTCGCGCAAGTTCGATGCTCCCGACTCGGCAGGCTACGAATTTATGCAAACTCGCGGTCTGATAGTCCTCGACTCCCCAATCGGTCTGGTTGCAATCCTTCCTATGGGTATGGCTCAGGTTTCCTCGGTAATCGTTACCGCCGAGGTGGGTCAGACACTTCGCAAGGGCGAGGAAATTTCATACTTCCAATTCGGCGGCTCTGACATAGTTATGGTTTTCGAGGCGGCAAGCAACGTATCTTTCACCGCTCAACCCGGCGTTCACTACCGTTATGGCACGAAAGTTGCGGATGCCTATCCCGTAATTGCTAAATAAATATTTTTTGTGATTTGTGATTTGTGATTTTTTTAGGACGGGTAGGACGGGTAGGACGTTTAGGACTTATAGGTCGGCTCTGAAAATCACAAATCACAAATCACAAATCACATATCACATATCACATATCACATATCACAAAAAGCTATGGAAAATAATAACAAACCCAAAAGTGCCGTAGTTGCCTCACTATCAACTATCGCTATGGCGATTATGATTATTACCACAATCATCTCGCTACGCGGACTCCCCTCGCAAGCCGAATTTGGACTCACCTCCATCTTCTACTATGTCTTTGCCGCAATATTCTTCTTGATTCCCTTTGCGTTGGTCTGTGCCGAGCTGGCATCTACTTGGACAAAGAGTGGCGGTCTCTTCCGCTGGGTGTCAGAGGCTTTTGGACCCAAGTGGGGACTGGCTGCAATGTACCTAGAGTGGCAAACCGTGGTCATATGGTTTCCTTCGGTGCTGATGTTCGCATCCGTTGCTCTGGCATACACCTTTTGGCCCGTCTCATTTGACGCTTGGCTTGCCGGCAACAAAATATTCACCGTCTGCATCTTACTGGGGGTATACTGGTTCTCGACCTTTAACACCTTCCGCGGTATAAAATCTGCCAACAAAATCTCGACCCTCGGCGGTCTCTTCGGCACAATTATTCCCGCCGCTATCCTCATCCTGCTTGGAATCATATACTTGGCTATGGGCAAAGAGATTTTCTTACCCTTGGACAAACCATTCTTCCCCGACCTCACCAACTTCAACACGCTGGTTCTGGCAGCCGGCATATTTCTCTTCTACGGAGGTATGGAGATGCAGGCAGTTCACGTAAATCAGATGGGAAACCCCGCTAAACAGTTCCCAAAGGCTGTATTTATCGCCGTCGTTGCCATCCTTGCCATCTTTATTTTGGCAACATTGACTATTGGTATCGTCATTCCCGAAAAGGATATCAACCTGCTTCAAACACTGTTGATTGCCTATAACGATTTGTGGGCTACAGTGGGGCTTCCTTGGTTGGGTAATGTGATGGCACTCTTTATCACCTTTGGGGTGATTGGTCAGGTGAGTGTGATTATCGCAGGTCCTTCGACCGGTCTGTTGGCTGTGGGCAAAGCTGGCTTCTTGCCGACAGCTCTGCAAAAAACCAACAAGAACGGCATACAAACTCCGATTCTCTACATTCAAGCAGCCTTTGTGACCGTTCTCACCTTGGTTTTGGTGGTACTTCCCTCGGTTCAGTCGGCATACCAGATTCTCAGCCAAATGGCAACAATCACCTACCTCATAATGGTTCTTATCATCTACGGAGCATTTATTTGGCTTCGCCACACTCAGCCCAACAAGGCACGCGGTTTCAAAATCCCCGGTGGCAAACCATTCGCTGGGATAGTAACCATCATTGGCTTTGCCGGTGCGCTCTTGGCTCTGGTGTTGAGCTTCATTCCTCCTTCACAAATTACAACAGGATCGCCCGCGGTTTATGTAGGAATTTTGATACTCGGAACTTTAATTTTCGTTGCTGTGCCATTTATCATTTACGCCAAGAAAAAGGCTTCGTGGAAGGATGCAAAGACCGACTTCGAACCATTTGATTGGCAAATCGAAGGTCGCCAACCTTCACAAATATCTAAACAAAAATGAAACGGGTCATAATACTCACATTACTCTTGGGCTTGGCTACTGTCCAAGCCCAAGAACAACACGTAAACAGCAAAGAGGCACAAGCCTTACGCCGCGATAAGACCATCTATGGTCAATACATAGACACACTGGTTGTGAGGGCTTTGGCTGAGAACTCCTCAAAGTTCTACAATGCTCCGGGAGTGCCTCAATTTGCCGTTGTGGGCAGAGATAGAAAATTCTATTTCGGCGTGGGTGGTTACCTCAAAGGGACTATGTCCTACGACTTTGGCAACCCCATTGCCAACCCCGTGAGCTTCGACCCCGCGGCTATTCCGATGAATCTTGCCAAGGGTAACGAAGGCTTGGTACAGTTCGGTGTCGGCTCTTCGTCTCTGAACTTCAACTTTGTGGGTATGCCCGGCACGAAGGATGCAATAGGCGCTTACTTCAATATAGTATTTGCAAATCCGAATAACGGTTTCTATCTGCTCAATGCCTATGGTACATATCGCGGCTTTAAGGTGGGTTACGACTTCAGCCTCTTTACCGACTTGGGTGCAGGACCTCCCACCATAGACTTTGCCGGACCTAACGCCTGGACAATAATACCCAACGCCCTTGTCGATTACGAATACCAGTGGGGTAAACATTGGGGTGTGGGCGTGGGTCTGGAGATGCCTATTGCAAGCTACACGAACGGAGCTTACACCTACACTGTAAACCAACGCATCCCCGACATACCATTCTACCTGCAATATTCTTGGCAGAATCGCAGCAGTTGGATTCGACTCTCGGGCTTGGTGCGCAATATGAGCTACTATGACCTCAAAGCAAACCAAACCAATACCAACACAGGTATGGGTGGTAAGATAAGCGGGACAGCACTACTGGTCAAAAACCTTACGGCTTATTATCAGGGAGTATATGGCAAGGGGATAACAAGTTATTTTGAAGACACTTATGGCGCATCGCTCGATATGTTGCCTTCAAAATGTATTGATGGCAAGCTCGATAATGTTACCTCGTGGGGCGGATACTTTGGTCTGCAATATAATTTCTCACCCACCACCTTTATGACGGCAACCTACAGCACCGTGCGCACCGAAGCTCCGGAATCAATCTACCCTCCAACGCTCTATCGCAACGGTTCGTATATAGTTACCAATCTCTTTTGGAACGTTGCACCGAGTGTGCAGATGGGTGCGGAGTATATTTGGGGTGAACGTGTCGATGCCAACGGCGATGCACGCCACAACTCACGCATTCAGATGATGCTTCAGGTCAATTTCTAAGAAGCTCACCCGTGGGACAGAGCAGACGACACCACGGACGCTGAAAAAATATAGACGCAACAATACTCACTGCCGCAATCACCACCACGGAGGTTGCGGCAGAGTTTATTAAGAATATCGTAAAAGGCTCAACCTCGGACAGTTCAAAGAACGGATTCAGAGCAACGACAGCCGTCAAAACCACAAGCACACCCCACCGAACATATCTAAAAATCTTGAGCACTAAAACAGGAATCGCCAACTTCCTCTTGTTGAGCATCCCCACAAGTTCCTGCGCCGCACCAAAGGGGCAGAGGTAGGTGCAATATTGCGCCCTGCCGAATATAAACGGAACAACAAAAGCGGTAACAACCACAATTATAAGTCCGAAACGCTCGGTGAAGGATGTGCCGTAGACAAACCATTTATAGATAAGCTCGACCGAGACAAACGCCCCCTGCCACACCCCGAGCACCCCAACAGACAACAACAAAACAGGAATCCTCAACCACCGCGTGCGCGCCGGCAAAAAACAGACCACCAGCGAGAGAATCAACACGCCCAACACAGCCAACTGCCCGAGCAGGTTATATAGGTCTAACGGTGTTTTGTGCTCTGTTTTTGTAAGATACGCCTGTGTCTGTTGGAAATTAGCTATCACCGAATTAGTTGTAAGTGTAGCTCCGGAAATAGCCTGCGGCTGTTCCTTTATATCGCTTATTTTCTGCCCATTCCAGCTCTCAAAAAAACCACGTGCCGTGATTCTGCTCACAAACTTCTTTGTCTCGTTGTTTCGTAGCAGAGCAACCCCTTGCACAAGCCCACCCTCGTCCATAAAAATCGCAATAGGCGTTGCCCCGGCATAACCCTTGCTCTCCTTTGCAAATTCGTAGCTCCACGCCACCTTGCCAACCACTCCACCACTGCTGTTATTTACCTCAAAGAGAACATTATCCCGCTCCTTCAACACAACCCTCTCCCCATAGAATTTATCGGCAACTTCCTGCAAATTTTCTAATAAAACCGCATTATCCCTGCGCAAAACATCGCCAAATAACGAGTTACGATATATTGCCAACGCAAACAAAACTACTGTGATTAACAGTAGTTTTGGCGTATTTCTCTTAATGTTTGCAACTATTTTTTTTCGTTTCATCACCTCTTTTTGAAAAGATAGGTCTTGCTCTCTGTCCCCTCTTTGAGCCTGCGGAAATTCTTGCGGTGCATAAAAATCAACACCGCCGCAACAATGACCGAAAAAATCATCATCGTAGGCGATACCTCCCTTTCAAAGAGATAAAATTTCACAAAAGTGAAGAGCGGAAACAAGAGAGCGGCAACTATCGAGCCAAGTGAAACATAATGAGTTATAAGGAAGACTATCGCAAATGCCGCAAAACTGCACAAAAGCGGAACAGGCGACATAGCAATCAGACAACCCGAGATGGTAGCCACACCCTTGCCCCCGCGAAAGCCTGCAAAAATAGGAAAGATGTGCCCGGCAACAGCCACCACAATCAGCGCGATTCTCAGATTAAAGAATGGCTCGCCATAGGGCGTGAGAGGAGATAAAAAACTGAGCATCACCGCTGCGTACCCCTTAGCAGCATCAATGGCAAATACGGGTACGGCAGCCCTGCGCCCAAGCACACGAAGGACATTGGTTGCCCCCGCATTTTTGCTACCATGCTCGCGAACATCAACTCCGTAGAATCGCTTACCAATCCAAACCGCGCTCGGAATAGACCCCAAAAGATATGCTGTAACAATAAGTGATACTATTATGACGACTTCCATATACTTATCTTTATCAATACAAATACAGTGCAAATCGAGCGAAATAAAAACTTGTTTATATTTCCGAGATGCCGCCTATATTATACAAATATACTAAATATTATCTAACTACGCACCATCTTGTATAGTTTATCGCCCCTCCTGACAAGCTCGGGCGTTGCAATAGAGCATCTTTCACCCTGAAATGTAGCTTGAACTGCTTTCAAGTCCACGCGTATCTCGTCGGCAATAAACTCAATAGCTCCCGTGGTAGCTCCAAGAATCAGGCACTCGCTCCCCGCCGGCAAATCGCTCGCCTCGACCGTAACCTCTGCAATTCCGATATTAGAAAAATAGTTGGTCACCTTACCCACATAGACCTTCTTGCGCGTTGCCGACGAACCGTAAGCCCTGCTCCACTCGCCAAGGGAATGTCCCAAATAGTAGCCACCCCAGAAATCCCGATTGAAAACTCTGCGAAGGCGCTCCTTCAGTTCTAAGGCAAAATCAAGCGTATAACTACCTTTCTGATAGGCATCTGCCGCTTTTCTGTAACATTCCGTAACCGTGCGCACATAATCTCCTCCGCGGGCACGCCCTTCGATTTTCAGAACCTCTACCCCAGCATCCAACACCTTATCCAGAAAATCAATCGTGCAGAGGTCTTTTGGCGACATAATATACTTATTATCAACAACTAACTCTGCCCCCGTCTCAATATCTTTTACATTATACGCCCTGCGGCAAATCTGACGGCACGAGCCACGATTAGCCGACTTCCACGCCTCGTGCAAACTCAAATAACATTTCCCTGAGACAGCCATACACAACGCACCGTGCACAAACATCTCTATGCGAAGGTACTCTCCCTTTGGACCACGAATATTTCTCTCTCTGATTTGATCATATATACTCCTGACCTGATGCAAATTGAGCTCGCGAGCAAGAACAACAACATCTGCAAATGCCGAATAAAACTTTACTGACTCAATATTTGAAATGTTGAGTTGTGTGGACAGATGAATCTCCAAACCCAGTTCCCAAGCATAGTTGAGAGCCGCTTGGTCTGAGACTATCACAGCAGTAACCCGCTCTTGCTTGGCACGTTCCATAACCGAGCGCATATACTGCAAATCGTCATCGTAAAGGACGGTATTGAGAGTTAAGTAACTCTTCACGCCCGCCTCGCGACAACGACTCACAATCTCGGCGAGGTCATCCAACGAAAAATTGACCGACGAAGCCGAACGCATATTTAACCCCTGCACCCCGAAGTAGACCGACCCCGCTCCGCCTTGCAGCGCAGCCGCAAGCGACTCCCACGAGCCCACGGGCGACATAATCTCTATCATATTTTGTGACTTGTGATGTGTGATGTGTGATTTTTAGAACCGACCTATAAGTCCTATAAGTCCTAAATGTCCTATAAGTCCTAAATCACATATCACAATATCTTCGCTACCCTCGCCGCGTGCCTACCCCCCTGAAAAGGTGTCGCAAAAAACGCCTCCACAATTTCAGTCGCCTCTATCTCAGTCAGAAAACGCGCCGGCAGTGAGCATACATTCGCATCGTTATGGGCACGCGCCAACTCGGCAATCTCTTGCTTCCAACATATTGCAGCTCTGATTTTTGCGTGCTTGTTGAGTGCCATAGAAATACCATTTGCCGAGCCACACAACGCCACGCCCCACTCTGCCCTACCCTCCTCTATCTCGCGCGCGAGCTTATGGGCAAAGTCAGGATAATCAACACTTTCCGCAGAGTAACAACCGCAATCCTCCACCGCGTGCCCATTGGCAAGCAACACACCAATCACAAACTCTTTGAGCGCATATCCCGCGTGGTCGCTCGCCACAGCAATTTTATAACTTATCATCAGATTAACTGCTCTTACGATTAGTCGTTGATTTAGGCGCAACTATCTTAGGTTGAGAGGTTGCAGTTTTTGGCTGCTTCGTATTGACCGCCGCTTTTTTGGCAACAGGCTTCGGCAGCGCAGCAGCAGACGGCGCAACAGCCTCCTCCTTAGCCTCTTCACCCTCTGCACCAATAAATTTGTTCATACCTGCGCCTACAAGAATGTTGTACCAAGATGCAAGTTTCTTTATATCAGATATATGAACGCGATCGCGGTCGTAGCTGGGAAGAGCCTCCTCCATAAATTTTTTCAGAGTTTCGCTATCTGACTTAGCATTGACCTCAACAGTCCTGCCCTGGTTCTTTTCAAAAATGTTTTGAAAAACCGCCCCCAACGTAATCTCCTCGGCATCAGTAAACATCGCTATATCACCCAAAGCACTTACTTTTGAAGTACCACTCACCAACTGACGGCGCGAATCCGACAAAGACTCAACAATAATTCCGCCCTTACCCTGCGCAACATATTTGTACAAACCGGGCGCACCCGCAATAGATAGAATGTCTTTTAACTCCATAATTTTGTTTGTTTATTTTGAAATTAGGTTGCAAATATAATGCAAATCGAGTGAAATAAAAAACTTGTTTTTCAAGTCAGGAAAAATAATCATCTTGGGGGTGGTTCTTTTGCGCATTCTGTCGTTGTTGTTAAAAGCTTCGTTAAAAGAATCACATTGTTTTGATATTTTTCAACGAAGCATCAATATCAGTAATTTGGGGCAACAGCAATCTATCCCCATCTGCAACAATTACATAATCAGCCCCTTGCAAACGTTCCTTGTCACCCATCTGCGCTTTGATTCTCTGCTCCGCCTCTTTGCGTGTCAATGCGTCTCGGCTCAGCACCCTGGCAATGCGTATCTCTAACGGCGCATCCACAACAATTATTTTATCGGTGAGACAATTAAACCCACTCTCGAACAAAATCGCACTCTCAATTATTACGTAAGGCGAACTTTGTTGCTCCGACCACTCCATAAAATCCTCCGCAACAGCGGGGTGAACAATAGAGTTGAGCAAACGTAACTTCTCGCTGTCGGCAAAAACTATCTCACCAAGTCGTTTTCTATCCAAAACACCCTGCCTATATACATCTCCAAAACAATCTCTTATTGCACTTACAATAACCTGATTAGACATAACACCCCTAGCTCTGAAATCTGAGTTATAGACGGCAATGCCAAGTTTTTCAAAAACTGCGGAAACGGTAGTTTTGCCGCTTCCTATTCCTCCCGTCAAGCCTACGCGTATCATTGTCTTACTTGAAAAAATTCCACAAACTGGGGCGTAATTTTCGCCACCTCCCCACCCTTTGGCAGAGATATAATACTAACTTTGAGCATATTAGTACGCTGACGACTCAAGTCGCCACAATCAACCACCGCCACAGGGTCCAAACTGTACTCACTGCGTAGGGTGGTGAGCGGCACTCTTATAAGCGCACTAACCTGAGACGGATTTACAAATTCACCCCCCTGCTGCGCAAAGTTAAGAACCGTAACCGGCAGGCGATACTCAAGCTCCGTATATCCGGCAATATCAACACTATAACGCACCTGTTGCTGAGAGAGAATCACACCCTCGGGAATCACCAATCCAACATTGCCCGAAAGCGACTTGTAAGCATCGTAAATGGTAAGAACTTCGGTATTAATAGCTTTAAGCGTATCAACCATACTACGCGGCACGCGCGCAAATATCTCCGCCGGAGAAAATGTAGTCGTACCAACCTGCATATACTGTTTAGCACAATTCACCGATACCATATCTCGCACCGGAAGGTTTACCCCAAACAAGGGCGTAATTTTCAGATATGGAATAGTATCCAATACCTGCACCACATCGAATTTATTCTGAGCCGATGTCAAAGCATCTCTCAACGAAGCAGCCGTAACCGAAAAAACATCCTCCCCCGCTTGGTTAAGAGACAAGGCAGAGAGCTGAATGTCTATTTTGCCAGAGGATAATTTGCGACGCAGAATCTCACCACCTACTCCACTTACAAGGCAAGTTACCGAAAAATTCGGATTCTCGACCCACCCCGGAGCCTGGTGGTCTACCGTTATGTGAATCGGAATGGTAACTTCTGCCCGATAACGGTAAGTGAGCTTATTGATATACCACAAAGCGGCTGCTATCGCTACAAAGAGCAAAAGCAACCGCCATTGTGGTATCTTTATAAGTTTCAATTTTTGATGCTAAGCGGTCGATAAGTTGAAGAGTTGAGTTTCTAAAATCACCTTTGATTCAACTTCTCAACTCCACAGCAGCCTCAACTTCCATAAATATTAAACGAGTCCCGAAAAACCCATAAACGCCATTGCGAGGATACCGGCAACCACTAACGCAATAGGCACTCCCCTCATCGCCTTGGGCAACTCCGTGATATCCAACTTCTCGCGAAGACCAGCAAAAAGCACCAATGCAAGGGTAAACCCTATGGCATTGGCAACTGCAAAAACAACACTTTCAGCAAGATTTAACTCCTTCTGAACCAACAATATCGCCACGCCAAGCACGGCGCAATTTGTCGTAATAAGCGGCAGAAATACCCCAAGTGCCGAATAGAGAGCGGGTGAAACTTTTTTGAGAATGATTTCTACCATTTGCACCAACGAGGCTATGACCAAGATAAAAACAATGGTCTGCATATAGCCTATACCGAAAGGCACAAGCACATAATATTGAAGCAGATAAGCCACAATAGAGGCTATAGTCATTACGAAAGTCACTGCACCGCCCATACCGAGCGAGGTGCTAACCTTTGACGATACCCCCAAGAACGGACAAATGCCCAAAAACTGTGCAAGAATAATGTTATTAACAAATATCGCACTTATTATTATTATGAAGTATTCCATTTGGAAACTGTTTTTTTTAGAGTCGCCCCATCCGTACGTAAGCAGTGAATAATAATTACTATCTCAATTTGGCAGTAAGCTTATTAAAAATCACAAGCAGATAACCCAGGGCAATGAACGCACCCGGAGCCAACACAAATATCAACATCCCGTCCCCCTCGATGAGCTTTGTACCAAATATAGCACCACTGCCAAGCACCTCGCGTACAGCACCAAGCAGTGTCAAGGATAAGGTAAAGCCAAGCCCAATTCCCAAGCCGTCCACCGCCGAACTCAACACATTGTTCTTGCTTGCAAACGCCTCCGCACGCCCCAAAATAATGCAGTTCACCACAATCAAAGGGATAAATACGCCCAAAGTAGAGTAAATATTGGGCAAATATGCCTCCATCAAAAGTTGCACAACCGTCACAAAGGATGCTATAATGACGATGAAGGAGGGTATACGCACCTTGGCAGGTATGACATTCTTCACCAAAGAGACCACAATATTACTCATAATAAGCACAAACATAGTTGCAGCACCCATTCCAAGTCCATTGATTGCCGATGTTGTGGTTCCCAACGTGGGGCACATACCCAGCAGCAATACAAAAACAGGGTTCTCCTTGATAAGCCCCTTCGTAAAGTTATTCCACCGATTCATAATCCATTATTTAGCATACATTTCGCCAAACCCAATGACCGAAATGACCGTACATTATTTCATTAACTCGTCCTGGGTCATCGAGCTCGCCGAAACAATCTTTTACACCCCCACCTCAGACTCCTGCAAAGATAATCTACACAAGATTTAACTCCTTCTCTTCTATCAATTTACGCAAATTGATAAGTGCATAACGCATACGACCCAGAGCCGTGTTAATACTTACGTTTGTTTGCTCGGCTATCTCCTTGAAACTCATTCCCACAAAGTGCCGCAACATAACCACCTCGCGCTGCTCTTCGGGCAACAAATCTACCAAGCCGCGAACTTGTAGAGCCGTTTGGCTCTGCATCAACACATCCTCAAAGTTACCTTGCGAAAATTTGCTCTGGTTCAAAATATCATAACCCACATCATCGCTGGTTACGTGTACGCCCGACTTGAGCGAACGAAAATGGTCGATAATCTGATTATGTGCTATACGGAGAACCCACGAAACAAACTTGCCGTTGTCGGCATACTTGCCCCGCTCTATGCTCTGAATAACCTTGATGAAAGTATCCTGAAAAATATCATCCGCCAACGAACGATTTTTCACCATCATCAATATATAATTATAAACCTTGCGACGATGACGCTCAATGAGCATCTCAATAGCTTCGCTATTACCTCCCAAATAAGAGTCAAGCAACACTTGGTCGCTCCGAACTTCGTTATTCATCCTACTCTGAATAATTAATTAATAAAATTTGAGTAGAGTTATTCTTATGGCAAATGGGTTTTTGGTAAGCTACTATTATAGAGTCGTCGATTACAACTCGGGGACAAATCTACACAAAAATATTCTTTAATGCAAATTTTATTTCATCTTCAATCTCCTTATATGGCTCACAGCCTACAGAAAAGACGAGTCCATCCCTGCTCAATATATTTATCGCCCCAAACCTGAGCTGTGGGCATCATAATTGTACGTGAATCACCCAAAGTGGGCACAACATTAATTCTCCCCTATAAAAACTCAATAAACCTTGCAGCCTCCGCTCGCGCACCCTTCACGTTGAAAGTTACCATTGCGCCATAGACGCGCCCATCGAATAACTTTCAAGCGGTAGAATACGAAACATCTCCCTCAAGCCCTGCATATATAACTCTCTCTCTACCGAAACATTATCCATCAAATATTATGCCAAACGGCGAGCATTGTCAATTTGGCAGCAAAAGCGGCAGCAAAGGCTATCGAGATATGACAAAAGTCGTGCGGCATCCTCGGACGATGGCTGATAACCACAAAAGTCGTTTCAACACGAGTATATGTAGCCACCCTCCGCAGTATCTACTTGAGTGAGGGCAAATGCCCGCTGATGTGGTCGAGATAGCTAAAAGAAAACCCCGAATTTCTATGAATCGGGGTTGTCGTGCTATTGACTTTTTTCATCACCTTCCGCCCTTACTGTTACGGGCAAGCAAACGTTTTATCCTCTCACGAATCTATTCCACTACTCCTCTATGAGGTCGCTCACCAGAACACGCCCGCAATATTCACAAACAATAACTTTCTTACCCATACGAATATCTAACTGACGCTGAGGGGGTATACGATTAAAACATCCACCGCAAGCATCGCGCTTAACCGTAACAACAGCCAAACCGTTGCGCACATTTTGGCGAATGCGCTTGTATGCCGACAGAAGACGCTCATCAATCTTTGCGGCTAATGCCCCAGCCTGTTTTTCAAGCTCGGCAACCTCGGCTGCCGTCTCATTCTCGATTGTTGCCAACTCCTCTTTTTTGTTAGCCAAATCGACCTTGCGACCCTCTAACTGCTCTTTCAACTCCTCGGCAATCTTCTTCTTAGCCTTCGACTCTGCCGAAAACTCCTTGATGCGCTTCTCGCAAAGCTCTATCTCTAGCTTCTGATACTCAATCTCCTTGGAAAAAGATTCATACTCACGGTTGTTGCGAACCTCCTTTTGTTGCTCCTCGTACTTAGCAATAAGAGCCTTGCAATTCTCAATCTCCTCTTTTTTGCTCTTACCCTCCTTCGAGAGGTTTTCAATTTCCGCATTAAGATTCGAAATACGGGTCTGATAACCCTCGATAACATCCTCCAAATCGGCGACCTCCAACGGAAGTTCGCCTTTGATAAAATTGATGTCATCCATCTTGGAATCAATTTGTTGCAATTTGTAAAGAGTTACAATTTTCTCCTCAGTTGTTAGGTCTGCTATTGCTGCCATTATATTTTGTAAAATTGTGATACTATCATACTGTGATTACCCATCACACCATTCGCGCAAAACTATCTTTTGCATAATGGAGCACAAAGTTAGGATATTTTTTTTGAATTACCGTACAAATAATATCCAAACTTTCGATTTCACTCTCGAAGTGACCGACATCAATGAGTAGCATTTTGCCGTCTGGGCGTTGGTAGTCGTGATATTTCAAATCGCCCGTTATCATCGCATCAGCCCCGGCAGCCATCGCCGCCTCAATCTCGCGCGAGCCACTTCCACCCATCACAACAACCTTGTCTATAAACGTTTTATCCGTACAATTTATTTTGAGAACTTTTAGCGAGAACACACGCTTGACAACCTCTGCAAACTCCTCAACGCCTATGGAGTGCTCTAAATCACCTATGCAACCCAAACCACTATCCATCAAAGGCTTGACATTCTGCAAATTAAGTCTATGAGCCATTGCCCACGAAACTCCGCCTATTGCGCAGTCTAGATTGGTGTGGCAGGAGTAAATAGAGATACCACTACGAATAGCCTCGATGACAACACGCTGGGTGGCAGTCGCGCCTGTGATGGAGTTCAACCCCGCGAATAGAAGCGGATGGTGCGATATTATAAGATTTACACCCAGCTCTTTAGCCCTTTGCACGCTCCGTTCGGTAACGTCAAGTGTTAGCAACGCACCCCTCGACTCATCGCCGAAAGTACCGACTTGCCGCCCGCTATTGTCCCACTCTAATTGCAAGTTGAGCGGGGCAAAATCTTCGAGGGTGGCGATTATTTCGTTGTGGGTAGGGCGCATTTGGGAGTTTTGGTAATAGGCTAAAACAAGGTTAATTCGATGTAGCGGGGAGGCTCTTTTTGTGGGGCAAGCTCCTCTTCGGCTACAATAGTAGGAATTATGATTTCGTTCGCTTTATGCTTTTCGAGAGCGTTTATTTCGTTACGAATATCGACAAGACTCGTGCGTACGCGCTGCAAAATCTCCACAACATTACTCTCCTTGCGCGCTGCCACCTTATTGTCTTTTATATACTTATCAGCTCCGGCGAGGGTCATACCCTTATCCTTAATCAGGTGGTAGACCAACTTCAACTGCTCCACATCATCGGGCGAAAAAAGACGATTGCCCTTGGCATTTTTCTTGGGTTTGATGAACGAAAAGTTCTTTTCCCAAAAACGAATATTAGAGGGTGGAAGGTCGAACATCTCGCAAACCTCACCCATCGTGTAATAGACCTTTTGTATTTTAGACTTCACGCTCATTCACTTCGATTTGTCTACAAAGTTAGCAATTACTTTTGTTTTTCGTCAAAAAATTTTCCTTGATATGTGTCGCGCTCCTCGAGCCGTTTTTCCAAAAGCTGAATCAAGGTTTCGTTGCGAACCTTGCCCCAGCTGTGGTTGATATGAAACTCGGGTGGAGCTTCGCCCGCAAATCGCTCAATTATCAAATCGGGTCGCAGACGCTCAAGCAAATCTATAAAGAGGTCTATGTAATTGGGTAGGCTATAAAAATGGTATTTATCGGGGTTTTGTGCATACTCCCGCGCCATTTCCGTCCCTTTGAAGAGTTGAAGTTGGTGAAATTTCACCGTATCCAGAGGCAGGCTATTTATCACATCTGCCGAATCGAGAACCATCCGAGGACTTTCGCCCGGGAAACCGATAATGAAATGAGCACCGCAATGGATGCCACGCTCAGCGGTCATCTCCACCGCACGACGCGCCGTGGCAAAATCGTGCCCGCGATTTATATCCCGCAATATATCATCATAGACCGACTCAATACCATATTCTATTACCACATAATGATTTGCTGATAGCTCCTTGAAATAATCGAGCTTCTCTTGATCCACACAATCGGGGCGAGTGCCGATTACCATGCCCACAACTTCGGGATGTTGCAATGCTTCGGAGTATATCTTCTCAAGCTCGCACAGCGGCTTATAGGTATTCGAAAAACTCTGGAAGTAGGCTAAAAACTTCTGAGATTTGGCATAGCGGCGCGCGTGGAAGCCTATGCCTTCGTTAATCTGCTCGGTAATGGACTTTTCGGGACGACAGTAGGACGGCGAAAAGGCATCATTCAGGCAAAAGGTGCAACCACCCGTGGCTACTGTACCGTCACGATTGGGGCAGGTGAAGCCTGCATCTATGGTAACTTTCTGAACACGTGTGCCGAACAAACTCCTGAAATATTCCGAATAGCTCCTAAATCGTCGTCCCTGCATAATTTATTAACTCCTTATAGCCAACTTTTTAGCCTGCCGCGCCTTGCGATAGTTCATCACAACGAGCAGGCAGAGAACCACCAAGAAAATGATTGCCGACAGCGGACGAAGCTCGGGTGTGAGCCCTCCCTTGCGCGCATCGGCATAGATATAGGTCGAGAGCGTCTCCAACCCTTCGTTACCCTTGGTGAAGAGGGTAACGGCGAAGTCGTCGATGGAGAGGGTAAACGAGAGTATCAATCCGCTGACCATACCGGGGCGAATCTCGGGTATGATCACCTTACGAACAGCCTGAAACGGCGTTGCACCCAAATCCAAGGCAGCCTCGTAGAGATTGTTGTTCATCGAAAATAGGCGCGGCAACACACTCAGCACCACATAGGGAGTACAGAATGTGATGTGAGCAAGGATTACAGTGGTGTAACCCTGTGTTATCCCGAGGCTTACAAAAAGCAAAAAGAGCGATATACCGGTAATAATATCCGGATTGAGAATCGGAATATTGTTAAAAAATGAGATAACACGGCGGCGGCGCTCCTTGATTGTATAAATACCTATTGCAGCCACAGTTCCAAGGAACATAGAGCATACAGCGGCAATGGTAGCAATCACAAAGGTATTGACCAATGCGCTCATCAAACTGTGACTTGTGTGCCCCGTGAAGAGGTTTTCGTAGAGCTTTGTAGAAAAACCCGTCCAATTACCAAGAACCTTCGACTCGGTAAAGGAGAATATGCAGATGATAATGATGGGTGCATAGAGCATCGCCATCAACAACCATAAGTAGCTTTTTGCGAGTATTTTGTGGGACATATCTTTTGGGGGACATTTAGGACTTGCAGGTAATTATTGCTATATCAAGCCGGCTTCGCTTTCCGATTTACTGCTTTGGTTATTCAGAAAGGTTGTGAAGCCAATGATGAGCAACATAATGAGCGAAAGTGCTGCTCCGTAGTTCCACGCTCCATTGTTGATATTCTCCTGAATAACGGAGCCGAAGAGGCGAATATTGTTAAGTGTCAGTAGTTCGGAAATGGCAAAGGTCGAAATCACGGGCATAAATACCATCAACACGCCACTCAAGACTCCGGGCATAGAGAGCGGAAAAATTACCTTCGTAAAAATAGCCCTATTTGTTGCCCCCAAATCCTGAGCCGCCTCCAAGAGAGACTTGTCAATCTTGGTGAGTGAATTATAAATCGGATATATCATAAACGGTATAAAGTTGTAAACCATACCGAAAATCAGAGCACCCTCGCCCAGCGGAATTTTCAGAAAGTCGAACAGCGCAACAGTCGCAAGCGTGCGTATCAACATATTCACCCACATCGGCAGGATGAAGAGCACAATCATAAACTGCCACTTGGTCAGCTTGTTATTGCTCAGAATATATGCCGCGGGATAGCCCAGCACGATACATATGAAGGTGGTAATAAGGGCAATGCCGATGGAGTAAATAAAAATATTTAGAGATTCGGTGTTTGTGCCGAATTTCTCAAAATTTTCGAACGTTAAAGCACCACTACTGCTCATAAAGGCATAATAACCAATAAGAATCAGAGGAATCACTATGAAAAAAGCCATAAAGGCAACATAGGGAATCACCCAGTTTTTGCGCGAATTCAGTAGATTTCTCATCTCCTTTTCAGTTTGATATTCTCCTTGGCAATGGCAATGCCAACCATATCGCCATCGTCATATACATCATTAGTATCCAACCATATAGACTCCTTATCATCCGTAACCAAGGTTAAGTGATAGTGGTCTCCTTTGTAGAGAATAAAGGTGACGTTGGCATTGATTAGCCCTGCGTCCAGGTCGTCCAACATTTCGACTTTATCGAAATCTACATCAACCAGAATCTGCTCGCCCCTCTCAAATCCGTCAGTTGAAAGGCACTCAAATTGAACACCGAGAAACTCAACGTGAGTTTCATCTATAACCGTAGCCTCGAATGTGTTACAAACGCGCTCCTTGCGCATAACGTGAATATCGTTGGGCTTGATAAGCAGCCCTACCTCCTCGCCCACACCGAAGTGGTTGTAGTCCTGAACGACAACCTCAAAACCATTTTCGGTCTTAACAACCATCTCATTATGAACCCCCTTGAAGATGGATGAGATGACCTTTCCGCTAAACATCGCGCTCTTGTTGGCGGGGAAAATGTAGATATCTTCGGGACGCAGTACCACATCGACCAGCACATTGTCGCCAAATCCCTCATCGACACAGTCGAACTCCAAGTCGATGAACTTGACACGCTTGTCGCACAACATCACACCATTAAAAATATTGCTCTCTCCAATGAAATCCGCAACAAAAGAGTTTACGGGTTCATTGTAAATATCCGTAGGCGAACCTATTTGCTGAATAACGCCGTTGTTCATCACCACTATGGTATCGCTCAGAGTCAGCGCCTCCTCTTGGTCGTGGGTAACGTAGATGAAGGTGATGCCCAAATCGCGGTGCATCTGCTTGAGTTCCATCTGCATATCCTTGCGCATCTTCAAATCTAAAGCAGCAAGCGGTTCGTCTAATAGAAGAACTTTAGGCTTATTGACAATCGCGCGAGCAATGGCAACACGCTGCTGCTGACCGCCCGAGAGCGAGTCAATATCGCGGTGTTCATAGTCGCTCAGCCCCGTCATCTTCAACACACGCGCCACTTCACGGTCAATGGTATCACCGTCCACTCTCTTTATTTTCAACCCAAAAGCTATATTATCATAGACATTCAGATGGGGAAAGAGGGCATACTTCTGGAATACCGTATTAACGGGGCGTTTGTGGGGCGGTATCGAGAGCAGGTCTTTGCCCTCGAGCTTCACTTCACCTTGATTCACGTCCAAAAAACCCGCAATAATCCTCAGGAGTGTGGTTTTACCACACCCCGAAGGACCGAGTATTGTTACAAATTCGCCGCGGTCGATTTTTAGAGATACGTTATCTAAAATAAGGTTATCGCCAAAACGTTTGGTCACGCCGCATACACTGATGATGGAGTTGTTTGACACTGTATTTCTGTAAATTATGAGCCAAGAATTAAGGGCTTATGTCAAGCCCTTAATTCATAATTTATTACTGTTTTCCCAGATTAAAACTCAGACCAAGTACAAAATAGGGTTTCTTCATCGCAAAATTGTAGTTGCCCGTACCCCAAACGCTCATACCCGTAAGTTTTGTTTGGAAGAGCTGTTTTTCGGCACGAAGCCCAACATTGGTCAGTTGGACACCAGGGTGCTCGTTACCCAACCACCAAGGCGAAGTGAATGGCGCACCACCCACAACAGCTTTCATATCAACCCAGTCGGCAATGTTGAAGTCATATGCCAACTCGAAATATGAGGAGAAGTGGCGTTTGCCATAGGTAACAATGTCATCATTTTCCTCCGATGCACGGTCTTGGTTGCCGAGTATCATTGTTGCCCACGAAACAGTCAACGGAAATTCCTCGCCGAAATAGTATGAGACTTGCGCTTCGAGAGAGTGATTATCCGGAATATTTTTGAAGTAACAGGTGCCCGGCAAGCTCAGAAAATAGTCGGTAACGCCGACATAAAGCTTATCGAAGAATGTGTAACCAACGTTAATATCTGTTTCACAATAACCTGTCCCCTTAGGAGTTGTAATCAAATTCCACACCGACACAGACAGTCCGCCCCACTGTGCACCCACCTCGGGCGCAATGGAAATGGTTGAGTTGTCTTGCTGCACCCCCCGCCATACGTACGATGAAGACGCATCGACCTTCAAAAAGGGCGAAATCTTGTTCTTCTGAGCGGTAGCTGTCGTAGTAGCTGCTAAACATAAAATAAGAGCAGCGAAAATGGAAGTTGTAATTTTTTGCATTTTTTGTTGAATGAATTAATTGATTATTAATAAAAGTACTCTCTTTTACGTCCTGTCACCCCGCGCCTATCACGACGTGGTCTGCACCGCAAGGATATGGCAAAAAGCCACTTACCTCCTTTTATTAGTTTTGCGACGGCTCTTTTTCTTTTTACGCATTGTGAAATAGATGGTTATAATCGCCCCAACAAGCACCGCACCCATCGTAATCTTCCACGTTGTGCTCAGGCTGTCACCCTTCACCCGCGACCACATCTCCATAATCTTGGGTGTCTGCACTCCGAAGTCGTGCATCACAGCGCATCGTTCTATTACATCAATATCAGGATATTGGATGCCATCCACATACAAACTGTCGCAACCCTCGCCAAAGAAATAGGTGAGGTTTACCGTTTCGCTCAGCGTTGTGTCTATACGTGACTCCAACACCTCCTCAGTGGCAATAGCACTCACATAGCCCACCTCGTCCATATTGCGAATTGCACTCTCTGAACGGCACATAAAGTTGATAAAATAGTTTGCAGCCTTCTGATTCTGAGCATACTTAGGAATAACCCAGCCATCGAACCAAACATTAGACCCCTCCTCGGGCACGATATAGTCAAGCTCCACACCCACATTTGCCGCCTCCTCAATAGCCCAAACCGCATCACCGCTCCAGTTGAGGTTCAAAACCGCCTTTTGCTGAGTCATCATCTCCTTGCCAAAGTCGGTTTCCCAACCCGCAATGTTGGTTTTGAGTCGTTTGATATAATCCTCCACCGTGGCAACAGCCTCATCCGAAGAGTCGTTGTAGACCTCAGAAAGAGTTCGTTGCCCGCCGGCAATTTTGTCTGCATTGGCGTAGATGAGCGTAACGCCATATACGTCGCGCACAGCCTCCTTCATCAGGACTTTGTTCTGGAATTTCGGGTCCCACAGAATCGCCCAACTCGAAGCCTGCTCCGCGGAAACGAACTTTGGATTGAAAAGAACACCAATAGTGCCCCACATATAGCCCACAGCGTAGTCCGAGAGCTTCTTGCCGGCAGGGCTGAGCGTGTTGAGCGCATTGGTAATAAACGGCGACACGCCACCTATATAGTTGGGGGTGTTGGTTGCTGCGAAATATGATGTGTCGATGGGCAGAAGAAGGTCTGCCTTGAGCATCTTTTCGATGGTGTAGTCCGAGGGGCATACAAGGTCGAAATCCTCCTTGCCCTTTTCGATTTTTGCCAGCGCAACTTCATTGATGTCGAAGAGTTGCAAAATCACTTTTACCTGCTCGCCCGTCTGCTGCTCATACCACTTTTCAAATTCTGGAATGAGGCTTTCGTCCATATAGGCAGCCCAGTTGTAAACTTTAAGAATCGAGCTTCTTTTTTCTTGGTTGTTGTTGCAAGCTGTCGAAAAAACAGCCAAAAGCAGAGCTACGAGAGCTAAAAGCAGATTTTTTTTCATTGTCGGAACTTAGATGTCAAATAAATATTTTTTGAATGGTTTGTCGTGTTCGATATTTGCAAGGAGAAGAAGGCGATAAAAGCCGACAGAGGGTACGAAATACAATTTCGTACCCACCGCTGCGTATACTTTATTTGTCTTTGTCACCTCTTTACCAATAGAAAAAATTGTTTTGGTTTTTAGAAATCTTTTCAGTGCTTCCTTTATTTTCCGTTGCAAAAGTATAAAAATAATTTGTTATTGGAAATGTTTTTCAAAAAAATATTTCCAATCGTAAATTATCCGTAGCTTGGTCACATCATAGTTATGTTTTCGGGAACTAATGTAAAGAATCTTTTCAATAATCTGAAAATCAAACACTAATCCCTAACATTCCTTCTGAAAGACAACCAAAAAACCGGTTAGGGAACTTCCAAAAGTACATATTAACCGTTGTCATTTCGAAATTTTCAGAAGCCACCCTCCCCCCATAATTCGCGATTTCGCAACTCCACCGCCTACTGTAGTGGAGTAAAATGAAATAGCTGTAAATCAAAAAAATTGAGTACCTTTGCCAAAATTTTTAAGAATGATATTAGAAGAATTTGCAGAGCTCGGTCTATCCGAAGCTACTCTGCACGCACTCCAAGCTAAAGGCTTCGAGACACCATCGCCGATTCAGCGTCTCACCATCCCCGTGATGATGCAATCCGAAGCAGATATTATCGGTCAGGCACAGACAGGCACGGGTAAAACTGCCGCGTTCGGACTGCCAATCATAGAACAACTTATCCCTCAACACAAAACAGTTCAAGCACTTATACTCGTCCCGACGCGCGAATTGGCAATTCAGGTCACCGACGAAATTCAATCGTTCCGCCGTCAAGGACTCAAGGTTACCCCCATATACGGCGGTGCCGCTATTCAGGAGCAGCTACGCCGATTGGCAAGCGGCGTTGATATTGTGGTGGGAACGCCCGGACGTATTCTCGACCACTTGGGACGCGGCACGCTCGACCTCTCACAACTCAAATGGTTGGTCTTGGACGAGGCTGACGAGATGCTCAATATGGGTTTTATCGATGACGTGGATGAAATCATAAGCTATGCCAACGACAAGCGCCGCATTATGCTCTTTTCGGCAACAATGCCGCAGCGTATCTCGGAACTTGCAGGAAAGTATATGCACAATGTAGAGCATATAAAAGTGCAGAACAAGCAGTTGGCAAATGACCTTACAGACCAAATTTACTTCGAGGTGCGAGAGAGCGACAAGTTTGATGCCCTCACACGAATAATTGACGTTGAGCAGGATTTTTATGGAATCGTGTTCTGCCGTACGAAAGTAGCCGTAGACTTGGTCGTTAATAACCTCATTGAGAGGGGATATGCTGCCGAGGGACTTCACGGTGATGTGTCGCAGGCAATGCGCGAAAAAATCTTGGGAAAATTCCGCAAACGCCACTGCTCGATATTGGTTGCTACGGATGTTGCGGCACGCGGCATCGACGTGAGCAACCTCACACACGTTGTAAACTACTCACTGCCACAGGATTTTGAGAGCTACGTTCACCGTATCGGGCGCACGGGTCGCGCCGGCAACGAGGGTATGGCAATCACCTTTATCACCCCATCGGAGTATCGCGCCTTCACGGCGATGCAGCATCAAGTTAAGACCAATATACGCAAGGAGCAACTGCCTTCTGCTCAGGATGTTGTGGAGGTCAAAAAGGCAAAGATTCGCGAGGATATTGCCGATATAATCACCTATGAGACCTATAGCGACTACTTGGATATGGCTGCCGAAATACTTGCCGGAAACAAGCCGGAGATTGCTCTTGCGGCAATGTTGCGTTTAGCTTTCAAAGCGCAGCTTGACGAGAGCAACTACCCTGAAATAAGGCGTATAGACGTAGACCGTCGCGGCACGGTGCGCCTATTTATTGCCTTGGGCAAGGTGGATGGTTACCGCCCGAAGATGATTGTGGATTTGTTGAAAAAGGAGTGCAACATATCAGACCGCCGCATTGACGATGTCAAATGTATGGATACATTTTCGTTCGCCTCCATCCCATTCGAGGATGCTGAAAAGGCTATCAAGAAGCTCAACTCCATCAAAAAGTTACAGCAGGACGACCGCCCCTTGGTCTCTATAGCCAAGGAGGATACGCCACAAAATGACCGTCCGAAAAGTGCTGTCGCCGACCGCCCCAAACGCAAACCTTCGTCAAAACCGCGCAATAGATAATAGGATGCTTGGGGAAATTAACCGCCGGTTATTTTTGAATTTTAGAAGCCCCCTTAACAGAATTAGCCGACTCGGAACACCTCCAAGTCGGCTATTTTCTTTTTTGTTTGGTTATGAACCTGATTGATTATCTACTGCCACTGATATGTTATTGCTCTGCTCCAACGACCTCAAAAATTCTTCTTTCTGCTCCACACTGATAATCACCACCTCCTCATAAATATCCTCCACCATTATGAAATTGCGCCACTGCTTGGCGTAGACTTTCACGAGTTTGAGATTCCCAAAGTCAAAGTAATAGCCATAGTACCCGAAAACACCCCATATACCCATAACGGGAACGGGAAAAAGCCACTTCAACTCTCGGCTCTCCATCGTTCGTACTTGCTTTATATTTTCTAGAGGAATACGAGTGAGCTCTAAGACACAATGAATCTCTAAAGATATGGATGACAGAGATATAAATCGCGGAATGGAGAGTGCTACCAAAGCCAAAAGTGCCACAACGAGAATGAAAAACCAAGCAGGCAGGTACGATCCGCTCGACGAAAAATAGATGTATGCAAAACAGCCTAAGGAGAGAACAAGAGCTATCCAAGTTACCCATTTGACCCTCTTGTCGGGCTTCATTATATATCGAAACATTCTACATCGGTTTAATATTCTTCGAGTCGCCATTCACCGTACCATTACCCACATAACGGAACGATGCTGTGCCGCCGCAAGTTACATTAGCAGTGCCGGTTACTGTGGCTTTTATTTTGCTCATTCCCAAGGCTGTAGCATCAATCATAGGCGTATTGACTTTCAATATATCGACCGTGACAGTAGAGTTTGCCGACACCTTCGTGTTCCGGCTGACCTCGCCGGAAAGGGTGAGCAAAGCAGCCCCTTTTGCCGTAGCAATCAGGTTCTCGGTATTAATTTTCAGGTTCGAGCTCGAGGTTTCATCTGCCGTAACCTCCACCATAACAGGCGCTTCTATGGTACAGTCCTCAACTTTCGCTCCACCCTTGATATCCCAAACCGACTTTTCACTCTCTATCTTGACAAACGAAAGAAAACTCCCGCCCCACATCAGCGCACTGAAAGTGCTGGCGCAACTGAAAGTGCCCTTGCCTATCACCGAACTACCGTTTATTGATAGGTATCTCAAGCTCGACACGACAACCTTGCAAACAGGCTTATTCTTTTTAGAAAAGACCGCCTTCAAATCCTCCCTATATTCGATTCTAGCATACATATCCTCCGTAATTGAGACGTTGAACCTATCGACATAGGCAGGGTCGATGGTGACCCACACACCGGTCTGCGAGCCTTGCGAAATCTGCACATCCATATTTCCGCTAACGACCAAGCCGGCAATTTCGCTACCCACGAAATACTCTTTATTCTGATAATCCTGAGCCGATGCCACCACCGCAGCAAAGAGAGCTACGAGTGAAAAAAGTACTTTTTTCATAGTTATATCTGTTTTTTTGATTAATTTTGCAAGGAAATATTTCGCAAAGTTATAAAAATTTTGATTAATGAAAGATAAAATAAAGGTTGGCATCACACACGGCGACATTGGCGGAATCAGCTACGAGATAATAATCAAAGCCCTCCTAGACACCCGTATAACGGACTTGTGCACACCAATAGTATACGGTTCGAAGACAGCTGCAAATTTTTACAAACGCACAATTCCCGATGCAGGGAACTTCAATTTCTACTACACAAACTCTGTGGGCAACCTCTCGCCCAAGCTGCCTAACTTGCTCATATGCGGCGATGACACGAACCTGCAAGTAGAGCCGGGTGTGGCTACCCCCCTTGCTGGGCAATGGGCAATAGCCTCGCTCAATCGTGCCATTAAGGATTTGAAGGAGGGGCTTATAGACGTTCTTGTAACCTGCCCTATTAATAAAAAAAACACTAAGGGTGAGGATTTTGGCTTTATCGGGCACACCGAGTACCTTGCCGCACAGTTTGACGACACTGAGCCGCTGATGTTTATGATTTCTGAAAATCTTCGCGTCGGATTGGTTACAATGCACATTCCACTATCGGAGGTGACATCGGAGGTTACCACCGAGAAGGTTTTGGAGCATATCCGTATGATTAACCGCTCGCTCATTCGCGATTTCTCTATCGTCAAACCCAAGATTGCTGTTCTGGGGTTAAATCCTCACAGTGGAGACGAAGGGCTGCTTGGAATGGAGGAGATTGACACGATAATTCCGGCTCTTAAGTCGGCTCAGTACGAAAATATTTTGGCGTATGGTCCCTTTGCCGCTGACGGCTTCTTTGGCAGTGGCGCTTACACAAAATTTGATGCCGTACTGGCTATGTACCACGACCAGGGGCTTGCTCCGTTCAAGGCTATTGCTTTTAGGGATGGTGTCAATTTTACTGCCGGATTGTCGGCTGTGCGCACATCGCCCGCTCACGGTGTGGGATATGACATTGCAGGCAAGAATGTTGCAGATGCCTCGCCGATGCGTGCGGCAATATATGCGGCAATGGATATTTTGCGTAGCCGCCGGGTCTTTGATGAGATTTCGGCTAACCCGCTACCGTTCTACCCGAAGACCGAGAATCGACTTGGTAAGGATGCCAACGTGGAGGATTTGCAACTCTGATTGCCTAGCCCAAGTCCCACAAGTCCCACAAGTCCCACAAGTCCCACAAGTCCCACAAGTCCCACAAGTCCCACCAGTCCCACCAGTCCTAAAAGTCCTAAAAGTCCTAAAAAGTCCTACACCTAATCAAAGTGAAACTAAAGAAAAAAATAATCTTAGGCTTTCTCTCCATCGGGTTTTTGCTCTTCCTATCGGGGGTGATTTCCACGGTGGAGTTGGTGCGTTTCAATAGGGCTACCTATGCTCAGTTGCAACTCAACCGCACCAACATTGCACTGAGCAAGGAAATGTTAGATGCTGTTCAGGAGCAAAATACGGTACTGTTGATGCGCGTGGCAGATACTACATCAAGCCCGTTGTACGACTCGTTGATAATGATAAACCGCGCAATGTTCAACGCCACGCTCGACAAAGCGAAAGCCGAATTTGCCAACTATCCCCGCTGGGCAGACCTGCACACAGCAAGCGAAGAGTATCGAGAGTTGGTGGACAACATCTCGGACACGCTCACCATTCAGTGGTTTTCGAAAGTTTATAAGACTTCGTATTATAAACTTACTAACTCCATAAAAGAGTTTATGATTGATACTCAGCAACAAATCGTGGAGTACACCTCCAAGTTAGAGGGTAATGCCTATCGAGCCACGATGGTTGCCATCATCGCCCTTATGGCAGGGTTGATTCTTATCGTATTGTTTTACTATATGATTAATAGCTACTTGGTTAAACCAATCCTTTTGGTTCAAAACGCCCTGTCGCGCTACCTGAAGGTGGGACTTGCCTTCGATGTGTCGCTCACAGCCAATGATGAGATTTCGGAGCTTCGTGATGACATTTCCCGTTTGATACAAAGTAATCGCAAATGAAAACTCCCGTGGTGCTCCGTTATGTGGGGGAGGTGTTGATGCTCAACGCCTTCTTTATGTTTGTATCGGCACTTATAGCTCTCTTCAATGACTTCGACACGGGATTCTACCCCCTCTTTCTGAGCTTCCTCTTCACGACAATACTCGGATACTTCCCACTCATTTTCGTCCCCGCAGACCAGAATATGTCTGCCAAGGAGGGGTATCTTATAGTGGTCATTTCGTGGATATTATCCCCTTTGGTGGGGATGCTGCCATATCTGATTTGGGGTGGCGAATTTACCATTACAAATTCGTGGTTCGAGAGTATGTCGGGCTATACAACCACCGGGGCAACGATTCTACAAGATGTGGAGGCACTGCCCAAGAGCCTGCTCTTTTGGCGTTGCACGACCCACTGGATTGGTGGTGTCGGAGTTGTGCTATTCGCACTGGTGATTCTGCCCGCCATCGGCAAAACCAAGATGACCCTTTCGAGTGTCGAACTATCAACCATAGCAAAGGAGAATTTTCGCTACACAACACGCACAATCCTAAGAATCATACTCTTCACCTATTGCGGACTGACCTTCGCCGAAACTATACTGCTGAAAATCGCGGGAATGGATTGGTTCGATGCGGTCTGTCATTCGTTCTCCACTTTGGCTACGGGGGGATTTTCGACTAAGAATCTGAGTATTATGTACTATGACAATGTCTGGATAGAGATTGTCATTATGGTCTTTATGGTTGCCGGAGGAACACACTTCGGGCTGATTTACTCTTCGATTGTGGGCAAACGCAACAATCTTTGGCGCAGCGAAGTGGTACGATACTACTATATATTGCTCATAGCGTGTAGTATTTTGGTCGCCGCCAACCTTATCTCCAACAATATCTACACAACCATTCCCGAGGCATTGCGTTACAGCACCTTTCAAGTTATATCGTACAGCTCCACAACAGGTTTCGCCTCGGCAAACGATGCGATGTGGCCATCACTATCTATATTAATAATGACTTTTCTTGCCATACAATGCGCAATGGCAGGCTCCACCTCGGGGGGTATGAAGGCAGACCGTGTGATTTTGCTATTCAAATCTTTGCGTGCTAAGGTGCTCACCTTGCAACACCCCAAAGCAGTCGTACGCATCAAACTCAGTGGCACGGCGCAGGAGGATACGGCTGTGAATGGTGCGATATTGCTCATAACATTCTACATCTTATGTCTTTTTGTCTCCACCCTTTTTTTAACCTTTTGGGACTTGGACATACTGACCTCCTTCACAACCACGGTAGCCGCCATTGGTAATGTCGGACCCGGTTTTGGACGCGTCAGTAACCTAGAGAATATGTCCTTCTTCAACGATATTCAGAAGCTGTGGATTACATTTATAATGCTCTTTGGGCGTCTAGAGCTATTCGGATTGATTCATCTATTCTTCCTCCGAAGCTGGAAGTAAATGGCGAATAAATTATTTTATTAACTCGTCACTAATAAACTACAAACCCTAAACTAACCACCACACGATGAAAAGAAAAGATTTCCTTCAGGCGACAATGGCAGGTGCTGCCGCACTGGCAGTTTCACCCTTAGACTCTTTCGCCTCTAAACTCACAGGCAAACCTCCCATCAGCTCAGCCTCCGATATAAAAATATCTTTTCAAGAGAGTACCGCTCCCGGTAAAACTCTCGAAGAGAAGTTTGACTTTATGGCGGCAAACGGAGTAACGGGTTTTGAGCCCTGGGGTGCAAACCTGCCGGCAAGGGTGGAGGAGATTCAAAAGCTGTGCAAGGGTCGCAACATAAAAGTGTCGGCAATATGTGCCGGATTCAAAGGCTTCATTTTGGCTGAAGACCCTGCAGTAAAAGCCGAATTCGACCACACAATGCGCGAAATTATCATCGCTGCCGGTGAGCTCGGTTCGGTTGGCGTAATTATGGTGCCCGCCTTCAACGGCAATAAGCCGTGTAGACCGCATACGGCAGAGACGCGTCAATATCTTGTGGAAGAGTTGGCAGCGCTCGGCGAATTTGCATTGAAAAATAAGACGACAGTCATTCTAGAGCCCCTCAATCGCCGCGAGGCGTTCTATCTACGTCAGGTGGGTGATGCTGCCTCCATCTGCCGTGACACGAAAAGTGCCGGAGTTATGTGTATGGGCGACTTCTGGCATATGTCGGAGGAGACCTCGGACGAAGCTGCCTTCCTAGCGGCAGGCAAGTATCTAAAACACGTACATATAGCAAGCCGCGGCACACGAAATACTCCCGGAGAGGATGGGCAGGCTGACAATTACGTGGGTGGATTTAGCGCCCTCAAACGGCTCGGATATCCCCACTGGGTAAGTTTTGAATGCGGTTGCAAGTCTGAGCGCTCCGTAGCAGTACCCGCAGCACTCAAATTGTTGCGAGAACAGTGGCAAAGGGCATAAAGGGGGGCTTCTAAAGGTAGCTGTTGGTTATTAACTCGGCTTAGGAGACCTCTCGATAGAAAACTTGAAAAAAAGATAGGCGCGGGGACGGGAAATATTCTCGTCCCACGCTTGCTTTTGCACCAAACGCAACAAAAAGAGGAGCGATGGTGTGACGACAAAAAGTTTCGGCATTGAAAAAAGTTTCGTACCTTTGTTGCCTAAGTTATTCGGGGCGATGGTGTGTATTAACTCGGCATTAAACCACTTACTCAAACAGGCAACTATTTGCCAGCCAAAACAAAATTTAGTATGGTAAAATCAATGACCGGCTACGGGCGCGGCGAAGCACAAACCGACGGACGTAAAATAACAGTAGAAATCAAATCACTAAACGGCAAACAATTAGACTTTTCAATAAGAATACCATCACTCTACCGCGAGAAAGAGTACGAGATTCGTAACGTGGTGGCTCGTTCGCTGAATCGCGGGAAGGTGGATATGACCGTAAATTACGAAAATTTGCAGGCAACCCCTCGCGGTGGCTCCATCAATATGGAACTATTTGAGAGCTACTACAACCAAATAGTTGAGGCAGCAAAAACCCTAGGCATCAATGCCGAGGGCGAGAAGATGATACCCACACTATTGCGTATGCCCGAGGTGATGCAGAATGAGGTTGTGGCAACTCCTGCCCAGGAGCTTGAAGCGGTGATGAGGGCGACGGAAGAGGCTCTGGGGGCAATCAATGAATTTCGTGAGCAAGAGGGGGCTGTGCTGATGGCTGACCTATTGGCGCGCGTGAGTATGATCGAGGAGCTTATGAGTAGAGTTGCGCCCTATGAGGCAGAGAGAATAGAGACCGTAAAGGGGCGTATTAGCAATAACTTAGAGAAGATTAACGTTAGCATAGATAACAACCGTTTCGAGCAGGAGATAATCTACTACCTCGAAAAGTTCGATATTACCGAAGAGAAAGTCCGCCTCAAGCATCACTGCGACTACTTCCGCG
Source organism: Mucinivorans hirudinis (assembly GCA_000723505.1). Taxonomy (GTDB): domain Bacteria; phylum Bacteroidota; class Bacteroidia; order Bacteroidales; family Rikenellaceae; genus Mucinivorans; species Mucinivorans hirudinis. The sequence continues at coordinate 2,138,147 of HG934468.1, read as the reverse complement.
AGGTGGCTGCCCAGAGCGAAGGAGGCGGCAGAAAGCTCGGTTTTATTGCGCAGGAGATGGGGCGCGAGATAAACACTATGGGGTCGAAGGCTAACCACGCGGATATTCAAAAGATTGTGGTGGAGATGAAGGACGAATTAGAAAAAATCAAGGAGCAACTCCTCAATATTTTATAGCCAACCTATAGCCGACCTATAAGTCCTATAAGTCCTATATGTCCTATATGTCCCAATAGACGAGAAAAAATATGAAAAAGAAAACAAAAATAGTAGCCACCATTTCAGATAGGAATTGTAGCGTTGAATTATTGACCGAGCTTTACGAGGCAGGGATGAATGTGGTGCGTATAAACTCGGCACACTCTACCTTTGAGGGGGCTACCGCCATTGTCGAAAATGTACGTAAGGTGAGTGATAAGATAGCGATTCTGGTGGATACCAAGGGTCCGGAAATCCGCTCCACCCTGATGGAGGATGGCGGCTTCAGAGTGGAGATAGGCGAGACCGTGATTGTGAAAGGTACGGACAAGAAGGATACCCCCTCGAGCCGTGAGTGCCTCTGGATTAACGATGTGAATTTCGCAAAGGAAGTTCCAGTGGGGAGCTCCATTTTGATTGATGATGGTGAAATTGAGCTTGTTGTTACTGCTGCTGAGGGTGACGCGCTCGTTACCGAGGTTCGTAACGGCGGTGTTATTAAGGGTAAAAAGAGCGTCAATGTGCCGGGAGTGCATATAGACCTACCCTCGCTCACCAAACAGGACGTTGATTATATCCATTGGGCGGTGCACTACAATTTGGACTTCATTGCCCACTCCTTCGTGCGCAATAAACACGATTTGATTGCCATTCAAAACATCTTGGATGAGTGTGACAGCTCCATTAAGATTGTCGCAAAGATTGAGAATCAGGAGGGTGTGGATAATATAGACGAGATTTTGGACTACGCCTACGGCGTGATGGTTGCTCGCGGAGACCTTGGCGTAGAGCTGCCGGCGGAGCAAATCCCCATTACGCAGCGTCAGTTAGTCAAAAAATGTATCGAGAGCAAGAAGCCTGTGATTATCGCAACGCAGATGCTTCACTCGATGATTGACAACCCTCGCCCGACACGTGCCGAGGTGAGTGATGTGGCAAATGCTATCTATCAACGTGTTGATGCCATTATGCTCAGCGGCGAGACTGCCAACGGCAAGTATCCCGTAGAGGCTATCAAGACGATGACCACAATTGCCCGCCGCATAGAACAGGAGGTACAACCCATAATTGATATTAATATGGTGCGTATCAACAACGAAATTACGGCGCAACTGTCGCGCTCGGCTGTGCGCGCCTCTATAAACCTGCCAATCAAAGCAATAATCATAGACTCGCTATCGGGACGTACGGCGCGTTACCTGTCGGCATTCCGCGGGTTGAAACCTGTCTACGCTATGTGTTATCGCAAACACGTGATGCGCGAATTGGCACTGTCTTATGGCATTGAGGCTCAGTATGGTGAACCTACATTGATACACGAAAAGTACACATATAAGATGCTTACTAACCTTGAACGGGACGGCAAACTGTCGAACAATGATTTGATTTGTATCATCGGCGGCACATTCGGTCCCGAAAACGGTGCGTCATACCTGGAAGTCGGCAAGGTTATTCACGTGATTAACAAGACGATATAGTGGTGATTTGTGATTTGTGATTTGTGATTTATAGGACGTTTAGGACTTATAGGACATTTAGGACTTATAGGTCGGTTCTGAAAATCACAAATCACAAATCACATCATCACAAATCACAAAAAAATGAAACTCTACACAAAAACAGGAGATAAGGGCACTACGTCGCTCGTGGGAGGAACAAGGGCGGCAAAGGATGATGTGCGAATTGAGGCTTACGGCACGGTCGATGAGCTTTCGGCGCACGTTGGTTATCTCTATGATATTTCAACAAATCCATCAAAAGAGTTTTTTTTGGTGGTTCTGAAAAAACTATTTGATGTCGGGGCGCTGATTGCATCCGAAGACCAGACTATCGCTAAGTTGCCAAAGTTGAACGATGAGGATATTTTCGAGATTGAGAGGTGGACGGATGAGTTGATGGCAGCGGTTGCTCCTTTGCGTAATTTCACTCTGCCCGTGGGTGATAGCGAGCTGAGCTTCTGCCACATATGTCGCACTGTCTGTCGCCGTGCCGAACGCAGAGTTATCACCGCCTGCCGCCAACACCCAGAAATACCCGAAAATGTGGTAATATATCTCAATCGACTTTCCGACTACCTCTACGCCTTTGGCAGAAACACAGTCGCGCAAAAAAAGATAGAAGAAAAAATCTGGTAACAACTTTCCCCACAACCTATAAGTCCCAAATCTCCTACAAGTCCTGGAAAAGTCCTAAAAAAAGTCCTGAAACGATGTCAATTCAATCTAAGACCCGCGTGGTCACAACATATCGCCTGTCGGAAATGAAGGCTCGTGGCGAACGAATATCAATGCTCACAGCCTATGACTACACCTTTGCAGGGATTGTGGATTCGGCGGGCATTGATATAATTTTGGTGGGCGACTCGGCGAGTAACGTTATCGCCGGACACAAAACCACCGTCCCCTTTACGCTCGATAATATGATTTATCACGGACGCTCCGTCACGCGTGCGGTGGAACGCGCTCTGGTTGTGGTTGATATGCCTTTCGGAACGTATCAAGGCAACTCGAAAGAGGCATTAGCCTCGGCAATCCGCATTATGAAGGAGACGGAGGCGGACGCAGTAAAGATGGAGGGGGGCGCAGAGATTGTCGAGGGGGTGGAACGTATCCTCACCGCCGGGATTCCCGTAATGGGACACCTGGGACTCACTCCGCAATCAATAAACAAGTTCGGCACTTATGCTGTGCGCGCAACGGAAGAAGATGAGGCGGAGAAGTTGGTCACCGATGCACTACTACTGGAGAAGGCAGGTTGCTTTGCAATAGTTCTGGAAAAAATTCCTGCTGCACTCGGTGAGCGAGTTTCGCGCGCACTTTCGATTCCTGTTATAAGCATCGGAGCAGGGAGCGGCTGCGATGGTCAGGTGTTGGTTCTGCACGATATGTTGGGTATAAACAAGGAGTTTTCACCACGCTTCCTTCGCCGTTATGCAGACCTGCATACAATTATTACGGATGCCATAACACGATACAATGCAGACGTTAAGAGTGGTGATTTCCCCAATGATGGGGAGCAATATTAAATTTTCGTGTAAGGGGCGCGAGCAAACCCCGCCCCCACACAAAGTGAGTAAAGGATGAAGAGAGCATTATTGTTGCGTTTAACGATTGCCTACGCCGTTGTGTGGGTGCTAAGGGTGGTCTTTTACCTCTACAACAGCGACCTTTTGGGTGCGCTTACTTGGGGTGAGATACCTGATTTGCTGCGTGGTACACTCATATTCGACGCTGCCAATCTTGCCTACACCTTCGGGCTTTTCGTGCTACTGTCTCTTGTGCCCTTCCCGTTCCGTTACTCAAAAGTATATCAAAAAATTCTATATTGGTACTTTGTACTCGGCGTTGTGGCTCTGCTCTTTTTCAATCTGAGCGACACCATCTATTTCCACTATGCCCGCAAGCGGGGCACTATCGACGAGTTCAGCTATGCCGATAACGACAACACGGCGTGGGTGATGATAAAGGCTGCCTTGGAGAATTGGTATCTACTGCTACTGGGAGTTGCCATATTAATGGGGGCAGGGTATCTCTACAAGAAAATCAAAATCGTGAAGCCCGCAAAACCAAGATACTTAGTCAATTCACTAGTTTTTGGACTGTCCGTTTTTCTGCTCATCACCGCAATGCGCGGCGGCATAGGGCGACAAATTCGTCCCATAACTCTGGGTAATGCGGCACAATTTGCTACCACACCGCTAAAGGCAAGTTTGGTTCTGAGCAACCCTTTCTGCATATTTCGCACAATAGGCAACAGCAAAATTCGTTATACGAAGTATTACGACGCCACTACTTTGGATTCGCTCTACTCCCCTATTCATCATCACAAATCGCAGACTCTCAATCACAAGAATATAGTAATCTTTATCTTAGAAAGTTTCTCGCACGAGCATTCGCAATACCTCAATCCTCAGCTATACCCCACACAGAGTTATATGCCGTTTTTGGATTCTCTGATGCAACACTCCTACGTATTTGATAACGCTTATGCCAACGGGCGCAAGTCCATTGATGCCCTACCCTCGATACTCGCCTCCATTCCTTCATTCAAGACCCCATTCGCCCTTACTCCACAAGCACTTGCACCGATGGAGGGGCTGGGAACAATACTAAACAAACAGGGATATGAGAGTTGGTTTTTCAATGGGTCTCAGGAGCGGTCGATGGGTTTTGTGGCATTCGCTAAGAGCGCAGGATTCAACAATATACGCACAATGGAGAGCTATGAGGCAGCACGTGGCAGTGGTGATTATGATGGTTATTGGGGAATTTGGGATGAGCCTTTCTTGAACTTTATGGCACACGAGCTATCCACGGCAAAGCAACCCTTTGTGGCAGCAACCTTTACACTCAGCTCGCACCACCCATTTGTTGTGCCCGAGAAGTATAGAGACGTTTTGCCGAAGGGCAAAACCAAAGTACATCAACCGGTTGCATATACAGACTTGGCAATGAGGCGATTTTTCGATTATGCAAAAACAGAGCCTTGGTACGAGAATACCGTTTTTGTGATGGTTGCCGACCACGTCAGCTCGGAAACTTTCTCTCAGCAGGCACGCACAGACAAGGGTAATTCGCACATTATACAGTTTATATATACGCCCGACGGCACGCTTGCACCGATGCACGACACTGTTACCACACAACAAATAGACCTGATGCCCACATTGTTAGCATTGATTGGATACGACAAACCCTATTTCGCCTTTGGGCGCAATGCTTTCCGGCAGCGCGATAGAGGTTTTGCCGTGAACTATACCGGAACTCAATTTCAGTGGATTACCGACAGCGTGTCATACTACTTCGACGAGACGACTACGGGCACGGCAAGAGCTGACAGCGCAGTTAAGGCATTCATTCAGAGGTATTATGAGCAAATGGAGAGAGGTGAGTTTCTTCCGTAAAGAGTTATTAGTTTTACACCCCTTAATTTATACACAATGTACAGATATTTCATCAAACCACTATTGGTAATCATCACTTTCGCCTTTGCGATAACTGCTGCTTTGCAGGCATATACTGCCATTTACGACTTCTCAGAGCCTGTGAAATTCAGCGGTGATACCATACACAATCCATACAATGGTATAGATTCAGCTAAATGGCTCAAAGCCAATTTCCACTGCCACCAACGGCTAATGTACGGGGCAATGGATTTTGAGTATACCGAAGCCGAAATGCAACAGGTCTACCGCGACCAAGGATATGATTTGCAGCTTATTTCCGACCACCAATATATCAACCCATACAGCCCGATTCCGGTCTATGAACACGGCTGGGGAGCAAACAATTTTCACAAATTGATGCTCGGGGCAGACAAAATTGAATGGATTGACTATCCTATAATGGTTCTGCCGGCACACCAAATGCAGTGGCAGTTAGATAGGCTAAAGCCTCAAGCAGAGCTACTGGTGATGAATCACCCATCACGCCATAGGTTTACTAATGTGGATGATTTCCGCAACTTACAGGGCTACGACCTAATGGAGATGAACCCCGACCGCGATGATACGGCTTGGGATTTGGCACTCTCTGCCGGCATCCACTCCAACCTTATCGCCAATGACGATGCCCACAGCATCAGCAACCGCAAACGCTGGATTCAAGCCTGTTTCACGATGGTGAATGCACCCTCAACCAACAAGGATGATATTTTCGAGGCACTCGAAGAGGGGCGTGCCTATGGTGTTGCCGTAGGTCTACACACCAACAATCGCCCAAAACCACACGAAAACCTGCCCGCAATAGAGCAAATCTCCCTCACGGGCGACACAATATTTCTAAAATTTTCCCAACAACCCCAAAAAACACTCTTCATCGGGCAGGACGGCAGCATTAAAGCCGAGATAGTATCAACAGACTCAACGGCATCCTACATCTTTGCAACCGACGACACATACATCCGCACAAAATCTTACTTCGAGGGGGAGAACGAAATTTGGACAAACCCATTCTACCGAGTAGGAGGTAACCAACGAGAAACCGCTATAATCAACACAAAACTAACAATCATTAACTCAATAGCTTGGGGTGCATTATCACTTCTAATCTGTGCAGTTGGAATCAAACTTTTGCGCAGCCCTAGAGGAGCACGCAGTAGCAGTGGTGACAACTACTATGCAAAAAAATACTGAATTAGTAAACTTCAAAAATGCCTTTACTTTCGGTTTGGTAGTGTGCCTGGGGGTGACCCTATGCGAGGTAGTGCGTGACAAACAGTTCAACTTCTTTATATTCAAGCTCTCGACACTCGATTTTTGGAATGGGGTGATGCCCTATGGCGAGCAGTGGTTCAGCCACGGCTACGACTACTACCTCTACTCGCCCATCTTCAACGTCCTCTTCACCCCCTTTGCCTATCTACCCAAACCGTGCGGAGAGTTCGCTTGGAATCTATTCAACTACCTCCTCTTGGCATATGCCGTCTACAAATTTCCGCAAATCACCCCCGAACAGAAGGCACGCGCACTTCTCTATCTGATGCTTATTATCGCTCCCTCGCAACTATCATTCCAGTTTAACCCCGCCATAGCCGCCTTTTTCTTACTGGCATTCAGCCTGCTGGAACAAGGCAAGGGGATGTTGGCAGTACTGATAATAATGGTGTCGGCTCTTACGAAAATTTATGGAGTAGCCGAACTCGCAATCCTCGCCTTCTACCCGCGTTTTTGGCGCAACATAGCGTATACCGCAATTTTCGGAGCGATTTTGGCTGCACTTCCTCTTGTAAAGTTGAGCGTGTCGGAGTATGGGTCATATGTGCAAGGGTGGTTTGCAGCCCTCGCAGAGCACAAGGCATCAAGAACGTGGCAGACGATTTTCGACTGCTCGGTAATACAGTGGAACGGAATGCGCTTCGAAATTATGCCCTATATCCAAGTAGGTGTTTTTATGGTCGTAGCCCTATTTGTACTTATAAAGAGGGAATTATGGCAGTCTTTCAGCTTTAGGGCTGGAATTTTGGCTTCGATAATGGGCTGGTGCGTGGTTTTTGGAAATTCAACAGAGACGCACACATACTTGATTTTTCTGAGTGGCTTTGCGCTGTGGTACTACACTCAACCCAAGAAAAGCAAACTTATTGAGGCGCTCTATTGGGCGGTATTTGTAGTCGTTGTGGTGATGCCAATCGACCTTCTTTGTCCTCCATCAGTAATGCACTTCGTATTTGATTCGCTCGATTTGAATAAGTACCTTTTGCTAATGCTGTGGGGTAGCATACTATGGAGGACTATGAGCGCAAAAGAGTGTTGCCTAGAGAGATAATATGTTGCAAATCCTCCTTAGATCCACTTGTGAGGAATTGGTGGCAAGGCTTGGAGTTCTCTATCAAGCCGTGCGTGCGGGCTAGCTCCATCACACGTCGTGCGACGGCTGCCGCAGGGTCTACAATTACAAGACCTTTACCGTAAATATCGGTTATCACAGGTACTAAGAAAGGATAGTGAGTACAGCCCAATACTACGCAATCCGCTCCGCGTGCCACCATTGGGTCTATATAACTCCTTATCAGGGAGCGGCACTGCGGTGAATCGACTTCGCCTCTTTCGATGAACTCTACGAGCCCCTCTCCCGCCTGCTCAACTATTTCCACCCTCGGTCTGAAGCTATCCACGGTGCGGTGATAGTGCTCTCCGCTTAGGGTGGCACGGGTGGCAAGGATGCCGATAACGTTGCTCTTTGTGATTTGCACGGCAGGCTTAACCGCCGGCTCCATCCCCACAAAGAGGATATGTGGGTACTTTTCCCTTAGATAGGTCACGGCAGCGGCTGTCATCGTATTACAAGCCAATACAATCAACCCCACCCCTCGGTCTATCAACTTTCCAACAATCGCATCTGTCAATGTAGTAATTTCCTCCTTGGTGCGATTGCCATAGGGGCAATTTGCCGAATCTGCATAATAGACAATATCCTCACCAGGGAGAAGTTTTACAACCTCCCGCCAAACGGTCAAACCGCCGATACCGGAGTCTATTACGCCAAACATTTAGGGAAATGAAAAATAAAAAGTATGCAACTATATAACACGAATCGGAATAGCACCGAAATGAAAAGTAAGAGATGAAAAGCAAAAAATGGTCTCAAAAGTTAGAGTAATCCACTTTTCACTTTTCATCTCTCACTTTTCATTTGAGACCTATTTAACTCCAAGCTTACCTTTTACAAGCGGACCCGCATTGGTAGCCGTAGCTTCATCCATATAGACGATTGAGCCTTGCACGGTATCAAAAATATATGTAAAACCGTGCTCCTTGCCAACCTCCTTGATGGCGTTCTGAACCTTGTCTACAATAGGTTTAATCCACTCCTGATTCTTCTTCGCCACATCTTGTTCGGCATCCTGTGCGAAAGCCTCTATACGCGACTGAAGATCTTGAACCTCTTTAAGTTTCTGCTGGCGAACGGCGTCACTCCAACCCTCAAACTTATTCTTATAGTCATTCATTTTGTTGCTATACTCAACCTGCATCTCTTCCAGTTGGTCTAACATCTCTTGGCGATAAGCCTGCGCCTTCTTCTGAAACTCCTCCATCTCGGGCAGAGCCGCCATTATTTCGTTAGAATTAAGGTAAGCCAGTTTCAGATTTTGAGCCATAGTCGTAGCACCGACAAGTACAAATGCTGCGATAAAAAGAATTTTTAGTGTTTTCATTATTTTATTTTTTGGTTTGTTGTCGTTATTGTGGTTGTGAATTTGCGACGGACGCGGGTGGAGTTGAGTTATAAAACTTTTCACAATCCAATGTCTGTCAAAAAACAAATTAAAGCTGCGCACCTATTGAGAAGTGGAACTGACTACCACTTATGTTAGCTTGTGTGGGCGAGGCTTTATCGAAACCGTATCCCCAATCTATACCAAGCATACCAAGCACAGGAAGGAAGATGCGAACACCCACACCGGCTGAACGTTTAAGGTTGAATGGTTTATAGTCTCGCTGGTGCTCGAAGGCATTACCCGCCTCCAAGAACGCCAAACCATACACCAACGTTGACCCCTCACGTACGAACGGATAACGCATCTCCACAGTATACTTGGAAAATACCGAAGCATAAACACCATATCCAGAAGAGGGGGTGAGTGACGCATTTTCGTAACCACGTAAACCGATATTTTCCGTGCCGTAAACGTTGTATCCGGACAGACCGTCACCACCAACGATGAAACCCTCAAACGGCGAACGCTTGTTCTCATTATAGTAGCCCAAATATCCCAACTGCGCACGCGCCATCAACACTAACTTCCTATTATACAAAGGAAAAAACCACTGCGCGTTAAGTTTCCACTTATGGTACTCAATCCAACGGTAACGTTCCTGCTCGCTCATATTTTTGTTGGCGTAGTCCTGACCGTCAATAGCCGAAAATGGAGGTGTAAGTGCCAATGATACAGATATATTAGAGCCCTGAGTCGCATACTGATATGGGTCATCAATGGAGTTACGCCCCACTGAAAGGTTCAGAGCCACCGTGCTCGAAAAGCCATTCTTGAAGAGAAAGTAGTCCCAGTCTTGCATCCTATATGAGGTCGCCGAGATACCCGAGGAGAATGTGAAGTATGGGTCGGGCCAATTCAAACGCTTGCCGAAGGACACCCCTGCACCCGTTGTGGAGAAAAACTTAGAGGCTACCTGACCCAAAATATATGCATTCGACTCGCGCGAGCTATGGAAGTACACACTTAGAGAGTTCGGTTTACGCCCCCCGAGCCACGGCTCGGTAAAAGATGCTGAAAATGCCTGGTAATAAGTACCATTACTCTGAATCTTCAATTCGAGTGTTTGATTATCTCCAGCCGGATATGGTCTCCACGACTTGGGTTCAAAGAATTTACGCACCGCAAAGTTAGAGAACTTAAGACCCACCGACGCAATAAACATACCGCCGCCCCAACCGCCTGATAGCTCCAATTGGTCGTTGGTCACCTCCTTGAACGAATAGCGTATATCCACCGTCTCATTATGAAAGTTAGGTATGGGTTCGGGATTGATTGTTGTTACGTCAAACTGCCCCATCGATGCCAAACGTTGATAGGTGCGCATTAGCAGCGACTGACTATAGAGTTCGCCGGGGTCAGTGTAGAGCTCGCGTCGGATAACGTGGTCGTTGGTACGTGTGTTTCCGTTAAACGTTACATCGTTGATACGGAACTGTTTACCCTCTATCATACGAATCTCAACATCGATTGAGTCTATTCCCACAACCTTCTCTATGGGCTCAATTATATAGGCAAGGTAACCTTTGTCACGGTAAAGCACCGACACCGATTGTTCCATCGGGTTGCTTTTTGTACCTAGGCGTTTGTTGAGTGCCTCACTGTCATATACGTCTCCCTTATCTATTTGAAGCATCATATTGAGCTCGTCATCCGTATGTACAGAGTTGCCAAGCCACTTAATATCGCGGAAATAGTACTTTTGACCCTCTTTCACCTTCATCCAGACCCCGATTCGCCTATCGTTAATCACAAAAATAGAATCCTCCAACACCACAGCGTCCCGATAACCCTTTGAGTGCATATACTCCTCCGCAGAAATCAAATCGTTCGCAAACTCCTTATCGTTAAACTTGGTCTTGGCAAAAATATTAATACCCAATTTATTGGTATTTTTCATAGCCTTCACTATTCCCTTGGTAGGCACATTGTCGTTACCCTCGACTACAATCTCCTTGATACGCATTCGCCTACCCTTTGAAATATCGAAATTTACGATATAACTCGCCCACTTTGTGGTATCACGCTCGAGGGTAAAGTCGATTTTAGCACCTCTAAACCCTTTTTCGTTGTAGTATTCGCGAATCAGGCGTACATTAGTCTCCATCAGATAGTCCGTATATGCCTGGTGACGTTTAAGTCTCATCTTCTCGACGAGCTCCTTCTCCTCGTTCTTGGGCACACCGTTGAACTTCCACTGCGCCACTCGGCGATTCTCCTTGAGGAGAATTGATATATCGACAGTGTCGCCACGAAAATCAGTCTCTATTTTCACATCCGAGAAGTGACGCAAATCCCACAACCGTCTGTAAGCATCCCTTATTTTATCGCCCGGAATTAAAATAGAATCACCCTTAACCAAATTAAGAGAGTTGATAAGATAGTCCTTGTGAATATATTCCAAATCGTTGGAGATAATGTTGCCGATTACGTAGTAGCGTGGTTTTTGGGTCAAATTCATACGCTCGATAATCTGAGCCTTAGCCACACTCAATACACAAAGGAGTGTCAGAAAAATTACTGTTTTTGTTATTCTCATAATCAGATTTGGGGTTATTTTGCTAATCCGAAACGTCTATCTCTACTATTATATTCTTTGATAGCCTCACGAAATTGTTCACCATCAAACTCAGGCCACAAAACGGGGGTAAAATATAGCTCCGCATAGGACAACTGCCAAAGCAAAAAGTTACTCAAACGTTGCTCTCCACTGGTGCGAATCATTAGGTCGGGGTCGGGCATCGAGACGGTTTGCAGGCGGTCGGATATGGTATCAACCGTCACATCCCCGGCGGCAATACCTTCTCTGACAATACTTTTGACAGCCTCAACAATCTCCCACCGTGACGAGTAATTCACAGCAATCACCAAGTGCATCTTCACATCCTCCACTACGGTTTGCTCTGCAAGCTCGATACTCTGGCGCGTCTTGGACGGCAACTTTGTTGTGTCACCTATAAATCGAAACTTAATCTGCTGCTGCGTAAGTTGCGGCAACTCGTTAAGTATCGAGAAAGCCAAAAGCTCCATCAACCCGTCCACCTCCTCTGCAGACCTACCCCAGTTTTCCGTGGAGAAGGCGTAAAGCGTCAGATACTCAACCCCCAACTCGCGCGCAGCGGAAACCACCTGTCGCACCGAATCGACACCGCGATGGTGTCCGAAGAGTCTTTGCTGCCCCTCACCCCGAGCCCAGCGCCCGTTACCATCCATAATAACGGCAACGTGGCGCGGAATTTTTTCAAACTTTTCCATAACGCTCTATCAAACCGCAAAGTTAATTATTTTTTCAGAAATATAGACCACTCCGCAATCCAAAACGACAAAAAGTTACTATCTATTGCGAACTTTACTAAAAAAAGTGGTTCTATTCACAGCTGATTTTTCACATTTTCCGCTGCCGTGTAGCAAGTTATTGAATATAAATACGCTGACATACAAAACATTACCCGCCTCAGCACCCAATACTGAGCACTCAATAACAGCTGAAAGTACTTTTCAGATAATCAATATATTGAGCGTTTTTTCGCTACATTTAAAAAACTTTCGTAATTTCGCACTCACATTTTATGCTAAGTTGATATGGATAAGATTCAAGAAGATATTATCGCCGAATTCTCGATTTTCGACGACTGGATGGACAAGTACAACTACCTTATCGAGCTCAGTCCCGAACTCCCGCTCATTGCTCCCGAGCACAAGAGCGATCAATACCTGATACAGGGCTGTCAATCACGAGTCTGGATTGACGGCGAGCTGCGCGATGGGAAACTATACTTCACGGCTGATTCCGACGCAATTATCGCCAAGGGGATTGCTTCGCTCCTGGTAAAGGTATTGGGCGGCAAAACACCGCAGGAGGTTATCGACACCGAACTATATTTCATAGACAAAATCGGTCTTCGAGAAAACCTCTCACCCACACGCGCCAACGGCTTGGTGGCTATGATTAGACAAATGCGTAATTTCGCAATAGCGTTTGTCAATCGATAGCTCGCACCACCAACAAATAGAGGGGGGGGGCTAACGACTGCCGAAATAGGTTTCCAGCAGCCTATTTGCCGCAACGAAGCTGCTAATCTCTTCGCCCAAAATCTGCTCTTCATAGTGAGCCAGGAGAGGTTCGATGACCGGAGAGTTATAAAAGCTATCGCGCAGAGAAGCGTTTACAGTCTCATACATCCACCACTTAGATTGGCGCGCACGGTTGGAATAGAAGTATCCATTAACCTTGGTGTGCTTCAAGAAATCCTCAATACCAAGCCATAGCTCCATCAGACCCGCCCCTTCGGTGGATGAGGTTGTGTATACGCGCGGCTTCCAGCCGGAAGCCGGCATCGGAAAGAGTGTCAGCGCATTGGAAATTTGCGCTTTTGCAAGTTCTGCTTTTTGGAGGTTAGCGCCGTCCGCCTTGGTGATGGCAATCAAATCCGCCATCTCCATAATGCCGCGCTTGATACCCTGCAACTCATCGCCCGCACCGGAAATCTGCAACAATAAGAACAAATCCACCATCGAGTGGACTGCCGTTTCACTCTGCCCCACACCCACGGTCTCAATAAATATAACATCATAACCGGCTGCTTCACAAAGCACCACACTTTCACGTGTCTTACGTGCCACCCCACCCAGCGACCCCGCCGAAGGAGAGGGACGGATAAAGGCATCGGGATTGTGCACCAAGGTCTCCATACGAGTTTTGTCTCCCAGAATCGACCCCTTGCTCCGCTCCGAGGATGGATCAATGGCAAGCACCGCCAGCCGATGCCCGAGAGCGGTAACCTTTGTGCCGATAGCCTCAATAAACGTGGATTTACCCGCACCCGGCACACCCGTAATACCAATCCTTATGGAGTTTCGAGTGTAAGGCAAGCAACGCTCAATAATCTGCTGGGCGATGAGTTGATGCTCCTCGCGCGAGCTCTCGACCATTGTGATAGCCTGAGAAAGTATTGCCATATTGCGCGAAAGAATACCATCAACAAATTCATCAACAGTATATTGCGCCCGTTGCCGACGATGGAATTTAGGATTAACCACAGGCGGCTGCTCTATGCCGTGATTGACAACGAGTGCTGAATCTGCAAAAGTCTCTCTATGATGTTCTTCGTAATGAGCCATAATTTTTAGGTGGAGATGAAAAGTGGGATACGGAAAGTTTCTACGCGCAAATATAGTATAATATGGGGGGAAATAAAAATTTAAGTGGTGAAAAATTATTGCTGTAATGTTTTTTGCGGCAATAATTTTTCACCACTTATCACTACTCTTCCACGTCAACTCGTATCGTTTTGCTTACACGCACTCCGTTAGAAATAACTGTAAGTGTGGCAGAGGTTACACCCGGCTTAGCCCCTGAAATTACAGTTAGTTTACCACCATCAAGAACAGCAGTAGCCAAATCGGTATTTTCCAAAACAATAGATTTTAGAATCGAGGCTTTGGTGTTGTCGTAATCCACTATTTTCTCATTTAAATCTACTTCGTACTTCCCATTTGTTTTTAGCAAAATCTGATTGATTAGAATTTGTGGCTTGTTGGCATCCTCGAAGAAAGGCATAGCCGGAAACCAAAAATATTTACCGTCCCAGTCCTTTGCACTGCCACCCCAGCTTGCAGCGGTACCGTTGTCACCTTTGACTTTGAAGTTGGTAAGCTCCCGTCCATCTGGATTGAGTTTGTATATCCAATTATAAGCTCCATTTTCGCCCCAACCACTGTGTTTTACAGTCAATATTAATTCGTCGGTCAATGGATCGACACGCAGTCCGGCTCCATATATAGACAACTGAGTGCCGTATTCGCTTTTACCCAAGGTGTATAGAGATGGATTGGTTGTGTTGGCATCAATATCATATTTGACAACTTTACCGCTTGCAACCCAATACAATGCATTTTGCTGAGTACTGGCACACATACTGCCCGCGTTCCAAGCCCCCCAGCTGCCACCTATTTTTGCACCTTCCGGATAGTCAAACTCCTCTTTATCGAGTGTCGATGGATTCAATTTTATCAATTTCGAAGAGCCGGCAACCCACACATTACCATCTTTGCTTATGGCTAATGTGTTGTATGAACCCGAAATGGTCTGCTCCAAAACATCTGTCTTCGCGTTGATGACATATAACCCGTTTTGTTGTGAAATAGCAAATACTCGTCCTTGAATAGAACCCATTGTTCCAATTTGACCGCTCACTCCATCGATCTTTTTACCAATTTGCAGCCTCGAGATATCAAACACGGTCATACCTGCGGAATGCCCTATATATCCTTTGGTATCGTCAATACCTACAAACGACCTGCCGTCACCGCCAATGGTGGTGACGATTGCTTTCTTTTTCAAACTTTTGGCATCGGCAACAACAAAACTATTTCCCGTTTTGGAGCTAAAGTAAACATTATCACCCCATACAATAGCATGCTCAGAAGTGACACCGAGCCAATCGCTCTGCGCAGGATTGGCTGCACGATAAGCACGATATGAGGCAGTGTAATTATTGCCCTCTTTTTGGAAATAGTTAACCGTGCCGTTATCGCGACCAAACCAATCTTCATTGACAACAAAGAAGCCTTTTGACTGAACTACCGCCGACGGTTTGTCGTCCTCGATTACCGGTATTGCGGCAAGTTGCGTTATCGGAATGGTTCTTACTAAGCCATCAACTGCTATCTTAAGATAGGTGTTACGTTGATGTCGTGAATAGTTATGCTGAGCCGTAACCGTTAGTGTTGCCTTCCCGGCATCCCCCTTAGTGGGAGAGACTGTCAACCAAGTGACCTCATCCGCTTTAGTATCCGTTACAACAATCGCCCACGATTTATTGGCTTCAAAGGTTACTGTCTGATTAGTTATACCCTCGGTGAATGTTACTTCGGTAAACTCCTTGGGGATTTCAATGTTTGGATTCTCCCCTTTGCTGCAAGCAGTCAATCCGATACATAGTGCAATGACTAATAGCCATAAAAATCTCGTTTTCATTTTTCTCATTTTTTGATTAGTAATTAATTTATTCTTCGCGTGCCTACGCAAAAGCCCGCCAATGATTCACTTAACACACTTATTATTAGACATAATACACCTCCTTGTCACCCCATAACAGGGGCGGATGACAAAGAACCGAAAATTTTGAGCAGACTATTCTACTTATTACTTGGCTCGATAGGAAATGGTCTCAGTTGAGGGACTCTTCTTACACACCATTCAAAGATGCCGAACATAGCTCCCGTGTAGACAAAATCACCGAGTATGGTGTTGTGGAAAAATGGAATACCCGCGGCATAGCAAGCAGTCAATCCGCCAAAAGTGTGAGGGTACATTCCTGACGACAACCATACTCCAAAATTGGATACAACAAAGAATATCCCCGATGCGGAAAGAGCAGATAAAGCAAGGTTCATTACACGGATTTTTTTAAGTGAAAACATCCCAAAAACCACGATTAAAGCAAAAGCACCATACGTAAAAATTGAGCCACTGTAAAACCAAACGAAATGGTCGAAATATGCACCGTATACCACATTATTAAGGATGAGGTCGCTAATCCACATAGAGAAAATAGGAATTAGGAACGCAAGATAGCGTTTCGAGTAGTAGGCCGCTCCGAAAAGCGCCATAGCACCGATAGGTGCGAAATTGCTCGGGTGCGGAATGAGTCTGCTCAGTGCGGCAAACAATACGATAAGAGTGATTGCTCCAAATCTAAGGGTTAGTTTTTCCTTTTTCATCATTTCTGTATTTAAGTTTGACTATTGTTAATTGATTAAAAATCATAATAATCAGACTTTACAGCAAACGAAGCGCCGGAATTTTCTAAACGTAAAAGTATATGAAGCTCCTGCCTTATTTGTTGATTCAAAATGTCCATTTCCCGTAGACTGCAAAATCTGAAAGGCGAAGGCAGGTCTTCTGACTCGTTTCTGTTTTAACGCCTTCCCGGCTCCGAAAAGCCAGTGGCAAAGATTGTCAAAACAAATAATCCTCGAAAAAGGATTGAAACTTACAGCAGCGGGAACTGTTGCCGACTTTCACGGCATTCCCATTTAATTCCTAATCACAACGAAAGAGTATGATTCGGAAACCATCGCAGCGCAAAGGTACATCTTATTATGGATTTCACCAAGTATTAACTCGACTTAAAACAATTTCCACGCACAAGCGGGTAGAACTAACCCCTAGTGCCATAATGGCAGTAGGGAAGATTGGCACGCTTATTGCACATTAAAATTAAAAAAAGTTGTAAGCAATGAAAAAGTTATCGGTTTTATTAGTAATTTTGGCATCAGTGATGTCTATTACCGCCGCCGCTCAAGCTAAAAACAGTGAGTTTCCTAAGAACATAATAAGTTTATTGGAGTCTAAGAGGTTCGCTGTCGAGGTCAGTAAAATTGTGGGCTTAGATCCGCGAATTGCAAATACGGAGTCTATTCCAATATCCAATATAACACTGGACGACAATAGCTTAGACGTTCGCCTGCCGTTCTACGACAAGAAAAATATTCACCAGAACATTGACAATTTCAGCACCTGGGGGCGAATGCTCTCCTTCAAGAGTGATAACGTGAAGGTTACACGCTCGGCTCTGGACAAGAGAGGAAAGAGTTACATTATGCGCATCGAAACATACGGCACAAGCGGCACATTGACCTTTCCCGTGATGCTTATCATTACCGCTTATAGGGACGGGGCTGTCAATTTAGCACTAAATTTCCGCAGCATCAACGTAAATTATGATGCAAAACTTGTTGCACTACAAGACTAATTGCAGCAAAAAAGACGTTCCTAAAATAAAAAAGATTATGAAAAAGATGATTTTTGCAGTAACAATGTTATTGCTGAGTAGCGTAGCTGTACTGGCTCAAGAACTATCCAAGGAGCAGGTAAATGAGCTAATTGATGGGGGTAGGTACAAGATAGTTGCCACGCGAGCCATAACAAACCTGGCTCAAAAACCTTCGGTAGACCTCACACCCGACTACGGATTGAGCGTTACAACCGATTCTCTGACAAGTAATTTACCATTCTACGGACGTGCCTACTCGGCAAGTTTCAGCAATGAATCACCACTGAGCTACACCTCCACCGACTTCAAAATAGAAAAAAAGGTGAAAAAGGGACGCCGCTCCGAAACTATAATCGTAACCATCAAGGCAAAAGCACCTCGGCGCAACGGAACAGTGGATACTACAATAGAGGTCTCCGAGAATGGCAGTGCTGTGATGAATGTTCGCTCGAACGACCTATCGAGCATAACTTTTTATGGTAACCTAGAGCGACTACCTTAGGTGGGCTTCTGAAAATTTGAGGGCTTCCAAAAAATTAAAAACCATCATCTTGGAGTTGTTCGCCTGAATGCTCCGTTGTTCTTTGTTATTTTTTATCGGCATCTTCGGATTTTAATACTAAGTCATCAGGCCAACTATACTAGTGACTATTAAAATACGAAGATACCCGTAAAAAATTCAAAAATAACTAACAGCTAATTTTTGGAAACCCCTTAGGAATTTTTACTACCTTTGCGCTTTGAAAATTATTAAAAATAATGAGTACACTACTAAAAACTATCGTAGAGGCGATTGAGGATAAGAAGGGAAACAATATTATTAGCTTGGATTTGAGCCGCTTCGACGGTGCTATCTGCAAATATTTTGTGATTTGCAATGCCGAATCAACGGTACAGGTCAGTGCCATTGCAGACGGCGTTGAGCAGGATGTTCGCAAAAAACTCGGCGAGAAGGTGTGGCGTGTGAACGGACGCGAAAACAGCCTTTGGATTGCAATGGACTATGGTGATATTGTTGTCCATATTTTCCAAACGCAAATGCGTGATTACTACCGTTTAGAGGAGCTATGGGGCGATGCTCCGATTACAAAATATTAAAACAGAGTATAATTAGAATGGTTTGTTAATAATTCATTTAACAACTTATTAACTAACGCATCACCTTAGCTCCTATCACCCCGCGCTTGACGCAGGGTGACAGGAACTAAGAAAAAAATAAAGAACTATTGTAATTGTGGGTTTTCGGATTTGCGGATTCGTAATTCATAATTCATAACTAACTGATATGGGAAACAATAATATGACAGGTGGCAATAAGTCGCCGCTGGGTAATGCCCCCTCACCACGTTTCAATATGATGTGGGTGTGGGGTATTATTGCGGCGGGGTTGGTTATTTGGTCGTTTATGAGCCCTTCAACGGCTCAGAGCGAAATTACGTGGCGAGATTTCAGCGAAAAGATTCTCCCAAGCGGAAATGTAGAGAAGATAGTAGTTGTAAATCAACGCGTTGTTGAGATATATGTTAAACACGATAAAATAGCCATCTATCAGAAAGAAGATAAATATAAAAATATCCCCGAGTCGGGTGCGCAATTCTACTTCACTGTAGGCGCGCTCGAAAAATTTCAGAACGACTACGATAGATTGGTCGAAGAGAAGGGGTTGATTAATGCTCCCGATTTGACCTTTGTGGAGAAGGATAACGGCTGGAGCGACATAATATTCAATGTGTTGATTATCGCGGCGATGATTGGCTTTTGGATATTTATTATGCGCCGTATGTCCGGCGGAGGCGGACCGGGAGGAGTGATGAACGTAGGCAAATCTAAGGCGCGAATCTTTGATAAAGAGAACGATACCAAAGTGACTTTCAAAGATGTAGCAGGATTGGGGGAGGCAAAGGTAGAGGTAATGGAGGTTGTGGACTTTCTGAAAAACCCGCAAAAATATAGTGAGCTAGGAGGTAAGATTCCAAAGGGCGCACTGCTTGTGGGACCTCCGGGAACGGGTAAAACGCTGCTGGCGAAGGCTGTGGCGGGTGAGGCTAACGTGCCGTTCTTCTCGATGAGTGGCTCGGACTTTGTGGAGATGTTCGTGGGGGTGGGTGCTTCGCGGGTTCGCGACTTGTTCAAGCAGGCGAAGGACAAAGCCCCTTGTATCGTTTTTATTGATGAGATTGATGCTATCGGTCGTGCCCGCTCCAAAAACAATGGATGGTCATCGAATGACGAGCGAGAAAACACTCTTAACCAGCTTCTTACAGAGATGGACGGCTTCGGCACAAACGCGGGAGTAATTATCCTTGCCGCAACAAACCGTGCCGATATTTTGGATAAGGCGCTACTTCGTGCCGGACGTTTTGATAGACAAATTCAGGTAGATTTACCTGAGATTAAGGAGCGTGAAGCGATTTTTGGGGTTCACCTTCAAAAGCTCAAATTAGACCCCGCATTGGACACAGCCTTTTTGGCAAAGCAGACTCCCGGTTTCTCGGGTGCGGATATTGCAAATGTCTGCAACGAGGCAGCATTGATTGCTGCACGCAATAATAAGGCTCAAGTCGAAAAACAGGACTTTTTAGATGCTATCGACCGAATTATTGGCGGTTTGGAGCGTAAAAATAAGGTCTACAAAGAGGCTGAAAAACGCGCCATTGCCTATCACGAGGCAGGACACGCAACGGTTAGTTGGTTTTTGAAGTATGCACATCCACTCATCAAGGTTACTATTATCCCGCGCGGTAAGGCACTTGGTGCGGCGTGGTATCTGCCTGATGAGCGCCAGATTACTACTCGTGAGCAGCTCACCCACGAGATGGCATCGCTGTTGGGCGGACGTGCGGCTGAGGATTTAGTTTTCGGGCAGATGTTCAGCGGTGCACTCAACGACTTGGAGCGAACCTCGAAGATGGCTTACGCAATGATTGCATACTACGGTATGAGCGAGAAGTTGGGTAATGTGAGCTATTTCGATAGTTCGGGACAGGCAGAGATGGCTTTCTCTAAACCCTATTCCGAAAACACAGCCATTGAGATTGACCGCGAGGTGAAGGCTTTGATTGATGATTGTTACGCCATAGCTAAGAATATTTTGAAAGAGCACCGCCAGGGGCTTGACAACTTGGCAAATATGCTCTTCGAGCGCGAAGTTATCTTCACCGAAGACCTCGAAGAGATTTTCGGTAAACGAGAAACAGGCGAATAAATACTAAGGGGCAAGGATGAGACCTATACCCATTGTTTCAAGCAAATGACTGCAGCTGAGATTATTGAAGTAGAAAAAAATATAATCTACACACTTAAAAATATTTATGACCCCGAGATACCGGTCAATATCTATGACCTGGGGTTGATATACGAGATTGACTATTCGCCCGAGCGGGTAGCCACTGTTCGTATGACCCTCACTGCGCCCAACTGCCCGATGGCGGACGAGCTACTGCAGCAGGTGAATGACGATGTGGCTAAGGTGGAGGGAGTAGAGAAGGTAGATGTGATACTAACATTTGAGCCGGCTTGGGACAGAAGTCTGATTTCCGAGGAGGCTATGCTTGAATTGGGATTGATATAATGGATGAGATTACACAAGCGGTAGAGGTGCTAAAGCGCGGAGGCATAATTCTGTACCCTACGGATACGGTTTGGGGAGTGGGATGCGATGCCACAAATGGGGAGGCGGTTGAGAAAATTTATGCACTAAAAAAACGGACAGACAAACTTTCGATGATAGTTCTTGTCGATTCCGCAGACAATATTGTGCGTTATGTGCGCCAAGTGCCCGAGGTGGCTTGGGATTTACTGAACCTATCGGACAAGCCTTTGACGCTGATTATGCCTGAGGGTGTAGGTGTTGCGCAAAATCTGCTGCCACCCGAGAAGACAATTGCCATTCGTATTCCCGACAACGACTTCTGTCGTGAGGTGATACGCAAGCTGCGCCGTCCGCTGGTTTCGACCTCGGCTAATATTTCGGGCGAAAAAAGCCCTGCCAATTTCAATGAGATTACACAAATTATTAAGGACGGTGTAGATTTAATTGTTGATAGAAAATTTGAGCGTGGAGCCACCGGTAAGCCCTCGAGTATCATTAAACTCGGATTAACAGGCGAAGTGGAGATAATTAGAAATTAGGGGGGGAGCATTAAAATTTTTAGAACTCCTCTCGATAATTCCACCGCTCAACCTCAACCAGAATATGAAAAACCCTACCATAATACAATCTATCACCCCAATAGTTCTACTGTTGGGGTTGATTATGTCTAATGTTTTCGTCGTGCCCGATGACACTCTTGCGGGGGCAAATCAACTATCATTGCTTCTGGCATCGTTTGTGGCGGGGGTGATTGCGATATATAATCGGGTGAGCTGGACGATGTTGATGCAGGGCATTGTACACACCATCACGGCGGCACTGCCGGCGATGATGATACTGCTGATGGTAGGGATATTGTCGGGCTCGTGGATGGTTAGTGGAGTGATTCCCACGATGATATACTATGGATTGAATGTTCTGCGTCCGGAGTTTTTTCTGCCTGCCTGTGTGGTGATTACCGCGGCAGTGTCGGTGGCGACGGGCAGCTCGTGGAGCACGGTGGCAACGGTGGGGGTGGCACTGCTGGGCATAGGCTCGGCAATGGGATTCAATGAGGCTTACACGGCGGGCGCGATTATTTCCGGTGCATACTTCGGAGATAAGGTCTCGCCACTGTCAGACACCACAAACCTAGCCTCGGCAGTTACGGATACCGAACTTTTTGCACACATACGCTATATGATGCAGAGCACAATTCCCACTATCGTGCTCACTATCTTGGCTTTTGTGGCAATAACCATCTTCACGGAGGGAGGCACGGCTGAAGTGTCGAAGGTCGATGAATTTCAGAGTATCATAGCCTCCACATATAACATTCATTGGGGGCTGCTCATAGTTCCTATACTAACAATTTATTTGATAATCAAGAAAATACCGGCAGTGCCCGTACTGCTCATAGGCTCACTGATGGCTATTTTAGTGGCGGCACTATTTCAGCAGGAGTTTCTCTCAACGCTCTGCCAAGGAGACTTGACCGTAGAGAAAGGCTATGAAATATTGATGCGTTCGATGTATGGGACGACCGAACCACAGACCGCAAACGGAGAGGTAAATAAGCTGCTCACAACGGGTGGTATGGGTGGAATGATGGGCACTATATGGCTGATATTAACGGCAATGATTTTTGGCGGCATAATGGAAGCAGGGCACTTTTTGGAGCGAATCACGGAAGCTATACTCTCACGGGTGCAATCACGCGGGGGATTGGTAACAACGGCTACGGGCTCTTGCCTGCTCTTCAACATAACTGCCGGCGACCAATATATGTCCATTGTTGTTCCGGGCAAGATGTTTGTTAATGCCTTCAGACGTTCGGGATTAGAGAGCCGCCTGCTCAGTCGAACGCTTGAGGATGGGGCAACGGCAACCTCGGTGCTCATTCCTTGGAACACCTGCGGTGCAACGCAAGCCTCGGTGCTCGGCGTTGCCACACTCACCTACCTGCCCTTTGCCTTCTTCTGTTGGCTCTCGCCGCTGATGACGCTATTTTTGGCTTGGAGCGGAATTGGGGTTGTCAAGAGCACAAGAAGGGATTAGGGGCAGAGAGAGCTCCACCCCTATTTTTGCATAACTACCCATCCTACTTTTTGAAATGCACCACCGCCGAGGAACGGGCGGAGAGCGTTAGTGGCTCGCCCACTCTCACTTGGTTGCCGCTAACAATGTCATTACCTGTGGTGTAGCCATCGAATAGCTCCATATATTTCTCCCACTTCACATCGCGTGCTGCGGCATTCATATTCAGAACCACAAAGACCAATTCATTGTCATTATAACGTCCATAGACATATAGGTTCTCGGGAACTTCGGGAAAGAATTGGGTCATTTTGCCCGTATGGATTGCTTTGACATCTTTACGCCAATTAAATAGTTTGCGCACGTGTTGCAAAACGCTATCTTCGCTTGCTGTGATACCATCACCGGTGAAGAGATTACGCGCATCTGATGCCCACCCACCGGGGAAATCGACGCGTTGTCCGCCGTGTCCACGCTTTTGGTCGCCACGTAGGAGAACCTCCGAGCCGTAATAGAGCTGAGGCGTGCCACGCATAGTTGCCAACAGTGAATAGACAATCATCTGCTTGGCGGCGTTCGACTTGGTGAAGTGAGCCAAGCGGTCGGTGTCGTGATTTTCGGCAAAAATCATCAACGTATTGGGGTCTTGGAATAGGAAATCGTGAGCCAGAATGAAATATATCTCCATTGCCCCCTGATTCCAACCCTGAACCTCGTCCAACTGAATGGCATTATTTATTGCCCCCTGCAACGGGAAATCCATAACAGAAGGCAACTTAGAGTTATACCCGTCATTGTTCTTTGTACGTGAATCCCAATAGCTTACAAAGGCAGGCTCATTCACCCAGCACTCACCCACGATATTAATTCGGGGGTATTCGTCCAAAATCTTCTGTGTCCACTCTGCCGCCTTCCACTTGTCGTTATAGGGGTATGTATCCACGCGGAATCCGTCTAAGTCCGAGTACTCAGCCCACCAGATGGCATTTTGCGCCAGATAGTTAAGCATAAAATCGTTGCGTAGATTCAGGTCGGGCATATTGGCAACAAACCATCCGTCCGTATTATTTTCGAGGTCGGATAGCGAGGCGTGCGGGTCGAATTGCGAAGTCTGAGCATAGCGGGTCTGCTTATACTCACCGCCGTTGTTCACCCAATCCTCAAAGGGCAAATCCGCCATCCACCAGTGGTCGATGCCGCTATGGTTGGGCACTAAGTCCATAATAATTTTTAGTCCTTTTTTATGTGCCTCCGCTACATAAGTTTTATAGAGTTCGTTTGTGCCATAGAGGGGGTGAATCCTATAAAAATCTGAAGAGGCGTAGCCGTGATACGAGCCCCCTTTTTCGCGGTCGTCCCACAGCGGAGTACTCCAAATGGCAGTCATACCCAATGAGGCTATATAGTCCAATCGGTCTATCATACCCTGAAGGTTGCCACCGTGACGGGCATAGGGTTCGCTGCGGTCGGTGAGTAGATCGACAATTTCTGAGGTGTCAATTTTTCCTTGTGCAAATCTGTCGGGCATAAGCAGGTAGACCGCATCTGCCGAAGTGTAA
Organism: Mucinivorans hirudinis; assembly: GCA_000723505.1. Classification (GTDB taxonomy): domain Bacteria; phylum Bacteroidota; class Bacteroidia; order Bacteroidales; family Rikenellaceae; genus Mucinivorans; species Mucinivorans hirudinis. The sequence goes on along the minus strand of HG934468.1, from coordinate 2,113,288 downwards.
CTCTCCCTCTGAGCAGAACCCTCGCGCCGTTCGAGGAATTGATATGGCACTTTTATTGACTCGCCCCCTTTGGTCAAGATAAAATCGTACTCCCCCGCCTTTGCGTTCTTTCCAACGCGCACATCCACAAAGAGATAATTCTTGCTGGTGGTGGACGATGAAACTTTTTCTATCGTAAAATCTTTGGAGTTGATGGCAACCTCAGACCCCGCCAAATCACTTCCATAGAACATAATTTGTACAACGGGGTTAGCCATACCAACCCACCAATTCAGTGGTTCAACGCGTGAGAGTTGCTCTTTGGTTGCAAGGGGAGCATCAACTGTTTTGGTTTCACCGCAAGCTAAAAGTAGTGCAGCAGCCATAAGGGGTAGTAGTATTTTCATTTTTTTTCAAAAGTATTATTTTTCCCCACTTATTTCCCGTAGAGAAAGGTCAGGATTATATCAAATCTGTCGCGCCAAGCAGATTCAGTGTGAATAGCTCCTTCAAACTTTTTTGTATCCCAATTTCTACCCCTTTCGTAACCCTTTGCCACCATAATCTCATCCACTTGGTTTTGGTGTACTTCATAGAGGGCATCTAAGGTTGCCGTGCCGTGGTCGAAGTAGAGACGATGGTTCAGGGGCGAGGGGACGTATTTATTGAAATAGTTTTTGAGAACTTGACTCACTGCCGGATTATCATTGTTGTATCCAAGGGGCCAGTGTGTCGAAACGCAGGCTGCCTGCCCAAAAACGTCGGGATACTCACAAATGGCATACATCGAAATCAAGCCGCCCATAGACGAGCCGCAAATCGAGGTGTTTCTCGCATCGGTCTTTGTGCGGTATGTTTTGTCTATGAATGGTTTAAGTTCAGTCACCAAAAATTTGAGATATTCATCCGCAACCAACTCTTTTTGATAATCTTTGCGAAGATTGTTCAGATAATCACGCACTTCCAAATCAGCCTCGGCAACAGGTTTTTGAGGGCAGTACTCCTGAAAACGCTTGGGCGAATTCCACACCGCCACAATAATCATAGGTTCGATTCTGCCCGCAGCTATCATTGCCCCTGCCGTCGAGTCAGCCTCCCAAGCTGTACCGGTGTAAGAGGTTGCCGGGTTGAAGACATTCTGCCCGTCGTGCATATACAGCACGGGGAATCTTCGTTCCGGCTCATTAGCATACTCCTTTGGCAACCAGACCTCCACATTTCGCGTCGCCACATACTCCGACGCAAGGGCGTTGTGATATTCGATTTTTTGAGCTTTAAGTGCAAATGTTGCCAAAAGCATCGTTGCTGCTAATAACTTTTTCATAGAGTCGAATAGATTTTATACTCGAACGGTTGTAAATCCATTGTCTCTTTTAGCTCGACTTGCTCACCCATAGGAAATTGCTTCATTTTTCCTGTAAGACCATTTACGGTAACCGTGACAGGCTCATTAGAAAAATTAAATACCGCCATTACCTCATCACCTTCTACGGAGCGCTTTGCCGAGAATACCTGTGAGGGTTTGTCATTCTCCAAACGTACCAAATCGCCACCTGCTTCGCCGCTCCAAAGAGCCTTATTTGATTTGCGCAACTTATTCAAATCCTGATACATCTTGAACTGTGGAGCATTTTCGTTTCTGAGGATGGTATCTTTATCGAAAAAGCGTAGCTGCTTGTCTGAACCAAACTCCTGCCCGGTGTAAATCAACGGCATACCCGGCACAATATATGTAAATGCAGCCATCGCCCGGGCACCTTTCTCGCCCATACGCGCAAACTCCGTGCCGGCGTGGCTATTTTCGTCGTGGTTAGAGGTAAAGACCATCGGATAGGCGCGTTTGGGGAAGTTGCCGTTCTTCTTGTCGAAATAACGCCATAGGGAGTCGGCTGCGATTTTACCCTGAGTCAGAGCGTTCATAGTGTGGTGTAAATCCCACGCATAGTGCATATCGAAAGCCTTTTCGGTGAGGTCTACCTCCTCTGCCTCGGAGAGCATAAAGAGGTTAGGATTCTTGGCTTTAAGCTCCCCGACAGCACTTTCCCAAAAGTCGGTGGGAACGAGCATTGCCATATCGCAGCGGAAACCATCCACGCCCATTGAGTCCTGCCAAAAGAGCATCGCATCAATCATTGCACGGCGCATATCTTGATTCTCGTAGTCGAGCTCCACAATATCGTACCAGTCGTACTGAATCTTCATCTGCCCGAGCGAGTCGCGCTTGTGCCAGCCGGGGTTCGCTGCCCAAACATTATCGGGAGAGGTGTGGTTAGCCACCCAATCCAAGATAACCTTCATTCCCAGTGAGTGAGCCTTGGCGACAAACTCCTCGAAATCGGCACGTGTGCCAAACTCGGGGTTAAAGGCGGTGTAGTCCGCGATTGCGTAGTACGAGCCGAGAGTGCCCTTACGGTCTTTCTTGCCGATGGGCTGAATGGGCATAACCCAGATAATATCCACGCCCAAATCTTTAATCTTTTCTAATTGAGCCGTTGCCGCCTTGAAAGTACCCTCGGGGGTAAATTGACGTGTATTTAGCTCGTAGATAGTCCCGTCCACAGCCCAGTTGGGGTCTGCCTCGACGGTTTTTGGTGTGCCGGTGCAGGCTACTAAGAATGCGGCGGCAATGAGAAATATTTTTTGCATAATATTGTTTTTTTTATCGAGCAGACGGGGCACTCTCCCCGCCTGCTCGATATTGATTAGTTTGTTGCTACTTCGAACGAGAGTGGCGCAAGGGTAATTTTAATATTGTTATTACTAATATTGAGCGCATTGCCAAAGTTAGCGCTTACTTTCGACAAATCCAAACCGATGGGAATTGTCACATCCACCACCTGCTCTTTGTCGGACTTATTGAGACCAACCACGGCGACATTTCCCATATAGTTGCGCACAAAGACCATCACATTGTCGTCTGCATAAAGGGGCACCATATCTCCGTAAATCAACGCCAAATTACCTTTGCGCAGTGTTGCCAATTTTTTGAGATTATCCTTGACCTTCTGCTGGCGAGGGTTGTAGTCATTGAAAATCATCATATGGCGATTGTCGGGGTCATTGCCTCCGGGGATGCCATAGTCATCACCCTGATAAACAGTGGGGACACCCGGTATGGTAAATATAAACGCCTCTAAGAGAGAGAGTTTATCGTAGCTCGAGGAGTCACCAACCGTGATTTTGCGTGTCCAGCCTGCCGCCTTGGCATTTTCGTCAAAAGAGAGCGAGCCTCCCGCAAGGGATATAAAACGTGCACGGTCGTGATTGCCCGTTATATAGCCCATAAGGTTGTGATAACCATAAGTATCCAATGAACTTTGCAGGGCAGAGGCTAACGAGCGCATAGAGCCCTGCGAGCTGCCGATTGCCGAGGTTGCCGCGTCATAGACGTTGAAGTCGAACTGCGCATCGAGCATACCACTCTTCACATAGCTGTTTATCAATTCGGGCGAGCCGTAGGTTTCTCCGATTTGGTACAAATCCCTATCCGGAAAACGTTGTTTCATTTTGGCGGTTAGAGTTCGCCAGTAGGTTTCGGGGATATGTTTTGTGGCATCGTGGCGAAAACCGTCGAAGTCGAAGTTTGCAATCCAGTAGAGTGCCGAATCGGTCATAGGCTCATAGACGGCGGCACGCTCCAAATCGAGCGTGGGAATATGTTTGTCGAACCACGTTGTCAGGCGGAACTCGTCCCAAAGCTCCAGATTGTCGCGCCCGTCGGGGGTTTTTGCAGGTGTAGTCCAGTCGGGATGTTCCTTGAGGATGGGGCTGTTGATATGGACGTGGTTGGCTACATAGTCCAGAATCACATTCAAACCGTGGCTGTGCGCCGTCTCCAAAAGCTCCTCCAGCTCCTCTTTTGTACCAAAACGTTCGTCAATCGCCGTAACGTAGATGGGCCAATAGCCGTGATAGCCCGAAAATTTGGTCGCCGGATTTTGGTTCAACCCCCAAGCATCATACGGGTTTTGGGTGATTGGCGAAATCCATATGGTGGTTATGCCCAAATCATCAAAGAAACCGGCATTGATTTTCTCGGTAATACCCTTAATATCACCACCCATATAATCGACAATGGGTAGTACATCAGCTTGGTTTAGCTTCTTGTCATTCGCCACATTGCCATTATTGAAGCGGTCAATCATCAACGAGTAGAGTATATTGCGATGCTTATCTTTTCTGTCCAAAGAATCGGCTTGCGCCACCACTTTGCCGTTTTTCAGGGGAATCAACACATCGTTGGCAATGCCGTTTTCGTTGCTTGCCCAAACGCGTATAAAGGAGCGTTCCAAACTGTTGTCGGGAATAGCTACAATAATCTTGCCGTCTTCAATTTTTGTTTCTATCTGAATATTTTGCCAAAAGGCGATTGCCTGCGTAGGGTTGTTGGCAGTGATTATGCTGATGTTGTTACCCACAAGGCGGTCGGTTGTAATGATGGGGGCTTTTGCGGGGTCTACTCCCTGCAACTTCAAGAGCGAGTTAAATCCGCCGCTGCCGTTGCTTTCGCGGTCGGGGTTCGAGGGGTCGAGCATATCCTTGCCATCCACCACCAAAAGGTATTGATAGTTACCCGCGGGTAGTTTGAGGGTAATGCTCCAATTCTCGCCGTCAGTTGTGCCCAATGGTAATACATTGCGCTGCCAAGCACTCATTTGTCCTGTCACAAAAACCTCTTTTGCCTTACCATTATAGTTTATCGTTGCAGCGATAACCTCCTGTTTATAAGCCAAAAGGTCGGTGGCTGTGCCGTTTTTCCAAATTTTGAGCACCGACAACCAAGGTGTATTCTCTTTGACAACTGCCTGAAATTCGCTCCAATCGTCCCCAAGAGAAGTAACCTCCACCACGCTGCTCGTGACAGAGTCAGCACTGCCCATTGTCGGAAAGAAGTCCGTGAGATAGAGGTGGTTGGTATCCTTGGCATACTTTACTACCGATGCTAAATCTCGGTTATACGCCACATCGTATTTTAATTGACTGCCCGAGCAAGCAACAATTAATAAAGGTAAAAAGAGTAGTGTTAATTTTCTCATCACAAATTGTGTTATCATATTGGTATACATCACCATAAATTATATTTCAACAATCACAATCGAATAGGGCTCCATCTGAGCTATATACCCACCGTCCGCAAATTTCAATACCTTCGCTCCGTTATGAGTTTTTATTAGACTCTTGACGGGGGTGGTTATCTGATAATCTAATGACGCGTTGGCAAAGTTGGCAATGACCATAATTTTCTCAGAACCCTTCTCGCGTGTTACCACCATTAGTTCGTTCGGAGTTGTAGCAGGGTCGGGGTAACTCATTGTCCCCTCGGCTAATGCAGCATAGGTGTTTCTTAGCTTTGTAAAGTCTCTGTAAAAATTCAACAGTGAATTTGCATCTGCCTGCTGTGCCATAACGGTTGCCGGTTTGCGCCCTGTGCGCCAAGTTGTGGTGTAGCTATCGCCCCAAATGAGAGGTTCACGCACATTTTCGTCGCCGCCGCTCTTTGTTCCCCACGCTCCGGTCTCCTCGCCATAGTATATATAGGGCTGTCCGGGGGTTGCCATTATTGCGGCAAAGGCTATCTTCGCCTTTGGAATGCTCTGGTCAAGTTTGCTCATTGCGCGGTCTTCGTCGTGGTTGCTCAGTTTCGTGCCCACGCGTGCAGCATTGCCACCGAATTTAGCGAGACACTCCGCCATATCCTTAGCATAGTAGCGTCCGCGCGAGTTTGCCAAGGCATCCTCTAACTTCCACCACGAGTCGAAGTGGAATACCGAGGGTATAGCCTGTAAAAACATCGAAGATTGCTCAGTTGAGCCCAGCACCTCGCCAATCATATAGATGTCGGCATAATCCTTCTTCAAATCCTCATAAAAACGTTTCAGGAATTTTATGTTCTCCTGCCCCCACTCATCCTGATAGATATGTTTCACAGCATCCAATCTAAGTCCCGCCACGCCACGCTCCATCCAGAATTTTGCCGCACCCAAAATCTCATCATAAACAGCATTGAGCTTTGGCACGCGCCCATAGTTAAAGTCGGGCATCCAATCCGAAAACATTCCATAGTAGCAATTTTCGGAATCAACCACGCGCCACCAATCGGCAACATATTTATTGTTGTCCACCATTGCTATTTTGCCCGCCTCACAATCGGCTTTTACGGTGGCACGTTTGGCAAATGAGTAGTATCCACGCTCTTTACTTGCGGGGTCTGCCAATGCTTTTACGAACCACGGGTGAGTTTTCGAGGAGTGGTTGATGACAAAGTCAAGCACAACTTTTATACCCTTAGCCCGTGCTTTGGCGACCAAATCGTCAAAATCGGCGAGTGTGCCCAGCTGGGGATTTACAGCCTTATAATCATCAACATCGTAGCCGTGATAGGAGGGCGAGGGGTTTATGGGCGTGAGCCAGATGCCTGTAACACCGAGCGAAACCAAGTAGTCCAACTTTGCGGTAACACCTCTCAAATCACCGATTCCATCGCCGTTGCTGTCGGCAAAAGAACGCACGAAAATCTCATAGAAAATATCGCCGCGGCGAACTCCGTCCCACTCAGCCGGAGTCTCAGGCATCACTTGCCCACCTTTTGTTTGAATTACGGCAATGGACTTTGAGGTCGAAATAGAGGTCTGCTCCGTAGGGGAAACCACCAAAGCTATGCTTCGATTCTTATTTGTATTGTTATCCTTGACCGTTACCGTCAAAGTGACAGAGCCGGTAGCCGCTCCTCTGTCCGGAGTAACCGTACACCAATCATTTGAACCCTTGATTTGCCACGCAACATTAGAACTAAGTGTCAATGTTTTTTCGGCTGCATCCCCCTCGAAATTAAGCTCCACGCCACTCAGCTCAATCCGTGCAAGGATTGGGTCGGGTGTAGCGGAATTGTTATTACCATCACCTGTTTTACAAGAGGCAAGGATGAGCAGCAGAAGCGAGGCACAAAGCAAAAGTTTCTGTTTCATTGAGTGGTTATTTGTGGAATAGCCCCTTGTAGTTTTCCACAAGGGGCTAAATCCTGATAGTGGTTCTTCTTATTTCTTTATCATTTCGTACATTGGGATTGCTCCGCCAAGCATCAATTTGATTGTATAATTGCCGGCAGTAGCAGGCAGGTTGCCGCCACCCAAAGATAGCTCACCATCTTCCTCACTTTTCCCGAGGTTGATGTCCCAACCGTTATTGGCACGGAACTTAAATTCGCCTGCTGTCAAGGTAACATCCACTGTCCACACATTTGTAGCTTTGTCGTATCTCAGTGCCGTTGAGTTGTCCCAACCGCCCGGAGTAGCCGAGCCGATTAATCCCCAAGTTGAGATAGGTGTCATCTTGAATGTGTTGCCTGTCCAGTTACACTCCACGCGGTAGTATCCCGAAGGCACTCCCTTGATGTTGTCCCCGCCCGCGAGCGTACCGTTGATTGTGCCATTTGACTCGGGCGTTACCGCCGGACCGCCCTTGTCGGGCTTGCCCCACTCGAAACCATCAATAAATTTGAACTCAATCGCATCGGATGATGTAAAGTCTATCCAGCCCTCATATTTGCCGTTGTTGGCAGTGGAGTATATACGCGTAGCCTCATTGCCGGGACTCCAACCTTGATAATTACCGGGAAGCCCCAACGACGGATAGACGATAACCGTCTTATAGGGACGGATAGCAATCTGGCGAACCTGTGAGATGGTATCGCGGTAGCTCTTGCCAATGGAAGAGATTACGCGAAGCTTGATGTTGGAAACTTCGTTTGCTTTAATCTTCATACCCAACAATTTGTTGTTGAGCGCCTTGTTGGTCATCACATTGTAGTTGAGAGAAGATTGCAGAATTTCTGAATAAACCTCGGAATTTGCGGCGGCTGCCTGAACGGTGTAGGTAACGGCTGCCGCATATCCATACTGTGCTTTGCTCCAAGTGAAGAGAATCGGAGCCATACCGTCCGGATTGTTCTCATCCAGTATTACGGGAGCCGTGGGCAGGTCTACAAATTGAGCAGCAGCCACCTTGTCGGGATTAATCTCGACAATCTCTTTGCCATTGTCCTTACACGAAAATAGTGTTGAGACAACCAGAGCCATTAAAGTGAAAATCTTTATCTTTTTCATTGCTTATCTTTTTTTTGCGGAGGATATTAATATCCCGGATTTTGTTTAAGTTTAGGATTGGCAGTGATGTCGGCAGCAGGAATTGGATAGAGGTTGAACTTTGCGTCCACTCCGCGCCCTGTGTTCGAGCCACCCTTCCAAGGCCACAAATATACACCTGATGTAAAGAGACCGTAACGAATCAAGTCAGTGCGGCGAAAGCCCTCCCAATACAATTCGCGACCGCGTTCATCCAGTACAAATTGCAGTGTATAGTCAGTGATATTTCCACTTTGGTTGCCATATGCACGCTCGCGTAGCTTGTTGATATATCCGATAGCTTCGGCTTTTGTAGCACCCTGACCGCCGCGAGCAACCGCCTCGGCAATGTTCAAATAGTGTTCAGGTAGACGCATCAGAGGAAAGTCTGTGTCGGCAAATCCTTGGTTCTTACCCATACCGCCTGTCGATTTCACGTTACGGAATTTATAGACACTATACCCATCCTTGAAGGCTTTCTCCACGGCGGGTCCGTTCTTGAGGCGGTCTTTGGTGTAAATTATCGCACGCTTGTCCTCGCTAATGAGGTATCCATTTGCATCCGTTTTGTCGTTATTTGGGAATAGGTCTACAAGCGTAGAAAGTGCACGATTACCATCCCATCCTCCATTCATTCCGCTCTCGGGTGTGGAAGAGTCCGAGCCTGAGCGAGAACCCACGCAGAGGAATGTTGTTGCACCGTAAGATTGTGTGTGTGCGCCGTCAAAGTTTACTGTGAAAATCATCTCTTTGAAGGTATTGGGATTGGTGTAGTCGTTATCCGCCATAAAAAGGTGCGAATAGTTTGGGGTCAGACCATATCCGGCATCTACCACCTTCTTTGAATAGGTAATACACTCACTATATTTTGCTGTGCCCGTGTAGACCTCAGAGTTGAGGTACAGACGAGAGAGCACTGTCCACACTGCCGCCTTGTCGGCACGACCAAACACTTGAGTGCGAGGTGCTGCCATCAAAGGTTCGATTTCCAAGAGCTCTTTTTCGACATAAGCAAACAAATCCTTGCGAGAGATTTGGTCTGGGAAGTACTTACCAATAGGGTCATTCTCGGTAAAGAATGGCATATTGCCAAATAGGTCAATAGCATAACTCCATACCAATGCACGAATAAAACGAGCCTCGGTGCGATATTGTTGTATCTCCTCTTTGAGTGCCTCGCTCACTTTGCGAGTGCTTAATTTCTCCGGTGATGTTTGTCTGAGGTATTCATTGACAATCGAAACAGAGAAAGTTAGGCGATAATACATACCCGAGATGGCTTTGTTGGGAGAAGCCGACCAAGTAATATAGTTCAACTCGGGCACCTCTTGGTCGGGCCACGCATTTTTAGTTTCGTCTGTGGGGAACTCCTGCAAGTACCATAATGCACGGATAAACTGACTTGCGCCGGGGTCGGCACCATCAATTTCGCCGCTGCCGGCACCACTTTGCCCCGTCAGCGCAAGTGCTCCGTAAACTTTTGCCAAACCCTGTACGTAGCTCTCGGGGGTATCATAAGCCACATCTGCTGTCACCTCTCGTGGGTCGAGAGGTTTGGTGTTGAGGTTATCCACACAAGAGGTCAAACTCAGCGTCGCCGCAACCACCGAAAGTATTATATATTTTGCTTTCATCGTCTTTTCAGGAAATTAGAAGTTAAGAGTTAAACCAAGTACGAATGTTCGAGGACGAGGCCACATCACATTGTCGATGCCCCAACCTTCGGGGTCAAGCCCTTGGTAGTCTGTGATTACGAATACATTCTGAGCTGTGAACGAAAGGCGACCACTCATTTTTGAACCGAAAAATTTTGGAATTTCATATCCCAATGTCAGGTTGTCCATACGGAAGAATGAGGCGTTCTCGATCCAATAGTCAGAGATACGTTGGTTAATGGTGTTCGAGTTTGTGAAGCCGGTGCGGAAGATGGTCTTATCCAAATTGGTCAAGAAACCCTGTCCGCCGTAAGCCGAGTAGATTGTTGAGTTGTTAGCCGCATAAGCGTTGTACATATAGTTGCCCACATTGGCGTGTGCGTTGAAAGCAAAGTACCAATTCTTGTAACTCAACTGTGAGGATAAGCCGAAGTAGGCATCAGGAGCAGGTTTTCGGTGAAGATAGCGGTCTGCATCGGTGATGACACCATCTCCATTTCTGTCCACAAATGTATTTTGGAGCGGTTTACCGTCTGCTCCGTAAACCTGTTGGAACACATAAAAAGTATTCGGAGCATACCCAACCGTATGAAGTTGAGAGTAAGCCCCCGTTGAACCCGGTACATTACCTGTGGTCACTCCAAGATAATTGGGGTCTGCGTTGGCGGTAAGTTTGGTGATTTTTGTGGAATTGAAAGTTGCATTCAATCCGATTGTCCAATTCCAATCTTCACTTTTTACCGGAATGATGTTCAGGCTAATTTCGATGCCTCGGTTATTGAGATTACCAATGTTGGTAACTATCATATTCGAGAAGTTTGCACCGGCAGGAACAGGAATTGTGTTGAGCAGGTCTTTTGTCTCTTTGTAGTAGAGGTCAATGGAGCCGCTTAGGCGGTCGTCCCACAATCCAAAGTCGAGTGCCACGTTGTATGTGGTTGTCTCTTCCCACTTGATATTCTCGTCGTAGGCATTTGGTTTCAATACGTTATAAAACTTATCGCCAAATTGATACATCGAAAATTCGTTTGACATATTATATCGAGCAATGTATGGGTAGTCATTCAGACCCAAATCTTGTTGCCCTGTTGTACCGTATCCCAGGCGGAGTTTTAGGGTTGAGAGGTCTTGGGCGGATTTTAAGAAATTCTCCCCCTTTATATCCCAAGCAAACGCCATCGAAGGGAAGAGACCCCAACGAGTATTGGGCGAGAAACGAGACGACCCATCATAACGTACCGTACCGGTGAGTGAATACTTTTCGTTGAACACATAGTTCAAACGACCAAAGAAAGAGACCAAATAGTTTTCTGTTGCAAAGCTGTTTTCGCTAAATGGCTTAGCGTTTTTATCGGCATTGTTGCCATAGGTCTGAGATGAGTTCTGAGAATAGAAGTGTTGCCAGGAATACCCAACCATTGCATCTATTCGGCTGCGGATTGAGCTCAACTCTTTATTGTAGTTCAAATAGAAGTCCAACAAGCTATTGCGGTTTAGCCATTGATTGTTGTTATTGCGACCAATGCCCATAAAGTCGTTATCACGCCAAGCTTGTGGCGAGTTTTGCAGAGCACCATTGTTACCATTGCCGGTGTTTAAGTCCATACCCACGTTGAGGTTTGCACGCAACTCGGGCAGGAAGTGCATCTTATAATCAATCTGAGCATTGCCCAAGAAACGAGTCGAATTGTTCTTGTTCCACACCTGCTCCAAGAGCGCCACAGGATTTGTTGCAGCAAGGATATTGGGATTGTTCGAGCTGTTTACCCAAGTGTAGTATCCGTTGAATTTGTCGGTATTGATTGAGCCGTCGGGTCTTCTAATCCAAATGTCCTGTGTGGGGTCAAAGAAAGAGGCTGAGCCTACAGCGCCTGCATCTGCGTTTGTGTTTTTTGTACTAGAGTATTTTGCATTTAGGTCGACGCTCAGATGATTGTCAAAGAATTTGGGAGCGATTGCGGCTGAGGCTGTAAATCGCTCGAAGTTTGAGGTTTTAAGAGTTCCGTTTTCATTGTCGTAACCCAAACCCACGCGGTATCCCATATTCTTGACCATACCCGAGCCTGAGAGGTATTGGTTTGTTCCGAAGGCGGGACGGAAGATCTGCTCCTGCCAATTTGTCGCGCTCTTACCCATCAACGAGTGTGCCTCGTCTCCGATGGGAGTTCCCACAGGGTAGTATTGGTCTAAAATTGATTTGTACTCCGCCGCGGAGAGATTTTGTACCAATCGCGAGTTTTGAGCCATCGAGTAAGTAGAGTTATAGTTCAAACGGAATGCTCCCGAACCTTTTTTGGTCGTGATGATGATTACACCGTTCGAGCCGCGCGAACCATAAATTGCGGCTGCCGACGCATCCTTCAATATGGTGAAAGTTGCAATGTCATTAGGATTGACCACACCCAAACCACCACTCTCAACAGGCACACCATCAACCACAACTAATGGGTCATTGCTCGCCGAGAGAGAAGCACCGCCACGAATACGAATAGTACCCGTATTACCCGGAGCACCATCCCCCGGTGTTATCTGCACACCGGGAACTTTACCCAAAAGAAGGTCTGAAGCATTGGTGGCTTGTCCACGGTCCTTGATGTCGGATTTGATTGCCACCACCGAACCGGTCGCATCTCGCTTTGTTGTGGTACCGTAACCGATAACCACCACACTCTCGAGAGCCTTAACATCCTCCGCCATAATCACGGGCTGCTGCCAGACAGAATTATCGGCACTGTAAGATACCGTAATATAACCCATAAAGGAGAGTTCGACTTCGGACTTAGCCGAAGCGACACTGAGTGTAAAGTTACCATCCAAGTCGGTAAGGGTGGCATTGTTGGTACCCTTTTCGGCAACCGTAACACCAATCATAGGCTGGCGTTGGGAGTCGATAACGGTACCCTTAACCGTATACTTGCTCTGTGCAAACGAACAGACGCACATAAGCAACATACAGAACATAGGTAAAATTCTCTTTGTCATAATGTTTGGTTTATTGATTTGTGATTTGTGATTTCTTTGCTGTCCTATTGGGACTTTTTAGGACTTATAGGACTTTTAGGACATTTAGGTCTTTTGGGTCTTTTGGGTCTTTTGGGAATTTTGGGAATTTTGGGAATTTTGGGACGGGGCTAATATTGTTTCTCCTTTACTATAAACACCGAGGCGGCGGCAGCAAGTAACGAAAAGCCTGCCAAGTATATCATTCCTGTTGCATTGGAGTCGAAAACATATTTTACTATCGTTCCGCCAATAATACCGCTAATAATCTGCGGAATAACTATCGTGAAGTTAAAAATACCCATATAAACCCCCATACGGTCTGCCTTAATGGATTTACTGAGTATAGTATAGGGCATCGCCAAAATCGCCGCCCACGCTACGCCAAGACCAACCATCGGCACAAGTAATGCGTATTTGTCCGTGCACATCATCATCCCGATAAAACCCAATCCACCAAGCAGCAACGACACCGAATACACACCCTTATTACCAATCCTATTCGAGAGCCATACGATAACCAATGAAAATAGTGCCGAGAATACGGAGTATGTAGCAAAAATTATGCCAACCCAATCTCCGGCTTCATTATATTCTAATGAGGAGGTGTCTGTAGTTCTCCACACGTTTTGGGCAACGGCAGGAGTAGTGTAAGTCCACAACAAAAATAACGAGAACCACGAAAAGAATTGCACAACAGCTAACTGCCACATAACTTTGGGTATGCCCGTGATAAGTTCCTTGAATTTAGGACGTGCCGGAGCTGTACCTGCATTATTATATCTGTTGTAATCCTTCGGGGGGTACTCCTTTGTCATAAATGCCGTAACAAGAACCGTACCAATCAATATCGCACCGCCTATGTAGTAAGCCCAAGCAACCGACTGAGGAATCTTCGCCTCGGGCGTGGAGGCATTGGACATCCCGAAGAAGTGCACCAACACAAAGGGCAGCACCGAGCCAACCACCGCACCGACATTGACCAAGAAGGTCTGCACCGCATACCCCTTGGTGCGTTGCTTATCATTGACCATATCTGCCACAAGTGCGCGAAAAGGCTGCATCGTAACATTGAAAGCCATATCCATAAACAGGAGCATTATGCCGGCAAAGAATAGGGCGGGCATAATGTTTACAAACATCTCGGCATTGGGCATCAGAAAGAGTGCCAGACCTGCCAACAACGCACCACCCAAAATGAATGGTATGCGTCGCCCAAAGCGAGTCCAAGTACGGTCGGAGAAGAGTCCGACGATGGGCTGCACGATAAGTCCCGCCACGGGGGCAGCCAGCCAAAAATAGCTCAAATGCTCCACGTCGGCGTCCAAGGATTGGAGCACACGGCTCGTGTTGGCATTTTGGAGCGAGTAGCCAATCTGCACCCCAAGGAAGCCGAAGCTCATATTCCAGATTTGCCAAAAAGATAGGTTCGGTTTGTTCATATTGATTAAAAGAAAGTTGAAAAATTAAAAATAGCATTTGAAAAGTTGTGTCGCCGTTTGCGCCCAAATTAACCCCAATGACTCGGACAACATACTATGTTTCCGGCGACACATAATTTTCAAATTCTCTTATACAAATTTATTCCATAAAAAAGGGGGCAGCAAAAATTTCCGATGAACAACATTTTTGGGAGGACGAAACGACATTTTACCACCCCGAACTGCAACGTAAATGTTAAAAAATAGTAAAATTGTTTACTTATGTAAATATTTTGCTAATTCAGACCAGGGATTTTATCCAACCGGCATTGGTAAATAGGCTCAGTATAGGGTTTAAGTGGTGAAAAATAGTTATTGCTGCCTTACAAAACTTTCCTCTGAACTTAGGTTAAAAAATATAGCAGAGTGTTGATTGAAGAATCAAACGTAAAGTTGTTGATATTTAACATTTTTTACTACCTTTGTAGAAAATCACACGTGGATAGAATTATGTTTCAGAAGATTAAACATTGGCTCTATGTCATTGCAGGCTCGGTACTTATCGCTGCCGCGTTTGTGCTCTTCATAACCCCCTATCAAATTGTGCCGGGTGGTGTTTACGGTATGGGCGTTGTTCTGAACTACCTTTTTCCGGTTTTGGAAGTAGGTAGCTACGGTCTGCTTATGGATATTCCGCTACTGCTTATCTCGTTTTGGATTTTTGGCGGAAAATTTGGCACGAAGACCATTGTGGCAGCATTAGTGTGCCCCACGGTTATGGATACGCTCACTTGGATTGTGGGCAAAGACCCGGCAACAATGCTTGGGGGCTCGATTAACCTTACGGACGATGTACTGCTGGCTTGCCTCTTTGGAGGAGTACTACTAGGAGTGGGTATGAGTATGATACTTAAATCACACGCCACATCGGGGGGGACAGACATTTTGGCAATGATTATAACGAAATTTACCCACCAACCCATCTCGCGCTCGCTGATGATGGTAGATTCTTTGGTAGTGCTTTTTGGGCTTATAGTCTTTGGAAGTTGGAAGATACCACTCTACTCTTTGGTTACGATTTTTGTAGCAACAAAGGTGGTAGACTTTTTCATCGAGGGGGGATCGGGTGATAAACTACTCTTTATACTCTCGGAAAAAAAGGAGCAAATTAAAGAATACATTATCAACGATATGGAGCGCGGAGGAACTTTTATCAAGGCGGCGGGTATGTATAGCAATGCAGAACGCGAGATGATTTTTTTGGTCGTCACTCGGCGCGAACTACCCGCCATCCAAGATTTTTTACGCAAAACCGACCCTCGGGCTTTTATGGTTGTTGTCAACGCACACGAAACATTAGGAGAGGGATTCGCAATATTTTCGGAGAAAAAAATGTTGTGATTACTCCTGAGTAAGTTTTTGAAGCTGACGGCGATAAGCGGTCATCAATCTCGATTTGCTCACAAAACCGACATACTCGCCGCGCGAGCCGACAACGGGCAAATTCCAGGCTCCCGTTATCTCAAATTTTTCGACGACCGAGCGCATATCCTCCTGCTCATATATCTTCTCGGGCGGCTCCCACATATAGTCTGTGAGTGGCATTTTGTCCCACTTGTCGGGCTTGAACATATCGCCGCGAATATCGTCTAAAGTTATTATTCCCGCCAGACAACCCTCCTGGTCGACAACGGCGAAAAGGTTGCGTTGCGAACGCTCCACCTCAACGACCATATCACGCAACTTGCCATCAAAGGGGACTGTACCAAAATCACGCTCAATCAACTCTGCGGTCTTCATAAACTGAAGCGTATTCTCGTCCTTGTTGTGGGTGAGAAGTTCGCCGCGTGAGGCAAGGCGTTTAGTGTAGATAGAATAGGGGTCAAAATAGTAGCTCAGAGCAAAGGAGACTGCCGCTGCCAACATCAATGGCAAAAAGAGTTGGAAGCCACCCGTGAGCTCCGCCACAAGGAACATCGATGTGATAGGCGCCTTCATAACGCCGCTCATCACTGCTGCCATACCAACCAGAGTAAAGCTACTCACGGGCAGGTCAGCGTCGAAAAGATGATTTACGGTAATTGCAAATATAAAACCCAACATCGCCCCTATAAATAACGAAGGGGCAAACGTACCACCCACACCACCCGAGGCGTTGGTCATCGTCATTGCAATTACCTTGAAGAGCAATATACCAAGAGCATAGAGAAACAGTGTCAGAAACTGGTCCTGAATGCCGTAGAATAGTGAGTGCTTGAAAATATTGCCCGTATGCCCCTCCAAAAGGGTTTGTATCGAATTGTAGCCCTCACCATATAGTGGTGGGAAGATGAATATTAATAGTCCGAGAATTGTGCCTCCGAAGATAATTTTATGCGTTCGATTCTTGATTTTTGCAAAGCGACCCTCAATCTTCATCGTGGTTTGAGAAAAGAAGTAGCTCACAACACCTCCTGCAATGCCCAGCAGTGCATAATAAGGTATATTTCCAAGGACAAAGGGCGGGGTGATGCCCGCGAAAAAGGGCTCGATACCCACCAAAATAAACGTAGTGGTGGCAGCAGTTACGGATGCTATAAGCAGAGGTACAACCGAGGTGAAGGTAAGCTCCAGCATAAGTACCTCTAAGACAAAGGCAAATCCGGCGATGGGTGCTTTGTAGACCGCTGAGATGGCTGCCGCCGCACCACATCCTAGCAACAGAGTGATATAGTTATACTTGAGCCTGAGAAACTGCCCAACATTAGACCCTATCGCCGCCCCCGTCAGCACGATAGGTGCTTCCGCTCCGACCGAACCGCCAAAGCCGATTGTTACGGAGCTACTAACCACCGATGAATAGCAGTTGTGCGGCTTGATGCGCGAATCCTTACGCGAGATGGCATAGAAAATCTTGGTCACCCCGTGCGAAATGTCGTCCTTGACCCAATACTTCACAAAAAGTACAGTGAGGGTAATGCCCGTTGCCGGGAAAAAAAGGTAGAGGTAGTTTACATTGGCAGCGTTACCAAAGTTTGTCACAATATTTTGTACAATATGGATACTCTCTTTGAGGATATGCCCCGTAATGCCAACCACTATACCCACCACCACGGCGAGCACAAAGAGTAGCTGTTTCTCCGAGAGGCGGTGCATCATCTGCACCAAGCGCAGGTATAGTTTTTTGTATTTCAATTTTTGTATATGAGTAATTTGTTATTACTTTTTTGAAGTCAAGGGGGGGGGTGGGCATCTAAAACTTAGTAAACCACCATCTTGGGATTGCTAGAGGATTCCTTAACTCAATTATATTTTGCGCAATAGCATTTATTGTCACCTCCCCCTACTGCCTTTGGGCGCAGTAAAGCACCCCGTCCCCCCTGACAACAACTATATTATCAGTAAAGGCAGGTGTTGCAAAGGTCTTAACACCGGTATCAAAATTACTTACAATGTCCAACTTCTCGTTTGCGCTCAAAACATACATTTTCCCTGAGTTAGAAACCAAAAACATTCGCCCGCCCACCAACATAGGCGAAGAATAAAACTCCTCTTTCAAATCCCTCTCCCCAACCAACGAACCATCTACCGCCCCATAGCAGGCAACAACGCCATAGCTTGTTGCCACAAACACAAAATCCTTTGTCGCCACCACACTAGCAACCTCCGGCAGGTAGTCATCCGCCTTCCACAGGGTCGAGCCATCCGCCGCGCTAATGGCTATCAATGTTGCATACTCGCTTGCCCCATAGACAACTCCCTTTACGGCAACGGGCGATGACCCCACCTCGCCGCTCATACACTCCACCCGCCAGAGCTCTGCCCCATTGGCGGGATTATATGCCGTAACGGCAGGGTTGCCCATCAAAATCAGCTGATTGTCGGGCGAAATTATAGGGGAAGACCACGCTATTTTATCCTTTGTTCGCGTTTTGCTCCACCTCTGGCTGCCGGTGGCGGCATCGAGCGCTATGACCTGCGCATTCTTGGCATTGTCATATTGAATATAGAGAGTATTTCCATTGATTAACAACGAAGAGGCATAGCCATAGTGGTTGTCGGGCACTCCGAGGTTCTTTGCCCAGAGCCGTTTACCCTCCATATCGGCGGCGATAATATCTCCCGAGGCAAATATTGCCGCAACCTGTGTGCCGTTTGTGGCACAGGTGGAGGCTGCCAATCCGGTGTCGCCCGTGGTCTTGGGCATAGTGGCTGGTGAGCCCGGTATGTTGTCGGCTCGCAAACTCCACAACAACTTGCCGCTACTCAACTCATAGCAGTAGAGCTCGCGCGCCTGATCGTCTGCACCGGTGACAAAGACGCGGTTGCCATTGACAACGGGTGAGCTATAACCACGTCGCGGAATATCAACCTTCCAGAGTATATTTTCGCCCGTGACTACACTCCACTTGGTCGGCACATTTTGTGCGGCAGATTGCCCCAGAGAGTTGTTGCCACGAAAGGCGTCTGAGGTGATTTTAGAGACTACAACTTGTGGCTCTTCACCTGTGGTCTGCTCGGCGGAATGCCGGGGCGGTTCCTCGATAACTTCCTCTTTAATCTGGTCGCTTACCGGCTCAAATGACTTCTCAACAGAGATTTGCTCCACTTGCGCCAACTCTGTCTGCTCAGCCGGTAGGGCAACATCTCTCTCGAAGGTAAAAAGCGAGAGGCAGACTATTACAGCAACGATGGCAACGCTTGCGCCAATAACCCAGCGGCGCGAAAGACTCTTTACAGCCCATTCGTCAATAGGGTCGATATCCTTGTCGGGCAGATGTTTGAGGTCAGCAAAATATAGCCTGAGAGCGGTAACAAACGTGGCAAGGGTGGCAATTAAGATATATACGCCCACCATCAGGTGGTCGCGGCTAACGAAATAGGCACGGCGGGCAAGCAGATCTATTTCGCGCAGGCTCTCCACGAGGTCAGGGTTCGCCTCTGCCAGTTGCTTTATCTTTTCAACGGTCTCTAACGGCTGTGCGCCCCGTATCGTAAAGAAATTGAACAACAACATCGCGCCGAACACCACCGCAAAAATAGCGGAGAGTAGAGCTATGTTCCTTATAATATGTTTTTTCATTGCTCCCGCAAAGATAGTGAAAATTTGGCACAAAAATTGCTACATAAACATTGTAATAAAACCTACCACAATGAAAAAGTACGAAGAGGGCACGCCACATCTAGATGACAAGATAAAAATCAAGGTTGCTCCCCGCGGTCCTTATTTGATTTTCGGAAACTTACCCATTAAACAGCAGTTCATTATGCCCAACCGCGAGGGCAACTCTTGGTACTTTGTAGCGGGAGAGAAGGATTATAACACAGGCAGTGAACCGGTAGCCTTGTGTCGTTGCGGACAGTCGGCAAACAAGCCCTATTGCGATGGCACACATCTAAGAGTTGATTGGGAGGATGCGCTCACGGCTGAGCATAAGTCTCTCTTGGATGGCGCAGAAATCACAGAGGGTAGTGAGCTAACACTAACCGACAATGAGAAATATTGTGCCTTTGCACGTTTCTGCGACGCAAAGGGACGCACGTGGAACTTGGTGGAAAATTCTGCCGATGAGCAAAATCGCCACGATGCAATCTACACGGCAAACCACTGCCCAGCCGGCAGACTCAAGGCGTGGGATAAAGGCACGGGCAAACCGTTTGAATTGGAGCTCAAACCTATGATAGGCTTAATTGAAGACCCCGCACTGAGGGTGAGTGGCGGAATTTGGGCTATGGGCGGCATCCCGGTAGAAACGTACGAGGGCTACGTCTATGAGGTTCGCAATCGAGTAACACTTTGTAGGTGTGGCTATTCCGAAAACAAGCCCTTCTGCGATGGAACGCACGCCTCGGCAAAGTGGAGCGATGGACTATCTCACCAAATTAATGAACAGGAACGAATCTAGAGCAGTGTATTATTAACTCAGTATTAAGCCGTTTCAAGGCAAGACGACAAACAACTGAGGCTGAGGATTAGATAAATTGATGGGCTCGGAAATTATTTCCGAGCCCATCAATTTCTATATATACTTACAGAATAACGAAACTTGCACTACAACCTGCGGATGACCAACAACTGCCCCACGCCGCGACCGGACAAATAGATGATAAAAGCCAACCATAGTGCATTATTACCAAGCGTACCGACAAGCAGATAGTAGACTGCAAAAAAGATTATGCTCGACACTATCATCACGTTACGCATTACCGCGGCACGCGAAATTCCTATGAGTATTCCGTCCAAAAGGAACGCCGCAAAGCTCGAAAGCGGCACAGCAACCGCCCACCACACATATTGGCGCGTTACGGCAATAACGGCGGCATCGTCTGTGAAGATAGCTAGAATCGCCTCGCCAAATAGTGCGTAGGCGGCAGTGAAAAGAACAGTTACGGCAGCACCCCAGAGGAATATCCCTCCAATGGTGCGGCGCAGCATTGAGCGATTACCCGCCCCGTAGTATCTCCCCGCAAGTGCCTCACCCGAGTAGGCAAAGCCATCCATAATATAGGAGAAGAGCGTGAAGAGTTGCAACATCAACGTATTGGCAGAGAGAATACTATCGCCCATTTTCGAGGATGCGGAGGTGAAGAATGTGAAGACAATCACCAGGCAGATAGTCCGTATAAAAATATCACCATTGACATTGAAAAACCGCCTGAGAGCGGTAATAATAAACGTATTTCGCAAAAACTCCTTTTTGAAAAGTTTTCCGTAATATCTTATCAGAAATAATATTGCAATCGCCAATCCGCTCCACTGAGCAATAGCCGTTCCAAGGGCAACACCGCCTATTCCCATACCGAGCCAAAGGGCAAAGGCGAGACTCGCAACTATGTTTATGCCATTGATAATGATTGCTATCCACATCGGTGTGCGAGCATTTTGCATACCGATAAACCACCCCTTGAGGGCATAGAGCCCGAGGGTTGCCGGTGCCGCCCAAATCCGTATGTAAAAATATTGCGATGCCAGCTCTTCGGCGCTATCCGACCCGTTCATCAGCGCTAGAATCCCCACTTGCAGAGGGCGTTGCAGTGCAATGAGCAACAGCGCTATACCCGTAGATAACGACAAAGCACGAAATAGTGTTCTGAACGCCTCCGCAAAATCTCGTCGCCCGTAAGCCTGTGAGGTGAAGCCGCTTGTACCCATCCTCAGAAAACCGAAGTTCCAATATAGCAGATTAAAAATTGCCGTCCCTATGGCTATACCCGCCAACAACTCTCCACCGCCCAAGTGCCCCACTATCGCCAAATCGACCATTCCCAACAGAGGGACAGTGATATTGGAGATGATGTTGGGTATGGCAAGGCGGAGGATTTTTCGGTGCATACTCTGTTTATATTATTTTAGGGATTGCCGGTAGTGAGACTACACAAAATGGTGATTACCCCCTGAAGAGACTCTCCACAAAGCTGCGAGAGTCGAAAATCTGCAAATCTTCGACCTTCTCCCCCACACCGATATAGCGAACCGGAATGGACATACGCTCGGATATACCAATGACGACACCACCCTTTGCCGTGCCGTCCAATTTGGTGACAGCCAACGATGTAACCTGAGTTGCGGCAGAGAATTGCCGTGCCTGCTCATAGGCATTCTGCCCGGTGGAGCCGTCCAAAACAAGCAGCACCTCGTTGGGTGCATCGGGCACAACCTTCTGCATCACGTTACGGATTTTGGTGAGTTCGTTCATCAGCCCCACTTTGTTGTGGAGTCGCCCGGCTGTGTCGATAATCACGACATCTGCTCCGGCAGCCTTTGCCGCGCTCAGAGTGTCGAAAGCCACCGAGGCAGGGTCAGAACCCATCTGCTGTTTGACCAATTTCGCTCCGGCACGTACAGCCCACACCTCCAACTGGTCGATAGCCGCAGCACGGAAAGTATCCGCCGCACCGATATAGACCCTCTTGCCGGCATTTTGCAGACGCGAAGCTATCTTGCCGATGGTAGTGGTTTTCCCCACCCCATTCACCCCGACAACCATCACCACAAAGGGGTTATCTCCCTGTTTCTCGAACAAAAAACCGTGCTCGGATTTCTTCTCTCCCTCGCTAAGCAGAGCGATTATCTCTTCGCGCAGTATGGAACTTAATTCGCTTGTATTAAGATACTTGTCGCGAGAAACCCGCTCTTCGATACGTTCGATTATGCGCAGGGTTGTTTCGATGCCCACGTCCGAGGTGATGAGCATCTCTTCGAGATTGTCCAACACCTCTTCATCGACTTTAGATTTGCCGGCAACGGCACGTGTGAGTTTACCTAAGAGTCCTTCGCGACTTTTTTCAAGCCCTTGGTCGAGTGTTTGCCGGGCATCCTGCTCGCGGTCTTTCTTCTTAAAGAGGTCGAAAATTCCCATCCTATTATTTGGTTTATTATTAATAACATCAGGGTGGTTGATGTAACACCAACCACCCCCACGCCACTATTTATAGTTATCCGAAAGCAGATTGGACACCTCGCGAGTGGTCAGATGCCGCCAAAAACCGCGGCGCAGACCCATCTTAGTGAAACCTGCAAAGAATACGCGGTCTAACTTCACAACGTCGTATCCCAAGTGCTCGAACATACGACGCACGATGCGGTTACGTCCCGAGTGTATCTCGATGCCAACCTCGTCAGCCTTTGCCCCCTCAACAAACTCCGCACTATCGACCTTGATGAAGCCATCCTCCAACTCGAAACCGCGTTTGAGGCTTACAATATCTTCGTCCGTGCAGGGTTTGTTCAAGAAAACGTGGTAAATCTTACTCTTATTATAGCTCGGGTGGGTGAGTAGATTGGTCAGCTCGCCATCGTTGGTGAGCAACAACACACCGGTGGTATTCTTATCCAAACGCCCCACAGGATAGACCCGCTCCTTGACCTGCCCCTTCAATAGGTCTATGACCGTCTTGTCGGCATTGGGGTCTTCCGTTGTGGTAACATACCCCTTGGGCTTATTCATAATAATATAGACCTTACGTTCGCCCTTGAGACGCTCGCCGTTCAGGCATATCTCGTCGCGCTTGGTCACCTTCACACCCATCTCGCTTACAACCTGACCATTGACAGTAACCTGACCAGCCGTAATCAACTCGTCAGCCTCTCGGCGCGAACATACACCCGACATAGAGATAAATCTATTGAGCCTTATCGGAGTATCCGGTCCGATACTCTCCTGCTTGGGGCTAACGTGTTTTTCATTGATTTGTGGTTTGCGTTCGCGGGTGAGGAAAGTGCGGGGCTTGGATTCGGTGGGTTGAGAATTTTGTGAGTTTTGTGGATAACGTGGGCGGTCGTCATTCGAGCGGGGTTTCCACTCGCGCTTTTCGCCATCGTTGAAGCGTGGTTTGTCGCCGCCGAAACGTGGTTTGTCGCTGCCGAAGCGTGGGCGGTCGTCGTTCGAGCGGGGTTTCCACTCGCGTTTTTCGCCATCGTTGAAGCGTGGTTTGTCGCTGTTGAAGCGTGGACGGTCGTCATTGTTACGCGGTTTCCACTCGCGCTTTTCGCCATCGTTGAAGCGTGGTTTGTCGCTGTTGAAGCGTGGACGGTCGTCATTGTTACGCGGTTTCCACTCGCGCTTTTCGCCGTCGTTGAAGCGTGGTTTGTCGCCGCCGAAGCGTGGGCGGTCGTCATTGTTACGCGGTTTCCACTCGCGCTTTTCGCCATCATTGAAGCGTGGTTTGTCGCTGCCGAAGCGTGGGCGGTCGTCGTTCGAGCGGGGTTTCCACTCGCGCTTTTCGCCATCGTTGA
The DNA here is from genome assembly GCA_000723505.1 of Mucinivorans hirudinis. Lineage (GTDB taxonomy): Bacteria > Bacteroidota > Bacteroidia > Bacteroidales > Rikenellaceae > Mucinivorans > Mucinivorans hirudinis. The sequence continues at coordinate 2,089,398 of HG934468.1, read as the reverse complement.
AGCGTGGTTTATCGCTACCGAAGCGTGGGCGGTCGTCGTTCGAGCGGGGTTTCCACTCGCGCTTTTCGCCATCGTTGAAGCGTGGTTTATCGCTACCGAAGCGTGGGCGGTCGTCGTTCGAGCGGGGTTTCCACTCGCGCTTTTCGCCGTCGTTGAAACGGGGACGGTCGTCATTGTTACGTGGCTTCCACTCGCGTTTCTCGCCATCATTGAAACGGGGTTTGTGTTCCGCTCTCTCGGGGCGGCTTTCGGGCGTAGCTTTTGAGTCATCGCGACGGAAAAAACTACCTTTTGGTCTTTCGATTGACATTTTTTAGAAATTATTATTTTGTACGCCACAAAGGTACGGAATTTTTTCTATTTTTGTAGATTATATTACTCCAAATTATGTTTAACGAAATTATTGACCGTAGCGGAACAAGTTGCGAAAAGTTTGACAGCCTTGAGCGCATTTTCGGCACTGATGATGTGATACCCCTATGGGTTGCAGATATGGATTTTGCTTCGGCAGATGTTATAGTTGAGGTACTTAAACGCAGAGTCGAGCACCGCGTTTTCGGCTACACCTACCGCTCACAGGCATATAACGATGCCATTAAGGGTTGGGTCGCAAGGCGTGCCGGATGGCAAATCAAGGACGAATGGTTGGCATTCTCACCCGGCGTGGTGGTGGGGGTGACATTCGCAATGCTCTCCTGCACAAGTGAGGGCGATGGCATACTGATTCAACAACCTGTCTATCACCCCTTTGCAATGGTGATTAAGGCTAATAATCGCCAAGTAATAAATAACGAGTTACTAAACACAGAGCAAGGTTATAGAATTGATTTCGAGGATTTTGAAGAAAAATTAAAGCACTCCAAAGCCTTCATTCTCTGCAATCCGCACAACCCAACGGGCAGATGTTTTTCGCAGGCAGAGCTAAAACGAATGGGGGATTTGTGCGTAAAATACGGCGTTAGGATTATTTCGGACGAGATACATTCTGATTTTGTCTATAAGCCTTATAAACATATACATATAGCATCAATTTCGCGGGAAATAGCCGACAATACGATAACTTTTATTGCCCCGAGCAAGAGTTTCAACTTGGCGGGACTCTCGACAGCCGTTGCTATCTCTTCGTCGGAAAAAATTCTGAAAGAGTATAATCAGGAGTTACACAAAATTCATTTGGATAGCGGAAATATTTTTGGTATAGAGGCACTTATGGCGGCATATAACGATGGGGATGAGTGGATGGATTCGATGAAAGAGTACTTGTGTGGTAATATCGACTACGTGATTGATTTCCTACGTAAAAATCTCCCTGAGGTTAAGTGCCACCGTCCAGAAGCCACATATCTGATGTGGTTGGATTTTTCGGCGTGGAGAATGACACAAGCCGAGCTTAATGAATTTATTGTCAAGAAAGCGGGGTTGGGAACTACGAGCGGTGTGATTTTCGGCGATGGCGGCAGGGGCTTTCAGCGGATGAATGTAGGCTCGCCAAGAGCGGTTATAGAGAAGGCTATGAACCAATTAGAGAGAGCAAGAAATGAAAAAGCAAATCAGTAGAGCAGAGGTCGGCGGCACGGTTACCGCCCCCACCTCCAAGAGTTACGCACAGCGCGCCATAGCCGCCTCACTGCTCGCCGGAGGGACAACAACACTCAACCACGTGGCGCTCTGCAACGACACCGAAGCGGCTCTTGCAGTAGCGGAGATACTCGGCGCAAAGATTCGCAACAATGGCACGACTTACACCATTGAGGGCGGTTTTGCCCCCGTGCACGACACTATTAATGTTGGAGAGTCGGGACTCGCAGCCCGCCTCTTCGCGCCGATTGCTTCGCTCGGCAGCGAGCAGATTACCATCAAGGGTAAGGGGTCGATTCTCTCGCGCCCGATGGTGGGCATCGCCCCCACGCTCGAGAAGTTGGGGGTGGAGGTAGCAACCAACGATGACCATCTCCCGATTCGGGTGCGGGGAAAGTTGCGCGGGGGATATGTGGAGGTGGACGGCTCGCTAAGCTCACAGTTTATCACCGGGCTGCTGATGGCTCTGCCCGTGGTATCGGGTAATAGTGTGTTGAGGGTCAATAATCTGCAAAGCATTCCATATATAGATATGACCCTGGAAATGCTCGGAAAATTCGGCATAGAGATTGATAACGAGGAGTACAAAATTTTCAGAATAGAGGGGAAACAGAAATATGTACCGACAGTTTATGATGTGGAGGGTGATTGGAGCGGGGCTTCGTGCCTGCTGGTTGCGGGGGCAATAGCGGGCAAGGTTACTGTCAAAAACCTCAACCCCCAATCTCGGCAGGCTGACCGCAAAATTATGGAGGCACTTGCGGCGGCAGGGGCTGTAATTGATATTCGGGGTAACGATGTTACAATATCTAAACCCGAGCATTTGCGCGCCTTCGAGTTTGATGCCACGCACTGTCCCGACCTCTTTCCGGCATTGGTGGCACTGGCTTCCGCCTGCCGGGGCGAGAGTAGCATTGTGGGCACTAATCGCCTCACCCACAAGGAGAGCGACCGCGCAACGACTCTGGCAGTTGAGTTTGGCAAGATGGGTATTGCGGTGGATATTTCGGGCGAAGATGTGATGTTGGTCAGAGGCGGTTCTGCTGTTAGGGGAGATGTGGAGGTGGACAGCCACAACGACCACCGCATTGCGATGGCTACGGCTGTGGCGGCACTGATACTCCCTGTTACAATTACAATCCAACGGGCAGAGGCTGTAGGAAAGTCCTACCCGCAATTTTGGGACGATTTGGATTTATTGACAATTAAAAATAGTACGGAGATGAAAAACCGGAGTAGTTTGGAGGTAATAACTTCGATAATGGACAGTTGGCAACAGGGTGGCACGGTAACGCAAATCGAAAAGGATATTGTGCTCGAAAAGCTGCGCGAGCTCTATTGTGAGGTGTTGGGGATGGGGAAAATGGTTGAGAAGGTGGAGATGATTGAAGAGGAGGAAGTGGGGATTATTGAGGAGAAAGAGGTGGAAATAGAGGAGAAGATTGAAAAGGAGGAGGAAGGAGAAGAGATTGAAGATGTTGCTATGGGGGTGATTGAAGAGGAGCAAGAGGACGAGGAACAAGAAGAGGACGAGGAACAAGAAGAGGACGAGGAACAAGAAGAGGAGGAAGGGCAAGAAGAGGAGGAAGGGCAAGAAGAGGACGAGGAACAAGAAGAGGACGAGGAGCAAGAAGAGGACGAGGAGCAAGAAGAGCTTGAAGAACTTTTCGGACAGATGATTCCTGCCACTCAAAAGGCTCAATATATCCGCGAACTATTTTTGAACGAAGAGCAATTTTTCTTCCGCGAAGCTGCCAAGCTCGGCAATATGCCCGATTTGGACGCAGCACTTATATATATAAGTGAGACCTACCGTTGGAAGCCCGATAATAAAGCGGCACTTGATTTCATAGAGTTGCTGGCGCAAAAGCTATCTTAATGAAACTCTATGTCATACCAACGCCTGTGGGCAATCTGGAGGATATAACTCTGAGGGCGGCGCGACTGCTGGGCGAGGTGGATTATATCGTTGCCGAAGATACGCGCACAAGCGGAGTGCTGCTCAAGCACCTAAATGTGAACAAACCGATGGGTTCATTCCACAAGTTCAACGAACACGGAACGGTGGATGCAGTTGTGGCGCGGATGTCGGCGGGGCAGACCGTTGCGTTGATTTCGGATGCCGGAACACCCTCCATTTCCGACCCCGGCTACCTGCTCGTTCGCCGTGCCGTTGATGCCGGCATCACCGTTGAGTGCCTACCCGGAGCCACAGCTTTTGTTCCGGCATTGGTTGTGAGCGGATTACCCTCGGATAAGTTTGTTTTCGAGGGGTTCTTACCCGTGAAAAAGGGGCGGCAAACGCTGCTTGCCAAACTCTGTACACAGGAGCGGACAATGATTTTCTATGAGTCGCCCCACCGCTTGGTGAAAACTTTGCAGCAATTCGCCGAGTTTTTCGGTGCTGAGCGGGAGTGTTCAGTGAGCCGCGAAATCAGTAAGAAATTTGAACAAACCATTCGCGGCACACTCACCGAAGTTGCGGAATATTTTTCAAATAATGACCCTCGCGGGGAGATTGTGGTGGTGGTTAAAGGGTTGAAAGAATGACGCATTACGCACAAATAGAAAACGGAGCATCAAGCACCGCACAATTAAGTATCGATAGATGCTCATCATAATAGTAATACTTGCAGCAATATGCTGCACTACTACACTGCTTGCCAAAAGTAAAAAAGGCATTTCGTTGCCGGCTGCCATCTTCTTTGCAACTTTGGTATGCTGTTCCCTTGCTGCTGCCTTTGGCGAGGCGAGCACCGAACTTTGGTTCTTTAATTTCGATAAACTGGGAATCACATATCTTGTGCTTACCGCTATGATTGGAGTGCTTACAGTCGTTCAATCAGCCATTTACCTAGACGAGGAGAACATCCGCCAACTAAGAATATACTACTGTTCGCTCGTTGCTCTTGCAATAGCATTGATAGGTGTTTTTTTGAGCAATAACATCACTGTCACCTGGATTTTCTTAGAGGCTACCACCTTGGCAGCAGCGGCACTCACCTACCACCGCCGCTCGGTACGCTCCCTCGAAGCTACTTGGAAGTATATCTTTATCAGCTCAGTAGGCATAGCCATCGCCTACCTCGGGATATTGATGCTCGGCGCATCACTAGCAAAGAATGGGGAGATGAATCTCTCTTACGACTCCCTGAAAACCGCAGTTGCCGGAGGCAATTCGCTATACCTTAAACTTTCATTTATCTTTATATTAGCCGGTTACACAGCAAAGATGGAACTTTTTCCGCTCTTTACCGTGGGGGTGGATGCTAACCACGCCGCGCCGGCACCCGCCGCCGCATTCATCTCCTCGGCAATGGTGGCAGGCGGCTTTGTGGCTATCTATCGCGTCTACGGGGTGATGAGCGGTAATGGCGAGGTTTTCGGATGGGTACGTAGCGTGCTTTTAATTGCCGGTGTGTTGTCGCTGTTGGTGGCGGCTGTCTATATGGGGCGCACTCAGAACTATAAGAGACTATTTGCATACTCAACAGTAGAAAATAGCGGGCTGACGATTCTTGGGCTCGGAATTGGCGGCATCGGGGTGTGGGCAGCACTACTCCACTCTCTAGCGCATACGGTGATTAAATCCGTTGTATTCCTTCAACTTAGCGACATAGGCAAACGCTACGGAACGTACAAAATCGGCAAAATAGGTGACTACTTCGCTGTGAACCGTTTTGGCTCATTAGTGTTGATGCTGGGATTCATAGGGCTGGTTGCAATGCCGCCTTCGCTGCTATTCCGCTCAGAATATATGATGCTTACGGAGCTAATTCAGGGAAGTAGATGGTGGCTTATATTTCCAATAGCACTCTTTCTAATTGCGATTGTTTATTGGCTGTGTGCCAAAGTTTTACCTATTTTTACAAAACCCATTGACAGAACACGGCTCATAGAAAATCCGCCACAGGGCAAAGTGGTGACTTGGGTGCTGCTGGCGATGATGCTCGCCCTCTTCTTCTTCGGATTTGTCAGCACAGAGTGGCTGACGGAATTTATTGGGCAGTTGGTGATTGCGTGATGATGAAGGCTAATCACCTTTCAATGAGGGCTTTCCAAAGAAGAAGGCTGTTCTCGAGATAATAAGTTAGAGAACAGCCTCGTGTAAGTAAAGCGAATATCTACTCCTTGAATTTAAGAGTAAGCACCATCGCCTCGAGCTGGCGAATGTAGTTACGCATACCGTCCTTGTAGGATTGAGACATCACGTAACAATCTATACCAACCATCTTTCCGGTTGCCGGGTCTTGGGTTGTGAAATTGACGAATGGTCCGCCCAAGAAATCTTTGTGCATTTTCCAAAAACCGCGCATCTCTATCCAAGGCTGCCCATTGATAATCACACGTTTATAGGTGGGTTCAATCTCCATTTCCGTAGTCATATAAGAACCCTCGTTTCCGCCGGGGATATTCATAACAGCCTCGTTACGAGCAACCAATGGACGGACAACATCCAACCCGTCGCCACTCTCGAAAGTGTATATCGTGAAACCGATATTGGAGAGGCTGCTCGGGTCATAGGATATCCAAATAAAGTCATCCTTCTCGTTACGAATCTTATAGTTAGAGGGGATGTCGATGAGAAAACCGAACTTTTCGTAAATTTGCTTTTTGAGACTTTCGCTGCTATACTTTTTAGCACGAGTTATATAACGGTCACGCTCGCTCTTGTCCAAAAGCGCTAGTAGCACATCGCCGTTGGTTCCGATATAGTTGGTCATCGAGTCGATAGATGGGGAGTAGATGGTGATAATCGTCTGTTCTTCAGCCTTTTTATCAAACTCCACATTGATATGTGTCCTATCGTACTTCTCTTTGTTCACAATCAGGTAGAAGATGTTGCGATAGCGATCCAAAACGGAAGTAACCTGAGACGGTGCAACGTTAATTATGGAGTAGAGGGGCTCCGGAATATTGAGCATCTCCACATCTTGAGCGAATATCGACTTGACCGTATCGCCCACCGAAGAATCCCAAACGGCTTTGGATGAGACAACTAAAAGGCTATAAGGAGTGCCCGTTGCCGGCGGCAAACTCCTAATGCCGCCACCCGAACTCTCGCAAGAGGTCATAACGAGGATAGCAAATAGAAAAAATAGTAACTTTTTCATTTCGTTGGTTTTTTATGTTCTTTTCAGATTGTTAGATTCCTCACACAAGAGACAGTACAAAAAGCGTGCAAAACTTACTTTTACTCCCAACAAAATTACAATTAATTTTTTAATAAAACAAAATTATAAAGCTCCAAAAAATCAGCCATTGGTTATTTTGGAATTTTCAGCCATCAGATTTTGATTGTCGTGAACATTGCGGGCGTAATAACCTGACTTCGGGATAAGTTTTATAACGCAGCGATATATCCCAAAATAGGTTTGATACAGTGAAAACTTATCTCTAAATCAATATATTAGCAGAGTGTCATTGCCGTTTTCACTGCAATGACACTCTGTTATTCTAAAAAATCATCACTTGGCAATCTTGCTCCAAGAGTCCTTTAAGCCGACTGTGCGATTGAATATAGGGCGCTCCTTGGTATGGTCGTAATCTGCCGTAAAGTAGCCGATACGCTCAAACTGAAACTTTTCGCCCACAATAGCCTGAGCCAATGATGGTTCAAGGTATCCTTTAACGACTTTCAGCGAGTCGGGGTTCAGGTTTGCCAAGTAGCCATCGCCCTCTTCGGGGTCTTCGCTCACAAAGAGTCTGTCAAAAAGGCGAACCTCTGCCTCCACAGCCGCCTTTTGCTCCACCCAGTGGATGATACCCTTTACCTTGCGTCCATCCGAGCTCTCGCCGTGAGCCGACTGCGGGTCGTAACTACAGCGCAACTCAACAACCTTACCATCAGCCTCTTTTATCACCTCCTCGCACCTAATCAGATAGCCATATCTCAGACGCACCTCACCACCCGGTTGCAGGCGGAAATACTTCTTGGGCGGATTTTCCATAAAGTCATCTCGGTCGATATAAAGATTACGCGAGAATGGAACAGAACGCGTGCCTGCTTGGACATCTTCGGGATTATTTACACACTCTATATACTCGACTTTTTCCTGCGGATAGTTGGTAATCACCACACGAATAGGGTCCAAAACTGCCATTCTGCGCTGAGCCGACTTGTTCAAATCCTCACGCACGCACCACTCCAACAACCCCAAATCTATGACATTATCGCGCTTTGCAACTCCCACTTTCTCCGCAAACAGACGCAACGATGCGGGTGTATAACCACGGCGGCGAAGTCCACAAATTGTAGGCATTCGAGGGTCGTCCCAACTGCTAACATAACCCTCTTGCACAAGGTGAAGCAGCTTGCGTTTGCTCATCACCGTGTAGTTGAGATTCAAGCGCGCAAACTCATATTGGTGCGACGGAAAAATATTCAACTTCTCGATAAACCAATCATAGAGAGGACGATGCACATCAAACTCTAACGTGCATATTGAGTGAGTGATACGCTCAATCGAATCGCTCTGTCCGTGGGCATAGTCATACATCGGATAGATGCACCAGCTGCTACCGGTGCGGTGGTGGTCGGTGTGAATGATGCGATACATCAGCGGGTCACGCAAGAGCATATTGGGGTGCGCCATATCAATCTTGGCACGCAGAACCATCGCTCCATCAGCATATTTACCCGCACGCATATCGCGAAAAAGTTGTAAATTCTCCTCAACCGTACGATTGCGATATGGAGAATCCACGCCGGCTTTTTGCACCGTGCCGCGATTCAGACGAATCTCCTCCTGAGTTTGGTTATCAACATAAGCCAAACCCTTGCAAATCAACTCCTCAGCCCATAGGTAGAGCTTCTCGAAATAATCTGAAGCATAATATTCACCATCCCATTGGAAACCAAGCCATTGAATATCCTCCTTGATAGAATCCACATACTCCACATCCTCCTTGACTGGGTTCGTGTCGTCGAAACGCAAGTTACACTTGCCGTTATATTTCTTTGCCAGACCGAAATTCAGGCAGATAGATTTAGCGTGTCCGATATGGAGGTAGCCATTTGGTTCGGGCGGAAAGCGGGTGTGTATGCGGGGCTCGCCCTGGCGGATGGACTCCTCAATAATCTCCTCTATAAAATTCAATTTATCGGGAAGAGTCTGATTTTCAGTTGTTCTATTTTCCATTGTTGTATTATTTAAGCGGAGAAAAGAATTTTTGAAATGGTTTTCGCCGTTAGAAACTGTTTAAATTTTGCTTTTCAATTTTTAGTTGCACCCTTTCTACCTGCCCGCATATAACGCTATAAAATAGCATCACTCACATATTCGAGTCTCATAGAATCTAGAGGCGGCAGACTGCTCCGCCTCCTTCTTGGAGCGCCCTTCGCCGTGCCCCTCTACTACGCCCTCAATAATCAGAGTCGAAATGAACGATGAATTTGAAGATGCTACACTCTTGAATTCAACACTCTTACGATGCTTCTGACACCACTCGATAATACGACTCTTAAAGTCGTGCTCGGTAACCGTCATACCCTCAATATCAAGATTTTCACTAAATAACTTGATGAGCGTGCGGTTGGTGAAGTTATAACCCTTGTCCAAATATAGCGCCCCTACCAACGCCTCGAAGGCATCGCCATAAAGGTTATTTTTGTGCACATTTATGCTTGCCGGATTAGCCACCACCTGCGTGTCGATACCAAGCTCGATTGCTAAATTATTCAAGGTGTAACGACTAACTATACGCGAGCGGAGCTGAGTCAGCCCACCCTCATTCATTTCGGGATAGTCGATAAATAGCAACTCCGAAACTATGGTTTCGATTACGGCGTCGCCAAGAAACTCCAACCGTTCGTTGTTAATCACGCTCCTATCCTCCAACACGATGGATGAGGAGCGATGCACCAATGCCAATTTATATAACTCTACATTAGACGGCGTTACGCCGAAAATGGAATGTATGAATGAATAATAGTAGCTATTTTTGCCTATATGTCGCCGGAGAAAACCTATCATCACTTTACCGCTTCAACAGTGAAACCATCCTTTCGTAACAGTTCAAGCAACCCCTGTTCGCCGGCCAAATGTCCTGCTCCGACAACAACAAAGGTGGATCTCTCTTTCATTGCCTCCTTTAGTGTGGCAGCCCAATTTCGATTGCGGTTGAATAGAATTACATTCAGTTGTTTGGGGGTTGTACCGAACTCCTCATCGAAAAACATTTGGTAGAGTGCCTCAATATCCTGTTTATTATAATTCACAGCCATATTCAATGCCACCTCCTTACTCCTATCTATGTTCTTGACAATCTTCAGCAGCGCCTGAGCTTGTTCAACCAATGGCTCTCCCATCAGAATACCCATCTGAAAATCAGCCGTCTCAAAACTGTTCATCTTTTTGCCGGCACTGCGCGCGCGCTTCTCCAAAGTATAATCAACAGCCCTTTTAGCATCGAAATCCTTCATATCTTTGGTTACCATAGCAAGGCTCAGTTGTGCAGAAATTGCAAATGGTTTCATAACTTTCAACATATCAACCCCTACACCGAGATTTGCTTTCAAGCAATCGTCTATCAGGCGATAATCCTGCTCCGAATATAAAGTATTGAGCAAGCTATCCTTAGGCAACATCATATGTTTTGCCAATGACATAACATTGGCATACATATAGTCCATATCGGTCTCGTTATAGAATTGCTCGCAAGAGGAAAAGGCATCATTAAATCCCTCTATTTTCTCGCAAATTTCTGCCGAGGAAAGGTGATGAGTTCCGAAAACATAAGAACTCTCTTTTAAGCCATTGCCCGACACTTTCCAAAGTAGTTGAGCCGAGGAGGATAGCGAAATCAAAATCCCCAAAGATATAAGTATGTTTTTTTTCATTCTATCATATTATAAAGTAAAGGTGGTGGAAGAGCCTCTCCCACCACCTTCGTTTTTTTAAGGGTGCTTCTAAAAATTAGCCGTTGGTTATTTTGAAATTTGCAGCCAACATCTTTTGATTTTGATAAAAAAAGAAAAGAACAGCTAAACATCCCTCTGAACAAACCCAAGACGGTGATTCACTAATTTTTAGAAGCCCTCTTAATCTATAACTACACCTTTTTAAAGATAACAGTCGAGTTGTGTCCTCCGAATCCGAAGGTATTGCTCAGTGCATAGTTCACTTCTCGCCTCTTGGCTTTGTTGAGAGTAAGGTCGAAACGAGTGTCTATAGCGGGGTCAATCACCTCATTATTAATGGTAGGAGGGATAATGCCCTTATTGATTGCCATAATTGCCGCCAACCCCTCGACAGCAGCCGCCGCACCCAAAAGGTGTCCCGTCATCGACTTGGTAGCCGAAATAGACATAGCATAGGCGTGGTCGCCGAAAGCCTTAACAATGGCGTTCAACTCTGCCAAATCACCCAGCGGAGTAGAAGTGCCGTGAGTATTAATATAGTCAATATCAAAGCTATTCACGCCCGCATCTTTGATTGCGTTGAGCATCGAGTTTGCAGCACCCAACCCCTCGGGGTGTGGGGCTGTGAGGTGGTAAGCATCGGCACTCATACCGCCACCTGCCAATTCGGCATAAATTTTCGCGCCGCGCGCCTTTGCGTGTTCATACTCCTCGAGCACAAAAGCACCCGCACCTTCGCCCATAACAAATCCGTCACGTCCCGCGTCAAACGGGCGCGAAGCCGTTGAGGGTGAGTCGTTACGAGTGGATAGTGCCTGCATTGCGTTGAAACCACCGATACCCGCAGGGTTAATGGCAGCCTCCGAGCCTCCTGCTATTATGATGTCCGCCTTGCCCCAGCGAATGAGGTTCAACGAGTCAATAAGTGCGTGGTTGGATGATGCACACGCCGAAACGGTGCAATAGTTGGGTCCGCGAAAGCCATACTTCATTGAGATATGTCCTGCGGCTATGTCCGAAATCATCTTCGGAATGAAAAAAGGGCTGAAACGTGGCGTTCCATCTCCCTTGGCAAAGTTATCAACCTCCTGATAGAAAGTCTCTATGCCACCTATACCAGAAGCCCAGATTACTCCGGCTTGGTCTAAATCAATTTTTTCGAGGTCGAGCCCCGAGTCTGCTATCGCCTGCTCCGAGGCAACCATAGCAAACTGTGCAAAGCGGTCATATTTTTTGACCTCCTTGCGGTCGAAATATTTGTTTGCGTCGTAATCTTTGACTTCGCACGCAAACTGGGTTTTGAATTTCGAAGCGTCAAAGTGGGTTATTGGTGCCGCTCCGCTAACTCCGTTTTCGAGGGCTGCGAAATACTCCGCGATGTTGTTACCAAGGGGATTTATGGTACCAAGACCTGTAACTACTACTCTTCTCATTTTTTTTGATTGTGATATTGTAATTTGTGATTTGTGTGTTGCGGGTTTTAGGACTTATAGGACACTCAGGACTTATAGGTAGGCTCCAAAAATCACAACACACAAATCACAAATCACAAATCAAATAAAATTATTTCTTTTTTGCTTCGATGTATGCGACAGCATCACCTACTGTGCCGATTTTTTCAGCATCCTCGTCAGGAATTGAAATTTCGAACTCTTTCTCAAATTCCATAATAAGTTCAACAGTATCAAGCGAGTCAGCTCCAAGGTCGTTCGTGAACGATGCTGTAGGTACTGCTTCCGCCGCATCAACGCCAAGTTTATCGACGATGATTTCAACTACTTTTGAAGAAATGTCAGACATAGTTTTTTAATTTTAATTAGGTTTACCTTTTTTAATCGGTTACTCGTAATAAACACCATTTTCGTACAAACACAGTAACCATTTCAAACGCAAAAGTACAAATTTTTCGTTCAAAACAACACATTTTCAAAAAAAAATAGTAATTTTCCTCATCTAAATTTTATACTTATCTAATAATGAAGAAGATAGCAATTTTCGCCTCGGGAGGTGGTACAAATGCTGAGGCAATTATGAACCATTTTGAACAAACGAAGGACGTGGAAGTGGTATTAATACTTAGCAACCGAAAAAGCGCCTACGTATTGGAGCGGGCTAAAAACCACGGAGTACCAACATACGTCTTTTCAAAAAGCGAACTCTACGACAATCCCCAAACCGTTGTAGAGGTATTAAAAGACTATGGGGTAGACTTTATCGCCCTGGCAGGATTTATGTGTTTGGTGCCCAAGGCTATCACTAGCGGATGGGCAGGGCGCATCGTCAATATTCACCCGGCACTACTGCCCAAATTCGCAGGGCAAGGGATGTATGGAGAAAATGTTCACAGGGCAGTGGTGGCTGCCGGTGAGAGTGAGTCGGGCATCACAATACACTATGTGAATGATAAATACGATGACGGAGATATAATCTTTCAGGCGCGTTGCGAGCTCTCGCCCACGGACACGCCCGAGGATGTGGCTACCAAAATACACACCCTCGAACAGAAGAACTACGCCAGGGTGATTGAAGGGCTGCTCAGGTAGTGTGAAAAGAGTAATATTTTCGGCATTGAAAAAACTTTAGTACCTTTGTCTGCACGATTCGGGAAACGTGCAAGATGCTGAAATCAAAAAGGTTCACACTTGTATAAAATCGAATAATTGATTGGACTAAACCGTAATTAACAAATCTACAATATGGCAAAAGAGATGAAAGAGCTAACCTCGCGCGAGGAGAGCTATTCACAGTGGTACAACGACTTAGTGGTCAAAGCAGGCTTAGCCGAGAATTCTGCCGTGCGCGGATGTATGGTCATCAAACCATACGGATATGCGATATGGGAGAAGATGCAGGCGGAGCTGGACCGTCGCTTCAAAGAGACGGGACACCAAAACGCATATTTTCCTTTGTTTATCCCCAAGTCTTTTTTTTCGAAAGAGGCTTCACACGTGGATGGCTTTGCAAAGGAGTGTGCTGTGGTTACACACTACCGACTCAAGAATGACCCTGACGGCAAGGGCGTTATCGTAGACCCCGATGCGAAACTCGAAGAGGAGTTGATAGTGCGACCAACCTCGGAGACTATAATCTGGAACACATATAAGGGTTGGATTCAATCCTATCGCGACCTGCCCATTCTCTGCAACCAATGGGCAAACGTTGTGCGCTGGGAGATGCGCACACGCCTATTTTTACGCACAGCTGAATTTTTGTGGCAAGAGGGACACACGGCGCACGCAACGGCAGAGGAGGCTATGGAGGAGACATACAAAATGGTGAACATCTATGCCGACTTTGCGGAAAATGTTATGAGTGTGCCGGTTATTATAGGTCATAAATCTGAAAATGAACGTTTTGCCGGAGCAGTAGACACTCTCTCCATTGAGGCTCTGATGCAGGACGGCAAGGCACTGCAAAGCGGCACCTCGCACTTCTTGGGGCAGAATTTCGCCAAGGCTTTCGATGTTCAGTTCCAGACCAAGGAGGGGGGGATGGATTACGTTTGGGCAACTTCGTGGGGTGTCTCTACACGACTGATGGGCGCGCTGATTATGGCTCATTCGGACAATAACGGATTGGTGCTACCTCCGAAACTTGCTCCCATTCAAGTGGTCCTTATTCCTATATATAAAGGTGAGGAGCAGCTGGCGGAGATGGTTTCTCACTTAACTGTGATTGCCGACAAGTTAAAAGCGTTGGGCGTTACCGTAAAAATTGACGATAGGGATAATGTTCGTAGCGGCTTCAAATTTGCGGAGTGGGAATTAAAAGGGGTGCCTGTTCGTTTGGCAATGGGGGCACGCGACTTGGCAAACGGAACTATCGAGGTTGCTCGTCGTGATACACTTAGCAAAGAGGTTGTTGTACTGGACGGTATTGAACATTTTATTAACAATCTATTAACAGAGATTCAACAATCCATATACATCCGCGCACTGAAATTCCGCGAAGAGATGACTACAAAGGTAGATTCTTATGAAGAATTCAAGCAAGTATTGGAAGAGAAAGGTGGATTTTTGCTTGCCCATTGGGACGGCTCGCCCGAGGTCGAGGAACAAATCAAGAACCAGACCAAAGCCACAATTCGCTGCATCCCACTGGACGCACCCGAAGAGGAGGGCTTTTGCATAGTCAGCGGTCGTCCTTCGCGACGTCGCGTGGTATTCGCAAAGGCTTACTAATTAATCTATTGAAGAGTTTAGGTGGTCGAGAAGTTGAAGTAAATCAACCTCTTGACCACTTTTTTGGAGGATATACCCCTGACTCCATTTTTTAAGTGAGGGGCAGCAAGAAAAATAATTTTGCAGGTTAAAACAATTTTTATACCTTTGTGTCCGTTACATAATTGTAATAATTACAATAATGGAATTAACAAGAGAGCTATTAATTAAGGGAGTTCGTCCGTCGCTTCACCGCATAGAGGTATATAAGTATTTGCAGGAAAATAGAATACACCCAACAGTTGACAACATATATGCCGCACTTTCGCCTACTATCCCCACACTTTCACGCACAACGATTTATAACATATTGAATCTTTTTGTGGAGAAGGGTTTGGCACAGAATATAACGATAGACCCGCGGCAATGCCGCTACGATGGTGACATTTCCGAACACGCACATTTTTTGTGCGAACACTGCGGCGAACTTTACGACCTGAATATCACCCCTTTCAAAGTTGAGAGCGAACACCAAATAACGAATACTCAACTATATGTAAGGGGAATTTGCAAACATTGTTTAACCACTAATAAACAGAAAAAGTTATGATTAAAAAATTTAGATGTACCGTTTGTGGACACATTCACGAAGGTGCAGAGGCACCAGAAAAATGTCCGATTTGCCACCAACCTCGCGAAAAATTCGTTGAAGTAATCGAGTCGGCAGGTAAGTTGGCTTGGGCTGACGAACACCGCATTGGCGTTGCAAAAGGTTGTGATGCAGAGATTTGGGGCGGATTACAGGCTCATTTCCACGGTGAATGCACTGAGGTGGGTATGTACCTTGCTATGGCGCGTCAGGCTGACCGCGAGGGATATCCGGAAGTGGCTGAGGCTTACAAACGTATCGCCTGGGAAGAGGCAGAGCACGCAAGCAAATTTGCAGAACTTATCGGCGAGGTAGTATGGGACACAAAAACCAACTTAAAGGCGCGTATGGATGCTGAAAATGGTGCTTGTGCCGACAAAAAACGTATTGCCACACGTGCCAAGGAGTTGAACTACGATGCTATCCACGACACGGTTCACGAAATGTGCAAAGACGAAGCAAGACACGGTCAAGTCTTTGAGGGTCTTTACAATAGATTCTTCAAACAGCAATAATCTTTAGGGGGATTCTGAAAATTACAAAATATCCAACAGCAAATTTCTAGAAGTCCCCACCTAGAACTTTTCGCCCCCTTACGCACTAAGAAGATTCAGTGTGCAAGGGGGCGATATTTTATGTCCGTCGCCAACCGTCAGTACTATTACGTTTTCATTAACTCGACTTTGAGCAACAAGGAATTTGAAATCTAAGGTATGTCAAATACCCCTTCACATCAAAATTCTGCACTAATCAAATCTATTGTGTGATGTTTCACACTACTTAATACAACCTAAATCAACTACATACGGAAAAACATTCTGCGCTATGCCGCTCAACGGCTTATAGGAATGAGACTCCTCGAGATATTTACGCTCCAACAATTCTCCGCAGCCGTTGAAGTGGTCAAATAGACCCACAAGTAGGGCAAGCACAATGAGAGTCTTCACAAAAGAGGCAGCCGCACCCAAGATATTTATAGGTAGCGATAGACCTCCCAAGGACAGCACCTTAGTCAATAGCTTGCACAAAATTATTACGCACACGGCAACCACAATGATGACGGCTACGAAAAGCAGAGTCTCATATTTAGGGTCACTATCCAACCACTCTCCTATAAATTGAGTGAAGCGAAATGCCACCCACGCTCCCAAGACAACTCCGGCGATGCCCGCAAGCTGAACCAAAATCCCCGTTGTCCACCCTCGCCACAGTGAGTATAACAATAGGGCTATAACTATGATGTCGATGATGTTCATTCTATTTAGAGGGCTTCTGAAAATTAGTAAATTATCATCTTATGATTGTTCGGCTGAATATTCCATTTTTATTTTGAAATATTTAGCCCCCCCCCCATATAAGGTGGTAAGAGTTGAGGCAGGTGAAGAGGAGCGATTCAGAGGTTCGGGAAGACCCCAATGGGATTCAATCACACCTCGACCAATCGTTTCTTAATGGCATACACCACCAAGTTTGCCGTGTTTTTACAGTCGGTTTTTTCGAGAATATTGGCACGGTGCTTATCAACTGTCCTCTTAGAGATGAATAGTTTGTCCGCTATTTCGTGGTTGGTCAGCCCCTGACATATTAGAATAAGTACCTCTAGCTCCCTGGTGGAGAGTGCATTGTCATCATCGATGGCGATATTGTCGTTATTTGTCCTCAAATTACTAACCAAGTTGAAAAGTAACTCTTGTGAAAAATATGAGCCTCCGTCCATCACAGCATCCAACGCCGAAAAAACCTCAATAATATCTGAATTTTTGAGTAAAAAACCCTTCACACCCAACTCAACCATCTTGAAGTAGTACTCCTGTTGCCCGTACATAGACAGAGTAATAATCTTCAAATCAGAGTGCAAGGATAGGGCTTGTGCCGCAGCCTCTATACCGTCCATCTCGGGCATAGCGATATCCAAAAGAACCACATCTGGGCGCAAAACAGAGACCATCGAAAGCATCTCGAAACCTGTACTCGCCTCACCCACAACCTCATACCTGCCACTCGATGAAATCAACAACCTGAGCCCCGAGCGAAATAGCGCGTGGTCGTCCACAATGAGCACCTTATATTGAGGTTTAACAAGCATTATTTTTTGTTAATTTGACCGAGAAATCTTAAGGGAAGTTCTAAAATTTAATAATACTTTTCGAGCACCTTGTAATGTTTTGATATTTTTAATTATTAGAACTCCCCTTTGACCTGCGAGGCAGACTAAAATTCAATTTTATCCATCCCCGAATCCCGACTCCAATCAAATTTGGTGCGGTATTTTTCGAGGGTTATCGGCTGCGATTTGCGCGGAATATATGTCGTTAAACCACAGCTCGTCCTGCACTCCATCTCGGAGTCTTTCCAAAAGGCGTACAGCCAGGGTGTATGCGCCGTATATATCACTGCATCCGAAAGTTTTGATTTGAAACTTGCCAAGACCGGCGAATCTGCATAAGTTTTAGCAACAAAATCTTCCAAGTCGTAGAATACATCGTAGAAACCATTTTTCCTTGCACCGAATTGTTGAATATTATTGGGAAGCACAGGTGTATCCTTAACCCCGGCAAGCAGACTTTTCATTGAGGCAGCAACAGCCTCCAACTTAGAGCAATCCACCACCGATATCGTACTATGACGTTCAGAACCCACCCGCTTGTTGTAATATTCGAATATATTAATACCCATAGCCCTCATATCTACCTGTCTATCAAACATCAAAGGGACAATCCTGTCGTAGGGAAACCCATATGCAAGGGTCTCGGCAGGAGATGCCAAAATAAAATGAGCCCGATTACGAAGTTGGTAATGAGACTCGACGGAAGCCATATAGCAAGCGTCGAAGGCTATGAAATCGAACTTAAAATCTCTGGGCAAAGCCCTCTCCAAGTCCCATATCTCCATTTCATCCTTATATGTTTCATTGCTACCGAAAGAGTAACTCACCGAGCCATCTCTCACAGGAGCTGACTTAAGCGGACGAACACCATTCGGCAGCCACCCCGTTCCGTGAGACCAGAGCACCAAAGCGTAGCTATCCGCCGGCGCCAAAACACGTGAGTCAGCAATAACATCCGCAAGAACCGCCGGGTCACAAGCATTGACCCGCACACCATACTCTTTGATGACCTTACTCTCTACACCGGAACCCCCCTTGCTCCGTTTAACCTCGTATAGGCGCGAAGGGAGAGTCAGACCACGTGGATTTAAGAAAACCAATAATTTGCCGTTGAAGTCATCGTTCCAAACACTCTCCATCTCCTTAATGTCTTCTATTGCAAAGTTATACAGATTATTGTCGGCAACCATATATACCAACACCGTACGAGTATATTCCGGCTCGGGGTCAGGTTTTTTGAACCAATTACACGAACTCAAAAAAATAGCAGCTAATAATAGGGGAATCAGTTTTTTCATTTTGGGGAAATGCTGTTGTAACTTATAAGACTTTTAAGAAGGGTAGATCAGCTATAAAAGATTTTTAATTTTTCACACGAAATCACTCCCATTCAATCGTCGCGGGCGGTTTGGAGCTAATATCGTATACAACGCGATTTATACCGCGCACCTTATTTATAATATCGTTGGAAACCTTTGCCAAAAATTCGTATGGGAGGTGAACCCAATCGGCTGTCATACCATCCGTGGATGCCACCGCACGCAGAGCCACACACGACTCATAGGTTCGTTCATCACCCATAACACCCACACTCTGAACAGGCAGTAACATAACGCCTGCCTGCCAAACTTTATTGTATAAATCCCATTCACGAAGTCCGTCAATGAAGATTTTATCTGCCTCCTGTAATATGCGAACCCTCTCGGCTGTAACCTCTCCAAGTATACGGATACCCAAACCGGGACCGGGGAAGGGGTGACGAGAGAGAATCTTTTCAGGTACTTCGAGCTCGCGTCCAATACGACGAACCTCATCCTTGAATAGCAGACGCAACGGCTCAACAATCTTCAAATTCATCTTCTCGGGCAAGCCGCCGACATTGTGGTGCGACTTAATGGTAACCGAGGGACCTCCCGAAGAGATAGATTCGATAACATCAGGGTATATTGTACCCTGAGCCAGCCACTTAATATCTTTCAACTTGATAGCCTCCGCATCGAAAACCTCGATGAAATCTCTGCCTATAATTTTACGCTTGCGCTCAGGGTCAGTAACACCCCTGAGGTCGGCAAGAAATTTATCACCCGCGCGAACGCCTATAACATTCAACCCCATACCTTGATACGACTCCATCACGCTCTCAAACTCATCCTTACGCAGCAACCCCATATCCACAAATATGCACACAAGATTGCCCCCAATCGCCCTATGGAGCAACATCGCCGCCACACTCGAATCCACCCCACCCGAAAGACCGAGCAACACCTTATCATCACCCAACTTCTCTTTCAACTCACGCACACTCGTCTCCACGTAAGAAGCAGCTGTCCAGTCCTGCCGGCAGCCGCAAATGTCTACAAGGAAGTGTTTTAGAATAAGTGTCCCTTCTGTGGAGTGGTAGACCTCGGGGTGGAACTGGATGCCCCACGTCTGCTCGCCCTCGATATGGTATGCTGCAACGGGCACATCCTCCGTAGAGGCTATAATCACATAATTGTCGGGCAATTTAACGATGGTATCGCCGTGCGACATCCACACTTGACTGCACTCGGAGACATCCTTAATCAGCGAATTCTCACCCCTGACCTTGGTGAGCATTGCACGCCCATATTCGCGCGCATCGCTCCTGCCGACTTCGCCTCCGAAGTTGTGTGCAAGATACTGCGCTCCGTAGCACACTCCCAAAAGGGGCAACTTGCCCTTAATATTGGAGAGGTCAACCTGAGGTGCATTCTCGTCTCTGACAGAGGATGGTGAGCCTGAAAGTATTACGCCGACAACCGAATCGTCGATAACCCCTTTCTTGTTATAGGGATGAATTTCGCAATAGACATTCAATTCGCGAACGCGACGTGCAATAAGTTGCGTGTATTGCGAGCCGAAGTCAAGGATAATAATTTTCTGCTGCATAAGTTATCTATTTCTAACGCACAAAGGTAGCAAAAAAGAGATTACTATGCAATAACCAAGAGCGGGCTTATTAAAGATTCTTGTTTTGACATTACAGATGATGAGCCATCATTAAGTATTAGTATATTAACTCGGAATTAATGAATAGTTTAGAATTTTATCAATAAACACACCAGAATATGGTTATCACTCCACACTCCCTCATACTCTCGTTTAGTAATCTCACTAAATATGAAAGCACCATCTATTGCCACCGCACCGTTATCCTCTCTCCTTCGACAACATCCCACCCTTTGATTGTGCCGGTTACACCTGCCGACACGGGCATTGAGTATGTACCGGTTATGGTCAAGGGCACAATTTTGTCGGAGTTGAAATCGGTCAGTTGCCGGGTAATATCATCAACTATCTGTTCGCTAGTGCCATCATCAAAGTTTATTTTGACAGTGAGCTCCTGTTTGTCGCCGATCACTCCGAGGATGATGCACATAGCTTTTAGATTGTTGTGTTCGACGGTAAAATGGGGAGTGATCTTTGCCGGCTGTCCCAACGCCCTGTTCCCTTTGCAGTCCCAACCGAGGGCTACGCCACTCATCACAGCCTCAATACTTTTTATCTTTGGGGTGGTGTTGGTCAGGGTCAAATCGAAATTGAGTTGACGGGTAAGTTGCTTCATTTTGACAACAGTCCGATAGACCTCATCCTTGCGGACATCAAACTTTACAAGCTCACCCCAGAACTGCCAACCAAGCATCGGGTCATTCTCGCTAGCAACCAGCGCGCCGTTTACGGATATCTTAGACGCCTCATTGTATAGGTACAGGGTGTGAACTCCCTGCGCGAGCAGAAGGGGATGTTGGGATTCATCGCCTTTGATTATCACCTTTTCACCCGCATTGTCCACTGTGTAACGTTCCGGAATTTCGACTCCTTCACTCCTTTGACTCCAGTCCGTTATCAGAAACAACTTGCCGCGATTGGAATGCTCGGCATCTTGGATGGTAACTTTGACACATCCAGTTAAAAAGAGCAGTAGTGCCGGCAATATCGTTGTAATCTTCCTTATCATAGTTATTGTATTATCCAAATTAGACTAACCCCTGCCTCTATGGGCATAAAGGCATTCTTTGTGATATTTCTGCCCGTGTAGAAATTAGCGCCTTCGCTGCGACGATATGTGTCATACTTGAGATTACCGTAACCCAAACCTAAAGAAAAATCGAGCAGAAAAGAGTGCCCCAGACTTAGTTTATAACTCCCGATGATGCCCCCGGCTAGGATTCTTCCCTGACTTCCCTCTTCACCTGTTTTGAAATTGAAGACACTCGCAAGAAACTGCACACCAATGGACCACTGCCCGGCATCGTCCAAATAGTAACGCACCGAAGGCGCAATAAACCTCAGAGACCAATTATAGCTATATCTATCAGACGACCACGGCGCCCAACCGCCATCAAGAACAATGCCAATCTTTTCCGTGGGCTTCCACTCCGCACCTACGTTCAATATGCCACCAAACCAATAGAGCAGATTTGTTCGCAGGAAAATATGATCCCAAAACACCCCTTTTGCAACCCTATAGACAGAGTCCGATTTGTTCTGGGGTAGCTCTAGCCTGATTTTCTCAACAGCCTCGAAACAACCGTGCTCTGCTTCATCTGCCCTATCCACAAGAAACCTCACCCGAGACTCGGAGTTTGTAGATCCCGAAACAGAGCAGGTAATAAAAAACAAACAAATCAATAATCTCTTCATAATCTTTATTATACCGCTAGTTACACAAATTATCGATGCGCCCGAAAACCGTGCCTACGGCGGCGTGGCGCACCCTCACCAATTACCCATTACTTATAGTAACAAAGGTAGTTCTCTGTGTAGTTTATAATATTGTATTGGAGCATTATTAATGAGTATGAATACATTGACATTTACTTATGGGCAAAACATTAATAGATAAGAATAATAATCAATATTGCAAAATAAAATTGGAGTTCTTAAAAAAATTGCGTAACTTCGCAGTGGATTGTTAAAAAAATAAAAATTAAATTGTCATAAGCTAATTATTATCATACCAACAGAGATGATTATTTTGCGGATTTAGCACTCTAAGATTGCCGCCGGGGGTGGGGTATCCCATTTTTCCGCCTCAGAAAATAGGATAGCAAATACATATCGAACAACCAATAACAAGCCATCTATAAAAATGTGAGCAAATGAAAGGAATCATACTACTACTACTTATTACCTCACTCTTTATATCTTGTAGCTCGAACAAGGCAGACGAAACAACCGTAGCGTGGCAAGCTATCGAAAAACTCCCGAATGCGCTCTCAGCAGCCTATGCGGGGGTAGCAGACGGCGAGTTGATTGTTGCCGGAGGGTGCAATTTCCCCGGCGTTCCCGCCCACGAGGGTGGCACAAAGTCGTTTTATGACAATATATATAGCCTGAAAAATGGGGCGTGGCAGAGATTACCTGCTGTTTTGCCCGCAGCTTCGGCTTATGGTGTGGCTATTTCTTCGGGCGAGGGTCTGCACATCATCGGAGGCACGGCAGACGGGAAACAGTCTCTAACTCAGAATCTGATACTTACAAAAGGAGAGATGAAGACTCTACCCGCAATGCCATTTGGATTGGACAATACGGGCGGAGCGATGCTCGGCAACGATATATATATAGTAGGGGGTTTGAGTGACGGCACGCCGACAAATCGTGCTTTGAGGTATGATACCCGCGCACAGCAGTGGAGCGAAATTGAGCCATACCCGGGTGAACCTCGCGTGCAACCCGTTGTGATAGCACAGAATGCGGCAGAGGAGAAGAGGCTCTATGTTATGGGCGGCTTCAACCCTGCCACAAAAAACGTTATGCAGGACGGATGGGCATATTCGCCACGTGCAAAACAGTGGCTGCCTCTGCACGAAGCACCTGTCGGGCTTAATGGAGGCTTCGCCTTTGGGGCGGGGGTGCATACAATCTTGGCGAGCGGCGGGGTTAATAAAGAGCGCTTTACCGAAGGTCTTAATGTATTGGGCGATTCGGCACGGCGAGAATATATGACCCACGAGCCGGCTTGGTATCGCTTCAATGACACACTATATGCCTACAACACAATCATCAACCGTTGGTGTGCAACGGGGGTGATGCCTGCGGCACGTGCGGGAGCTTCTCTGGTGGCTGCCCACGGCGGGTGGTATCTTATTGCGGGTGAGACGATGCCGGGAGTGCGCTCTGCGGAGGTTTGGTTCGGAGTGGTGGATAGTGAGCAATCGTTCGGTTGGATAAACTGGACGGTGATTATCGTCTACCTGATTGCGATGATTGGAATGGGCGTATTCTTTATGTTCCGCGCCAAAAACTCGGACGACTTTTTCAAAGCCGGCGGGAGGATTCCGTGGTGGGCAGTGTCGGTCAGTATCTTTGCCACAATGCTCTCTGCAATTACCTTTATGGCAATTCCGGCGAAGACCTACGCTACCGACTGGCGATATTTCCTGATGGCGGTAACAATCTTTATTGCAGCATTCCCGGTTGTAAAATATTATCTGCCATTCTTCCGCCGACTAAATATCACCTCTGCGTATGAGTATCTGGAGCTGCGCTTCAATAAGACATTGCGTCTGATTTCGAGCATCATCTTCATAATATTTATGACCGCCCGGATGGCATTAGTACTCTACCTACCCTCGTTAGCTCTGACGGCGGCAACAGGTATAGATATTTACACCTGCATCCTGTTAATGAGCCTGATAACGATAGTCTACAGTTCAATTGGCGGTATCGAGGCAGTAGTTTGGGGCGATGTGGTGCAGGGTATAATCCTGATGGGGGGTGCGCTCTTCACTCTATTCTTTTTGATAACGCATACGGACGGAAATTTCTTGCAGATTGCAATCGAGAACGAAAAGTTCCATATACTTAACTTCACATTCGACTTCACAAGCGCCACTTTCTGGGTTGTAATCTTCGGCGGCTTTGCCACGCAGATTATCTCCTACACCTCTGACCAGACCGTTATCCAACGCTATATGACCACCAAGAGCGAGAAGCAGGCGGGCAAAAGTATCATAACCAACGGCATTCTGAGTTTAATATCCTCGATACTATTCTACGCTATCGGAACAGCGCTCTTCACCTACTTTCAGAGTCGTCCCGAAACCCTCGACATAGCAATGCCGACCGCAGACTCCATCTTCCCATTCTTTATAATGACCCAGTTGCCGGTAGGTTTGGCAGGAGTGCTGGTTGCAGCAATTTTTGCGGCTTCGATGAGCACGGTCTCCTCCAACATAAACTCCATAGCAACCGCCTTCACTGTCGATTTACTGCCGTATATCAGCAAAAGTGCCAACAAATTGAAAACAGCACGCCTTGCCAGTGTAATCTTTGGCGCACTCGGATGCGGCTTCGCGCTGATGATGGCAACGTGGAATGTGCTTTCGCTCTTCGACTGGTTCAACACAATGCTGGGGTTGCTCACAAGCGGCTTGGGTGCACTATTCTTTATGGGTATATTCTTTGATAGAATCGGTGGACGAGCGGCACTTATCGGTTTCGTCACAGGTGGGGCGGCGCTTCTTTTGGTAACAATTTACACCCAACTAAACTTTATGCTATATGGACTGCTCGGGATGAGTTTCATAACCATAATATCACTTATAATGAGCTATATCCTGCCGCGAGATGACCGCTCAAAGCAAAATCTTACTTGGAGAGAGAGGGGGGACAAATGACCCCTCTGCTAACTATTGCATCATAGCTGCACTCATCAATACAGAGTCTGCACTTCACACATTTCGAGACGTCCAAAATCGGAACTTGATAGGGCACATATGGTATAGCATCGACAGGACACGCTTTGGCGCATTTCGTGCAACCAATACAAAGTGTGGGGTCGATTGCGAGTTCTATCATATCCTTACAAACCCCCTGCGTGCACCTGCCGTTGATGTGCTCCAGATACTCGTCCCTGAAATACCTCAGAGTGGTGAGCACGGGGTTTGGCGCGGTCTTGCCGAGCCCGCAAAGCGATGATTGTTTGATGGCTACGGCTAATTCTTCCAATTTTTGAATATCCTCCATCTCGCCGCGTCCACTGCATATTTTATCTAAGATGTCGAGCATACGGCGGATACCGACTCTGCAAAAAGTACACTTGCCGCACGATTGGTCACAGGTGAAACTCAGGAAATAACGCGCCACATCAATCATACAATCATCCTCGTCCAAGACCACCAAGCCGCCCGAACCCATCATTGCCCCCATCGAGTTGAAGGCATCGAAATCAACAGCCACATCACACAACTCCGCTGGAATACAGCCGCCCGAAGGGCCGCCTATCTGCACCGCTTTGAGCCTCTTACCTCCACTTACTCCGCCACCAATCTCCTCCACAATCTGCCTCAGGGTGATACCCATCGGCACCTCTATCAACCCTCCCCTGCTGACTTTGCCGGCAAGGGCAAAAACTTTCGTCCCCTTGCTTTTTTCCGTTCCCACGGAGGCGTATTTTTGGAAACCATTCTTTATAATATATGGTATCTGACTGAGGGTCTCCACATTATTCACCAGTGTAGGATGCCCGAACAGACCCCTCACCGCAGGAAAAGGCGGACGCTGGCGCGGAAAACCGCGCTCGCCCTCAATGGAGGCAATGAGTGCCGTCTCCTCGCCACAGACAAAAGCCCCAGCCCCCTCGAAAATCGTAATATCGAAACTCCACTCACTACCCAAAATATTCTCGCCCAACAGTTTCCTCTCTCTGCACAGCTCCAAAGCTTGCGCTATTCTCTTGACCGCCAACGGATATTCCGCCCTAATATAGAAAACCCCATCCGTGGCAGCCGTAGCCCACGCACCAATCATCATACCCTCTATAATGCGGAAAGGGTAGGACTCCAATAGCATTCTGTCCATAAATGCACCCGGGTCGCCCTCATCGCCATTACAGATGATAAATTGTTGGTGACGGGCGGAGGGAAGGGCGGGGGGAAGGGAGGAGGAAAGGGAGGAGGAAATGGCGGGAGCTATTGGGACTTTTAGGACTTTTAGGTTGGGTAGGTTGGGTAGGTTGGCAGTAGCTTTCGCCGAGGCTATCTCCCACTTCTTACCCGTGGGAAATCCGCCGCCGCCGCGCCCGCGTATGCCGCTCTTTAACACCTCTTCCACAACCTCTTGCGGCTGCATATTCAATGCACCCTTCAGACCGTCGAACCCTCCGAATGCTATGTACTCGTCAATGTCCAATGGGGACAAAAGTCCGTACCCCTCGGTGGATATATGGTACTGAAATTTAAGGAAGTTATTGATAATTCCCGTTCGTTGCTGCTCCGTATGCCACACCACGTTGTCCCAAGTGAGGTCGGTATGAATGGTGTCTATCTTGGCTAAAAGCTTATTTTTAAGTTTTTTAAGCGGACTCTTTGGCGAAAAGTGCTCCTGTAGAATCTCTTTAATTTCAGCGGCTTTTACGTTGGGATAACGCTCCACCACCCCATCCTCGCGCACGATGTCAATCAGCGGCACTCGATTGCAGACCCCCACGCAGCCCACCGACTTAATATCGACCCGTATACCCAGCTCGCGCATCGCTCTGTGCAGCTCCTCGAAAATCTCTGCCGAGCCACTCGCCATACAACACGACCCCATCCCAAGCCTAACTTCTCCCTGTGATTTGTGATTTACGATTTGTGATTGTTCGCCTTCGGAGGATGCCGCTGCCGAAAAATCTTCGATAACCTCCTTCACCTTGCCCGGCTGGACGTGCCCATAGGTCTTTTCGTCAATCTGCACAACGGGGGCAAGGGTGCAGCAACCGAGGCAGGCAATCTTTTCTACCGAAAAGCGCATATCCGCCGAGGTGACAGAGCCACTTTCGATATTCAACTCCCTGAGGAAGGCATCGTAGAGATTCGATGCCCCCTTTACGTGGCAGGCTGTACCCGTGCACACCTTTATAAGATGCTCGCCCATAGGAATATGGCGAAATTGGGCGTAGAATGTGGATACGCTTATGAGCTGCGCGCGGTCTATTTCGGTCTTCTCGTAGAGGCGGTTTACAGCCTCAGCCGGCAGATAGTTAAACTGCTCTTGGATGGCTTGCAGCAGCGGAATCACCCTATCGCGCGAGCCACCCACGCGGGCGATAATCTCGTCCACAACCGCTGTAATATCTATGTTTTTGCAATCGCAACTCATTGTTTCGTATCTTCAACAGAGACAAAGTTAGTTATTCGGTGTGATTGCTCCAAAGAATATTGCAAAATTTGAAATAAATATCTATCTTTACAAATTGGATAATAATACCCTTAAAAAATATGAAAAGAGACGCAGTAGTTTTCGATTTAATCGAACAGGAAAAAGCTCGCCAAACACACGGCATCGAGCTTATCGCTTCGGAGAACTTTGTTAGCCCTCAGGTGATGGAGGCACAGGGCTCTTGCCTTACCAACAAATATGCGGAAGGTTACCCGGCGGCACGCTACTATGGTGGATGTCAGGTGGTAGACAAAGTAGAG
The DNA here is from genome assembly GCA_000723505.1 of Mucinivorans hirudinis. Lineage (GTDB taxonomy): Bacteria > Bacteroidota > Bacteroidia > Bacteroidales > Rikenellaceae > Mucinivorans > Mucinivorans hirudinis. Next base: position 2,061,614 of record HG934468.1, on the reverse strand, counting down.
CAACTTGCCATCGACCGCCTCTGTCAAATCTACGGCGCGGAGTATGCCAACGTTCAACCCCACTCGGGCGCGCAGGCTAATATGGCGGTGTTCTTCACTTGTATGAAGCCGGGCGACACCTTTATGGGGCTCGACCTAGCCCACGGCGGACACCTCACCCACGGCTCACCCGTAAACTTTTCGGGATTCCTCTACAATCCGATAGGTTATCAGGTCTCCCAGCAGACGGGCACCATTGATTATGACCGGATGGAGGCACTGGCTATGGAGCACCGTCCGAGGATGATTATCGGCGGTGCGTCGGCTTACACCCGCGAGTGGGACTATGCCCGTATGCGCGAGATTGCCGATAAAATCGGCGCGATTCTCTGGGTTGATATGGCTCACACGGCGGGACTTATCGCGGCAGGGCTGCTGAACAACCCCGTCAAACACGCCCACATTGTCACCTCCACAACTCACAAAACTATGCGTGGTCCCCGCGGCGGCGTTATCCTGGTGGGTAAGGATTTCGATAACCCTTGGGGAGTAACCACTCCAAAGGGGGAAATCAAGAAGATGTCGGCAATGTTGAACTCGGCGGTATTCCCCGGTGTTCAGGGCGGTCCCCTTGAGCACGTAATTGCTGCTAAGGCAGTTGCGTTTGGCGAAATGCTCGAACCCGAGTACGTTACCTACCAAAAACAGGTGCAGGCAAATGCACGGGCTATGGCGGCGGCATTTGTGGCTAAGGGTTACAAGCTGATTTCGGGCGGCACGGACAACCACCTGATGTTGATTGACCTGCGCTCCAAATTCCCCGACGTGAGCGGCAAGAAGGCTGAGAATGCGTTGGTTGCGGCAGATATTACCACAAACAAGAATATGGTGCCCTTCGACAGCCGTTCGCCATTCCTCACCTCGGGTATTCGTGTTGGTACTCCGGCGATTACCTCACGCGGACTCAAAGAGGAGCAGATGCCCATTATCGTAGATTTGATTGACAAGGTGCTCAGCAACCACGACAATGAAGCGATTCTTACCGAAGTTCGCGCTCAGGTGAACAAGATGATGGAGGATTTTCCGCTATTTGCGTGGTAGAATAGACCCGTCACCACGTTTTTGGCGCGTGGTGGCGAGAACCTCATATAAAGAATTATTGCTATATTTTTTCCTACTTAAAACCATTTTAATCCCAAAATATAACTATTGATGAAAAAATTACTAACAATTTTCTCTCTTGCTGCATTGATTGTAAGTTGCGGCAAGAGCGAGCAAAAAGCCTACAACAGAGGCATCAACATTATTCCCGTACCCGCGGAGATGACCATCACCGACACCACGGCAACCTTTAACCTAAGCTCCTCAACTTCCATTGGAGTAAATTCACCCGACTTCCAAGTACCTGCCGAATATTTGGCGGCAAAGATTAAAGCCGCTACGGGCTTCGATGTTAAGGTGGGAGATGCGGGTAACATCTCGCTCGAGCTAAACACCCGCGTTCCCGTTAATAACGAGGGTTACCTACTAACCTCTACAAAAGACGGAGTCACGATTCAGGCACGCACCCCCGAGGGAGCTTTCTATGGCGTGCAAACGCTGCTTCAGCTACTCCCTGCCGAGATTGAGAGTGCGGAGTTGGTGAAAAATGTGGCGTGGGAGATTCCGTTGGTCGAAATAAAAGACGAACCACGTTTTGCTTATCGTGGCTATATGTTAGACGTATGCCGCCACTTTGCTACCGTGGAGGAGGTTAAACGTCAGTTGGATGTGCTTGCAATGTTCAAAATCAACCAATTCCACTGGCACTTGACCGAAGACCAAGGGTGGAGAATCGAAATCAAGAAGTACCCGAGGCTGACCGAAACAGGCTCAGTACGCACAGAGGGTGACGGCAAACAGTACGGTCCGTTCTTCTATACACAGGAGCAAATCAAGGAGGTGGTTGCTTATGCCGCAAAACTTTATATTGATGTTGTGCCCGAAATAGAGTTCCCCGGTCACGCACTTGCGGCTCTGACTGCATATCCCGAGTATTCGTGCACGGGTGGTCCATTCAAACAACCACGAATTATTTGGGGCGTTGAGGAGGATGTATATTGCGTTGGTAATGAAAAAACTTTCGAGTTTGTCGAGGATGTGTTGAGCGAAGTAGCAGACCTCTTCCCCTCGAAATACTTCCACATTGGCGGCGATGAATGTCCAAAGGTTCGTTGGAAAGTTTGCCCCAAGTGTCAGGCATTGGCTAAGAGTCTTGGAATCAAAGAGAAGACAGATTCATTGGGTGTGAAGCATTCGGTAGAGGAGCAACTCCAAAGCTATGCTATCCAGCGTGCCGAAAAATTCTTGGCATCAAAGGGTAAGCGTATGATTGGTTGGGACGAGATTCTCGAGGGTGGCTTGGCAGAGGGCGCAATCGTGATGAGCTGGCGCGGCGAAGAGGGTGGCATTGCAGCGGCAAATGCTAACCACCAAGTGATTATGACCCCCGGTTCGGGTGGCTTGTACGTAGACCACTACCAAGGCGCACCCGAGGTTGAGCCTGCACAAATCGGCGGCTTGGCAACTCTGGAAAAGACCTACGCCTACAACCCTATCCCGAAGAATCTGCCCGAGGACAAGGCGCAATATATACTTGGTGCTCAATGTAATATGTGGACAGAGTATTGTACCGATGCTTCGCTGATGGAGTATATGGCATTTCCGCGTATCATTGCACTGGCGGAGGCTACGTGGTCTAAACCCTCGCGCAAGGATTGGACGGATTTTTCGAGAAGAATCAACAATGCTTATGCCCGTTTGGATTTCCACAATATCAACTACCACATTCCAATGCCTGAGGGCATTCTTACTCAAAATGTTGTATTCGTGGGCGACTCTACGGTTCTCGAATTTACCAACACTCGCAACCTACCGATGGTTTATACACTGGACGGCTCAGAACCTAACGGAAATTCGATGGTTTACACCACTCCGATTGTAGTTACGGAAAACACGGAAGTAAAGATTGCTACGTTGATGCAGACAGGCAAAACGTCGCGTGTTCGCTCTATTCCTGTTCACAAACAGACACTTGCTCCTGCTGTTGCACCTACTCCAAATCCCGAGTATGAAAATATCGCTCGCGTGGAAGGTCTTAAACCGGGCGAAGGTTCGGTTCTGCGCATCGCCGAGGGGTTGTTCCCCACCGAGAGCGAATACTCAAAGGCACAATTTGGCGCACCAAAGGCTGTGAAGCAGTTCTGGGGTGAGGGTTCAGAGCATAAAGCCTACGATATGAACAATCCGTCACTGGCTGTCTACGAGGGTTACATAGAATTGCCCGAGGATGGTGTCTACACCTTTGCAGCCGATATGGACGAACTTTGGATTGACAATGAACGCGTTATCCACAATCCGACAATGTCACGCCACTACCGTAAAAAAGCTCAAAAGGCATTGGCAGCGGGCAAACACAGCTATAAGATTGTATTCAACAATATGATTAAGGATGGTTGGCCAAACGGCTGGAACGAGATAGGCTTCCGCTACAAACTCCCATCGGGCGGTAACTTCCAGAAGGTTAAACCCGAGCAACTTACATACTAAGCAGGTGATGTAGGCTCGAAAAGGTTAGGGGGTTTTCTAAAATTAGCAGATGGCTATTTTGTAATTTTGGAAAACCCCCTAACCTTTTCGAGCCTACAAACCTAAGTTCGGGATAGATATTATTGTCTATTAACAGCTTCTAGGTATGAAAAAAATTATACTATTAGTTTTTTTTGCGGTCTCATTACCTGCCGTGGGGCAGTCGTTGGTAACGAAAGTCGTAGATGAAAACAACGTGCCTCTCGACTATTTCAATATGTTCATTCTTGAGCCTGCCGACTCATCATTAGTGGCTTGTGAACTATTCTACAAAGGTGTGCTAGAATATCACCACAACCTCACGGGTGAAAAGATTCTACAACTCACCTGTCTTGGTTATGAAGACTTTACGGCAGTCGTAAATTTCAACAACCCACAACTTCCCGAAAAGATTGTTATGCGAGCAGTAAGCTACGGCATTGGGGAGGCGGTGGTGGAGGTGCGGCGTGCTGCCGTAAGAAATGAGAAGGGTAAAACTATCGTGCAAGTATCAGGCTCACAGCTGGTTCACCTCTTCGACGTCACCTCCATACTGAGCCGTGCACCGGGAGTGAAAGCGACGGACGACGGTATTACAATTTTCGGCAAGGGCGCACCCAAAATTTTTATTGACGGGCGTGAAGCCACCTACACCGAATTGAAAATGATTCAACCCGCCGACATTCTAACAATAGAGATAGACCGCAACCCCTCGTCGCGCTATGAGTCGAGCTATAAGGCAGTTATGCGCGTGCGTACAAAGCGCGCCTCGCAGGGTGTATCGGGCAGAGTTAATGCGGGCATAGACGTTTCTCGCCGCACAACACCCACTGCCGGGGGGCAGCTCCAAATATCTACACCCAAGCTATATAGCTTCTTCGGCACAGACCTTGCAATGCCCATTCACATTACAACGGAGCAGGAAAATCAAGCCATCATCATACCCCAATATGCAATGACCGATTCGACAACAACCAAGACGCGAACCGATTATCGTATGGCTAACTTCTTATATAACAGCGTCTGGACGCTCAACGCTAGAAGTAGCTTTTCGTGGCAATACCGACTCGGATATACGGGAAACAAAGAGACAACTTTCACACAGGAGAGCATTCGCGGCGTTGAGATTCCCACTCAATACATCGTATCGAACAAAAATAGTACCACTGCTAATCCTACCCATAAATTTAATCTTGGCTACCAACTCGACATTGACTCCGTTAGAAAATTGGAGCTCTTTGCCGACTACTACATTCAGAACAAAAGAGGTGATGAAACTGTCCTTGAGCACGATATAGAGAGCCACGAGAGCGACACTCTCTATATTTCCAACCGTTCTAATGCTCGGGTGGCAACAGCTCGCGCAGAATATTCCGCCACCCTTGCCGGTGCAAAAATCCTACTTGGCGCGCGTTACGGGCAGATAGGCAGCACCACCAATACAGAGTTTATTGTCGAAAAATCGCGTACTCGGATGATTAACAACACCTTCTCACTCTATGCCACCCTCGGGCGCGAATATGGTGCGTGGGGCTATCAAGTCGGTTTGCGCTATGAATTTTCGGGCGATGAACTCCGTCTGACCAACGGCAAGACGACTAAACGGTTCGAGAATAACCTCTTTCCATCTGTCGATATTCACACCAACAACCTGTGGCAAAATCTGTCTCTGGCGGTGAACTACACCAACAAAATTGAGCGCCCCCCACTGTGGGCATTAGACCCCTCCAAGAGCTACGTAAACAGAGTTACAATCAGGCAGGGGAATCCCGACCTAAAATCCTCTATTGCCCATATGGTGAGCCTGAATGCCACTATTTTCGAGAAATTCAGCCTCGATGCCGAGTATGGCTTGGTGCTCAATACGCAGATGCAGACGGGTCTGCTCGCAGAGGATAAAAAGACCATTATCTACACGCCCGTGAATGTTGCGCGCGGTACATACACCGTTTTAATGGCGGGCTACTCCACCGAGTGGGGACGAATTGCACTATCGGCATCCGCTGGGGCGATTTTCAACAACTATCGCATTCCATATATGGATGGTTACTACGACAATAAGGGAGTGAACTACCAACTGCAAATATCACCGAGTGTGAAAATTTCGGATAATTCAAATTTTTCTTGTAACTTTGACTATTCATCGCGCGAGTATCAAGCGATGACCGTCTTTGAACCAAGCTATGAACTATCGCTCAATTTTTCACAATATTTATTCAAAAAACGAATTCAAATTGTAGCTTCGGCACAAGATTTGTTGAAGAGTTCCCGCTCGCCATTTACCGACAAGATAGGTTATTATATATCAAACTATGCCATTGACTCCGATAACAGACGATTCAGATTGAGCGTGAGATACATTTTTAATAACTTCAAGAGCAAATATCGCTCCTATGGTGATTCGCAGGAGCAGCGAAGGGTGAATTGATATGAAGGAGGATGGTGCAATAAAAATATTAGAGGACAAGAGGGTGCGTTCAATCCGGTGTGCCGGACGGGAAAAAGCGATTGACCGACGTTGCAGATGTGGAGCAGCTGTTTCGGTTGGTGCAATCTATCCCCTCGCCTAATGATTTTTATTGCCGCCCCGCGCGGGGGGCGCGGTGTCTCCTCATAATTGACCGGTTGATAATCATCTCTGATGAGACCCACGGCAGCGCGAGGTGACAGGAACTAAAAAAGTAACGAACTATTAAAATATAGAAGAGGTGGAAAAGTAACACCTCAATTTCAACCTATGGCATCATCAAATTTTGTAGATTACGTAAAGATATTTGCGCGTTCGGGAATGGGCGGAGCGGGAGCTATGCACTTTCGACGCGAGAAATTTGTGGAGTTTGGGGGACCGGACGGCGGCGACGGCGGACGAGGCGGACACGTCATCCTTCGCGGCTCGACACACTACTGGACACTTCTCCACCTCAGATACAACCGCCACTGGCTGGCAGAGAATGGCGAACGTGGGGGCGGAGCTAAGATGCACGGTGCTAACGGAAAGGATGTCTTTATTGATGTCCCGCTGGGTACGGTGGTCAAAGATGCCGAAACGGGAGAGTTCGTCACGGAAGTAACCGAAAGCGGGCAGGAGGTGATTCTGTGCCCCGGGGGACGCGGCGGACTGGGCAACTGGCACTTTAGAACGGCCACAAACCAAGCACCGCGATACTCGCAACCGGGCGAAGATTTGAAAGAGGGATTTTTTATACTCGAACTGAAAGTATTGGCAGATGTGGGGCTTGTCGGCTTTCCTAATGCAGGCAAATCCACCTTGTTGTCAGTGGTTTCGGCAGCAAAACCCAAAATTGCAGACTATGCCTTTACAACATTAGAGCCCAATCTGGGTATTGTCAGTTATCGCGACGACCGCACCTTTGTAATGGCAGACATCCCCGGTATTATTGAGGGAGCTGCCGAGGGTAAGGGTTTGGGATTAAGGTTTTTGAGGCATATAGAGCGCAACTCGGTGTTGCTTTTTATGGTGGCGGCAGACTCGAAAGATATTGCGGCAGAGTACGAAATATTGCTTGATGAGCTAAGACGTTACAACCCCGAATTGCTGGACAAGGGGCGGTTGCTGGCTGTTACCAAGAGCGATATGTTGGACGAGGAGTTGATGGGGGAGATGGTGCAAACTCTGCCCAAGGGTGTACCCCACATATTCATAAGCTCAATAACGGGTTATAACATTATGGCACTCAAAGATATGCTCTGGAAGGCGATAAACGAATAGCTATGAGAAAATTATCATTTTTTGTAATAATATTTCTTATCGCGCTGTCTGCCGTGGCGCAAGTTAGCCGCGGGGTGGAGGCGATAACGCGTCAATCGTGTGAGGCTCAGGTTACTTTTCTGAGCAGCGACCTACTCCAAGGGCGCAAGGCGGGCACAGCTGAAAATCGCATCGCTGCCGAGTACCTCGCTTCACTTTTTGCAGAAATGGGCTACAAAACTGTTTTTCAGAAATTCAAGGGTAAGAAGGATAGCGTTCATTTACAGAATGTTTTAATAGAGATTCAGGGCGTGGATACTTCACGCTGCATAGTTGTTGGCTCGCATTACGACCACCTGGGAGTTCGCGAGGGAGAGATATATAACGGCGCAGATGATAACGCGAGTGGTGCAGTGGCTATTGTGCAGATTGCCAAGGCTATAAAGGCAGCAGGATTGAAACCTAAATATACGATAGTGCTTGCGCTATGGGATGCCGAGGAGGGTGGTTTGTGGGGGTCGAAACATTATGTGGCGAGTTGTGCAGACCCCAAAAAGATTGTGGGTTATATGAACTTCGATATGATTGGGCGCAATTCGGATGAGACAAAGCCACAGTCATTTACATACTTTTATACGAAGGCATATCCCGAGTACGAAAAGTGGTTAAATCTGGCAATAGCCGAATATCATTTGGACTTGAAGCCCGACTTTAGCCGTTGGGACGACCCCACTTCGGGCAGCGATAATGCCTCATTTGCAAAGGCAGGAGTGCCGATTTGCTGGTATCACACCGGCGGGCACGCCGACTACCACAAACCGACCGATACTGTCGATAAAATAAACTGGGCGAAGATGGTGGACATCATCCGCTCATCCTATTTCGTGGCTTGGCAAATGGCAAACTCGTGAGCCACTCTTATGCCCCCCGCTTAACAAACTTGCGCACAAGAGGGTGTGTAATTATTACTAACTCGGCTTCAAAATTATCCAAATTGTTTGAAGCCGAGTTAATAATTAATGGGATTTATATAATACCACATACTCATACATTAACGACCAATGCTGCACCCGAGAGTTACTCAGACCGCCGCCGAGGCTAAACCCTGACTCAACATAGAGGGGACTTCTAAAAATTAAACAAAAATGTGGAGGTTTCTTTTTTCGATGAGATTTTTAGAAGTCCCCTAGATAATTAATCGCTTTTATAAAGGTAAATGGTATAATAGAACAGTTCGTTAAAATTTATAGCTACTCGCGCCACGTGGTCAGAGGAGCTATAAATTTTAACGAACCGTTGTAAAAGGGAACGTACCTATAAGGAGTCTCCGAAATCCTTGCGGAACTTAGCCACAAGACGCTCTGGCCAATCGCTCGTTGCCTCCAGCCCGCCCATAAAGAAGCGTAGCACGGGAGGTTCATACGTAAAGCGCAGACCACCAATCATCTCACGATTATCATACAACCACAGTATGCGGTCTATTGCATAGTTGATTTGTGAGAGCGTGAATACGCGGCGCGGAATAGCCAAGCGCAGTAGTTCGGCATCGGCAAGTACATCGTTACCGTTCTCGTCACGAATCGAAGAGACAGTCCCGCGCTCCATAGCCCTCACACCCGACACCAAATAGAGTGCCGCCGCCAACGCTCCGGCAGGATATTCACACTGAGGAATGTGGGCACAGAATGTCCCTGCGTCAATGTGAGCACCCAGTACACCGGCAGGTGTAATAACCGGAACGCCTGCTTTATCCAACGTATCGACCATATATTTAATAAACGAAGGGCTTTGCGAAATCATCGTCTCGTCCAAGGTCTCATACAGACCCACTGCCATAGCCTCAATCTCGCGCACCGAGATACCACCATAGGTCAAAAAGCCCTCGAACAGAGGAATCAACGCCTCCATCTTCATATATAGGTCGCGGCGATTGGTGCAGATGCCGCCCCCGCGTGAGGAGCTTAGTTTGCGTGCGGAGAAGTATACCAAGTCAGCTAAGTTGGTCATCATCTTGAGAATATCTGCCATCGAATTCTCTTTCCAAGCCTCCTCGCGCTTCATCACCAAGTAGGCATTTTCGCCCAGTAGCGAAGCGTCCAAAACCAACATAATGCCATACTTATCACAAACCCCGCGAACATCCATCATATTGCGAATAGAGAAGGGCTGCCCACCGATAAGGTTTGTGGAGGCTTCCATACGAACGAACGGAATGTTCTCTGCACCGTGTTTTTGGATACACGCCTCGAGTTTGTCTATATCCATATTACCCTTGAAGGGGTGGTCGCTGTGAAGCACCAGTGCGCGGTCGTGATATAGCTCCTCGATTACGCCACCATTCTCCATAACGTGCGCCAATGTTGTCGTAAAGTGATAGTTAGTCGGAATAACCGAGCCCTTCTTCACAAAGGTACGGCAGATGACATTCTCGGCTGCGCGTCCTTGATGAACGGGTAGCAGGAATTTTTTGCCCAACACATCCTCGACTGCTTTTTGTAGGCGGAAGAAAGATTGCGAACCTGCATAGGCATCGTCTGCCTGAAACATTGCCGCCACCTGATTGTCGCTCATCGCATTAACGCCCGAGTCGGTGAGCATATCCAGGAACACATCTTTGGTGTTCAAACGAAAAGTATTGAATCCCGCCTCTTCGATAGCCTCCAAGCGGCGGTTAATAGGCACAAGGTGGAGTTTCTGAACAACGCGAACCTTGTGAAGTTCCAGCGGCATTTCGCCCTGTTTGTAGAATTTTATGTTAGCCATTTATTTGGGATAAATATTATTATGCCTTACTTCTCTCTATCCAAGCTGCAACGTCTTCGGCAGTAGGATTTTTCAGTCCCAATTTATTCTTCTTATTAAATCCGCAGAGGTCATTAAAGAGCTTTGCTGATGCCCAATTCAACAACATTGGAACTTGTGTGATGCTCATTCTGTGCAACACCTCAACCCACTCGGCAGGTACGCCGACAGCTCCAAACTCCACCACACCATCCTTGCGCAAAACTTTCTCGGGACGCATCTGTGGGAAGAACAACACCTCCTGAATTGTCGATTGTCCGGTGAGGAACATCGTCAAGCGGTCGATACCTATGCCCATACCCGAACAAGTAGGCATACCATACTCCAACGCTCGTACAAAGTCCATATCAATGAACATTGCCTCGTCGTCGCCCTTTTCGCTCAGGCGAAGTTGCTCTTGAAAACGCTCTAATTGGTCGATAGGGTCGTTGAGCTCCGAGTAGGCATTAGCCAGCTCCTTGCCCGCCACGAAAAGCTCGAAACGTTCGGTAAGCTCGCCGTTGTCGCGATGACGTTTGCACAGAGGCGACATATCCAGAGGATAGTCAATAATAAAGGTAGGTTGCACCAAATCGTCCTCGCACTTTTCGCCAAAGATTGCGTCTATGAGTTTACCCTTACCCATCGTGTCGTTCACCTCAATGCCCATCCGGCGACAAGCCGCACGAAGTTCATCCTCGTTTTTACCGGTAATATCGAAGTCCGTTTTATCCAAAATCGCTTGGGTCATAGTCAATCGACGGAAGGGAGCTTTGAACGAAACCTTTTTGCCGTTGATTTCTGCATCCGTCGTCCCGTTTGCCTCCATCGCCACCCGCTCTATCATCTGCTCCACAAACTCCATCATCCAGCGATAATCCTTGTAGGCAACATATATCTCCAACACCGTGAACTCGGGGTTATGCGTTCTATCCATACCCTCGTTACGAAAATCCTTGGCAAACTCATATACGCCCTCGAACCCACCGACTATCAACCTCTTCAAATATAGCTCATTGGCAATACGAAGATAGAGCGGAATGTCGAGTGTATTATGGTGTGTGATGAATGGACGTGCCGAAGCCCCGCCCGGAATAGGTTGCAAAATCGGTGTCTCTACTTCAATGTAACTTCTTTCGTTAAAAAAATTACGCATCGTATTGATTATCTTGGTGCGTTTCAAGAAAGTATCGCGAACCTGCGGATTAACAATCAAATCGACATAACGCTGGCGGTAACGCAGTTCGGGGTCAGAGAAGGCATCATAGATGACACCATCCTTCTCCTTGACAATGGGTAGCGGTTTTAGTGATTTGCTCAGCAGTGTCAGCTTTTGACAATGCACCGACAGTTCGCCCGTGTTTGTGGTAAAGACAAACCCCTCAACACCAACTATATCGCCAATATCCATCAACTTCTTGAATACCGTATTATAGTAGGTTGTATCCTCGGGGTCGGGGCAAATATCATCACGTTTGACATATATCTGCAACTTTCCGCTCTGGTCTTGCAACTCAAAAAAACTTGCCGACCCCATAATGCGGCGGCTCATAATTCTACCTGCTATCACCACCTCGCCCGTCGATTCCCCGCAACGGATTTTGGCAACAGTACTATTCACGGGGAACATAGCAGCCGGATAGGGGTCAATGCCCAATTCGCGAAGTTTGGCGAGGGATTCACGACGCAGAACCTCCTGCTCGTTTAGTTCTATATTTTCCATATTTTACACTATTTTTAATAGGTCAATAGTTCGTTGAAAGGGCGCAATAAAACAAAAATCAAAAGATGCCGATTAATAACCAAAAGGAGCAACGAGACATCCTTGCTGAAAAACCCAAGATTGTGATTTGCTAACTTTTAGAAGCCCCTTTCACATAATGAGCCGACAAAGATAGCAATAATATGTTAGTTGCGAAAAAACGGACATCAAAATCGGTCGATTGTCATCGCGGCAAGCGCTCGGACAAATTATATTGCTGGTCTCGGAGTGCCGGTGTAAATCCCGCCGCACGGATCGCCTGCTCCATACGCTCGCTGTCGAGGGTGTTGAACGAACCCGCCGCACTAACCACATTCTCCTCTATCATAATAGAGCCCATATCGTTAGCCCCACAGTGGAGTGCCATCAACGCACTCTGCACACCCATTGTCAGCCACGATGCCTGTATATTGCGAATGTTGGGCAATAGAAGACGACTGATGGCTATAAGTCTCAGATATTCAGCGGCATTATTTCCACCGGCACAACCCTCTTTTTCGAGCCGCGTCCCCCTGCCCTGATATGCCCACGGGATAAATGCCGTAAAGTTACCCAAGTCGCGGATTATCAGAAGGTGTTCAATTCGTTGGCGGGGTGTTTCCACGTGTCCGTACATCATCGTTGCCGTAGTGGGAATGCCCATAGATTGAGCGGTACGCATCACCTCGACCCACTCATCTGCCGAGCATTTACCGGGCGATATTCTCCTTCGTACCTCATTATCCAAAATCTCAGCCCCAGCCCCGGGTAACGAATCCAAACCCGCCCGACGCAGGCGAGCCAAAATTTCTGCGTAATCACACTTTGCCATCCGCGCTAAGTGGTGCACCTCGGGCGCACCCAGAGCGTTGAGTTTTAGCCAAGGGTACTCCTTTTTTAATGCCCTGAATAAATCCTCGTAATACTCTACACCCAAGTGCGGGTGCATACCTCCTTGAATCAAAAGCTGCTCACCACCAAGGGCATACATCTCCTCTATTTTGGTTCTATATTGCTCCATTGTAGTAACGTAGCTCTTATCCGTTTCGGCTAAACGACAGTGAAAATTGCAAAATTTGCACCCCGATACGCATACATTCGTGGTGTTCACATTGCGGTCAATCTGCCACGTAACAATCTTTTGAGGATGGATCTGCATACGCATTCTGTGCGCCACAGCCATCAACTCGGCGAGCGGAGCGCTGATATATAGCCGTAAAGCATCCTCGATGCTCAGAAATTCGCCGCGTAACACTCTATTATATAAATTTTGCATATAATGCCCTCTTTTTTGCAAAATTATTATAAAAATTCGTACCTTTGTACACTAAGTAGAGAAAAACAATTATTGCAATATTTTTTCCCAACTTAAAAATATAGAATAAAAGTACATTGATGAAAAAAATAAAAGGGGCGCTCATCTCGGTCTACTACAAAGATGGATTGGCGGAAATTGTTAAAGAACTTGATAAACAAGGCGTTAAAATATATTCAACGGGCGGAACAGAGAGTTTCATCCGCGAACTAGGAATCAATCCCATTGCTGTTGAGGATTTGACGGGCTACCCTTCTATTCTCGGGGGACGCGTAAAAACTCTCCACCCCAAGGTCTTTGGCGGTATTCTTGCCCGCCGCGCAAATCCGCAGGATTTGGAGCAATTGGCAGAGTATCAAATTCCTGAAATTGACCTTGTTATTGTGGATTTATACCCCTTTGAGCAGACCGTGGCAAGCGGAGCAGAGGAGCAGTCGATAATAGAAAAAATCGACATAGGAGGCATCTCACTGATTCGTGCCGCCGCCAAAAATTTCAAAGATACAACTATCGTAGCCTCGGTTGAGCAGTATTCCAACCTACTCGAAATTCTGCAAACACAAGAGGGTGCAACCACTCTGGAGCAACGAAGATGGTTTGCTGCTCAGGCTTTCAATGTTAGTTCACACTACGATACGGCTATTTTCAACTACTTCAATGAGCAGGAGGGTATCGAGGTTTTCAAGGAGAGCGTAAAAGGGGCAATGCCATTGCGCTATGGCGAAAATCCCCACCAAGGGGCAACCTTCTACGGCGAGTTCAACAAATGGTTTACCAAGCTCAACGGCAAGGAGGTGTCATACAACAACTTGCTTGACATTGACGCTGCCGTGAACCTTATCGCGGAGTTTACCGAGAAGCCAACCTTCGCCATCCTCAAACACAACAATGCCTGCGGTGTGGCAGAACGATGCACGCTAATCAAGGCGTGGCGAGATGCACTGGCGGGTGACCCCGTGTCGGCTTTCGGCGGAGTACTCATATGCAACAGAGAGGTTGATGCCCAATGTGCCGAACAAGTAAATTTGCTGTTCTTCGAGGTGATTATTGCCCCCGCCTATTCGGTGGATGCGCTCGAGATACTTAAATCGAAAAAGAACCGTATCATATTGCAGATGAACCAAGTTCCGCAACGTCGTTTCAACTTCCGCTCGCTATTGGGGGGTGTGGCTCTTCAGGAGCGAGATGCAAAGGTAGGCGGCTTGGAGGGTGAAATAAGAATTGCTACCGAGAAGAGGCTATCCCAAGAGGATATGGAGAACCTGATTTTTGCAAATAAAATAGTTAAACACTCCAAATCAAATGCGATTGTGCTGGCTAAGGATGGTCAGTTACTGGGCAGCGGCGTTGGGCAGACCTCACGCGTGGATGCTCTGCGTCAGGCTATTGCCAAGGCTCAGGGCTTCGGTTTCTCGCTCTCGGGCGCAGCAATGGCTTCGGATGCCTTCTTCCCATTTGCCGACTGCGTGGAGATTGCCCACGGGGCAGGAATAACAACGGTTATCCAACCGGGCGGCTCAATCAAAGACCAAGATACGGTGGACTACTGCAACGAGCACGATATGGCGATGGTAGTAACGGGTTTGCGCCACTTCAAACATTAGTATAATTTATTGCGGTTTTTAGGACTTTTAGGACTTTTGGGACTTATGGGACTTATGGGACTTATGGGACTTTTGGGACTTTTAGGGCTTTTGGGACTTTTAGGACTTTTGGGACTTTTAGGACTTTTAGGACTTTTAGGTCGGTAGTAAAAATCACAAATCACAAATCACAAATCACAAAGATGGGATTGTTTTCATTACTCACTCAGGAGTTGGCAATGGACTTGGGAACAGCCAACACGCTGATAATACATAACGATAAGATTGTTGTGGATGAGCCCTCGATTGTGGCTATCGACCAGGCAAGCGGTAAACTTGTAGCCATTGGCAACAAGGCGCGTCAAATGCACGGAAAAACCCACCAAAATATCCGCACGATTCGCCCCCTCAAAGATGGTGTGATTGCCGACTTTACGGCTGCCGAGATGATGATTCGCGGGATGATACGTATGATTAAGAACCGCAGCAACTTTCTGAGCCCCTCGCTCAGGATGGTGATTTGCATACCTTCAGGTTCGACAAACGTGGAGATTCGTGCCGTGCGCGACTCGGCAGAGCATAGCGGTGGACGCGAGGTCTATATGATTTATGAACCTATGGCGGCGGCGCTGGGTATCGGTCTGGACGTGGAGGCGCCCGAGGGGCATATGGTTGTCGATATTGGTGGTGGAACGACAGAGGTTGCAGTAATCTCGCTCGGGGGTATAGTTTGTAACGAATCCATCAACACAGCCGGCGATGTCTTTACGGAAGATATTCAGGCTTATATGAAGTCGCAACACAATATAAAAATCGGAGAGCGCACGGCTGAGGAGATTAAAATCGCAGTGGGCGCGGCAACCGATAAGTTGGATAATCCTCCTGCGGACTTTGTCGTTCACGGTCCCAACATCATAACCTCCCTACCATTGGAAGTTGCTGTAAGTTACAAGGATATTGCGGCAGCGTTGGAGAAATCTCTGCTTAAGGTTGATTCGGCAATTATGAAGGTGTTGGAGAAAATTCCACCGGAACTCTACTCGGACATCGTCAAAAATGGGGTCTACCTTGCCGGAGGCGGCGCACTGCTAAGGGGGCTGGACAAACGCCTGCAACAAAAGACACGCATACCGTTCCACGTGAGCGAAGACCCGCTACGCGCAGTGGCTCGCGGCACGGGCATAGCTCTGAAAAATATTAATAGATTCTCGTTCCTGATGCGATAGAAATAAAATGAAAAGTGAAAAATGCTTTTACATTTTTTTCGCTTTTCATTTTTCACTTTTCACTTTTCACTCCCTCCCTTGCTTCGATTTTTTCTTTTTCTAAAAAACTTTCAGAAGGTGCTGCTCTTCATCGTGTTGGAGGTTGTGGCAGGGTGGTTCTTTTTTACGAGTAATCTATACCAGAAGGCTAAATTTGCCAACGCCTCGAACGTTGCGATGGGTTATCTCTATGACAAGTGGACGGGGGCAGCCGATTTCTTCTCGCTAGCCGCACGCAATCGCGAATTGGCACAGGAGAATGCCACACTCCGCACCCAGCTGGAGCTATATGGCTCCCTTGACTTGGATAGCATTACCACCGAGCTGGGCGATGACTATATAGCGGTGGAGGTTGTGAAAAACAGCTACGCAAAGCGCAACAACTTCATAACAATCAACAAAGGGCGGCTACAGGGAATCAAACCTGAGATGGCTTTGGTGAGCGGCAGAGGGATTGTGGGCTATGTGCTTGACTGCTCCGACAACTTTTCAATCGCAATCTCCGTTCTCAATATGAACGATTTCCGTACGGGTGGCAAAATCAAGGGGAGCGATTTCAACGGCTCGATATTGTGGAACGGAATGTCACACAGGATGGTACAGATGGTGGAGATACCCAAATACGCACAGTTACAGGTGGGGGACACAATTCTTGTGGAGTACTCTAACATCTTTCCCAAGGAGTATCCTATTGGCACAGTGACCGATTTTGAACTGATTAACGGAACTTTCTTTAAGGCAAATGTCGAGTTGTTTGCAGATATGGCACGCCTAAAATATCTATACGCCGTCCAAATACCTTTGCAGCAGGAGCGGCGAGAGTTGGAGAAAACGATGGATGAATGATGAGAAATAAAGCTCATATTGGCAATAAAATGGCAGCTCTGCTGCCCCTACTTATGCTCACCTCGTGCGTGGCGATGAGTGACACAGGGGGAGGGGACAATGTGGCAAGGTATCGTGGCGATGAGGGGCTGAGCGGATATAGTAACGTATCCGTGAGGAGGGCTCCGGCGATGTTGTGGAGTTTCAAAAGCGACGCAAGAACCGCATCATCTCCGATTATAAATGAGGGAGTTACCTACTGGATAGATAAGCGAGGTAAAGTCTACGGGGTGGACAAGGGAGGGGCACAGACATTTGAATATGACTTCGGTTCGGCATCGGAGACTACGCCGCTTATTGTAGATTCCGTCATCTACGTTGGTATGATGAATGGGCGGATGAATGCCTTGTCAATGGCAACCAAGGATACGCTTTGGAGTTTTGAGACGTGGGGGCAGATTTCGTCACCTCCAAACTATGTGCAGAGCAAAAGTGCAATAATTTTCGGCAGTTACGATAATTATGTCTATTTGTTGGACAAAACCACAGGAGCAGAGATAAATCACTTTGAGACAGGGTATTACATCAATGGCGCGGTGGCAGTGAGAGATAATTTTGCAATTTTTGGCGGGTGCGACGGATGGCTTCGTGTGGTTGATTATTTCAGGGGGCAGGCAGTAGACTCTGTCAAGGTAGATAACTACATACCCCAATCTGCCGCAATCTATGGTAATGAGGCTTATGCGGGTGACTACTCCGGCAATATCTACGAACTGACCCTCGCAGAAAAGGGGTTGGTCAGTTTCAGCAAAATACACTCTTCGCCATCAGAAAAATCCTCCTTTACAGGTGTGCCGGCGGTGGACGACAAATACATATATATTATTGAGGACAACTACATTGCTGCTGTCGAGCGCAGCACTCAAGTGCAGAAATGGAGGGTGATGCTAGCTGCCGATACAGGCGAGAGCTCACCACTGATAGTGCGAGACAAGGTTTTGATTTGTACCAAAAGCGGCATAGTTTCGTTGATAGATAAGGAAAGCGGCGAACTTCTATGGGAATGGGATGCGGGTGAGACCATTACGGCAAATCCCGCTGCATCGCAAGGGCGATTTTATATTTTGACAGCAAAAGGGACGCTTTTTTGCTTTGAATAAAATTGTGCGTACCAAGAATATGGGAAAAGTTATTATATTTTCAGCGCCTTCGGGCAGCGGCAAGAGCACGATTGTAAATGCTCTTTTGGAGAGAAACGAAAACCTAAGATTTTCCGTATCAGCCACCTCGCGCGCTCCACGAGGGGCAGAGCAAAACGGGGTGGAGTACTATTTTTTCTCGAATGACGAGTTTATGCTCAAAGTCGGTCGGGGGGATTTCCTAGAGTGGGAGGAGGTCTATGCCGGCACCTGCTACGGAACGCTCAAGAGCGAAATTGAGAGAATTTGGAGTATGGGAGCAGTGGTAGTTTTTGATGTGGATGTGATTGGTGGATTGAATATTAAGACGGTTTTTGGCAGTGACGCCTTGTCTATTTTCATTATGCCACCCTCCATTGAGGAGTTGCATCGCCGCTTGGTTGCGCGCGCCACGGAGACCCCCGAGGCTATCAGTCGCCGTATGGCAAAAGCCGAGCAGGAGATTGCATATTCCGACAAATTTGACGCGATGGTTGTCAATGATAATCTGCAAGATGCAATAAACCAGACAGAAATAATAATCAACAATTATATAAAAACTGATGGAAAAGATTAAAGGACTTATAGATGCACCGTTTACGCCTTTTCTTGCCGATGGTGAGGTGAACTATGATATTATCCCTGCGTATTGCGAAATGCTTGTTCGCAACGGTTTACAGGGCGTGTTCGTGAATGGTTCATCGGGCGAAGGATATATGCTGACCGAGGAGGAGCGGATGAAAATTGCCGAAAAATGGGTATCTCTTGCGCCGGACGGCTTCAAGGTCATTGTGCACGTGGGCAGTACCTGCGTTAAAATGAGTCACCGCCTTGCAACGCACGCTCAGCAGATTGGCGCTTGGGGTTTCGGAGCAATGGCATCGCCTTTCCCCAAGGCGGGTAATGTGGAGACACTGGTCAAATACTGCGAAGAGATTGCTTGCGGCGCACCCAATCTGCCCTTCTACTTCTATCATATTCCAGCCCTAAGCGGTGTCTACCTCCCGATGTTGCCATTCCTGCAACTCGCCGCGGAGCGCATCCCCAACTTGGCGGGTATAAAATACACCTTCGAGAGTCTCTATGAGTTCAACCAGTGCCTGCTGTGGGCAGAAGAACGCTATCAGATGCTTCACGGTCAGGACGAGACAATTTTGGCAGCATTGGCACTTTGTGGAGAAGTGGGCGGTATTGGCGGAACGACAAACTACAACGGTCGCGAGCTGGTGGGTATCATAGATGCGTGGAAAGCAGGCGATTGGCAGAGAGCGCGTGAGCTGCAAAACTTTTCACAGGCAGTGATCAACATCATAGTTCGCTATCGCGGTAACATAGTCGGAGGTAAACATATTATGAAGATGATAGGTTTGGATATGGGCGGCAACCGAACTCCGTTCCAAAGTCTGACAGCCGCCGAGTATGAGTCAATGCACAAGGAGTTGGAGGCTATCGGTTTCTTCGAGCGTTGCAACAAATAGCAACACCTCCTCGCGAGGATGGTCTTTAATAATTATCACTCCGCGCTCTTGCGCGGAGTGATAACTGAAAACACTAGGGAGATTCCGGAATTACATTATGTGATAATGTCATAAATTTTCTGGAATCTCCTTGGTATTTTCCGAATTAACCGAGCCGGGGAAATCCCCACTCGCAGCCCTACCCGTAAGAAAAATGTTGGTGGCAGTCTGTTCAAGAAATTTCCACGCAAGGTCGAGTTGGGGGCTGTTTACCATAATTTTCGCTATCCTACACCGACACCCCGAAGTCGCGCAACGCGTCGTTGAGCGATGTTTTTAGGTCTGTGGAAGCCTTGCGCTGTCCGATGATGAGCGCGCAAGGAACTTGATATTCGCCCGCAGGATACCTCTTTGTGTAACCACCGGGTATGACCACCGATCGCGGCGGAACATAACCTCGATACTCCTTGGGTTCACTACCTGTTACGTCTATGATTTTTGTCGAACCGGTAATTACAACATTCGCTCCGAGCACCGCACCCTCGCCCACAAATGCACCCTCCACCACAATGCAACGCGAGCCCACAAAGCAATCATCCTCAATGATTACCGGCGCAGCCTGCACCGGCTCAAGAACTCCGCCGATACCCACTCCCCCGCTCAGGTGCACTCTCTTGCCTATTTGTGCACACGAACCCACTGTTGCCCAAGTATCCACCATCGTCCCTTGGTCTACATACGCCCCTATATTGACATACGAAGGCATCATCACAACGCCGCGTGCCAAAAACGAACCGTAACGAGCAACACCGTGTGGTACAATACGTACATTCAGCTCCTCTATGTTGTGTTTGGTGTCAATCTTGTCGAAAAACTCCAAATCACCCGCACGAATCGTGTGATTTTCTTGAATGGGGAAATACATCAAAATTGCCTTCTTGACCCATTCGTTCACAATCCATCCCGTTTCGGTTTTACTTGCACATCGAATCTCACCTTTGTCCAATTTCTCTATCACCGAACGTATAATCTCCTTGTTTTCTTCTGTTTGAAGTAGCGAGCGGTCGTTCCACATCGCCTCGATTTTCTCTTTCATATTTTTGTAAAAGTAAATGTAGAGACAGAACATTCTTAGTCTCTACCTGATTTGAAGTTTCACCACCACCGGTTTATGGTCGCTCCAGACCACCGGGGGCGATTCGTAATCTATTGTCTCTATATCCTTGGAGTGCAAAACGTAATCTATTCTGAAAAGTTTGAATAAATCCGTGTAGGTATATCCATAGCCCTGACCCCGCTCGCGGAAAGAATCCGACATATCTCCCCTGATTACATTGACCACATACGAAGCCGGCGTATCGTTGAAATCGCCAACCACAATGACCGGATGAGGTGATAATTTCACCAATGCAGATATTGTATCAGCTTGAAAGGCACGCACCTTATAGCTTTCTCTCAATTTATTTCCAACCTTCTTTGCCGCCGCCTCGACATCTCCGCTTATCAACTCTTTTTTGTCGTTGCCCGTAAATTGCGTACTCTGCAAGTGGTTGTTGAACAATCTTATTTTCTTCCCCTCTATGTTTACATCGACATACATAGACGAATTTTGCCTGCTCGAAAACTTCACCGAATGGGCATCCGTGAGCGGAAAGCGACTATATACAGCCAATCCGAACTTATATTTTCCGTCATCCTCCAAATAACTATGAACCACATATTTCCAACGGCTCATCCTCTCGCTCAAATAGACACTGTCTCTACTTCCGGTAGACTTAAGCTCCTGCAAACACACAATATCAGGCTCTTGGCTGATTATATAATTGATAAGTGAATCCATATTCTCCCCATTCGGGTATTCGTGGAGTCTGAAACCGTGAACGTTATATGTAAGGAGCTTTATCTCGTTTTTTTTCCGCCTCGCGTTATCAGGGTACGTTGTGATAAAGTTGAAGCCAACGTAATCTCCGATATGTCCTATTCCTATCAAAAACAGTAATAACGGAATCAGAGCCCAACGGCTTAGCATAAGCGTAAAAATGAGCAAAAAAATAAAATTTGTGAGAATCAGAATCGGCATCGCCATTCCCAAAAAGGCAATATACCAGAAATGATAAGGGTCACACACGGGCGATAAATAGGACAACGCCAACAGAGCTGCCGTGGTAACCATCACCATTATCAGCAGTGAGTTGAACAGTTTCACCAATAGAGGTCTGCTCTTCTGTGTGTTATAGTAGTTGTACACTTGCTATCTCTTCTCCAAAGATTGACCGAAATAAGTGGTTGCCAGCCAGAGAATAGTGAAAACCAGCAACACAAAAATCACTGTACGAATCAGTGTAACCTTACCCTGCTTTTGAGCACGACGAGCCTGCCCCTGCATCCGACGCATACGATGCTCACGAATGAGCAATCCCGGACGATAACTGTCATCCTCAACATCATAATTCTCACCCAAAATAGCTCGACGACGATTCTCGCGCTCTTGAAGTTCGGAATCGAAATATCGAGGTTTGTACTCAAACGAGCGGGGCTTTTTGCGGTGCCCAAAGCCATTAAGTCCTAACATTTTATTAAATTAAAAAAATGAAAAATCAAGTGAAGAGAATGAAAAAATGTCAAAACAATAGAAGTCTCCCTCATTCTATCTCCTCTATCTCCTCTATCTCCTCTTGCTGCTCGGTCGGTTTGGTATATCGGGCTTTAGCGTCTGCTTCAGCCGAGGCTTTTGTCACCTTATCAATGCTGCCGCTCAGGCGTACTGCCACTCTCGAGCCGTAGTCGGCACGTGACTCCTGAGCCGGCGACTGACTGTAAATTTTAGCAATATCATACTCATCCTCCTTAAGTTCATAGTCATACTTTATCTCACCCATATTCAGCCCCACCTCCCACAGGCGACTCTTCGCCTCTCGGAGAGTCAGTCCTACGATTTTGGGCACCATTGGCAGCGGCGCATCGCTCTCACGCCCGACAACAAGGGTTACAGCCGTGCCAAGCTCTGCCTCGAAATTGCTCCCCTGCGCTATGTTCTTACCCCTGATATTCTGCGATATAACATTGTTTGTAGCAACGTCTGTGCTGTATATGAGTTCGGCAATTTCAAAACCCTTACTCTCCAGTTTGTTTTTAGCCTGACGCAGCGAAAAGCCTGCCACATACGGTACTACATCGGTTTTTGGGCGCGAGGCATTGATTGTGAGAAAGACCTTTCGCCCGGATTTAACACCCATATTTGCCTTGGGACTTTGGTCTATAATGGTGCCGGGCAGCTGGCGGGGAATGTATAGTGAGTCGATAACTATCAACTCTAGTTTTGCCGCCTGAGCCCTCTCTCGCGCCTCGGGTATAGAGAGCCCCACCATCGAGGGGACTTCATATTGTTGCCCGTGCCGGGTGAATAGATTAAGCAATAACGATATAGCATACACAGCAACCAAACCGAAACATAGAAATATGACTGTGTTACGCAGCAGAAAATGGGAATTGATATATCGAATTATACGCTTCATATTGAGGAATATATTTTCTACAAAGATAAGATTTATTTTGCTAACAAAAAAGCACTGTTTTTTCTCGTTCGTAACTCGCACGAGGGAGGGGGAGGGGGCTGAAAAAGATGAAAAGCATTGGATTGTGGAATGGGAAAAAGATGTACAACTTTTTTGCTTCAAAAGTTAATGATATTTTGGTGCTATAAAAAAATTTGCTACCTTTGTGCCCAAGTTGGTCTGATGGCCGAGTGGCTAGGCAGAGGTCTGCAAAACCTCGTACAGCGGTTCGAATCCGCTTCAGACCTCAAAATCAAACGGTTAGTTGATTGAATTTCAATTGATTAACCGTTTTTCTTTTGGCAAAACACCATCTATTTGCACCCTCATTGCACCCTGTAAAATAAAAAAGCCATCTATCGCAGGGACAGACAGTTTTCGTTTATGTAAATAGTCGCTCCTTAACAATCCATTTTACGCCGCAAAGCCATAAAAATCTGCCGTGAAAACTTTTCTAAAAAATAGCCACAAAAACTTTTCTTTGAATTTCTCCATCCATTTTTTCAGATTCCATGCTGTAGCTGACAGCAATGCATTGATTTGGATGCCTTGCTCGCCCATTAAGTAATTCTGAGCCATACGAAAGTCCGACTTCAAGTGACCAATTATCGGCTCAATGCCGGCACGAGACCTGAACTTCTTACGCTTCTGACGTTTTGTGTATGCACTATCCTTAGCCTTAGCTTTATCCGGTGTAAGAATGGATACTCCCATTATCTGCTTGGCACCCTTGCTACCTCTATCGTAAACCACCTCCTTAGGAAGAGAGATGTTGTTACTAACCATCTGAGAAAGTAACGGCTCAATGGTATGCCCATCGTAGAGGTTGTCCACAAATGCACGTATGGATGTGATAATCTTCCTGCCCCTGCTACCTGTAGCTGTCAAGCCAACCTTATTGCCAAACTCATACTGCTAGTGAGCCTTACCCTTAGCCATATATTTGGGCTATACATTTGGTAAAAGGTTTATGAAGACTATAAATCTTATTGCTGTCGCCCTTTTGTTGATTGACTACCATCTCGCAAAGATTCAGTATCTCTGCATATTTCTCAAGTTGCTCCTCACTCATCTTACGCTTCAACTCTCGAAGCTGCGTCTTGGCAATAGTTCTCAATCGACGTTGTGCCCGGCGCGCCATCTTGGCACGCTTGGGGTGCTTCGAGTTGTGGGTGTCGCGAACCAATTGTAATAATTCTTCAACCCCCAACTTAACCCAACTTCAAAGCCGAGGAGACTGTAATCTGAACTCTGTAGCGCCCACGCAGAAAGCCAATCAAAGTGCCACCCACACAAAACCTCGCAACAAAAAAGGGAGAATCTCTCTTACGAAAGATTCTCCCCTATACTGGGCGGCGACCTACTCTCCCACACTTGCGGTGCAGTACCATCGGCGCTGATGAGCTTAACTTCTCTGTTCGGAATGGGAAGAGGTGGTACCTCATCGCTATCGCCACCTAACTGTCTAACTTTTACAGTTATTATATTGTGACATAATTTAAGAAAGAGTAACGACTTTGTCTATGGTGTTATCCCGCCGAAGCAAGATACACTTACGAAGAAAGACTCTCGGGCGATTAGTACTACTCGGCTGAACATATCACTATGCGTACACCTGTAGCCTATCAACGTAGTAGTCTGCTACGACCCTCAAGGGAATTCTTATCTTGGGGTGGGCTTCGCGCTTAGATGCTTTCAGCGCTTATCCCGTCCCGACTTGGATACCCGGCGGTACATCTGGCGACATAACCGGTAAACCAGAGGTCAGTCCATTTCGGTCCTCTCGTACTAAAAACAGAACCCCTCAAAATTCCTACGCCCGCAACAGATAGGGACCGAACTGTCTCACGACGTTCTGAACCCAGCTCGCGTGCCACTTTAATCGGCGAACAGCCGAACCCTTGGGACCTTCTCCAGCCCCAGGATGTGACGAGCCGACATCGAGGTGCCAAACCGCTCCGTCGATATGAGCTCTTGGGAGCGATCAGCCTGTTATCCCCGGAGTACCTTTTATCCTTTGAGCGATGGCCCTTCCACTCGGAAACCACCGGATCACTATGTCCTGCTTTCGCACCTGTTCGACCCGTCGGTCTCGCAGTCAAGCACCCTTGTGCCATTGCACTCTACATACGGTTACCATTCGTATTGAGGGTACCTTTGAAAGCCTCCGTTACGCTTTTGGAGGCGACCACCCCAGTCAAACTACCCACCACGCGGTGTCCCCAGTTATGGGTTAGGATCCAAATACAAAAAGGGCAGTATTTCAACGCTGACTCCACGACACCTAGCGACGCCGCTTCATAGTCTCCTGCCTATCCTACACATTTTGCACCCAAATCCAGCGCGAAGCTGCAGTAAAGGTTCACGGGGTCTTTCCGTCCCGTTGCGGGTACCCGGCATCTTCACCGGGACTACAATTTCACCGAGCTCACGGCTGAGACAGCATCCAGATCGTTACACCATTCGTGCAGGTCGGAACTTACCCGACAAGGAATTTCGCTACCTTAGGACCGTTATAGTTACGGCCGCCGTTTACTGGGGCTTCGATTCAATGCGTCTCTTGCGATAACATCCCCTCTTAACCTTCCAGCACCGGGCAGGTGTCAGGCCATATACGTCGTCTTTCGAATTTGCATAGCCCTGTGTTTTTGTTAAACAGTCGCCTGGATCTCTTCGCTGCGCCTCCTCGCGGAGGACTCCTTTTCCCGAAGTTACGGAGTTATTTTGCCTAGTTCCTTAGCCGTGATTCACTCGAGCACCTTAGGATACTCTCCTCGACCACCTGTGTCGGTTTACGGTACGGGCTGCTATACTGTTATGTTTAGAAGATTTTCTTGCCGGCAGACTTGGGTGCACTATCAGCTCGCCCGAAGGCTCACTGTACTGTCAGGTCTCATCAAACGGATGCTATTAACATCCACCTATAACTACGCCCTTTAACCAACTATTCCGTCAGTTGGCGACACTTACGTTTCCGGGTCTCTCCATCACCAATATAGCCGGTATCGGAATATTAACCGATTGTCCATCGACATCGCCTTTCGACTTAGCCTTAGGTCCCGACTAACCCTTCGCTGATTAACATTGCAAAGGAAACCTTGGTCTTACGGTGGGCGGGTTTCTCGCCCGCCTTATCGTTACTTATGCCTACATTTGCTTTTCTATAACCTCCACCATATCTCACGATACGGCTTCTACGGCGATAGAATGCTCCCCTACCACTCTTTACAGAGTCCATAGCTTCGGTAATACACTTGATGCCCGTTTATTATCCACGCCCAGTCGCTCGACTAGTGAGCTGTTACGCACTCTTTAAAAGAATAGCTGCTTCCAAGCTAACTTCCTAGCTGTCGCTGCAACCGGACATCGTTCTATCAACTTAGTGTATGTTTGGGGACCTTAACTGATGGTCTGAGTTCTTCCTCTCTCGTCATTGGACGTTAGCACCCAATGGCTCACTGCTGATGACCATTTAACCGGCATTCGGAGTTTGACAGGATTTGGTAGGCGGTGAAGCCCCCGCATCCAACCAGTAGCTCTACCTCCGGTAAACTACATCAACGCTGCCCCTAAAGGCATTTCGGGGAGTACGAGCTATTTCCCAGCTTGATTAGCCTTTCACCCCTACCCTCAGCTCATCCGAAAACTTTTCAACGTTTACCGGTTCAGACCTCCAGTGAGTTCTACCTCACCTTCATCTTGGCCAAGGGTAGATCGCAAGGTTTCGCGTCTACCACCACTGACTATTGCGCCCTATTCAGACTCGCTTTCGCTTCGGCTCCGAACCTCTAAGTTCTTAACCTTGCCAGTGATGAGTAACTCGTAGGCTCATTATGCAAAAGGCACGCTGTCACCACACGAAGTGGCTCCAACAGGTTGTAAGCGTACGGTTTCAGGTTCTTTTTCACCCCCCTGCTCGGGGTACTTTTCACCTTTCCTTCACAGTACTGGTTCACTATCGGTCTCTTATCAGTATTTAGCCTTGCGGGGTGGTCCCCGCGGATTCAGACAGGATTTCACGTGTCCCGCCCTACTCAGGATACTACTATCCACATCCAACTTACCAATACGGGACTATCACCCTATATCGTCCAACTTTCCAGTTGTGTTCTCGTTCATTGTCTGCTTCATATTGTAGTCCTACAACCCCGATATTGCCGTAACAATACCGGTTTAGGCTATTCCCATTTCGCTCGCCACTACTCTGGGAATCGATGTTTCTTTCTTCTCCTCCACTTACTTAGATGTTTCAGTTCAGTGGGTTTGCTCACTTTTCAGTGTGATTGGTCTTCAACCAACCGGGTTGCCCCATTCGGAAATCTCGGGATCAATTCCTTTTTGCGAATCCCCCAAGCTTATCGCAGCTTAACACGTCCTTCCTCGCCTATAAGAGCCTAGGCATCCCCCGTACGCCCTTCTCTACTTTCTTCGTAGATTATCTAATTTGTAACTTCTATGCTCTATTATGTGACCTCTCCGCTTACGCAAATTTATCACATAACCCAACACCAAAATCACAATAATTAATTTTGTCTATATGTAATAGTTCATATCATCTATTACACCTCGTTACTCTTCTTAAATTATGTCAATGAACTTGGGGGACAATCACTGCTCCCTCGTGGGCTTATCAAAGTACATTCAAACTTTGATAAGCTATATCATTAAGTATTGATAATGAAGCAAGTACAGGCTCTTAATCAGAGTAAGTATTTTTGTAACTGTGTGATTTTCAGACGCTTTGAAAAGCATCTCAAAACATCCAAAAGTTCACTAACAGCTCCAGAAAGGAGGTGTTCCAGCCGCACCTTCCGGTACGGCTACCTTGTTACGACTTAGCCCCAGTCATCGGTTTTGCCCTAGGACGCTCCTTGCGGTCACGTACTTCAGGCACCCCCAACTCCCATGGCTTGACGGGCGGTGTGTACAAGGCCCGGGAACGTATTCACCGCGCCATGGCTGATGCGCGATTACTAGCGAATCCAACTTCACGCAGGCGAGTTGCAGCCTGCGATCCGAACTGAGAACGGCTTTTAGAGATTAGCTTCACATCGCTGTGTTGCAACCCTCTGTACCGTCCATTGTAACACGTGTGTCGCCCCGGACGTAAGGGCCGTGCTGATTTGACGTCATCCCCACCTTCCTCTCGGTTTACACCGGCAGTCTCCCTAGAGTCCTCAGCATTACCTGTTAGCAACTAAGAATAGGGGTTGCGCTCGTTATGGGACTTAACCCGACACCTCACGGCACGAGCTGACGACAACCATGCAGCACCTAGTTTCGTGTCCCGAAGGAAAGCCAACTTTCATCGGCGGTCACTAACTTTCAAGCCCGGGTAAGGTTCCTCGCGTATCATCGAATTAAACCACATGTTCCTCCGCTTGTGCGGGCCCCCGTCAATTCCTTTGAGTTTCAACCTTGCGGTCGTACTCCCCAGGTGGATAACTTATCGCTTTCGCTTGGTCACCGACTGTGTATCGCCGACAACGAGTTATCATCGTTTACAGCGTGGACTACCAGGGTATCTAATCCTGTTTGATCCCCACGCTTTCGTGCCTCAGCGTCAGATGTAGCTTAGAGAGCTGCCTTCGCAATCGGTGTTCTGTGTAATATCTAAGCATTTCACCGCTACACTACACATTCCGCCCTCTGCAACTAATCTCTAGTTCTCCAGTATTAATCGCCATGTCTGAGTTGAGCTCAGAGATTTAACGACTAACTTAAAAAACCGCCTACGCACCCTTTAAACCCAATAAATCCGGATAACGCTTGAATCCTCCGTATTACCGCGGCTGCTGGCACGGAGTTAGCCGATCCTTATTCGTATGATACTTTCAAATGGGTACACGTACCCAACTTTACCCTCATACAAAAGCAGTTTACAACTCATAGAGCCGTCATCCTGCACGCGGCATGGCTGGTTCAGACTTTCGTCCATTGACCAATATTCCTCACTGCTGCCTCCCGTAGGAGTCTGGTCCGTGTCTCAGTACCAGTGTGGGGGATAAACCTCTCAGTTCCCCTAAGCATCGTCGGCTTGGTGAGCCGTTACCTCACCAACTACCTAATGCTGCGCATACCTATCCGTCATCAATAAATCTATAATATAAAGAGGATGCCCCCTCTATACTTACGGGGTATTAGTCCGAATTTCTCCGGGTTATTCCCCTATGACGGGCAAGTTGTATACGTGTTACGCACCCGTGCGCCGGTCGCCACCATCCGAAGACGTGATGCCCCTCGACTTGCATGTGTTAAGCCTGCCGCTAGCGTTCATCCTGAGCCAGGATCAAACTCTCCATAGTAAAAAATATCACAAAACCCGAAGGTCTTATATACTAATGTTGTTTGTCTGTACTCTATTTATTTCTTAAAAGAAATTGATTAAGATTTTTGCTTGTACTTTGAAATTGATTTCACAACCAATTTCGTGCTTCATTAATACAATACTTCAATGAACTTGTTTTGTTTTCTAAAACCAGTGTCCCAGTTTCGGAGTGCAAAGGTAAAAACAATTTTTCAAACTACCAAATTTATTTTCAAAAATTTTTCTTCCGCTCTCCGCCCTGTCCAACATTTAAGTCTTTTCGGTCGGTGCTTAAAGAGGTAGTATCCAAATTAGTGCTCCCCCATTTGCGGAGTGCAAAGGTAAAAACAATTTTTCAAACTACCAAATTTATTTTCAAAAATTTTTTGAGTGTGAATTGGGAAGGCTTTTGAAACTTATGAGTGTTTGTAATAAAACTCCGCTTCATCCTCCTGCCCTGTTGTCAATGTACTTTCTCGTTTGCGGTTGCAAAGGTTGAACATTTTTTCTGAACTACCAAATGTTTTTTATCAACAATCTATTAACATTTTGTTATTTTATTGTTAATGCGCAAGTTAATGATAAATTAATTCTGAAAATATTTTCTTAAATGTGCTTTGCAACGTATTCACCCACCTCCGAGGTCTTGAAATTGCCTCCCAAATCCTCAGTTACAACACCCGCGGAGATGGCTTTTTCTACCGCATTTCTTATAGATTTACCCTCCTCTACAAAACCTTTATGCTCCAAAAGCATCGCCGCCGATAGGATTGTTGCCATCGGATTGGCGATATTTTTCCCTGCCGCTTGCGGATATGAGCCGTGAATGGGCTCAAAAAGTGCGACTTGTGCACCAACCGAAGCCGAGGGGAGCAGTCCGAGAGAGCCGCTAATAACGCTCGCCTCGTCGGTGAGTATATCGCCAAACATATTTTCGGTTACCACGACATCAAAATAGGTGGGGCGTTGGATTATCTGCATCGCCGCATTATCGACGAACATATAATCAACCTGCACATCAGGGTATTGAGGTTCGAGTTCCTTGGCAATTTGTCGCCACAGGCGCGAGGTTGCCAGCACATTAGCCTTATCCACCACCGTCAATAGCTTGCGGCGGGTGCGTGCCAAGGAGAAGGCGAGATGGAGGATGCGTTCGACCTCCTCGCGGGTGTAAACGCAAGAGTCATAGGCTGTATTGCCATCCTCTGTGCGTCCCTGCGGGCGACCGAAGTAGATTCCGCCGGTGAGTTCGCGCACAAAAACACAATCCGCTCCTCGCACGCGCTCGGCTCTGAGCGGCGAACGGTCAATCAAACTGTCGAACATAACCAAGGGGCGAATATTTGCGTACAAGCCGAGTTGCTTACGCATTCTCAGCAGACCCTGTTCGGGGCGCACTTTAGCCTTTGGGTCATTGTCGAAACGAGGGTCGCCGATAGCTCCAAAAAGCACTGCATCAGACTCTTGGCACACCTTGTGTGTTTCCTGTGGGTAGGGGTCTCCCACGGCATCGATTGCTGCCGCACCAGTAAGGGCGGTAGTATATTCAAACTTATGGTTGTACTTAACTGCTATTGCATCAAGCACTTTGACCGCCTCGCGGACAATTTCGGGACCGATTCCGTCACCGGGAAGTAGGGCGATTTTCATATTAAGGTATTTCTTTGAAAAATTAAATCTGTTCTAATGGTCTATTTTGCGATAGAGACGGAGCGTGCTCCGTCTCTACATATTGAATATGAATTTATTGTCTAAATCAATTCTAACTTTTTCAGGTGTGCTACAAAGATTACGGGATTATCACCTTCGTCTATCTGTTTTGCTAATGCTTCGAGTTTCGGATGAATCTTTTCGCCGGCTCTCTTTTTCTTATCAATAATATCAAAGATTTCGTGTGGCCATAGTGCCATTAATATTTTCTCATCGCATATTTTTGGCAATTTATAAGCCCCAAGCCCCAAAATATCGTCCACAAAATCTTCTTTACGAGCTACTTTAGATGTTTTTACTCTTTTGTCGTAACAGATATAGCTTGTGTCAGAGGTGCGTTCTCTCCACTTTTCTATTCCGAAAAAAAGATGATTATTTGTTTCATACACTTCATTAATAGTTATTTTACCGGCTCTCGCTTCAAACCTTTTTTTACCACCTCTGCTATGATCCATAATATATTTCTCTATATTATGAAAATAGTCCAGCGGCATTTTTATATCCTTGTCAATTTGAAGTTTCCATATTGGCTGCAAACTCTTATCCTTAACATAAAACAGAGTATCAACATAGGGATAGTATAAGAGAATGTTATCTCGATAATATGAGATATGACCTTCTCCTGCTTGACTAACAAAATATGGCTTACCTTTATTTGGTATTAGCTCAATTCTTTTGACTGTCTCGAAGTTTTCTGGATTAACAAAGTATGCCGCATCAGAAGAAGCACAGAATAGATATTTCCCGACAACTGTTAATTGACCAGTAACACTTATAGTACTACCTGTATTTTTCCTCTCACCCTCTTCGTCTCTTAAATTTTTTACCTTTTTCGTTGGCTTACCATTGATGTCATACTCTATTAGTTTATAATGTTTTGAATAAAATTTTCCATCTTTGAATGCAATAAAACAAACCCCCATAGGCTCCTCATATGGTCCACGTCCCGGCTCTCCTATATTAGTTTTCCATTTACCATCCCACGTAAATACTTGGTCTTCAAAATATATAAAATCTTTTGTGTAATGAGGCCATCGTGAGTATTTCACTAAATTATTTTTGTTTGTTTCGAGTCTGATAAAAGTTATATCATCGACCAACTCCGACAATTTTATTTTTATCGGCTTGTCCAACATACTTTTTGTAATCTGTATTGTCGGTTGCGAAGAGGCAACCAATGAGCAAAAAGCAAATATGAGAAGAATAATTTTCATTTGCGTATATTTTTATAATTAGTTTAATATCAGTAATTTACCGTGTTAGTTGCTAAGACGATTTTCTGCGAAAATCGGGCAGACCGCCGCCGCCCCACGAGGCGGGAATTGCCCGTGCGGCTGAGCACCATTCTGCATCCCACCGCCTGCGAGGAGTCTGAGGGCGCACAATGGGCAGATACTCATCCCTGTTGGTATGCCCAAAATGAGATTATGACAATTCATTAGGTTAGCTTCGGGGTGGTTACAATTTATTGAGCATCTTTATCGTTGCCTTGATTGCCGCCTCGGTCTGGTCGGCATCCAAACCACGAGTCTTGATTATTTGACCGTCTAACTCCCACGTAATGAGCGTCTGCACAAAGGCATCGGTTCGTCCACCCGGAGGAATGCTCACCGAGTAGTCAATCAACATCGGGAATTTTCGCTCCAACTGTTCCTTGTATATCTTGCGCATTGCCTTCATAAAGGCATCGTACTGACCATCGCCCGTAGAGGTCTGTTGGTACTCCTTGCCATCTATTTCAATTTTGAGAGTAGCGACCGGTCGCAATCCCTGAGCCAAAGATAACGAGTAGTTGAGTATCTTGACTTTGCTCTGCTCACCCTCGCCCCCGAGCAGGTCAGAGATGATGTAGGGCAAATCCTCCATCGTTACAACCTCTTTCTTGTCGCCCAACTCGATAATGTGCCCCGTCAGGCGTGCCATCGACACCTCGTCCAGCTCGATGCCAAGCTGCTCCAGATTTTTGCGGATATTTGCCTTGCCACTGGTTTTTCCCAAAGCATAGGTGCGCACACGCCCGAAACGCTCGGGCAGCAGGTCATTATAGTAGAGGTTGTGTTTATTATCGCCGTCGGCGTGGATGCCGGCACACTGCGTAAAGACATTTTCGCCGACAACGGGTTTATTCTTTGGGATACGGATGCCCGAGTAGCTCTCCACAACCGAACTTACGTAGCCCATTTTGGATTCATCTATATTAGTAGTATGGTTGGTGTGGTCGTGGACAACGGCAAGCACACTCGAAAGCGGAGCATTACCCGCCCGCTCACCAAGCCCATTGACAGTCGTATGAATCGCCCCCACTCCCGCCTCCACTGCTGCCAACACATTTGCCACCGCCAGGTCATAATCATTATGAGCGTGGAAGTCAAATCTTCGGTGAGGGTAGCGGTCGATTATCTGCTTACTATATATATAGGTCTGTTCGGGGCTGAAAATCCCGAGGGTGTCGGGCAGCATAATGCGCTCAACAGGCTCATTGGCAAGGGCTTCGAGCATCGCAAAAACATAGTCGGGCGAATGGAGCATCCCGTTTGACCAATCCTCCAAATAGATATTCACCGCAATACCCATTTCGCACGCCAGGGCAATCTCTGCCCGAATATCGGCAAAGTGCTCCTCAGGCGTTTTTCGTAACTGGTGACGACAATGTTTCTCCGAACCCTTGGTTAGCAGGTTAATAACCCGCCCTCCATTGCTCTTAATCCAATTGAGCGACACTCCCCTGTCCACAAAGCCAAGCACCTCAACCCTATCTATATGCCCCTTACGCGCCGCCCACTCCATAATCTTCTCGACGGCAGCACGCTCCCCCTCGCTCACACGAGCCGAGGCAACCTCGATTCTATCCACGCGCAACTGCTCCAAAAGTAGTTTTGCTATGGACAGTTTTTCGTTTGCCGAGAAAGAGACACCCGAAGTTTGCTCGCCATCGCGCAGGGTGGTGTCCATTATTTCTATATTCATCTCATTTTTTATAACGACAGCCCTCAAATCCGACCGGTGACTCTACTCATCACCTATTGTTTCATCAATCAAATACCTATTTCTATCTGACGAGTTGCGATTAATCATCTCGCCCAAGAATCCTGCAACGAACATTTGGAAACCTATGATTGTAGCCGTGAGTGCAAGGAAAAATATAGGTTGGTCTGTAACTGCACGAACCGGCAGACCTTGCCCCTGCATAATTAATTTAGCAGCAATAATATACGCCGCAATGACACCACCAATAATAAATAGCACTGTACCCACCGCTCCGAAAAGGTACATCGGGCGACGCCCAAAACGGCTCATAAAGGTAACGCTCAACAAATCCATATACCCCTTATACATCCTCTCCCAACCAAACTTACTCACTCCGTACTTTCGCGCCTGATGTCGTACCACCTTCTCGCCTATCTTCCTAAAGCCCGCCCACTTAGCCAGAATCGGTATATAGCGGTGCATCTCGCCGTAGACCTCAATGCTCTTGACAACTTTGAGGCGATATGCCTTCAAACCGCAATTAAAGTCGTGGAGCTTGATACCGCTTGCCGCACGCGCCGTGGCATTGAAAAACCTGCTCGGCAGCGTCTTCACAAGAGGGTCATAACGCTTTTGTTTCCAACCGCTTACCAAATCATACTTTTCGTCAATAACCATTCTGTAAAGTTCCGGTATCTCATCAGGGGAGTCCTGCAAATCGGCATCCATCGTGATTACAACATCACCCCGTGCTGCATCGAAACCAACGTACAGCGCGGCAGATTTGCCATAGTTACGTCGGAAGCGGAATGCACGTATATTTTCGTTGCTCTCTCTGAGCGACAACACCACATCCCACGAGTCGTCCGTAGAACCATCATCCACAAAGACAACCTCATACGAAAAGCCATTCTCACCCATCACGCGCTCAATCCACGCCACCAGCTCCGGCAGCGACTCCTGCTCATTATAGAAAGGTATTACCAGAGAAATATCCATCTTCTTTTATTAAAAGTCCTACAAGTCAATAGCGCTCTAAAATATCTGTGGTTTTCTTCGTACCACCGCAGAGGTAATCAATGCAACGAAGCCACCAAGCAAGCACATAGTTCCCATAGAGTTAGCAATAACCCACCAGATAATCTTCATCTTATCTTGAGCTTCCTGCATCGAAGCAATCATTCTGCTATCCATTTTCCCACCAACCATTTTCACAGCCGCCTCGGTAGCCTCTTTGTTTACCTTTGCGTAAAACTCGGGGTCCACCACATTGTGCAGCAGCCATTGCCCAATGCCCACAATGACGCCGCTCAGAAGCAGCATCAAAATCGAAAATCCAAATGCTTGCCCATAGCTGAAACCCACGCCATCTACGTCTTTGAGATGAGCCACTTTTTTGCCGTAAAATATCAGCGCCCAAATCAGAATGCCCAAACCGCCAATGGAGTTAATAAAATTCATCACCGTGTTGTTGTTAAATACATAACTCAAAAAGCTGAGAGCCACCCAAAGCACTCCAAGCATAAACGCGCCGGTGAGCACCAAATTCCAGTATTGATTTTTCATTGTAAATTAATATTATTGTAGTTCCGCTTTTCCTTCTCTTATTATTTCGGGTTCATCACCGGTGCAATCAACCACCGTAGATGCGGTAAATTCGCCGTAGCCGCCATCCACAACTGCCTGTAACATAGTGTATTTTTCTTCGATTAGTTCGGGGTCGGTCAGATACTCCTGCTCGTGGTCCTTGATGGAGGTTGTGACCATCGGCACACCCAATTCGTTAACAATAGCCCTTGCTATGGCGTTATCCGGTATGCGGATACCGATGGTACGGCGACCGTCCAAAACCTTGTCGGGTGTTTTGGAGGTTGCGTTCAGTATAAATGTAAATGCCCCGGGCAGGTTGCGTTTGAGTATGCGAAAGGTTGCATTATCGACTTTGGCATAGTCTGCCAAGTTGCTCAAATCTGCACAGACAATCGACATATTGGTGTGTTTCTTGCCTTTGATTTCGCGCAACTTCTCAATACCCTTTGGCGAGGATAGTGAGCAGCCAAAGGCATAGACCGTATCAGTGGGGTAAGCTATCACTCCGCCCGCTCGAAGTATGGCAACCACCTCTCTTATGGCATTCGCGTTGGGGTTGTCGGGATAGATTTTTATAACCATATCGAAGTCAATCTTTTCTTATTGCAAAGGTACGATTCTTTATCGACAAAAGAATGCAACTTCAAGAAATTTAACAAAAAATAGGAGTGGGCAACATATGGTCTGTTTTTGCAGACCAAGAATCCATATGAGCGGTGTGTTGAGCCGACACCCATATATCGGAAATTATTAATGTTTTTATAACAATATATTGAATTGCAATAATCTATTGTAAAACATCTATATCTTAAACATCGCCTCGAGGTTGTTGAATCTGTTGTTGTAGTCCTCCATCGAGTGGTTGATGATTTGGTGCGCCTCTTCTGCACCGTAGATATGTGTGATTTCTACGTTTCTCTTGGCTCCGGGCAGGTCTTTGTACGTAAGAAAGTAGTGACGAAGGCGCTCTATGACAAGTGGTTGAAGCTGCGACACATCCTCAATCTCGCCATAGACGGCATCGTCTGCAAGTACGCATATGATTTTGTCGTCCGCCAAGTCGTGGTCAATCATCCGTATGCCCCCGATTGGCTTGGCTTTAACCAATATGTCTCCGTGGACGATAACCTTTTCCGTGAGCACGCACACATCCACGGGGTCGCAATCTCCCTTAATGTCGTCTCTGCCCAGCGCCTCATTAGCCAACTCTGCCACCAACTCGCCCGAGTAGGTCTGAGGTAGGAAACCATAGAGTGCGGGGATTGTTGTGGAGTATTTTTGCGGGCGGTCTATACGCAGATATCCCGACTCCTTGTCCACCTCGTATTTCACGGTGTCTGTGGATACCATTTCGATAAAGCAGGTGACCACGCGTGGCGCGCTGTCGCCAATGTTTATTCCGTGCCAGGGGTGCGATTTATATCGCAGTCCCATTAGTCGACCCACAATCGGGTCCATCATCTTCGCCATACACTTATTTATTTTTACCTCAAAGTTATTAATTTTTCGGTTAAGTAGTTTCCAGCGGGGAAAAAAAACGGACAAACCGTATATCGTCCGCAAAATTACGGAGATATACGGTTTGTTTTATACTCAGCAAGTTACCGCGGTAACTTGCTGAGGGAGTTAAGATTGGCTACCAACCGGGGTTTTGAACCAGTTTGCCGCGTGCATTTTGCACTTCGTTGAAGGAGAATGGATAGAGATACCACGACTTCTCAAATTGGCGGAATGCATCTGCTCTTTGTGCACGTTGGAAGAAATCTTCATAGCTTCCCGGACGCCCGTCCATATTCATAATTGTGAACTGACCTTTTTGACCGAATTGGTGAGTTTTGCCACCAGCTTTGATAGAAACACGTGCTTGGTCGGCAACCATCCAACGGCGAACATCAAAGTAGCGCTGTCCCTCGTCTAGGAATTCAATGCGTTTTTCCTCAGCCATTGCTTGCCATTTTGCTGCCTTATTCCAATTTTTCCCGGGGTAAGTTGCCTCCAAAGTAGGAAGACCGCCACGGGTACGAACATCGTTGATAAATTGCATAATGCGAGGGTCAGCACCATTTGTAGCTTCATTTAACACCTCAGCTGCCAAGAGTAACATTTCTGCGTGACGCAGTTGTATGCAGGGGATAAATTTAGAACGTGGAGGCGTACCTTCGTTGATAATATTCTCCGGATAGAATTTTTTCACGATATTACCCGGACGCGCGTGATTACCCGATGAATTATCATTGTTACCACCTTTACGGAAATCAACAATAAAGTTGGTTTTTATTTGCCAACGACGGCCTTGGTATGTTACCCATTGGTAGAAACGCGGCTCTCTATTTTGGTACATCTTTGCAATATCATCGTTAAATGTTTCGTAGGTGCCGGCATTAGGATACGCTGCACGGTTAAACATTTTCACTTGCATTGGGGTACGTTCAAATTCAGTATTGAGGTCATAACCGCTACCTGCATCGTCAATTTTGAGACCGTTAGCCATACGGAAGTCATCAACAGCCTCCTGCAACCAACCGTAGCAAGTCATTGCAAATGCGATACCGCGAGGAGTTATACGAGGAATTTGTCCTTCGCCGTTTGTTGCGCCCCAAGAGTTACCGGTTGTTGCCCAGATAATCTCAGGATTATACTGTTGGAAAAGCTGGTATAGAGATTCGTTAGCATCGAATCCTACGGCACGATTTTCCGGAGGACCGCAACGATATATAGAGTGATAGGGAGCCGAGATTGTCAAGTATGCTTCAACAGCTGCTTTAGCCTTTTGCCATTTCGTGTCATCCTTAGCAGGGAACAGTTTTTTGCCGTCTTGATTTTGAAGCGCCATAGCCTCGGGGAAGCCACCATTGTAGAGCGGGCTTGCCGCGTAAGCGTACAATTTAACACGGAGAGCAGCCGTAAGAACTTTACTTGGAATGGAGCGTTCGTTGTCACCTTGGTTGATGGTGTTGAGATTTTTGTCTGCTTCCGTCCACATTTTTTCGATAAATGCTACGCACTCATCTACGCTTGCGCGTGCAAATGATAGTTCGGGATCGCTTGGGCCAACCGCTCTGTCCATAATGGGCACAGGCCCGTAAAGTTCAAACAGAATCCAGTGGTAGTAACCGATAAAGAAATATGCTTCCGCTTTGAGTTTGTCCACGTCAGCCTGTAACAGGTAGTCGCCCTGGCCGGTCTGAGGAATTTCGTGAGCATTGTCAATAAATTGCCAAGCTTGACGAATTTGTTGATAAACACTCCATCGGTGGAATGATCCATTAGACGCATTGTAACCATCACGGCATACAAACTGAACGTTGTTGCTCGCCCAAATTTCGTCCGAAAGACCACCCCAAGGCATAGAGAGACCTGTAAGACCTGCATAGGAGTTGTTATATGTACGGTGGCTGATGTCGGGAATACCTGTATAGATGAAACGATGCCAACGTCTGGTGTATGCTACGTTATTGAAAACCTCCTGCATACTAAGTTCGTTTGCCAACTGGTCTGATACGTTCAGAAACTTACAAGAGTGCATCGGCAAGGCAAACAGAAATGAGGCTAATACCAGTAAAGATTTATTTAATATCTTTTTCATTTTTTCTGTGTGTTAATGTGTAAAAAACTTTTTAATGAATGTGATTTAACAATCATAATTCATTATAATACAACTTCAAGACCAAATGAAATGTTCATTGTCAAGGGATAGTTCAGACCTTCATTGCTATTACCCATTTCAGGGTCCCAGTATTTGATTTTATCCCAAACTGCAAGGTTTGTACCCATACAGTAGATACGAGCCGAGTTGATACCTATCTTGCTCAACATAGATTTTGGGAAATTGTAACCAACCTGTGCGTTTTTGAAACGAATGAAGCTCGCATCACGTAACCAGTGTGTAGACGGCATCGCATTGTGCCAGTTAGAGGTAGAGCGAAGACGCGGGAATAGTGCATTCCAATTAGGTTCTACGAGGTTACCTGCCGCATCGCGGTCAGACCAACGGTCTGCTGTCATAACGCGAAGCGATGATTCAGTACGATTCCAAGAGAAAGGGTGGAAACCGGCACCGAAGTTACCGCCGAGAACAGTTGTGGTATTTCCCGCTCCTTGGAAGAATACACCGGCATAGAAGCCTTTATATTCGAAATCCAAACCGAAGCCATAGACAACTTCAGGGTTAGATGGAGCACCACCACGCACTTGGTCATAGTTGTTAATTACGCCATCTTCGTTCATATCCTTATATTTGAGGTCACCTGGGCGCACATTAGCGTTGTAAGACGATTTAACAACCCCCTCTTTCAGAGTATATTGGCGATTAATGCCTGTGCCTGTGATATTGAAATCTTCGTAGCGGTAGAAGCCCTCGGAGATAAACAAGTTTTTTTCATTGATACGTGTTCCGGTTTGTGTCATCCAAGGGTAAAGTTGTGGTACTTCGTCCATTTCAATGATTTTGTTGCGTGCAAATGTAAAGTTACCGCGGAAGCCCAAGCGAACATCACCTATCATTTGATTGTAGACAGCTGAGAGGTCGAAACCGCGATTTTGTACCTTACCGAAGTTTTGCCAAGGCATCTGAGCAAAACCGGTTACTTGAGACACAGTTGTACGTTGTAGAAGGATGCCTTCACGGAGGTTGTCGAAATAGTCTACAGCCAAGTCGAATTTTCCATTGAACAAACCAAGGTCAAGACCGTAGTTTCTCTTGGTTTCTGTCTCCCACGTGAGGTATTCGGCATCGAAGAGGTTTTGGCGAATACCATTACCTACACCACCAAGACCACCACCATCATTCCAACCCGAGTTGTAACCTGAAGCACCTTGATTGAGTGTTCCGCGGAACAAGAAGCGGTCTACGTCTTCGTTGCTATTTGTTCGGTCGTTACCTGTAAGACCGTAAGATATACGGAATTTCAGTTTAGAGATAATATCTTTGATTTGACCGGTATAGAATTTCTCGTTAGACACATACCAGCTTGCACCCACCGCAGGGAAGAAACCGAAACGGTGACCTGCCGCAAAGTTTTCAGAGCCTGTGTAACCGAAGTTACCCTCGAAATTGTAACGACCGTCATAAGAGTAAGCAACACGACCCACCAAACCTTGCTTACGGAAAGCCAGCGTGCTGGAGTGCTTTTGTCTATCCTTTTGCATATAGAGGAACATACCTGTCACATCGTGCTTTTCACCGAAAGTGCGACTATAGTTGATAGCTGCATCAATGTAGATGCTCTTAGTGGCGTTACTACCTGGAGTAGACATTGGCAAATTGTCAGACCCGCTCGAGTTCACATTCTTGAAGATAAGGTTGCCTTGGTCATCACGTCCTGTTGCGCTATACTCCATAGGGTTCTTTTGGCGAGTTTGGCTGAAGTTTACATCGGCGTCAAAAGCAACGTTTACCCTTGCACTCAGACCTTGTGTGATAAATTTCAACTCTTGGTTAAGAGCAATCTTAGTTTGGAGATTAACGCGCCACTCCTTAGCATAACCCGAGTTCATAATCATATTATAAGGATTCAGACGGTTACCGCCCTTTCCATCAGGGTGACCTGCCAGAGTACCGTCCGAATATACGAAAGGCATAAGGTCGGGGCTACCTGTTAGCATACGTTGGAAGATGGTAGAGGTGCCGTATCCGGGGAAGTTAAGCTCAGAGTAAGTAGTGTTTACGTCCAGCGAAAGAACTGTGGTGTTTGATACGTCAAGGTCGATGTTCGAGCGAAGACCGAAACGGTCGAGTCCGATATTATTGTTGTAATCCACCATCTTGTTTTGTTTGAAGATACCGGTTTCGGTATAGTAGGAAGTACCTACGAAATAGCGTGCCTTTGCCGTACCACCCTGAAAGTTAAGGGTGAAACGCGAAGAGTTGGTAGTCTTATTGAGTAGGTCCAGCCAATTTACGTTGGGATAGAGGTCTCCGTCGTAGTCGGGTCTGGTTTTGTCGTAACGCGAGATGTACTCTTGTGTCCAAAGGTCGGCAGAACCTTCGTTCCACAGAGCATCGTTGTACGTGTTTTTGAACTCGACAGCACCAAGAAATTCGGGCAGACGGGTTGGAGTAACTATGTTATGCTCGGCGCGGAACGAGATTTTAGGGCGTTCAATACGACCACGCTTGGTTGTGATAAGGATAACGCCATTCGCACCCTCGGCACCGTAAACTGCCGTAGCAGCCGCATCCTTCAAAAGTGAGAAAGTGTCTATTTCGTCAGGCTCGACATCCTGCATAGCGCGAGGAACACCGTCCACAAGCACCAACGGAGTGGTACCACCCTTAAAGGAGCTCACACCGCGAATCCAGAACTCGGCGTTGTCGTAACCCGGCTCGCCCGAACGTTGAATAGCGATAAGACCTGCCAACTGACCGGCAAGGTTGTTGGTCAAGTTACGTGTGGGCATCTTTATTTCCTTGGATGTTACCGTGTTCACCGAAGACACCATACCGCTACGCTTCTGCTTACCGTAACCCACAACCACAACGTCGTCAATTCTCTTGGTATCCTCCGCAAGGATAACCTCAATTTCGCTGCGTCCGTTTACCTTTACCTTTTGGGTAATCATAC
The DNA here is from genome assembly GCA_000723505.1 of Mucinivorans hirudinis. Lineage (GTDB taxonomy): Bacteria > Bacteroidota > Bacteroidia > Bacteroidales > Rikenellaceae > Mucinivorans > Mucinivorans hirudinis. The sequence continues at coordinate 2,019,484 of HG934468.1, read as the reverse complement.
CCACGTAGGAAATTTCGAGCGTGCCGTCCGAAGGCACATTCTTCAAGAGGGCAACACCCTCGATGTCAGACGCTGTGCTGATTCGTGTATTGGATTCCAAGAAGACTGTTGCACCGATAACAGGGTCACCGGCAACATCCACCACTTTCACAGTAACTGTGATTGCCTTCTGCTGTTGAGCAGAAACGGGATTACTCTGAGAATCCGAAGCATAGACCGCACTCGGCAGAGCTACCCACAGAGCCAACGTAAATAACGCAGCTTTTGTTAGATGAGTAATGTTTCTCATAAAATTAAGTTTTAGGTCAGGCTCTTTTTCAGTGTTTGAAGCCGAACGGGGTTAGAGAGAGCCTATTACCCTCCCCACTCGGCTTATGTCATTTTACTGTATAAGATTAAATTAAAATTGTCTACCATCCATTAATTATACCGCCGTATAGATTACGCTTAAATTCCAATAAATTTCTGACGTAATTTTCAAAATCACTATTACCACCACCGAGAGGCTGGTGAACGCTAATATAAAAACTGCCGCTCTCGACATAAAATGAGAAAACATCAAGATAGGGGTCAGCGTAACTTTTCGACATAATAAAATGTGAAATTTTTGTATCTCCGGCACTATATAACTCTAAACTTTCAATTTGATAGTTGTTAAAGTTGAAACGACCTGATGCAATTTTCCTTTTGCCGGCTTCAAAAAAACTTTGGACATTTACCATTGGTAAATGAGAATAAAATACAGTTTCTAATAAACTAATAGCCTGCGAGTCACTTATATCCTGAGTAGTATTTGTCGGATTAAAATCTCCGCCAACATCTGTCATAATTCGATACATATCATCACAATGTGACTTTGTTAAGCAATCTTTGTGGTGAAAAGCGCAACAATGACTACAAGTGTGAAAAGGATCCTGCACTGTTTTGGTTTTTGCCTGCTCATCCTTAACTGGAACTACATCTTCGAGTATATTATTTTTGCAACCCGAAAACACAATACAACACAGAAAAAATGATTTTAAAATGTTTCTCATAAAATTAAGTTTTAGGTCAGGCTCTATTTTGGGAGTTTGAAGCCGAACTGAGGTTAGAGAGAGCCTATTACCCGCCCCACCCGGCTGATTATTAATTGAATTGACAACACAATGGCTAGTCCCGACTCTTCATAAGAGATGGAATTTTTAAAAAACCAAACATACATTAACCAAGATAAGTGGTGATTACGCAGGTGTCAAACAATCGGATAAAAGCCCATACCCAATCATAATAAAAAGTCGTAAAAGAGAAAAACCGATGCGAAGGAGTGAAAAAATAAATCGCCCGCTCCTTTAGAAACGCAACAAAAAATCTGCACAATCACTAAAAAAAAGAAACTATCACTAAACAAAGATATGAAAACAAAAGTATATTTGCAAATTTTTTTAGTAAATAATTATTGTGGCGCGTGAGGATGAAAGTAATTCAATATAAAGTCGATAAAAATACGAGAGTTAAGTTAACAAACTAAACTTTTCTAACGAACTATCTATATAATAAATGGTTCTACAGGATTTCGTGTGAGAATAGTTATCTTTGCCGAATGACAGCAACCGAAGTATTGAGTAAATTATTATTGCCTAGGAGTAGTGATTGGTCTATAGGCAGTGTAGACATCGACGAGCAAAACGAGGAAGTTCGTATTGAGCTTGTCTATAACAATGAAGTGGTAATTATTGATGGTATAAGTTATCCTATCTATGACTATCGTTCAGTTCGAGAGTGGCGACACTTGGATTTGTGGCAATATAAGAGTTACCTTGTTGCCCGTATTCCGCGTTATATTGTTGGAGACAAGGTAGTAAGCTTGGGCGTACCGTGGTCAGCGCCATTGGAACGTATGACCACTTTGCTCGAAAAAAAACGATAGAGACTTTGCAAGTAACCAAGAGTCAGAGTGGTACGGCAAGGTTATTGCGTATAAGTTTTGACCAAGTACATCGCGTGATGCACCGAGCAGTAGAGCGCGGTATGGCATTGCGAGATAGTGATGAGCTATATAAATATGTTAGCATTGACGAGAAAGCTATAAGTCGTGGTCACGAGTACGCATCAATTTTATCGGATGAGTTGAGCGGAATTGTGATAGAGGTTAGTAAAGGCAGGACAAAGGAAAGTGTTGATAATTTGTGTATTAAAGGTTTATCTGAGGAGCAGCGAGGGGCAGTAGAGCGAATATGCACCGATATGTGGGATCCTTATATTTACGCAGCAAAGGAGTATTTTGGGCAAGCATTGCACTGCCACGATAATTTTCATTTGGTCGGTTATTTGAATAAGGCTGTTGATAAGGTACGTCGCCGAGAGGTTAAGTTACACGAAGATTTGAAACGAACTAAGTATTTGTGGCTCAAGGACACAAATAATTTTACAGATAAGCAGTATGCGACTTTCGAGGCTATACGGGGAGCAAATTACGAGGTATCTCGGGCTTGGCAAGTGAAGGAGAATTTTAGAGATATTCAGTTTCGGCAAGAAAACTATCAAAGTGCATTATCAATATATATGTTTTGGAAACAGAACGCATTAAGGGTAAATATACCTGAGATAACCCAAGTAGTAGAAATGTTTGACAGGCATAAAAAAGGAATTGTAAATGCGATACTAACTGGCGCAAGTAATGCAAGGGCAGAGAGGTTAAACAGCTCTATCGAAGAGATAAAAAGAATCGGCAGAGGATACCGTAAATTTGAAAACTTCAGAATCGCAATACTATTCTTCAATGCAAACCTCAAACTTTACCCACACGAAAACCAGTAGAACCTAATAAATGGCAATGTGTAGAGTATACACATTGCCATTTCTTACATAAAACCCTGCTGATTATTAGATATAATCGCAAGCTTCATTATTAGTGAGCACAGCGCTTATTGTCGTTTCAGAAATCACCAGCGAGGTAATATCTTTGTACTTGCCCAGTATCTCCCCTATTTTGCTAGGATTGTTAGTAATTGTATAGCTATGATACTTACCATCAAACATTATTCTGAAAGAGTAATCTTGATTTGGTGTCATAAGTATCTGAGTTTTACCTTTAACCAAACTTGCACTTATCCATTTATCACTGCTGGCCAACTTATACTGAAAGTCCATCGTTGGGCTGAGAGCAACCTCGGGAGTAGAGCTACAAACCACAGCGATGCTCAAAGTATATAACTTGTCGGTGCTGTTTTTCTGAGCAGCAGTAAAGGTTGCAGAAGGAGCAGATTGAGACAGGTCAATTACAGTGGAACTAGGGGTGATAGTATATATATCGTTTGACCGAACCGCAAGTGTGATTTGGGGACTCTGAGGATTATAATAGTAGTTAGCAATCACTGCATTACCCGACGCATCGGTGCTGATAAATACCAACTCATCATTGATTGATCCGCTGAACTGCGCCGGAGTTCTCAGCCCGTTGATTTTAACATTTATGCTCTTCTTAGCCACGGTAATAGGAGTTATGGTAGAGGCGAAATAACCACCTGCAGCCACAGTTATCGTCTTTTTAGGGGTAGCATCCGTGCCGGTCAATGCAATAAGTCCGCCTGTGTACCCTGCCGGTGCATCAGGAGCAATGAAAGTTCCTCCTCTTGGAGCACGGTAGAGGTTCTGATATGTGAAACCGTTGCCGCTCGGGCTATTGACTGCCGTGATAAAGTCGGCACCTGCAATCTCATTGGCATAAGAGATGGCTTTTGTGTTGTTGGTCGCTATGACTTTAACACATTTCACCACAATGTCATTAGCACCCTTCACACTCTCGAAAAACTGAGGCATAACCACATAGGCACTACTCTTACCTGTTATGTGTCCGCCTATTCCGCCTGAAACATTGCCCAATTTGATGTTCGGATTCAGACTGAAACTATAAACACCGGCAGACACCACACGACTATTAAGAATCTTGCCATCGAGTGTTATAAATGAAGGTCTCTCAGCCACGGGATTATTTTCGGTAAGGGTCATTGTCAGCGCTGAATTGTCAATGATATTACCGTTCAAGTCAGTAAAATGCACATTGTATGTTGCATCAAAGGTTGGAAAATCGACATTGATAAGGGGAATATCCTTGCCATTTTCGTCCTTTAGGATTTTGTTGAAATCGCACGAAACAAGCGTCAAAGCTGCCAGTGCAAAAATTATTTTTTTCATTTGATTTTTTGTTTAGAGATTAAAAATTCTTACGTTCAAATTGAATTTCAGGATTGGGTAGAAGCTGAAATCCTTAATTTGATTTTCCAGCCTCTCGATATGCTCGGGTGACTGTGTGGGAGTGAGCATTCCGGTTGCAGTAATCTCCAACTTGGGCGAACCCATAAACCAAGTACCCAACTCTGCTCCGAAAGAGACTCGGTTGTTTTTGGACACATAACGTCCGAAACCAATACCCAAGTATGGAGCTACCGGGTTGGATGGCTTGATTTTAACCTCTAGCTCACCTACTGTCTCGGGCGAAAGCACGATATCACCATATTTAATTCCTTCGGTAGGATATGCCAATGCTCTCGGATTGAAGTTGAGTAACCCAAAACCACCGGTAACATAAAACCAATTGGTGAGCTGATAACCTACTCCGGCTGTGATGCTGCCCGTTTTTGCTTGTGCCTGTGTGTTTAATTTCACTAAGCCTTGGTCTATTTTGACGTTAAAGTTCATCGACATCAAGTCGAACCCTGCCTTTATGCCCAGTCTGTCGCCAAATGCACAGTAAACATCTGCACCAAATCCGGTGGTCGAAGCCTTAGCAGCCACCCCAAACGATACTTTTTTCTCGGTCACGCTCTGAGCACTCACCGCCCCGCAAACGAAAATTAGCACGATTACTGAAAAAAATTTCTTCATATCATTCTCTGTTTTAAGTAATAATAATTGCAAAGATAGTAAATATTTATTAAGCTGCAAATCTCCTCCCTACTAATTAGTGCGTTATAACAGACTTGTGGGATGGAAATTGTCTACGAATACACCCTTTTGAGCGAGTCATAATCCGTAGTGGTTGTCATTATGGGCAACTCTCGGACAATCAAATCACTGCCCGCCAACTCATTATCGTTTATCTGAGAGATTCCAAGCCTTTTAACCACCTCGTACAGGGCTATTACCAGCCGCTCGCGCAGTGAAAATTGCGATAGATTGTGGAAAACGCACTCGGTGATGACAAAGCGGAAGTTTGCCGCCACTCCGCTCTGCTCCATCGAAGCATAGGGCGAGGCAAATGACACCTGATTATTGCCTCCAATAGCAATGACAACGTATTTGATGGTTGCTAGAAGAATCGGCATACATATAGTACACGATATTGCTCCATAAACTATCTTATAATCGACCTCCTTCAAGCCGGTCAATATAGCCTGCATAACTATAGAGAGGCGAAGTTCCTATATCTCCGAATACTATCCCCAGAGCTATAAGAGCGCCTGCCCACGTCGTTTTTTTGATGTCCACTGTTGCCATATTTCGTTAATTGCAAAAATCGCGCCAAAGATAAAGAATGTTATCGCAAAAACAAAGGTGGCGTTCCTTCGACCGTGGAGTGGAGGAAAAGTTAATTAATACGTTGGTATCATACGAAATAACCAACATAATGACCCCGTGCTTGACGCGGGGTGACAGAAACTAAAAAATATAACGGAGCATTGTCAATGCATATATCTGCTTTTTTAATAATTTTGCGCCAGAATATAATAAGCTGTGAAATACCCCACAACATATAATTACATAGAGACCATACTCAATCCTGACTCTCTCTTTCGCACACTCAACGAGCTGAGAGCCATAACGGACGATCACGGTAATCCAATATTTCGATGCGGCAACTTCGGCACGGTTTTCAAGGTAAAAATCGGGGATAGAGCCTACGCCCTGAAATGTTTTACCCGCGCACAAAATGGGCGTATGACCGCCTACAAAAAGATTGCACAGGCACTACCACGCTCACAATATGTGGTCGATTACAACTTTATCGAGGATGAGATGTATGTCTTCGACGATACGACAACGGGTGGGCGCTACTACTCGATACTGCTGATGGAGTGGGTCGAGGGGCAGACGCTCACACGTGCTCTCGAAGAGGCTGTACTGGCGCAGAACCGCCCTCTCCTTGGCGAATACTTGACAAAGTTCGAGCAGATGTCCGAGTGGTTGCTTGGCGAGGATTTTGCTCACAACGACCTCAAACCCGACAATATTATGGTACGCGAGAAGGACAAATCACTGGTGCTCATCGACTATGATGGGCTCTTTGTGCCCACAATGGCGGGCGAGCCGCCGCGCGAATGGGGTACCGAGCCCTACCAAAGTCCTCACAGGCGAACCGCCCCCTTCGACAAAAATGTGGACAACTATGCCATCGCCTATATTCGATTGGCGATAAGCATACTATCACATAATCCGCGCCGCTATTCGGCAGAAAAATTGGTTGATTTCACAGACACCGAACTAACTGATATAGAGAAAAATGAAACCTTCTTCGGCAACCGCTACACCTTTGTGGACAACGCACGAGACGGGGTAATGATTACTCGTGCCGACAGAAAATATGGTTTTGTTACCTCGCAAGGAGTGACCGTTGCGGAGAACTGCTATGACGATATTCGCCCCTACTGTGAGGGTTTGGCTGCCGTGTGTGCCGGTGGCAAGTGGGGATTTATCGACAAAGATTCTAAGGTGGTAATTGCTATGGTTTATGACGGGGTGACAGATTTTGATTCGGGGTTTTGCGGGGTTCGCATAGGCTGCAGGTGGGCATTTATCAACCCAAATGGAGAGACACTCTCGCGCTTTCACTATGACGAGTGCTTCACGCCGCGCTTGGGCTTGGCACTGGCTAAGCGACGCGGAAAGTACGGCTTTGTGGGAAGCGATGGCAGGGTTGCTGTCTCTTTCAGGTATGACTATGCTCATAGCTTCACACGGGAGGGGGTTGCCTGCGTCAAGGTGGGCGAAAAATATGGCTACATCGACCGTCGCTCGAAATGGTGGCAAAAGCCGACTTACGACTTCGCAACCCCCTTTAGAGACGGCAAAGCACGTGTGGAGATTGACGAGCGGGAGCAGGTAATAGAGTGGGAATAAGATTTTTTTTGATAAAATCGGAAAAAAGATTAATTTTGCTTGCCGTATGACAACCGAACTGCTAACCAAACTGCCCGAACGGACAATAGAACGATTGAGCGAGTACCGCCGAACGCTGCTCACGCTTTTTGAAAAGGGGCATTCATACATATATTCGCACGAACTTGCAGGCATCCACTCTATCACTGCCGTGCAGGTGCGACGTGACTTAATGCTCATCGGCTTCTCGACCGTGGGCAAAAAGGGATACAACGTGCGCCAGCTTATCGACTTCATAGGCACTATTTTAGATAGCCCCGTAACCTGTAACGTTGCCGTGATAGGAATGGGTAACCTCGCGCAGGCTATAACCCACTATTTCAATGGCAAACGCTCGAAACTGAGAATTGTTGTAGGCTTTGATATCGACCCCGAAAAGGTGGGGCAAAAGATTGCCGATGTAGATTGCTACCACACGGATGACTTCGTAAACGTGGTCAGAATGTTTAATATCAAGGTGGTACTCCTAACACTTCCAACCTCCGTAGCAACCTCCGTCACGGAAATCATCAAGAAGGCAGATATTCGAGGCGTTCTCAACTTCACCTCCGTGACTCTCAACCTCGGTGATGGGGTCTATGTGGAAGATTATGATATGATTACGCTATTGGAAAAGGTAGCATATTTTTCAAAATAATGAGATTGGGCAGTCCGAGAGTCGAATCACTCGATAGTCAATTCAACTCCTCAACTGCTTGAGATGCGACAGACAAAATGAATATCTACCACGGTTTTGATAACTTGCCGGACTTCCCCAAGGGGTGCGTTACAACAATAGGTTCATTCGACGGCGTACACCACGGGCATCGTCTATTGATTGGCGAGTTGGGCGAGTTGGCGCGTGCAAGGGGTCATCAGGGAGTTGTGGTCACTTTCGACCCTCACCCTCGGCAGGTTCTGCGCGGGGAAAATAGGCTACTATCTACCATTGACGAAAAGTTGGTACTTTTGGCAGAAACCGGCATCGAGAACGTTGTGGTTGTGAATTTCACGAGGGAATTTAGTCAAACGCCATACAATGAATTTATTGATGAATTCATTGTAGAAAAACTCAATACAAAGATTTTGGTAATCGGCGAATCTAACCACTTCGGCAAAAATCGCGGGGGCTCTGTGAATACGCTCAACCGGGGAAAATTTGACATTCACCGCGTTATACGTTATCACAACATATCATCGACCCAAATACGAACCCTCATCGAGCAGGGCGATATGGCAGAGGCAAACTCGCTTTTGGGCACGAAAGGATACCTGATAGAGACACCCGTGAAGGATGATTCTAAACTGTTGCCTCCGCCGGGAGAGTACACAATTTTCCTCGATGGAGGGGTTGCAAAAATGACCCTCGACAAAGAATTACTAAAAAATGACAATATGTTGCTTAGGGTTCTTGATAAATCGTGAAATTATACATAACTTTGTGGCGATAGGAGATTAAGGGGACTTCTTATTCCCCAATTAAATAACAGTCAAAAACATAAAAGAGATGAAAAAAGGATTTTCACTATTAATTACTCTGATGGCGGTTGCCATTATTGCATTTGCTTGCGAGGGCAAGAGCGGCAGCACACAGACTAAGGCTGGGACAGAAAGTTGCTGCGACAAGGACGCTACCAAAACATCTTGCGATGGACAGAAAGGCGACGGTTGTACATCTGAGGGCACTAAGGCTTGTGGTCAGAAGAAAGAGGGCTGTTGCTCGGAAGGTAAAGATGCAGGCTGTAAAGACCACAAAGAGGGCGAGGCTTGCAACAAAACTAAAGAGCAGTGCGAACAAGCCAAAAAAGATGGCACTTGCTGCGAAATGACAGGCAAGAAAGAGAAGGGTAGCTGCGAAAAGAACAAGTAATTTTTTTCAGGTAGAGACGGGGTAAAGCTCGTCTCTACACATTTTTCCGGAAAATGAGAGTAATAATTCAACCCAACTACGCCAATATCAGTCGCTGGACGGCTCAATATATTGTCGACAAAATCAATAAGGCAAACCCCACGCCCGAGAGACCTTTCGTGCTGGGTCTACCCACAGGCTCTACCCCAATCGGAACTTATCGGGAACTGATTCGTCTTAACAAGGAGGGGAAAGTGAGTTTTAGGAATGTTGTAACCTTCAATATGGATGAGTATTGCGGCATTCCTCAGAACCACCCGCAGAGCTACCACACCTTTATGTGGGAGAACTTCTTCTCGCAGGTGGATATCAACCCCGCGAATGTAAATATCCTAAACGGCAACGCTCCTGACCTTGAGGCTGAATGCGAGGCTTACGAGGACAAAATCAAGGCTGTGGGCGGCATCAAGCTCTTTATGGGCGGCATTGGACCGGACGGACACATCGCCTTCAACGAGCCCGGCTCGTCTCTTACCTCTCGCACACGCCAAAAGACGCTGACGCTAGATACGATTATCGCCAACTCGCGTTTCTTTGACAACGACATAAATCAAGTGCCCAAGACGGCTCTTACGGTTGGCGTGGGCACGGTGATGGAGTCGCAGGAGGTGCTTATCATCGTGAACGGGCACGGCAAGGCGCGTGCACTGCGCCACGCTGTGGAGGAGGGAGTCAGCCAGATGTGGACAATCTCGGCACTACAACTCCACCGCCACGGTATCATCGTGTGCGACGAGGACGCAACAAATGAGCTCAAGGTGGGAACGTATAAATATTTCAAGGACATTGAAGCAAACAATTTGTAAAGGGGATGTCGAGGGGTTGAATCAATATAATTATTGAGCAACTCACCCCTCAACTCCTTCAAATCACTAACAACCAATTAATTAAAAAAAATGAAGAAGCTTTTTTTGACTCTTGCTCTCACCATTGCAGCAGTTGTCGCAACAAATGCCCAAAGCGGCAACGAAATTTTAGAAAAGTATTACAAAGCAACCAACGTCAGTAAACTAAGCTCTGGGGTGGAGGGTAGTTTTATGATTGATATGGCTGTTAAAGCTAATCAGGGCGGTATGAATATCGAGATGCCTATAAAGATGATTCAGCAAAATCCGGGCAACAAGATACGTATGGAGATGGAGATGATGGGTCAAAAGGTATTGATTGTCAGCAACGGCACAAAGGGTTGGATACAAATGGCAGGTCAGGTACAGGAAGTTCCTGCCGAACAACTGGCTCAAATGACCTCTCAGGGCAATATAGTGGAGAATCTAAAATGGGACGAGAGCAAATTTACCAATGAGTACGTGGGAGAGAAAGATGGCATTAAGATTGTGAAAATCATTGCTAAAGACCCCAATGCTCAGATGAAAGAGATGAGCCTTGGCTTCAATGCAAAGAGCGGACTCTTAGAATGGACAGAGGGTACGACACAGGGAATGACCGTAAAGACTGTACTCAGTGACTACAAAGAGTTCGATGGCGTGAGCCTGCCAACCGCAATAAGTGTATCAATGGGGGGGCAAGAGATATCGGTAGTTAATATAAAAGATTTAGAGCTAGACTATCCCACAGCCGAATTTATGTTCGTTGAACCAAAATAGGGTTTTTCGTTTGAAATATAACGATGGTATTGCGTGAGGGTGATGTTGAGTTAATACCAGTGATATTCAGATATATTCTCTATTGCACAAGATATTTTTACACTATAATGAAAAAAGTAACTACTGTTATGTTAATTTTGATATGGCGTAAATTATTTTTATCTTTGTGATAAATATAGCCTACAATGATTCGTTACACTATCAAATTATCGGCAGCGGAGGTTGCCGAGCTTCAGACAATAATAAAAAAGGGAAGCCATAGTGCTCATTCTTTTCGTGTTGCTCATATTTTATTGAGTTGCGACAAGGGAGAATTTTCTGACAATAAAGGGATTACCAATGAGAGTATTTGTAAGGTTTTGAAGATTGGAGCAAGGACAATCGACAGAGTTAAGAAACGATTTGTCGAAGAAGGCTTTGAGGAGGTACTCGAACGTCGCCCTTCGGGTCAGCTCTATCAGAAAAAAGTAGATGGTGATTTAGAAGCCAAGATAGTAGCATTGTGTTGTAGCGAACCGCCAGCAGGATTTTCCAAATGGTCTTTGCGAATGCTTTCTAATAAAGTTGTTGAATTGCAGTATGTTGATTACATTTCACACGTTAGTGTGTCTAATGTATTAAAAAAAACGAACTTAAGCCTTGGAAAGTAAAGGGGTGGGTGATTCCGCCTGAGCAGAGTGCTAATTTTGTGGCTAATATGGAGCGAGTGTTGGATGTTTATAAGCAGCCCTATAATGAAGAGTATCCGGTTGTTTGTATGGACGAGTCGCCAAAGCAGCTAATTGAAGAAGTTGCATCAATTCCAATGAAACCGGGGCAGGATGCAAGAGTAGATTATGAATACATTAGGCACGGAACGGTAAATATATTCATTGCCAATGAACCCCTTACAGGTAGGAGAATAGTGGATGTTACGGATTTTAAGACAAAAGCAGATTGGGCAAAATTCATCAAGAAAATATCTGATGAATATCCCACTGCCAAGAAGATAAAATTGGTTATGGATAACTTCAAAACTCACGATGGTTCTGCTTTTTATGAGATTTTTCCACCTGAGCAGGCAAAGGAGTTATGGGATAGATTTGAGTTTATTTTAACTCCCAAGCACGGCAGTTGGTTGAATATGGCAGAGATAGAGTTACACGTGCTCAATGGTCAGTGTTTGAATAGGCATATTCCTACCAAAGAAAAAGTTATCGCTGAGGTAGAAGCGTGGCAAAACCATCGAAATAACGCAAACTTGAAAATTAACTGGCAATTTACAAATGAAGATGCAAGAATAAAACTCAAAAAATTATATCCGTCAATTCAAAATTAACATAACACTACAATTATTATCGCCCTCTGTTGTACGTTGGCAACTCAGGCTCAGCAGAAGATGAATCTGCGAGATTCCGTCTCATATGCAATAGGTTTGGATTTGGCTGCGATGGTCAAAAACTTTGATACCACCCTCAACATCAATTATGTAATCAAAGCCATTGAGGATGCGGTCTCGGGCAAAGCGGTGCTTAACTCTTCGCAGGCTCAAAATGCAATAGCGAACTATATGCAGAGCCGGCAAGAGGCAGATAAACAAAAAGTTGAAACGCAACTCCAAAATAACCAAGAGCAGGCAGAAGCTTTCCTTGCCGATGTTGCACGACAAGAGGGGGTGATGAGGACAAAGAGTGGTCTGCTGTACAAGATAGAAAAACTCGGTGATTCGCTACTACCGCAAGCGGGAGATGTACTCACAGTGCATTACCGACTTACACTACCCAACGGCGAGGTTGTAGACTCATCATACGAACGTGGTGAACCTATGAGCTTTGCAAATAATGATGGTGAGATGATTGCCGGTTTTTTGGAAGGCGTGAGGCTACTGGGCGAGGGTGGAAAGGCGATATTGTATCTGCCGCCTGCATTGGGATACGGCAGTTACTCCACAGGGACGATTCCGCCCAACTCGGCACTGGTTTTCGAGGTAGCGCTACTCGGTATAACCGGCAAGGAGCACAAATAGGCAGGCAAAAACAGTAGTTGCCGGTGTTTTCCATTGTTCTCGTTGCGAGGGTAAGTAGGGAACAAGAAAAATATCGCAATAATTATTTGATAGTGTTTCAAACTTGCTGAATGTCACTGCTGTTTTAGCCGCAGTGACATTCAGCAAGTTTGAAACACTACCAGCAAATCATCACCCACTAAGAAATGGAAAAAGAGATGTTACAGGATTTTGCACGTTCGATAATTCTTGCCGAATGCGCTGCGATAGAGCAACTTTCAAATTACATAGACGATGAGTTTGCCGAAGTTACTCAACGAATATTTTTTTCTAAAGGACGTTTGATAATCACCGGCATAGGCAAGAGCGCCATTATAGCCAATAAAATTGTTGCCACACTCAACTCCACGGGTACGCCCGCAATCTTCCTCCACGCCGCTGATGCCATTCACGGCGACTTGGGGTTGGTTTTGCAGGATGACATCGTGCTCTGCATCTCCAAAAGCGGCAATACTCCCGAAATAAAAGTGCTCATTCCGCTTATTAAGAATATGGGGAATAAAGTTGTGGCGATGGTAGGCAACACCGATTCGTTTCTTGCTCAACAGAGCGACTGGGTGCTCAATACCACCGTCAAAGAGGAGGCTTGCCCCAACAACCTCGCCCCCACCAGCAGCACCACCGCACAGCTGGTTATGGGTGATGCACTGGCAATGACTCTGCTCAAAATGAGGGGTTTCACAGCCGCCGACTTCGCAAAGTTCCACCCGGGAGGGGCTCTGGGCAAGAAGCTCTACACGCGCGTGTGCGACATAATGAGCAACGAGCAACCGCCCTTAGTTTCGCCCGATGACCATTTGGATAAAATAATTATCGAAATATCCACCAAACGCCTCGGAGCAACGGCAGTCGTAGAGCAGGGACAAATCTGCGGCGTGATTACGGATGGTGACCTGCGCCGTATGTTGATGCGCGGCAGAGAACTCCTGAGGGTTACAGCCAAGGATATTATGAGCGAAAATCCCAAAACAATTTCGGCAGACGAGCTGGCAATCAATGCTTTCAACCTTATGGAGAGGAATAAAATCACCCAACTGCTCGTTGTGGAGGATGGACAGTACAGAGGAGTTATTCACATCCACGATATTTTGAGAGAAGGGGTGGTTTGATTGGAAATTTCGGATAAAAGTTATCGCATAGGGTACAGTTATGGTGGAGTCGATACTGGTTGAAAACAGGTAGCCCGCATCACGTGGCTGTTCGCACTACAAAGGACGAGAAATAAGCTGCATTCAGCGCCACAGCGCTGTGCTATGTATGGTAAGTCGCATTAAAGGGTGATTCTCAGACCCGTGCGCAGAGAGAATTGCAGAGGCTTTTCTGTGCGGTATGTGATTGGTTTATTGTGGTTTGTGAAGTAATAACTCACACCGGGTTCTGCATAAAGCGATATGGTTGGCGAAAGTTTGAGAGCAGCACCAATAGCAGCATTTACAGAGAATTGAAAGCGGTTGCAGTCTAGCGAAACAGCGCTTCGCGAAGTGCCTAACGCCCCTTCGCGCTCGCTCAAACCATTGATTGACACAGCATACTCCGCTTGGATGCCGCCGATGACATAAAGGTCAAAAAGGCTGCCACCGACAAATTTGCAACTCACGCCAAGCGGAATACCAAGGTAATAAACCTCCTGCTTGTAAGTAGAGAATGAGATGCTGGGCTGTTTAATCTCGGATTCCAAGTAGGTAAAAGATAATCCCGAACTGAGCGACAGTCGCTTAGAGAGCTGATAATCAACGGAAACACCCACGCTTACAGGCATTTTGTGAATAAAACTCGCACGCATTGGGAGAATCTCACTTGTGTATATATCCGTTTTGTTTGTGGCCACCGAGAAAACGGCACCATATCCCGAATTGAGTCGCATCTCCGCCATCATCGAATTTACATTGGGAGAACTGCTACCGGCAGAAAGTGATGTGTAGCCCCTCAGAGCAAACAAACGTCTCTTTTTTGACGGAGTCACCACAAGCTCCTCTTCGTACTGTTTGTAATAGTCCCTATCCCTAATAACCTCAACTTCGGGGACTACATCTTCCTTGACTTCACTCTTTTCCACCGCAAAATCCTCTATGCGACTCTTCTCAATGGCGACGACTTCCCTCTGCGCAACATCCTCGTTTATAATCTCCGCCTTCAGTTTCCCTTTTCGTAGGCTCTGTACGGCAACGCTATGTTGTTCATTAACCTTACAATCAACTGCGGTGACCTCCGGAGCAACCGCTACGGTCTGCGCAGGTATGATTTTGGGCGTGAAAGTATCACCATCATAGAGAAGATTAAGCACCAATCCCGCAACAAAACAAGCAGCTACCACCACAGCAGCAGCCATATACCTCCCAGTAAAGGATAGGCTGCGCACCGGCATTTGTAGCGGGGGAATCTCCTGCGGCAACATCTCATATCGCGCCAACTTGTCCCTCAAAATTTTATCAATCTCGTCTGCTTTCATCTCTCACAAATAACCCTCCTTGGCGAGCATCCTGCCCAGAGCACTCTTTGCTCGGAGCAGGATGATTCGCGAATTTTCTTCTGTAATATTCATAATCTGAGCAATTTCCCGATGTGTATATCCCTCCACTGAGAAGAGATTGAGCACACTACGCTGTACGGGAGACAGTTGGGCTATTACAGCCATAATCTCACCCGATTCCAGCGCTGCCAAAGCACTGCACACTCCCGGATTCAGACTCTCTAACTCCGTACACGAAATATCATCTATAGATATTTTTTTGCGCCTACGTAGAGCATCAATGCAGGAGTTAGAAAAAATGCGGCGCGCCCAACCCTCGAAAGAACCTTCGTTGCGAAATTCACCGATTCGCTCGAAAAGTATCACAAAACCATCCTGAAGCACATCACGCGCCTGCTCTCGACTGCCCATATAGCGAATGCACAAGGAGAACATTTGCGGGGCAATAGCCTGGTAGAGTGCGTTCTGAGCCTCTCGCTCCTTTTTTACACATTTTTCAACTACTCGATAATCCACAAGCCCATTATATTATAGGCTGATTACTTAATTACCGCAACAAACTGCTTGTAGGTGTACTCATTGGTGATGTATATCGCCCCTCCACGTTTGATGATCTCCCTGTTAATCAAACCATTGGAAGAGAAAATATAGTCAAACGTGTAGTTCACAAGCTGACCAGCCTCCAAAATATCCATCGATCTGAGCAGATTTCTATTCTGAAAACCGAAACGGTCGCTATACCAATATTTTTCAGAACCATAGATCCCAAACTGTTGTATTCCGAAAAGGTTCTCATATGAGCTGAAGGAGTAACTGGCAATCTCCTTACCCTCACTTATGGCACGATGGTAATTACGACCATCCCAAACCAGCTGAACACCATCCACCGACGAACGCTCGCCACCCATTCCGTACTTGATTGAATAGGGCTCAAAATTGCCATCTTTCAAAATCTCATATGCAAACGATTTGTCATTGAGTTTGAATAGCTCGCTGGTGGTACCCGTTGGAGTAGTTGTTTTGACCGTTAATGTCTTGTCGCCATAGAGATAGTCGATGACGGGGTTCTGACCGGCATCCAGATAACGCTGAGAGCTTAGAAGCGGATAGCCGGCAAATTGCCCATTAGCATCCGGCCCTTTGCCATCTATTGTTTTATAAGTTAGCTCGACGGTCTGTGGTTGAGCACCCGCCATCTCGCTCTTAACCTCTGTGAGCAGTGTGAGGTAGACAGTAAATCCTTCCTGAGGGTTGCCGGAACTAATACAGGATGTCAAAAAAAGTGTTGCAACTGCAAATGCAAATGACACAATTAATTTTTTCATAACGTTTTTATTTTAATTGGTGAATGTTGCCATCTAAATTTGTTGTAGGTGGCTTCTAAAAATTAGCCGTTGGTTATTTTGGGGTTTTTAGAATTCCCCTACACTTGTTAGACGAGGCAAAACGTCCATTCGTTACACACCTCGCAAAAAAAATGTACAAGGAAGACACTCCGTTTCGTTGTCGGGAGATTTGAGTGCAAATTTGCGAAAAAAAAGATGAAATACCTAATAATGACCCTCATTTTTGTGGGCTGCACCACAACCAAGCGAACTGTGACCAGTACCAAATACGAAAGCTATGTGGACACTGTTGTCAGAGTGGTTACCGACTCCTCGCTCATCGAGGCACTTTTAGAATGCGACAGTCTGGGGCGGGTGCGCCTTGCAGCACTCTCGGTGCGCAACTCGGAGCTGAGTCGTCAGAACATTGAACTAGAGAACAATAAACTCAGAGTCGAGAGTCGCAGCCAAAGTGTAGAGCGCTTACGCGAGGTCGTCGTGCGCGACACTCTGGTGCAGGTTGTGGAGCGGGTGGACGCGCAGGGTGACCAAACGGCAGCGTGGTGGCAGACGGCGTTAATGTGGGTTGGAGCGGGAGTAATAATTGTCCTTTTATTAACTCGGCATTAAATAATTTGGATAATTTTTGCAGATATTTTATGCAAGCTCAAGGCTTGAGCTGCAATAAAAACCGCAGTATAATAGACTTATATGAGAATTTTTATTGCGGGACATAACGATGAAATTGCGTGAAAGAGTTGTCGAAAATCCAAATTATTTAATGCCGAGTTAATAACTCGGCATTAAATAATTTATGGAAAAAAGTAGAAGATTCCCATTTATGCAGGCTGCACCCCAAGGCGGTGAGTGGCTTGTAAGTTCACCGTTCGGCTACCGAACCGACCCCTTTACCAAGATGCTTAAGATGCACAACGGTTTGGATATAAGCTGCCCAGCGGGCACGCAAATATTTGCCCCTTTTGGCGGCGTTGTCACTTGTTGCACCTTCTCGGCAACAGGGGGGAATATGCTCTATCTACAACGCGACAACGGCGACTTGATTCGCCTGCTCCACCTACAGGGCTTCGCCCCGGCAATAGTTGTGGGCAAAAAAGTCGCTGCAGATGAGTTGATAGCCTTCGCCGGAAACACGGGACGTTCCACCGGCGCGCACCTCCACGTAGATGTCCAATCAAGTGGCACGTATGTAGACCCGATAGTATATCTCCGGTCAGGGAAAAGGTAATTGTACTGTGCATAAAAGGGGCAAACTAAGTGGTTTGCCCCTTTTTCACTCCCCTCTCGCACAGCCATACTCCTATATGGCATTGATAGTAAACGCCATATACCCTCGCAAAAATTAGAGAAATATTTGAGTAAGTTGAAAAAATTGTATTACCTTTGCAGACAGAATAATATGCAATGAAGAGGTAATAAGATATCGGGTGTGGACAGAGCGAGATTTATATGGTTAAAATCTCTGCGATACATTGCTTAGTCAGAGTTACAAAGTTACTTTCCTCAATAATTTTCCTAGAGGACATCGTCATAATATTGATTTTTTTTGTCTTAGTCCGATTCTATCCTCAACGAGGATAAACTAAGGTTGAAGATGTTATTGGCAACTTCTTTCGCCCCACGCAATAGCCAAATATGCAAATTGACCGTATCTAATGTATTTTCAAGTACATAATGATATTGAGTTCATTGGACAGAGGTATTGCATTTTTTCGTCAGCAAATAGAACACCATTAGTGTTTGTACTGCTATCATTGCATTGTTTACAGAGAAATTTATCAACCACGAATCGCTTGTGATTAATGGTGACCTGTGGTATTCAGGAGACTTTAGTTATGTCGATAATGTTGTACAGGTGAAGCTATTGGTGCTTACAACCGAAAATCGCAAGACAGCGAATAAGGTCTGTAACACATTTTATCGACAAGACAAGCGAACTGACGGATTATGACCCGAAATTCTCTGAGTGCAAAACGGATTAAAAGAGGTGGTTGAATTATATAGTACTAATTTAAAATAGAAATAGATATGAATCACAAAATTGCAGTAGTCGGTCTAGGTTATGTTGGTCTTCCGTTGGCAAGACTTTTTTCAACAAAGTACAAAACAGTAGGTTTCGACATCAACAAAGGTCGTGTAGCTGAGTTGATGACTGGTCTGGATTCAACTTTGGAGGTGTCTAACGACATTCTCAAGGAGGCTATCGACAAGCACGGCTTCGTTTGCTCCTGCGATATTAATGATATTAAGGAGTGCAATGTATTTGTTGTAACTGTTCCTACTCCGGTTGATAAATATAACCGCCCCGACCTAACTCCATTGGTTAAGGCTAGCGAAACCGTTGGCAAGGTTATCAAAAAGGGGGATATTGTGATATATGAATCAACTGTTTATCCGGGCGCAACGGAGGAGGATTGCATTCCCGTAGTTGAAAGAGTGTCGGGCTTGAAATTCAACGAAGATTTTTTCGCAGGATACTCACCCGAGCGCATCAACCCCGGCGATAAGGAGCATACCGTTGAGAAAATCAAGAAGGTAACCTCCGGCTCAACCCCGGAAGTGGGCAAGATAGTCGATGATATATATTCGTCTGTGATTGTCGCGGGCACTCACCTTGCCCCTACAATCAAGGTTGCCGAGGCTGCAAAGGTCATCGAAAATTCGCAACGCGACATTAACATTGCTTTTGTGAATGAGTTGGCAAAGATTTTTAATCTGATGGGCATTGATACTCACGCCGTTTTGGAGGCAGCAGGCACGAAGTGGAATTTTTTGAAGTTTTCACCTGGTTTGGTAGGTGGGCACTGCATCGGGGTGGATCCTTTCTATTTGGCGCAAAAAGCTCAGGAGTACGGCTACCATCCCGAGATTATCTTGGCAGGCAGAAGAATGAACGACTCAATGGGCGAGTATGTTGCCTCTCAGGTGGTTAAGCATATGATTCAAAAGGGACAGGTTGTCAGAGGAGCTAGTATTTTGGTTCTTGGTATTACCTTCAAGGAGAATTGTCCGGATGTGCGTAATACTAAGGTTGTCGATGTTGTTTCGGCACTGAGCAGCTATGGCACATCTGTTACTATTTTCGACCCTTGGGCAAGTCCTGCCGAGGTTAAGCACGAATACGGCTTAGAGACGACCACCGAACTCCCTTCCGGCAAATACGATGCTGTGGTCTTAGCGGTGGCTCACAATGAGTTTAAGATGTTAGATATAACCTCCTTGAAGTCCGATAACGGAGTCGTGTATGACGTGAAAAATATAATAGCCGACAGAGCCGATGCAAAATTATAATTATGAAATGGTTCAAATTATAAAAGGAGTAACCATACATCAGTAAAGATTGAGTTGCAGTTACCGGGACAATGCCATTAAGGGTTTTCAGTATTGATGCATTGTAGCGGGAGCAAATGTGGGTTGGTCAGCAATCCTAATGAAGAAAAGGTAACTGAACACGAAAGAAAACTATGTCAAAACAGAAACCAATAGTTGCGATGGATATCTCCACTTCAGGAAAGGGTGGAGGCCCATACACCTCTACAATGAACCTGGTAAACTCATCATTGAAGGAAAAGTATGACTATCGCATCTTTGAATATAACACATCTCTTGGACGCTTTATCAGTATCAAGAGAATAAAGGATTTGGTTAGACAGCTCAGGGAGATAAATCCTGATATTGTACATTTTACAGGATTGCAACTATCAGGATTTCACATTGCCGTGGCTTGTCGTTTGGCAGGATTGAAAAGGACAGTTATAGTAATTAGAGGCAGTTCTACTGAGGCATTAACTATCTCTTTCCTGCAACGAATTATCATTTATATGCTTGAAGTAGCAACTTTGGCGATGGTAAAGACCTTTTATGGAGTGAGTAAGTACTCCTCGGAGTTAAGATTGACCAAACCGTTCAGAAAGAGAAGTTCGGGATGGGTCTATAATTTACCGATAATGACACAAAAGTCCGATTCTCCATTTTCGAAGTCAGATTTGGGGTTTAGTGAAAATGATGTAGTGGTTGTTAGCGTTGCAAGAATTACTACGGATAAGGGGTATCATATTCTATGTCAAGCAATAAAAAATCTTGTAGATAAGCCAACTATCAAATTTTTGATAGTTGGTAGCGGTGCCTATCTCTCGACAATGGAGAATGAACTTGCCGGTCAGAGCGAGCAGGTCAAGTTTTTGGGGTATAGGAATGATGTGAGTAGAATATTACCTGCGTGTGATATTTTTGTGCTGCCTACACTCCACGAGACTCTCTCTAACTCCCTTTTGGAGGCATCTGAGTATTGTTTGCCACTTGTGGCAAGCGATGTAGGCGGGGTACCGGAAATTATCACCAGTGGCGAAAACGGGTTTCTTGTGCCACCATCCGACCCTGATGCAATTAGAGATGCAATAGTAAGAATATCCGAAAACGAAACTCTCAGAAAAGAGATGGGGAGTAGAGCCAAGGAAATATTGGGAGAAAAATTTTCCGAAAAGTCAATTTCGGAAAAAGTGAATTCAATTTATAAAAATTTGTTAGGTGAATAGCTCGACGATAATAGATAAAAAAAATAGTTTTGCCGGCATAATACTCGATATTTTTACCGCAGTATTGTTGGCTTTGACTTTTATTCCGCAATTAAGGATTTTTAGTTTCTATAATTACTTACAGCTGTTTGTGGGTAGTTCTTGGTTTGTTGTTGCATTTATTTCAAACCATAGTTTTTTTCTAAGCAGAAACGGTTATTTGTGGAAATCGACACTTTGCATACTTATTATGATGTTAATTCCATTTCTGTTTTCCAATCAGACAATGGTTAATAGGGCTGCCAATATTGCTGTGGTATTTATTTATTATTGGATTTATAACTACAATTCTACTTATCGAGGAATAACAAGTAATTTAAGGGTGATAATCATATCCTTACCAATGATTTTGTATACAACAATCAATACAATACGGGAACTGCTTGTCAATCCATATGCATCACGCTCTATTAAAACAACTGTAAATGAAACGGGTGATTTGGCATTATCCGGAATTGGAGGTTACGGGTTAGTTTATTCTGTTGTAATAATAGTATTTATACTTATTCCAATAATTTTTGAAAGGAAAAAATTGGGAATAAATTTTTGGGGCGTTAGTGTCATTATCGGATTGATAATGCTGTTCATCTACCTTGTAATTCTTTCTAACTTTTTCACCGCATTATTGTTGGTAATGGCAGGGGTGATTTCTATGATATTGTTGTATCGGAGTAAGAGTATGCTATTTCTGATAGTTCCATTTACATTGGCATATTTACCATTGCAAAAAGATATTAATATGGCTGTAATTGACACCATATGTGATTTTTCTCAAGAAAATGGTAAAACTTATCTTAGGTTGCAAGAAATCAAAAGCGAAATATTATTAGGTGGTAATACAGAGAGTGTCGATAGCCGTTCTGATGTAACTAAAACAACAATTGATCTGTTTAGCGAGTATCCCATACTTGGATATATTGCAGGTGCCGGCGAAGAGTTTAATTTACAAAGGGTCGGGCAACATTCAACTGTTTTAGACGCTTTTGCAATGTATGGGATATTTATTGGCTCTTTTTTCTTGTGGGTAATGTGGTTGCCATTTAAGTATTGTCTTTCGCGTAGAATTAGTTACAGAATGAATGTCTTTTCGTGGATTGTCGGAGGCTCATTCATAGTGTTGATAACCGCAAACAACATAACCCCTTCAATCGGTTATGCTGCATTTTTTGTATTTCCTACAATCTTTGACTACATAAACAAAAAAATATATGAGCAAAAATAAAGTTTACTACCTTGGATTTTACGGTGATGAGCAAGCATATAACGAGGGCAGGTATCTATTCCCGGCGGGGGTCAATAAGATGGATTATATCGCTCGCGCTATGTCCGAGGCGGGGCTAGAGGTGGATATTGTGTCTGCGGCGTGGTTGAAATATGACCGTGGAGCAGGTGTGAGATTTGTAAAGCAACGAACGGTCAATGTTTGCGAGAATGTGTCGTGCACATTAACTCCATCATTTACTTTTCCATTGAGACTATCGAAACCATTAGCTCGATTGTTTTCTTCCGTGTGGTTGATGTTTTATCTCCTTTTCAATATCCGAAAGGGCGATAAAGTGGTGGTCTATCATTCTCCATTTTACATCAATACCATTTACAGGTTAAAGCGATTAATAAGATTCAATTTGACCATTGAGGTTGAGGAGGTGTATGCTTATGCTTTTAATCAACCCCAAATATTAAAAAAAGAATTAAAATTTATCTCCTCTGCTGATAAATGGATACTTGTGAATGATTTAATTGGTGCTACACTGGGGCTAGACAAGAATAATTACACGGTATGTTACGGCCAATATAAGATTGAGAGTAAAGATGTCGAAGCAAAAATTTTCGACGATCATAAGATTCATTTGGTTTATGCGGGCTCTTTAGGGAATTATAAGGGAGGGGCACAAAACGCAATCGAAGCTGCGAGATTTTTGTCCGATAAATACACATTGCATATTTTAGGCAGGGCAGATGGTCAGACACTACATCAATTATTGGGCGATATTGAAGAGGTCAATAGCCTAGCAATGTGCAAAGTAAAGTATGAAGGTTGTATGTTTGGGGATAATTATGCTTCATTTATGAAAGGGTGCGACATTGGATTAAACCCGCAAAGGTGGGGAGATTATATGCTGTATGCCTACCCATCGAAAACTTTATCATACTTGTGTTTGGGGTTACGCGTTGTGACTTCCCCCTTGAAAACATTGAAAGTGTCCAAGTTAAATGACCTATTCGTTTACACTGAACAGGAGAGCCCAGAGTCCATTGCCCGTGCCATAATGAGCATCGATGACTTTGACAAGCAAAAACCCATTGATAGAATCGCCGAGCTACATACAGAGTTTGTCGGTAACCTAAAAAAGATTCTAAATTAATGAGCAATAAACAGGGAAATATCAAGCTAAGTGCTGCCTTGTCTTATGGTGTAATATTGTTCAGTATTGCAGCAGGGTTGTTTTATACCCCTTGGATGGTCAAGCAAATCGGACGGGATGATTATGGCTTATATATCTTGGTAACTACTTTTCTCGCCTACTTTGTGGTTGATTACGGTATGTGGCAGTCGATAAACAAACTCCTCTCACAATATCGAGCCGAAGGGAATGAACAGAAAATCAAACAAACAATCGGAGTTGCCACCAAAATCTATCTCTTTTTTGATATAGTAATATGTGTTGTGCTCTGTTGTGTATATTTCTTCATAGACACAATTTTTGGTAGCCTATCGCCGACGGAGCTAGTGAAGTTCAAAACAGTGTTTTTGATTGCAGGTGCTTTTTCAGTTCTCAATTTTCCATTCGGATTCGTGCGAGGGGTGATGTACTCCTTCGAATATTTGACACAGAGCCGATATTATGAATTAGCAGGCAAAATTGGACTAATTATCACCACCATTATTGTTCTGTTGTTGGGTGGCGGTCTCTATTGGTTGGTGTTGGTTTATGCCTTTGTGCCATTGGTAAAGAATATCTTATCTGTTCAATTCCTCTATCGAAAAGGTGTCAGAATGGATTTTCGATTCTGGAGTAGAGAGGCGGCAATGTCTATATTCGGAATATCGGTTTGGTTATTGTTCTATGTATTGGCAGAACTATTTGTCAATAACATTTCGCCGACAATTATTTCGATACGGAACTCGCTGGAACAAGTCTCAGTCTTTGCTATCGGATTGACAATATATAGTTATGTCTATCAAATAACCAACTCTGTTGCCGGGCTTTTTTTGCCGAAGGTTAGCAAAATGAGACTTCATGGGCAACACAAAGAGATTGATGACTACGCTATTAAGATAGGGCGGTTGCAACTTATCATTACCGGATTTCTGGTCTTTGGCATCATCGTTTCCGGCTCGCAATTCATTAACGCTTGGATGGGCGAGGCTTTTGCAAATTCTTACTATGTAGCATGTTTAATGACGATTCCCGGACTGATAATCTATTCGCAACAAATTGAATTGGCAAAATTGTACGCTGAAAACAAGATATTTCTACAGTCAGCAATGATGCTTCTTACAGCCATTACATCAGTCACATTATCCTACATCCTTACACCGGAATATGGAGCAATCGGTGCGGCAATAGGAATTGCTGCTTCCAATTTCGTATTTATGGCGGTTGGAATGAATGTAATTTATCGTAAGGTTTTGAATTTTGACAGTAAGAAATTCTATACGTTTATCGGAAAATTTGTAGGAGTTTTCACCGCAGTAGCTCTACTTATTATGGCATTTACAAAATATATTTATGAGCCATATTTCCTTTTGTCGAACGAATGGTTAAATTTTCTTTTCGTAGCAAGTATCTATGCTGCTCTATATTGCGTATCGGTCTATTTTTTGTTGATGAATAGAAGTGAAAAAGAGTTAGTAATAAGTATAATAAAAAAGATAAAAAGATAATGTTCAAAGACAAAGTACTCTTAATCACCGGCGGCACTGGTTCGTTCGGCAATGCAGTTTTGAGGAGATTCCTCGATTCGGATATCAAAGAGGTGAGGATATTCTCCCGCGATGAAAAGAAGCAGGATGATATGCGTCACCTGCTGCAAAATCCTAAAGTGAAATTCTATATCGGCGACGTTCGCGACAAACGCTCGGTAGACGTGGCAATGTCGGGGGCAGACTACGTGTTCCACGCAGCAGCATTGAAACAAGTACCATCGTGCGAGTTTTTCCCGATGCAGGCGGTCAATACCAACGTATTGGGCACAGAAAACGTACTCGACTCAGCAATAGCCCACGGCGTAAAAAACGTAGTGGTACTCTCCACCGACAAAGCAGCCTATCCAATCAACGCAATGGGCATCTCCAAGGCGATGATGGAAAAAGTTGCCATCTCCAAAGGACGTGCATTGGGCGATGATGCCACAACAACCATCTGCTGTACACGTTACGGCAATGTTATGGCAAGCCGAGGGTCGGTAATACCACTCTGGGTAGAGCAAATCAAGCAGGGCAAAGATATTACCATCACCGACCCTGCAATGACCCGCTATATGATGACACTGGACGATGCCGTAGATTTGGTAATCTACGCTTGGCAACACGGCAAAAACGGCGATTTGTTTGTTCAGAAAGCACCCGCAGCAACCCTAACAGTGTTGGCTGAAGCACTCAAAGGACTCTATAAAGCCGACACCGCCGTTCGAGTAATAGGAACCCGCCACGGCGAAAAGCTCTACGAAACTCTCGTAACTCGCGAAGAGATGGCAAAGTCGATAGATATGGGTGAATACTACCGTATCCCGTGCGACAACCGCGACCTGAACTACGACAATTTCTTTAGCAAAGGAGACGAAGATGCCTCAAAGATTGAGGATTATCACTCACACAACACAGCACAGCTGGATGTCGATGGGATGACAAAACTATTGTTGAAACTTACGGAAATTCGTGAGGACTTAGGGATATGATAAGAGTAGGAATAACAGGTCAGGCGGGCTTTGTGGGCACGCACCTATATAACCATTTGGGATTGCAGCCCGAGAAATACGAAAGAGTTCCTTTCGAGGATTCTTTTTTCGATGACATTGCAAAGCTAAGAAACTTTGTAAAACATTGTGATGTGATTGTGCATCTTGCAGCAATGAACCGTCACGAGAGTGAGCAGGTTATCTATGATACTAACATTCGCCTGAACCGTGACCTGATAGCTGCGATGGAGGCTGAAAACGTCACACCCCACGTTCTTTTCAGCTCATCGACCCAAGAAGAGCGCGACAACCTCTACGGAAAATCAAAGCGTGAAGGACGCGAAATGATTGAAGCGTGGGCAACAAAAACAGGAGCGTCGTTTAGCGGGCTGGTAGTACCGAATGTATACGGAGAGTTTTCTCGTCCAAACTATAATACATTCATTGCCACCTTTGCCCACAAACTAATAAACGGCGAACAGCCCACCGTAATGGTGGATTCTGATGTGAAACTTATTTATGTCGGTTCACTTTGCAGATTCATTATTTCTCAATTTTCAGAAAAAGGGGTTCGCAAGGTGGAAGTGCCTCACGATTTTGAGAAGAAGGTCACAG
The DNA here is from genome assembly GCA_000723505.1 of Mucinivorans hirudinis. Taxonomy (GTDB): domain Bacteria; phylum Bacteroidota; class Bacteroidia; order Bacteroidales; family Rikenellaceae; genus Mucinivorans; species Mucinivorans hirudinis. Next base: position 1,992,910 of record HG934468.1, on the reverse strand, counting down.
AAATATTGGCTCTGTTTGAAAACTATAAAACACTCTATTTTGAGCAGGGATTTATACCTGAATTAAAGGATATTAATGAGGTAAATCTCTTTAATACTTTTCGCTCTTATATAGAACCTCGTTGTATGAAATTGGTGCAGCACGCCGACCCGCGCGGGGTATTTGTAGAAACCATTAAACTGGGTGTTGGCGGACAGGTTTCCTTCTCAACCACTGTGTCCGGCATCACCCGCGGCAACCATTTTCACACGCGCAAAATAGAGAGATTTACAGTTATCAAGGGTAAGGCTGTCATAGAGTTAAGAAAAATCGGGACGTGCGAGGTCTGCGAGTTTCATTTGGACGGCACTGAACCTGCTTATGTTGATATGCCTGTGTGGTACACCCACAATATCAAGAACGTAGGCGAAGACGAGCTCTATACCCAATTTTGGATAAACGAATGGTATAACCCCGCCGATGGCGACACTTATTTTGAGACGGTATGAACATTAAATTAGATTATTCGGATATAAAATTCAAGGACAACGGCAAGCTCAAACTGCTTATCATTGTGGGTACTCGCCCCGAGATTATCCGCCTTGCGGCAACAATCAACAAGTGCCGCGAATACTTCGATGTTGTCCTTGCGCACACGGGGCAAAACTATGATTACAACCTCAATGAGGTCTTTTTCAGTGACCTGAAAATTGAGAAACCGGAGGTATATATGGATGCAGTCGGTGATGACTTGGGCTCAACCGTAGGCAACATCATAAACTGCAGCTACAAATTGATGGTTTCAACTAATCCCGATGCACTCCTTATCCTTGGCGATACAAATAGCTGTCTTTCTGCAATTTCTGCAAAGAGACTCCATATTCCTATTTTTCATATGGAGGCAGGAAATCGTTGTAAAGATGAGTGCCTGCCCGAGGAGACCAATCGCCGAATCGTAGATATAATTTCGGACGTAAACCTCTGTTACAGCGAGCACGCTCGCCGCTACCTTGCCGACAATGGGCTACCAAAAGAACGAACTTATGTTACAGGGTCACCAATGGCAGAGGTGCTTCAAGGAAATTTGGAAGAGATAAAAGCCTCAAACATACACTCCCGCTTGGGACTCGAAAAGGGTAAATATATTCTTCTTTCGGCTCACCGTGAGGAGAATATCGACACCGAGAAGAATTTTTTGTCACTTTTCAATGCCATTAATGCTATGGCTCATAAGTATGATATGCCGATATTGTACTCGTGCCATCCCCGCTCCCGCAACCGTCTGGAAAAGAGCGGTTTCGTTCTCGACGCAAGAGTTATCAAGCAAGAACCTCTTGGATTCAACGATTACAACTGCCTGCAAATGTATGCTTTTGCTGTGGTTTCAGATAGCGGAACGTTGCCCGAGGAGAGCAGCTTCTTTACTTCAATAGGAAACTCTTTTCCGGCGGTATGTATCCGTACCTCTACCGAACGCCCCGAGTCACTCGACAAGGCGGGCTTTATCTTGGCAGGTATCGACACAAAATCACTGCTGCAAGCCGTCGAGACTGCCGTTGAGATGAACCAAAATGGAGATTATGGCACACCTGTGCCCGATTATGTGGAGCAAACGGTCAGCACCAAAGTCGTGAAAATAATACAAAGTTACACCGGAGTGGTAAATAAAATGGTGTGGAGAAAAGAGTAAAGAGATGAATAAACGCGTGTTATATATAGGAGGGTTCGAGTTGCCCGATAAAAATGCGGCAGCTCAACGCGTGGTTGCCAATGCAAAGATATTGCGAGAGGTTGGCTATGAGGTTCTTTTTAGCGGAATAACTCACGCGGACGATTTCAGAGGGGAGGTAGAAGGGTTTGGTTATGAGTCGATTGCCTACCCTAGGAGCTTGAAGGATTGGTTTGTATACCTGACATCTATTCGTTTCCAAAAACTGATAGAGGAGTACCGACCTTCAATAATTATTGCATACAACTATCCGTCTGTAGCATTGAATCGTTTATTAAAATATTGTCGAAAAAGGGGAATAAAAGTTGTTGGGGACTTGACCGAATGGTACTCGCCCACCAATCCGTTGAAAGCTGCTGACACATCCTACCGTATGAAATGTGTCAATAAGAAATTAGATGGACAAATAGTAATAAGCAGATTGTTAGCTGATTATTACAAGAGACATAAAACTCTCTTGTTGCCTCCGCTTGTTGATTTGTCCCAAGAGAAGTGGTCATCGGTAGATTCGGCTAATCGGGGCGAAAACGTGAGATTGGTATACGTGGGCTCTCCGGGTGCGGGTTGGAAGGACAGATTAGACTTAATAGTAGATTTTGTGGTCAATCAGGAGCTCGTCAATAAGGTGTCATTAATAATAATCGGGATAACTAAGAAGCAGTTTGAGACCACCTTCCAACGCGAGGAAAAGGAGATTAAAAACGTGGAGTTTATGGGGCGCTTACCCCACCTTGAGTCGATTGACATTCTCAAAAAAAGTGATTTCCAGATTTTTATTCGCAGCAATACCCGTGTAAATAATGCGGGCTTTCCGACAAAATTTGTAGAGGCAATCTCGGCGGGAATCCCTGTAATCACAAACCTAACAAGTAATTTGAACGACTATTTGATTGACGGGGTTAATGGTTTCATTGTTGAGACCACCACCGATAAATCTCTGGAGGAGGGACTGGAAAGAGCAATTAAATGCTCGAGGTCTCAAATAGAGCAGATGAAGAGATATTGTTTGGAGTCAAAAATATTTGATTGTCTAAACTATACCGCAGATGTGAGTGCTTTTCTAAATGGTTTGGATAGTAGCAATAATTGACAATGAAGAAAATAGTAGTAATAGGGCACAACAATCCGATGACTATCAATTTTCGCGGTGATTTGATTCGCGATTTGATATCCAAGGGTTATTGGGTAAGCGTGGTTGGTCCTGATATGGAGAGAGTGGACGAAATGTTGGCTCTTGGCATTGATTCATTCGAGGCAATACCTATGGAGCGTACCGGCACAAGTATTATCGGAGATTTGAAATACACACTTGCACTGAGGAGATATCTCAAAAAAGTTGAGCCCGATATTGTTTTTGGCTTTACCATAAAACCTGTGATATATGGTTCTATTGCTGCAAAGTCAGCAGGGGTTAAAAATATCAACTCTATGCTCACCGGAATCGGTTACTTATTTGTTTCTGATAGCCTGAAGGCAAAGGTGGTCAAGCAAATTGCCAAATTTCTATATAAAATTGGGTTGGGATGTGCTACCAATGTCATCTTTCAAAACAAGGACGATTTGAGGGAGTTTGTGGATAGTGGTTTGGTCAATAAAGCTAAATGCCACTTGGTTAACGGCTCGGGTGTAGATATGGTTCGTTTCCAACCTGCACCTTATCCCGAACAGCTGACTTTCTTTATGACCTCCAGATTGCTTTACTCAAAAGGTACTATGGAGTATTTTAAGGCGGCAGAAATTGTGAAGCAAAAATACCCAAAAGTTCGCTTTGTAATACTTGGTGCGATAGACACTAAGGCAGATTGCATCCCGATTGAGGTTGTAAAGCCGTTTTTTGATAATGGCATCATTGACTATCTGGGCACCAGTAATAATGTGGCGGGAATGCTCACCCAAAGTTCAGTGTATGTTCTACCAAGTTATCGTGAGGGAGTTCCTCGCTCTGTAATGGAGGCAATGGCGATGGCAAGACCTATCATTACTACCGATGTACCCGGATGTCGCGAGACGGTTATTGACGGTGAGAATGGTTTCCTGATTCCGCCAATGAACATTGAGGCGTTGGCGGAAAAGCTTGAGTGGTTTGTACTTAACCAAGGTAAAATTGAGCAAATGGGTGAGAAAAGTTACCAAATTTGCAAACGAAAATTTGAGATTTCAGTAATCAACAACCGTATGGAGGAAATAATGAAAATATTATGATAACTTTATTAATAATCTTAGCTTTGCTGGTAATGACAATCCTTGTCTATTTCCGCATCGCCGACCACTATAATATCATCGACAAACCCAACCACAGAAGTTCACATACAAACATCACTATTCGCGGCGGAGGGATAATTTTCTATTTTGGGTTGCTCTTCTTTTGGATTTTTTATGGATTTCATTATCCGTGGTTACTAATGGGGGCTTCTTTTATTGCTGCAATTAGTTTTGTCGATGACATCCATCCGCTCTCACCAAAATTAAGACTTTTGGTACAATTTTTGACCATTGGGCTGTTGTTGTATCAGTGTGGTGTGTGGCAATGGTATTGGTTTATTCCGGCATTGGTGTTGGTTGCAGGGGTAATCAATATATACAACTTTATGGATGGTATCAACGGAATAACATCTTGCTATTCTTTGGTCGTATTAGCCGGTTTGTGGTATGTGGATAATGCAAAATATGGTCAAGGGATTGATTTTGTGGATAATCACATTTTCTACACAATGGCTCTGTCGCTGATTGTATTCTGTTTTTTCAACTTCCGAAAAAGGGCAAAATGTTTTGCAGGTGATGTAGGTTCGGTAACCATTGCCTACGTTTTGAGCTTTTTATTGGTAAACCTTATTGTAACGACCGGCAACTTTGCATATATCATCTTTCTTGCAGTATATGGAGTGGATGCAATAATCACTATTGTTCATAGAGTTATTAGAAAGGAAAAACTAACGGAAGCTCACCGAAGCCATACCTACCAAATAATGGCTAATGAACTCAAAATCCCGCATCTTGTGGTATCGACAATCTATGCCCTGCTCCAAATTTTAGTTACTGTCGGATTATTTGTCTTTGCTCAATATCAATGCATATATTTCGTTGTGGCAATCGTTTTACTTGTGGGGATTAACCTGTGGTTGCGTCACAAATATTTTTATTTACATAAAGCGTCATAATATGTTAATAGACGAAAATATGCTCGACACTTTGTCGGGCAAGGCTCGAACTAGTGAGCGACTTAGGATGAATCTGAATTTCCACTCCGGTGCAGAATCCAAATCTCAGAGATTACTAAATGCTTTGGAGGTAGGGACAGTTGTTCCGCAACACCGCCACCGTGCAACAGGGGAAACCTATATTGTACTTCGAGGAGCGTTGAATGTTTTCTTCCACGATGAACAGGGAGAAATATCAGCGACTTTTTTGCTCAATCCTCAAGAGGGGGTTTATGGTGTTGATATTCCGCAAGGACAGTGGCATAGTTTGGAAGTTTTGGAACAAGGCACAACTATTTTTGAAGTCAAAGACGGACCATACACCCCGCTCTGCGGAGAGGATATTCGTTGAACATATCACATAGGCTTCAAAATTATTAACTCGGCTTTATACAATGAGGATTTTTGGTAGTGTTTAAAGCCGAGTTAATAGATTAAGATTCGCCAACAATCGACCAATTTTCGGCACTATCTCCCTGAGCAAGGAAAGCAATCTTGGCAAAATCTCTCTCCTGCTCTCCATTATCTCCATTGCGAATAAGATAGTATCCTTGCGGTGCTTCGAGTTTTGTAACTCCGTTTATTGAAGTTGTTATTATTTCCATAATTGTTAAGCTGTTAAAGTTATATTGCGAGATGAGGCAAGCGCGATGTCTTCGGGCGTTAAACGTGCCAATGCAGTAGCCTCGAGTGTTATGGTTATTACCGTGGAGATATTGGCTGAGTTGTTTATGAGATACAGCAGACTATCTCTACTAATATTTGTCGCATATCTGATGTTCATTGATATTTTCAATCCTGAAAGTCGGCAATTAATCACGCCAGCCCCTATTATTCCAGTTACGTTAGTTGCATTAGATACATCGATGATATTAGGAATATTTTTAGGATACGCTCCATAAAACAGGTACAGTAAATTACCATACAATGTAACCTTCTCGACACTTGCATTTAGAACTAGATTCTCTATAGCCACATCCCTGAAGGCGCCACTAATATCGCTCGGTCCCGTCAAATCATTGTATTGAAGTAATGGCTTGAACGGGTAATTAAATCTTATTATGTTGGTAGCATAACTCCCGCGATTGGATGCAGTGCCACTAAAACCGTAGTATCTACAATATGAATTAGACATTTGTGCCTCAGTAACATCGATAATTCCACTCATCCACGGAATATTATTATAGACTTCGTAATACCCAGTCGTTGGATTAAATTTCGCGAAACCTGCACTGTTTGCCAAATACTTAGCCGTGTCGATTGATACACAACCTCTGTTAGTAGGCGTAATTCCATTGAGGTAAAATCCCCGTGCAATATTCGGATTCTGCACCTCGATTTGCGAAAGTGTTGTATTCCAAACTGCAGGGTGGATTCCGCTCAGGTCGATTGGTTTACTCCCTGTCGAACGGTTATCGGTCAGTTTCACAAAAATCGGAGCGCCGTTATTTATTGCACCCACCACGGCATCAAAGTTCACTTTGGTAAATGAAAAAGTTGGTGCTGTTGTCGAGCCCGTAACTGTTACGAGCAGATATTGCGCCGCTTTGCCGCTTGCGTAGTCGCCCTGAGCCTTGGCGAAATCGCCCTGCGTTTTTGCGTGGTCGCCTTGCATAGTGGCATAAGTAGCCTTTGTATCCGCAAGTGCAGCTTTGGAGTTGGCATTATCGGCAGCCGCGTGAGCGACAGTTGCTTTTGCATTGGCATTGTCGGCGGCATTATGTGCAGCAGTTGCTTTTGCGAGTGCCACTTGTGCTGCACTTTGAGCCAATGCGGCTTGCTCGGTAGCATTTTGCGCGGCATTTTGTGCCCACTGAGTTGCCGTGTTAGCTTTTGCGGTTGCTTGCTCTGCGTCAGTTTTTGACTGCACAGCAGCGGTTGCAGCAGAATTAGCCGTTTCAACCGCTTCTTTAGCATAATTTCCCTGAGTGATGGGGTAATAACCATACTCTTGTTCGGTGCCTTTGTAACCATACTTTACCGCAATTTGATATGCCGATTTGCCGTCCAAGCCAATGGAATTTGCCAAATATCCCACGACTTTACCAACCGCTCCAACCGTGGTGATGGAGTCAATAACCAATCTGTCCTTGACGATGATTATCTCGACTTTGAGAGTTCTGTTCATCATCTTCCGATTTTTGAATCTTTGACCTCGAGAATATTATGTACGATTATCTCTCGCTTTTTTGTCTCTTTGTCAATTCTGGCAAACTCGAAAACGACCCTGCCCGTCGAGAATTGTGATGATTGTTTGCCCGACACATTGAATCCAAGCAACCCGTCATCCCGTTTCTGGAGTTCATTAGCTGAACCTGCTAGGGTTGAGGCAGTAACTCTGCTATTGAGAATGGCGGGGTTGTAGAGTGTAGCTTCAAAATCGAATTGCGAAATATCTACCGGTGAATCATCACCCGCATCTGTAATTCTTAGGAGGATTCCCAAATCTTCTCCTGCGTAAATTTGTTGGTCTGTCATTTTTCTTTGTATTTGTTAATAATCGTTCCTTGTCGGGCTCAATAATTGCACAAAGTTATATCAATAAATATCATTTAATGATATTTGAAATATTGAATAATTTCTTAGCCTCTGAGCGAAAAAGAACGGCTATTGTTGGGAATTGGGCAAGAAAAATGGTAGAATAATTATTTTACACCACTTGTTATTAACTCGGCAACCACAAATGTACTACCACCTATGAAAATCATATCATTCTCTGTGGCAATCTCACGGGCGCGCTCCAGTGCCTTTTCAACGCCTGCCACTGATTCTCCCATCAGGTTGAATCTCTCGGCTCTATCTTGCAGCTCGTCGGCATCCAGGGCTCTGGGAATATCAGCCCTCGTAAATATATAGTAGGCATCCTTGGGCAACATTGCCAACACAGCATCAATATCCTTGTCTGCAACCATCCCCACAACCATTATCAACCTATCGAAGTTTTGGAGGGCTATCTGTTCCACGACATACTTTATCCCCGCCTTATTGTGTCCCGTGTCGCATATTATCAATGGTTTATCTCCGATCTTCTGCCACCTGCCCCGCACGCACGCACGCGATAGACCCTCAATGACATTATCCTTGGATATTGCCATCTGCTCGCCGAGAATATCCAATGCGGCAAGTACCGTACATATGTTTTTACGCTGATAATCACCGCTCATTCCCAGAGTCAATTCGGCAACATTACCATCTAGCAGTGAATTGATAACGAATTTATTGCCCCTTCTGTCGGCGCATACATACCTCTGGTCGGCAAAGGTTAGAGGCGAATGCCCCTCCTTGGCTTTGAGTATGAAAACCGGTGCACTCTCCGGTGCACTCTCGCCAATGACAACCGGAATGGCAGGCTTTATTATGCCCGCCTTCTCTGTGGCAATCTTGGCAAGGGTGTCACCGAGAAATTGGGTGTGGTCATAGTCGATATTGGTGATTACACTCAGTCGAGGCGTTATAATATTAGTAGAATCCAGCCTTCCCCCCATCCCCACTTCAATGACGGCAATATCAACATTCTGTCTGCGGAAATAGTCAAATGCCATTGCTACGGTTACCTCAAAAAACGATGGCTTGAGTGATTCGATAAAATGGCTGTTTTGCTCCACAAAATCTACGACACACTCCCGCGGAATCATCTCACCATCAACAATAATGCGTTCGCGAAAGTCGCTCAAATGGGGCGAGGTGTACAGTCCCGTTCGATACCCTGCTGCGCGTAATACCTCGTAAATCATCTCAGAAACAGAACCTTTACCATTTGTTCCGGCAATGTGTACCGCATCAAAGGCACGGTGCGGGTTGCCCAGATGATTGTCCAGTGCAATGGTGCTATCCAAGTTTGCTTTGTAGGCTGCTCCGCCAATGCGCTGAAAAACAGGCAGCGAATCATACAGGTATTTTAGCGTCTTCTCGTATTTGTTCATTGTGTTCAAATATTTAATCAAATTACAACTTTTTTTTGGAGTATCGGTTTTTTTTTATAATTTTGCACTCGAAAAATGGTGGACGTAGCTCAGCAGGTTAGAGCACCAGATTGTGGTTCTGGGGGTCGTGGGTTCGAGCCCCATCTTCCACCCCAAAATAGAAGAGGTTGCAACTCACGTTGCAACCTCTTTTTATTCAAAAATCAATCCACCAGCCTCGCGGAATACACCCTCAAACTGCATTACAGGTATAAATGCAAAGCTCCACCGCTGCCCCTTGAATGTTTTAGGGCAATTCAGAACGACCTGATTCCACCCCTTTGTCAGGGGAATTTTCACAGTCTCGCGCGCGAAATAAAACTGTTCATCTGTGTATGCCAACTCCTCTTCGGGTTTGTGCCACGTGTTAAAGTTGTACTTATATTTCCCTGGCTCTCGCCACTTGGGCGGCACAATCTCCGTGCCATTCACCCAAACTTTACCCCCATTCTCCCACTGCCCCTGCTCGCCGACACCTCCCGAAATGCGATTAGAACGCGCCGGTGCCTCGAAACCGACCCACGCCGTTATTGTCGTATCCCTGGCAACATACACACCCGCGCAGGCAGTGGCAGCCATCGTGTCCGCAATCGATATATTATTTATTTTCAGCAGAGCATCCATCTCGACTGCCCCACCCCACGCCGTAATTTCCTTTTGATTCACTCGGATACTCCATCTCAAAAAAGGGGTTGCCACCCATCGCATATCTACCCCCTCACCGAGCAGGTTGTCGCGGTGATAACTCATCTTCCTCTGGAAGGCAATCAGCCTCTGCGAAGCCTCGCTCGCGGGTGGCGGTAATACGTTGTTATCCTCCAATCGCGCCGTCTCTCCTCCGCTCCAGAAACGTTCACCAAAGGTCATAACCCCCTCTACCATACCACTGTGAAGAGCAATTTTGCTCTTATCATCAACATTCACATCGTTCCACAAGCAGAGTATTCCACCCAATGCAACTGAGTCTGTGGCGGGTCTCAGGCACGGAGTGTGGAAGAAGAGTCGGTTGGTAAATACCATCGGGTCATAGTAGTTGAGATAGCCGACAAATGAATCCAGATATGCCCCTTCTCGTTTTGCTGCCGCCGTATTAGCACCCTCGGCTTGGTTCCATATCTGGCGAATGGTGCTCTTTGAGGTTGGCAGCCCGGGGTCCCACGCCACAATTTTTCTGCCGAATTGAGATACATAGCCCTCCAGCCAACTCATAAAACCCTTGGGGTCTTTGATGCTCACCTCGTCCGAGCCTACGTGGAAATAGGGACAGTCTACTACCGGAATCTGCTCGAAAAACTCCCTCAAGCAAGCCTCAAGGATGGGACGTGCCTCGGGCGCATCCATATGAAATCCAAATGCTTTATCAAAAAATTGGCTGTGTCCGGGCATATCAATCTCGGGGATTACCATTATGCCCAACTCGCGTGCGTATCTAATCACGTCACGAATCTGGTCATAGGTATAAAAACACCCCTCGTCCCGCCCCTTTCGTTGATATTGAGGGTCATTGAGCTGTGGATAGGCACGGCACTCAATTCGCCACGCGGGATTGTCGGTCAAGTGCCAATGAAAAACGTTGAGTTTGTATTTTGAAAGCAGCTTCAAGTGCTCCTTAATCATCCCAATTTCAATGAAGTTACGTCCCGTATCGTGCATAAATCCTCGAATGGGAAAGGCAGGATAGTCCACAATCTCCACCTGGGGTACTCTACCCTCCTTGTCGGTGAGTTGTGCCAATGTCTGCCGTGCCCACACCTCGCCCCGTTTGTCACGCGTGAGAATATCAACCTTGCCCCCCTTTACGGTTAGCTTATACCACTCATCGGCGCAGTTTTCATCGTATTTAACGCCTATTTTAATAGGTTTCACAAGTTTACTACTCGTGATTTTCACCTCCTTGGGCTGAGGTATGAGATTAAGCTCCCTCTGCTGCGCGGATAGGGCTGCCAAGGTGAATAATAGAAGTGTGGTCAGGATGTTTCTCATTGACTATTAAACTATAAGTGGGCAGCTCTTAACGATTGACCGCCCGTTATTTTGGAATTTTTAGCGAGCCCCCCAAGTTGGACAATACTACCTCAAGCCGAGATAATAACGTCAGTTTTTCGAGCCGACTCGTTTGTGCTGATTACTAAAATTTTGCGTGTCAAAATATGGGCAAAATAGCCATAATAAAACCAAAATAAAAAAAATTAACAGTTTCTTAGTATATGCAAAGGTATGAAATTATTGCCTGATTGATATTTTTTTTCTATCTTTGGAGTTGTTAGATGCCTAATTTTGTCATAGATAATGAAAAAATTACTATTTACAGCTTGTTTTTTTTGGATTGGGTGTTTGTTTTGCTTGGCACAGCAGAATGAATACGGGGCATTGACGAGCCAACTGCAACTGCAAAAAAGCAGGCAGGATTCGACTCAAAAAGCTATCGCAAGTAGCCGTAAATTGCTCGAAACCAATCCCGAAAATAGAGATAGCTACACGAAAAAGATTATAGCCCTCGAGGATGAGTTATACGCAATCAACTCAAAAATCGCGGAACTCAACGCTAAGATAGTCGTAATTGAGGCACAGATGCCCACCGACAATAACCGGCAACAAGGCGGCTCGGTGAAGGAGAGTGCCTACTTGTACGACAACTCATTCTTTGTTAGTAATATATCCAAGGCGGACTTGGAACTCATCCGTACCGGCAGCAAGGCAGAGGCGCGCGCCGGGGAGTTAATAGCAGATATTTTACCGCTTTACGAAGAGTTGAAAGGGGTAAAGACCGCCTATGATGAGGCTAAAACGCCGCGCGAGGTGGAGGAGCTTTTGACCAAAGCTATTGAACTTCGTCGCAGAATAGAGGAGATTGATGGTCAGATAGCTGAGGGTTGGGGCAGGGTTTTTCAGGTAAAAACCGACAACTACGTGGTGCTTTTGGATAAGGCGACGGGAATAGATAGAATTAAGCTTGAGCAGCTTGAAAACGAAAATCGTAGCGTCAGACGCGCCGAGTCGTTGGCAGAGGCGGGTATGGCTCGCAATGCAACGGTTTTCGCACTGCAAAAGCAACTCACGGTGAACTATGAGCTTCTGCTTGCAGACAAGCTATCGCTCCGCCTTGCTACGGAAGCCTTGGCAAAGGAGTCGGCGTCGGTGGCATCGCTGCCGCGGGAGAGTTTTCCCGAGGTTGAATTCAAACCACGAGTGTTGATTGTATACTCAGATATCGTGTTGGACGGCAACTATGATTTCACGAGAGTTGATGATATACCCGAGCTAATTGTGCCCGAGCGCGGGGTCTATTACGCCGTGGGCGTGGCAACTATGGCACAGAAGCCTACCACACTAAAGTTCTTTCGCGGGGGCAGACCGCTGCACGTGGTCAATCTGCCGGGCAAACAGTTGCAGTATGTTTTGGGCGGTTTCCAAACCTATGCACAGGTGCAGACAAGCGTACAGAAGATGCTGAAGGCAGGTTTCAAAAACCCCGTAATTGCGGCGTGGGTGGACGGCAAATATACGACCGCCGCAAAAGCCAAGGCTGCACAAGAGGTCATTGCCAAGGAGAGTAGGATGTCTTATAAGATTGATATTAAGACAACTAACGTGAATATCTCGAAAACACTCAATGAAGTGGTGGAGATGCACGCACGTGGCAAGCAGGTGTCTCGAGTGCAAAACGGAGCCGAGTTTATATTTACGATAATGGAGTTCGACAGCAAGGAGCAAGCAGATGTTATCGCCGAGATATTGCGCACAAAGGGAAACACAAAGGTGGAGGTGATAAGTATTGAATGATCTTTCTCTGTCACCAACCACTAAAAACTAACCACTAAAAACTATCAAATATGGGCTGGATAATATTATTAATAGTATTGGGCATTCTGCTTTTTGCGGCGGAGCTCATTTTGCTACCCGGAATTACGGTGGCGGCTATCGGGTCGTTCTGCGCCTTGGCTGGTGCTGTATATGTTGCTTTTACGACTGTCGGACAGACGGCGGGGTGGGTCACCCTTGCTGTTGTTGTGGTAATTTTGTCGATATTGACGGCAATATTCCTGCGCTCAAAAACTTGGCGGCGCGTGGCACTGAACACCAATATAGAAAACTCGTTAGACAATATGCCTCGTGCCTCGGTTGGCGACGAAGGTAGAGCGATTACGCGTCTTGCTCCTATGGGTAAGATTTTGATTAACAATCAAGTAATCGAGGTTAAAACTATGGGAGAGTACGTTGATGAGGGTAGCACGGTGGAGGTGGTTGGTACGGATAATATGAACTTAATAGTAAAACTCAAATAACAATGGAAAATTTTGATGTAACAATCCTCGTAATTATCGGGGTGTCAATCATCGCACTTTGGTTGATTCTCTACTTTATCCCGGTGGGACTATGGTTTTCGGCTCAGGTTTCTGGCGTGAGAATGGGTCTTTTGCAGTTGGTGCTGATGCGCTGGCGCAAGGTGCCGCCCACGGTCATTGTATCCTCTATGATTGAGAGCACGAAAGCTGGTCTTTCGCTCAATAGCAATGAGTTAGAGGCACACTTCTTGGCGGGCGGACACGTCCCCAATGTTACTCACGCACTGGTTTCGGCTCAGAAGGCTAATATTAACCTCGACTTCAAGATGGCTACGGCTATCGACCTGGCGGGGCGTGATGTGTTTCAAGCCGTGCAAATGTCTGTCAATCCTAAGGTTATCACTACACCTCCGGTTACTGCTGTTGCTAAGGATGGCATCCAATTGGTTGCCACGGCACGCGTTACTGTTCGCGCTAATATCAAACAGTTAGTAGGCGGAGCGGGCGAAGAGACCATTTTGGCACGCGTTGGCGAGGGCATAGTCTCGTCCATAGGCTCGGCAGATTCGCACAAGAGCGTTCTCGAAAATCCTGATTTTATCTCACGCGTGGTACTGCAAAAGGGTTTGGATGCTGGAACGGCTTTCGAGATTCTTTCCATCGACATTGCTGATATTGACGTAGGTCGCAATATCGGTGCTGTGCTGCAAATGGACCAGGCAAATGCCGACAAAAATATTGCTCAGGCTAAGGCTGAGGAGAAGCGCGCAATGGCTGTGGCTCTCGAGCAGGAGATGATTGCCAAGGCTCAGGAGGCACGCGCAAAGGTTATCGAAGCCGAAGCTCAGATACCGATGGCGATTGCCGAGGCTTTCCGCGAGGGCAACCTTGGAATTATGGACTACTATAAGTTGAAAAACATCCAAGCAGATACCACAATGCGCGAAACCATCGGCAAACCTAAGATTAAGCAGGCAACGACGGAAGAGCCGCATAAATAATTATTTAAGGGGAGTTCTAATAATTAATTATTAGAACTCCCCTTAACACTACTTTTAAAAAATCAGCAACAATATTTTTCAATCCCCCATTACTTATTCACAATTTCCTTTCACGATAGCTTCGTTAAAAATTTTCAGTTTCCTCACCCCGCGTTTGCCGTTAGGTCTGGTTATCGCTGAATATAAGACAGTTAATACGGTCGAAATTCGGCAGCAAGTGCGGGGTGATAATTCCGGATATTGTATGGAATAACAAATTATTAATCAACTACTTAACGAACTATTGATTCACAAATATGACTCCCATTATCGAACCAATAGACAAAGAGCTTTTGCAGGCGGAGCTCACGGATGAGCTTCTGTGGCGACAAACAAATAAAGCCGGTAACCTCATATATATATTTCGCGCCGCTCAGGCTCCTGCTGTGATGCGGGAGGTTGGGCGTTTGCGGGAATTGACCTTTCGCAATGCGGGTGGCGGCACGGGTAAGGCTGTCGATATTGATGAATACGATACCGACCCCGATGGGTACTACCAACTTATAGTGTGGGACCCGCGTGAACGGGAGATTTGGGGCGGTTATCGCTACATAATTCCGCGTTCGTCATATCCGCGATGCCTCTCCACGGAGCACTACTTCAGCTTCTCGGATAGGTTTAGAATGAAGTACTTGCCATATACCATAGAGCTCGGACGCTCATTCATTCAGCCCAAGTTTCAAGCAGGAAGCGCCGGATTCAAAGGGCTTTTTGCGCTGGATAACCTCTGGGACGGCATAGGTTCGGTAATTGTCAGCAACCCCGACATTAAGTACCTCTTCGGGAAGGTGACAATGTACGACAACTACAATCGCGAGGCTAAAAAGCTACTCATATACTTCTTGCGCAAATATTTTCCCGACCACGAAAACCTTATCCACACAAAATATCCGGCCAACCTCTGGATTGACGAGCAGAAGATGAGCGATATTTTCTCGGGACGTACCTTCGGGGAAGATTATAAGATATTGAGTAAGTATGTACGAGATTACCAAGAGGTCATTCCGCCGCTCATTAACTCCTATATGCAGCTTTCGCCAACGATGAAGGTCTTCGAGACTGCCGTGAATCCCGACTTTGGCAATGTTGAAGAGACAGGTATATTGCTTACTATCGGCGATTTATACAAGGAACGTATCTCGCGCCACTTTGTGGATGATTGCATTAAGGGGGCTTTCAAACACCAAGAGTAATGAGGGTAGTTTTCTTAGGCACGGGCACTTCCCAGGGGGTGCCGATGATTGGTTGCGAGTGCGAGGTTTGTTGCTCGGATGATAGGCGCGACAAACGGTTGCGTTCATCTGTATATGTGGAGACCTCCACGGTAAACATTGTCATAGACACATCGCCCGATTTCCGCTATCAGATGTTGCGCGCCGGCGTCAAAAAGATTGATGGGGTACTATACACTCACGACCACAAAGACCACACCGGCGGAATGGACGACCTGCGCGCCTATAACTATTTTATGCGCAAACCAATAGATGTATACTGCACAGCACACGTGGGAGCAATTCTTCGCAAGGATTTCGATTATGCTTTTGCAGATTTTAGATACCCGGGCGTGCCCGAGATTGATATGCACATAATTGACGAACAGCCATTTATGGTCGGTACACTGAGGGTAATTCCTATCAGGGGCAAGCACTTCAAACAAACCGTCTTCGGATACCGCATCAGCGATTTCTGCTATTTGACGGATATGAACTCGATAGAGGATAGCGAGATAGAGAAATTCCGCGGGGTTGATGTATTGGTAATCAATGCACTCAGACACAAGGAGCATATGTCTCACTTCACACTGGAACAAGCTCTTGAAGTCATTGCCAAAGCTGCTCCGCGCAGAGCCTTTCTCACCCACATCTCACACCAACTGGGTAAATACACCGACATATCCCCAACTCTACCCTCCAATGTGGAGTTGGCATACGATGGTTTGGAGTTGAACTTCTGAATTGCAGAGGCGAGGCAGGGCACGCCTCTGCAATTCAGAACTCCCCTCTAATTACCACCGTAAATACCAACGCCACTCTCCATAATGGAGATGTGAAATTTCTGTTATATGGTCAAGCACGACATAAGTCGAGAAGATGAGAGCGACCATCCACACGATAAAGATTATGAGAACCGCAATGCCTGTGCCTCTAAATCTTTGTAATGAACCTGTTATGATTGTAAATATCGCCACAGCAGGCAGCACCACCAATGCTACGGCGCAGGCAAGGGCAAGGGGGTAACTCACTCCAACCACATCCAAAAATGCCGGAATAAATGTATTGCCCAGACCGACCTCAACGGTGAGCCTTACGGCTGTAATGGCTACGGCTGCAATAAATAGGGCGAAGCTGACACCCGTAATTGCCAAAATTATAACCCTCAGAACAGATGCCACACCCGAGCCTACACCACTGCTATTTGGAGCGCTATACGGCATCTCATTTTTTGCAACCGGCAGTGCCGCCCATAGGACTATATAGGCTATTACACTCAATCCGCCTAATGGTATTATATTGTGAAATGGCAACCAGCCAAAAAACCACCAGCGACTGCTGCTGAGCAGAAATAGGAGGATGAAGGCGATTCTGAAGAGTGCCACATTAGAGTTTAAATAGGTTGCAAACCCCGTACAGACTCCTCCCAAAATCGCACCCTTGGGATTACGCATAAGTCGCCTCTGAGTGTACTCCTGCGCAGGGGCTTCGGTTACGGGGGTGATGTTTATACCGCCGAGTTCCGTGATTACCCCCTGCATATTTTCGGTGGAGATTGTCTGTGCATTATTTGCAACCTCCATTAACCGCTGGGCAATACTGTTTTCGATTTCGCTGTTGTAGGCATAATTTTTCAAAAAATTGCTCAGCAGGGTGTAAGCCCCCTTTTCCAAGGAGAAAGGTATACCGCCTATGCTTACATTGATTATCTCTGTCATTGTTGTTTGAGTTTATCTATTTGTGATGATAGTTCAATCCACGCGCTATCTAACTGAAGGAGATAGTTACGTCCTATTTCGGTTATTGAGAAGTATTTGCGGGGTGGTCCCTGTGTGGATTCCTCCCAGCGGTAGCACAGCAAGCCCTGGTTTTTCTGGCGAGTGAGGATAGGGTATAGCGTCCCTTCCACCACTATCATTTCGGCTTCTTTGAGCTTGGCGATTATCTCCTGAGTGTAGGCATCCCCGCGACTGATAATCAGCAGTATGCAATACTCTAAAATCCCTTTTCTCATTTGAGCCTTTTGGTTATCTGCATTCATTTGTCTCTACTTTTTAATTGTCTCTTCCGGAACTAAAATCCACGCTGCAAGGTAAATCCACATAAGGGCTGAAAAGGACACTATCGTAAGCACGGCATAGAGTATGCGTAGAGCCTTGGGGTCAATATTAACCACCTTGGCAAGTCCGCCACACACTCCGCCCAAAACTCTGTCATCAACAGAGCGATAGAACCCACACCACGATTTTTCGATTGTCGGCTTTGTCGAATTGGAATAATCACTAAAAGTCTGGGCTTCGCCAAACTCCTCGGCAGCACCCATTATGGCGATAGCCTCGCCCACCAATGGGAGCGAAATCACCTGCATTCTCGGATTTATGCGCCCCGCAAAAATCTCGGCGATGCGATTCTCCACATCTTCGAGTATCTCGGCTCTCTCGCCCACGGGCAGGCGGTTGCTCACCTGACGTAGGTAATCTTCGAGTACCACGAAGGCATCCTCGTCAATGACAAAGGGTATTGAGCCAATGTTTACGTTTCTGGTTGGTTTCATTTTTTTATGTAGTTTACATTTATTTGTATAACATATGCGGCATCCGGAAAATCAAATAAGATTTATCTCACTCGACTTGCACTATATTTGACATTGCAAAGATATGGAAATATTTTAGTACTATGCAACACTAAGTACTAAATTTTCAAAAAAAAAATTAATTGATTGGAAGGACGTACAATATATTTCAGTGTCACCCCGCTATTGTAACTGAGTGACAGGAAATAAAAAAGTACAACAGATTATTATCCGGGGTAACCGCAAGAAAAGAGTATTATACACGTTAATATACGCAATAATTCTTTTTTCCCAGCATAAAAAACCGAAGATGTCCCAAAATGAGAGTAATACGGATTTATTTTGTAACTTCGTACTTTCAGAGAGTACAAAACATACTTAACTGAGTGAAATTAACACTTGAACACAGAAGCATATAATTCACTGTCATTAAACACAATAACCCCTTGACAGGTGATAGTAACTAAAAAAACATAAGGGAGTATTGACAAATAAAAGACCCGATAATTTTATAAATTTATGAAGAGAATATTTTTAATGGTACTTGCAGCGGCGATGGTTGCCCCTGCCGTAGCACAACAACGACGCAATCAAATCTCGAACGAGGAGTTGAAGCAAATCCAGAAGATAGACAAGGCACTATATTGGATTACTAGTGGTTACGTTGATACTGTTAATGTCGAAAAGTTGGCAAACTCAGCCATTGCCAAGGTACTTTCGGAGTTGGATCCGCACTCCACCTTTATCCCCAAGGAGGAGTTGGAACGGGACACGGAGGAGTTTCAAGGTAATTTCGAGGGCATTGGTATCGAATTTAATGTACTGATCGACACCATCATAGTTGTAAACACCATCCCCGGCGGACCGTCAGCAGCCGTGGGATTGATGCCCGGCGACCGCATAATAGAGGTCAATGGCGAAAGCACCATTGGCAAGAAGCAGAACGATGTTCCCAAAATCCTACGCGGCGCAAAGGGCACAGAAGTGAGAGCGGCGATTATCCGCCGCGGAGTGAATGAGCCATTACATTTTAAGATTATTCGCGACAAGATTCCGATGAACAGCCTCGATGTGGCATATTACATAGCCCCCGGCGTGGGTTTCATTAAGCTCAACCGCTTTTCGGCAACCACAAACAAGGAGTTGCAAGAGGCATTAGTGAAGCTCAAGGATGCTAAAAAGTTGATTCTCGATTTACGCAGCAACGGTGGCGGACTCTTAGACCAAGCAGTGGATGTATCTTCTAACTTCCTTGATAACGACAAGTTGGTTGTCTACATCCAAGGGCGTGCCGTGCCGCGTCGCGATGAGCTTTCGCAAGGTACACCACTCTTTGCCAAGGGCGATATTGTGGTGCTGGTAGACCAAAACTCGGCATCGGCATCCGAGATTGTTGCCGGCGCTTTACAGGATTGGGACAGAGCCACAATCGTGGGGCGGCGAACTTTCGGCAAAGGGCTCGTGCAGTCGCAAATACCCCTTGATGACGGCTCGGCTATGCGCCTTACTGTGGCACACTATTACACCCCAAGCGGACGTTCCATACAACGCCCATATAAACTCGGCGACAAGAATGCCTATTACCACGACTTTGCCGACCGCTACACCTCGGGCGAGATCACAGGAAATAAGGCTGTGGTAGATAGTTCTTTGGTTTACAAAACCCTGCTCAAGGGGCGTACAGTTTATGGTGGCGGGGGCATTCTGCCCGATGTGATTGTACCCTTGGATACCACCTCCTACACTGACTATTGGGGTAAGTTGGTGCGTAACGGCGTATTCCTCGAGTTCGTCATCAAGGATTTAGATAAAAATCGAGGCAATTACTTGGCTAAATATCCCACTTTCGAGAAATTTGACAAAGAATTTAGCATTGGTCAGCAGATGATCGATAGCTTGGTGAAAATGGGCGAGGAGCGCAGTGTGGCGAAAAATGAGGAGCAGTTGGCTGTTTCTCGCCGCGAGATTGACAACTACATCAAGGCACTTATTGCCGGGCGATTATACCAAGACGGTGATTTTTATAAAGTTATCAACAGCATAGATAAGCGAGAAATCAGTGAAGCGTTGCGTATTTTGGGTGCAAAATAGCTCCGGAATAAATTGACTCACAATAAATACGTTATTAAGTCGGATATGATTACCGGAATAACTTTTTAAATATTAAAAATGAAAAACCTACTATTCGTAATGTTGCCTCTGCTCTTGGTGGGTTGCGGCAGTAAAATAGAGCCACAAAAGCTGCTTGCTCAAAAGAGCGAAAAGATAGAGCAGACCATCGTTGAGAACTGGTCGTTCCGTCAGTTGGGGAATACGGATTGGATGCCGGCTACGGTGCCGGGCACAGTCCATACAGACCTCTTTGCAAACAAGGTTATCGAAAACCCGTTCTACTCCACCAACGAGGCGAACCTGCAATGGATCGAGGAGAAGGATTGGGAGTATCGGAGCAAGTTTCGCCCCACATCCGAATTACTAAAGGCTGATGTACAGCAACTCATCTTCAAGGGATTGGATACATACGCCGACATCTACCTCAACGAGGAGTTGTTGCTCAGTGCCGACAATATGTTTTTGGAGTGGACAGTGGATGTGACCGGCAAATTACTGGATGGTGAAAACACAATTACCGTGCGTTTTAGCTCCGCTTATAACAAGGGTTTAGAGCTAGCAAATAAACTCCCAATAAAACTCCCCGCAGACAACGATAAGGGCAAGGATGCCAAAACAAGTGTATTCACCCGCAAAGCACCCTACCACTTCGGCTGGGACTGGGGTCCCCGTTTTGTGACGGTGGGCGTGTGGAGACCCGTCTTTATAGAGGGGTGGAACAGAGCAAAAATCAACACTATACAGTATATACAAAAGTCTCAGTCGAATCAAAAAGCCGATTTCGACGCCAACTTCACAGTCGATGCCGTCACTGAGGGCAAGTTCACCCTCGTGGTAGCCGATACGGCAGGTAAAGTCTATGCACAGCAGAGTGTTACTCTTACAAAGGGCGAGAATAAATTTACTCTGCCTTTCGCTATCGAAAATCCGAGCCTTTGGTATCCCAACGGTATGGGCGAGCCGAATCTGTACTCAATGGTGGCGATATTGGCGGCGGGCGATAAAAAATATGACCAAAAGAACACCCGTATCGGTGTGCGCACTGTTCGGTTGGTGCAGCAACCCGATGCGCAGGGTGATGGCAAGAGCTTCTACTTCGAGGTAAATGGGCAACCGGTCTTTGCCAAGGGGGCAAACTATATTCCACAGGATGTTTTTACTCCACGCGTCGCCACAGAGAGCTATCTCAGTCTGATTGAGACCACTAAGATGTCAAATATGAATATGTTGCGTGTGTGGGGCGGAGGCATCTACGAAGAGGATTTATTCTACGAACTATGCGACGAAAACGGGATTATGGTATGGCAGGACTTTATGTTTGCCTGCTCGTTCTACCCGTGGGACAAGGAGTTTTTTGAGTCGGTGACCAAGGAGGTCAAATATAATGTCGGGCGACTCCGAAACCACCCCTCTATTGTGCTTTGGTGCGGCAATAACGAGATTGACGAGGCTTGGTATCATTGGGGTTATCAGAAGGTATATGGCTGGGACGATGCTCAGCAGAAGCAGATTAAGGATGGCATCGACTCTCTCTTCCGCCACGTGATTCCCCGGGCGCTATACTCAGAGGATACCACACGCTTCTATCACCCAAGTTCACCACTCTATGGGCGTGGCAATCCCCGCAGTCAAATCGAGGGCGATGTCCACTATTGGGGTGTATTCCACGATGAGGAGCCGTTTTCGGTCTATAAGGATAAGCCGGGGCGTTTCAGCAATGAATATGGCTTCCAATCACTTGCCTGCTACGACACCTACCGCGAGTTTTTCAAATCCGAGGATATGCGACTATATAGCCCGGCGATGGTGGTTCACCAAAAGAATCCGAAGGGCTATCGCGTGATGGAGGAGTATATGGTGCGCGATTTGCCGCTGCTAAAAAACGACTTCCGCACGTATATATATCTAACGCAACTACTACAGGCTGAGGGCATTAAGATAGCTATGGAGGGGCATCGTCAGAAGCGTCCGTGGACAATGGGGTCTCTCTATTGGCAGCTAAACGACTGCTGGCCTGTGGCTTCGTGGAGCTCGATGGACTCCGAGGGACGCTGGAAAGCTCTGCAATATTATGCTCGCCGCAGCTTCGAGCCCTCAATGGTAAGTTTCGAGAAAATAGACTCCACCCAGACAGTAAAACTATGGGGTCTGAACGACCGCTTGGAAGATGTTGATTACGAGGGGACTCTTACGTTGATGGATTTCGATGGCAAGGTGCTTTGGCGTGAAAACAGCTCGGGCAAGATTCCCGCAAACAGCAATATCGAACTGCTGCACTCAACCGACAAAGAGTTGCTGCAAGGAGCTGACCCCTCGAAAGTTATGCTAGTGGCTGAGGGTAAAATAGACGGCAAGCCAACGCGGGTAATTTACTACTTCGTTCCTCTTAAAAATCTGAAACTCCCAAAAGCCGACTTTGAGGTAACCTACTCGCAGGATGGAAATCGGGTGCGTGCAAACTTGAAAGCCAATAAGTTGTTGAAAAGCATATTATTCAGCGCCGAGAAATTACAAAACAACCCTTCGGACGCCTACTTCGATATGTTGCCGGGCGAGGAACGCGAAATCATCCTCGACTTCAAGGGTGAATATCCTATAAACGAGCTCGGCATATTCCTAACCACTCTAAATGAGTTGGTTGGCAAATCTTCGGCTCAGCCCATCAAGGATAATGTGAAGTAGTTTAGGTGGGTTCTAAGAATTAGTCGTGGGTTATTTTGCATTTTTTGGTAATATATCCCTTACTCAGGTTATAGAAATGCGAATGAGTGCTCCCTTTGAAGAGAGCACTCATTCGTGTTTTATTTTTGCTCGGTAATGTTTCTTAGAACTATCATTACGAACAAATGTAAAGAATATTTTCTCTAACAGTCTATCAGACTATTTTCTGATTGCCGCCACTCCCGGAAGTTCCAAGCCTTCCATATATTCGAGTAGCGCGCCGCCACCTGTCGATACGTAGCTAACCTTGTCTGCCATACCGAACTTATTGATGCAAGCAACCGAGTCTCCGCCGCCAATGAGAGAGTAAGCCCCCTGAGCAGTAGCCTCTACGATGGCTTGAGCGATAGCACGCGAGCCGCCCGCGAAGTTGTCGAACTCAAACACTCCCGCAGGACCGTTCCAAAGAAGAGTTTTCGACTCCTTTATTACTTTTGCAAAAGTGACCACCGTTTTCGGACCGATGTCCATACCTTCCCAACCATCCGGTATATCATTAGAGGGGCAAATCATTGTATCGCAATCGTTCCTGAAGTCGTTGCCGCAAAGCGCATCCTCCGCCAAGTAGATTTTTACACCTTTTTTGTCAGCTTTTGCCAACACGTCCAGTGCGGTTTGGTATTGGTCTGGTTCGTTGATTGACATACCTATTTTGCCGCCCTCTGCCGCCATAAAGGTATAGGTCATACCACCACAAAGAATCAGGTTATCAACCTTTTCGAGTAGTGATTCGATGATTGTAATCTTTGTAGATACCTTCGAGCCACCGAGAATAGCCGTAAATGGTCTTTCGGCATTTTCCAACACGTTGTCAATCGCCTTCAACTCGTTCTCCATAATATAGCCAAACATCTTATCACCCGGGAAATATTCGGCAATAAGAGCCGTTGAGCCGTGGGCGCGGTGAGCCGTACCAAACGCATCGTTGATATAGCAATCCGCATAGCTTGCCAGTTTCTTAACAAACTCTTTTTGAGACGCCTTTACGGATGCCTTCGCAGCCTTCTTCTCCTCGTCTGTTGCATCCTCTGCCAAGCCGCGTGGTTTGCCCTCCTCCTCTGCATAGAAACGCAGGTTTTCCAAGAGAAGAACTTGACCCGGTTTCAGTTCAGCAACCTCTTTCTCTGCCCTTTGGCAATCGTCTGCAAATTGAACTTTTACGCCAAGCAACTCTTCAATTTTGTAGATAATGTGTTTCAAAGAGTATTTTTCGGTAACACCCTTTGGACGTCCCAAGTGAGACATCAAGATTGCCGAGCCACCTGCTGCGAGAACCTTCTTAATAGTAGGGATTGCCGCACGGATACGCGTTGCATCGGTTACACGGAAATTGCCATCTGAAGTCGTCTCCAATGGCACATTAAAATCTACGCGAATAATCGCCTTCTTACCTGCAAAGTTGTAGGTGTCAATAGATTGTTGCATTGCTATATTATTAATTTTAGTACTAATTGATAGTTGAATTGTTCGGTAGCCGAGTTGCCAAATTAGCTAGTGATTAGACGGCTCAACTACCCAACCTCCTCAACCGACAAATTACCCCGCAAAGTTATTAATTTTTTACGATATGCAGTAAAAATTATTATCTTTGTGCTGTTAAGGTGACTTTTAAGTAGGGAAAAATAATTATTCATACTTTTTTAGAAGTTATTTTTCCCTGCCTAGAAATCCCCTTAAGGAAACAATAACAACAAATCATAACCATTTATGAAAAAACTATTTATCGCCGCCGTTGCGCTATTTGTTACGGTCTTCACCGCACGTGCGGATGAGGGTATGTGGCTTTTACCATTCGTAAAAGACCTCAACATTAAAGATATGCAGAAGAAGGGCTTCAAACTTTCTGCCGAGCAAATTTATTCTTTAAACCAGAACGCGTTGAAGGATGCTATCGTCATCTTTGGCGGCGGTTGCACAGGCGAAATTATCTCACCAGAGGGGCTCGTGCTCACCAACCACCACTGCGGTTACGGCACCATTCAGTCTCACTCAACCGTGGAGCACGACTATCTCAAAAACGGATTCTGGGCAAAAACTAAAGAGCAGGAGATTCCCTCACCGGGTCTTGGCGTAATATTCGTTCGCAAGATAGAGGATGTTACCACTCGGGTGCTCGAGGGCGTTACCGACAAAATGACAGAGCAGGAACGTGCAGCCAAAATCCGCGAGAATAGTCTGCAAATCGTTACAAAAAATACAAATAAGGAGGAGAACCTTACCGCAAACGTCTCTTCAATGTTCGGTGGCAATCAATATCTTATGTTCATAAACGAACGTTTTGGCGATGTTCGCTTTGTGGGTGCACCTCCCAGCTCAATAGGCAAGTTCGGAGGCGAGACCGACAATTGGATGTGGCCCCGCCACACAGGTGACTTTTCACTATTCCGCGTATATGCCAACGGTGAGAACAAATCAACAGACAATTACGAGAAAACCAACAAGCCATATCAGCCCAAAGAACACCTCAAAGTATCACTGAAGGGCTACAAGGAGGGTGATTATGCTATGATTATGGGATTCCCGGGACGTACAAACCGTTATATGACAACCTGGGAGATTGACCAAACTTTGGAGCAAGACAATCCGATTCGCATCTACGTTCGTGGTGAGCGTCAAAAACTTATGTGGGAGGATATGATTGCCTCGGATGAGGTTCGCATTAAGTATGCAAACAAATATGCGGGCTCGTCCAACTACTGGAAGAACTCGATAGGTATGAGCCGCGGACTCAAAAAATTGGACGTTCGCAGCAAGAAACAGGCTGAGCAAGATGTGTTTGTGGCGTGGGTTAATGCAGACCCCTCGCGTAAAGCGAAGTATGGGGATGCACTGGTTTTGATTGAGGAGGCTGTCAAGGGTCGTCGTCCGGCTGCACGTGAGTTGCAGTATATCTCCGAGGCGTTGATGAATGTTGAGAGCTTCCAACTTGCCTCACGCGCAAATGCTATTCTCAATCAGAAAATGGCTCCCGAGAAGCAGAAAGAAGAACTGCTGAAAGCCGGCGAAGCATTCTTCAAAAATTACAACCAATCCACCGACCGCAAAATCACCCCTAAACTACTAGAAATCTTTGTTGCCGACTCTAAGTCTCCCCTCATCAATCAGATGCAGGGATTGAACGCGACACAACTTACAAAGGAGATTTTCGATAACTCTGTTTTCGTAGACCAAGACAAATACAATGCTTGGGTTGCAACACTATCCAATATTGATAGCGACCCTGCAATTATGGCGGTACGCGCCATTATGGCTCGTGGGGGTGAACTATCTCAGGGGCAGGCTACATATAACCAAAAGTTTGCAGAAGGACACCGCAAATACTTGGCTGGTCTGTTAGAGATGAACAAGGGTAAGAAGTCTATGTATCCCGATGCAAATTTTACGATGCGTATGACTTACGGTCAGGTGTTGCCTTACTGGGCTGCCGATGCAGTCTTCTACAACTATTACACCACCTTGGGTGGCGTGGTTGCAAAACGTAATAACGATGACCCCGAATTTGTTGTGCCGGATAAACTTGTCGAACTGTGGAAGAGCAAAGATTTCGGACAATATGCCGTCAATGGTGATGTTCCTGTTGCGCTGTTGAGCAACAACGACATTACGGGTGGTAACTCGGGTAGCCCCGTGATGAACGGCAAGGGCGAACTTATCGGTTTGGCATTCGACGGCAACTGGGAGGCAATGAGCGGCGATATAGCATTTGAGCCTGAACTTCAGCGCACTATCTCTGTTGATATTCGTTACGTACTCTTCATTATCGACAAGTTCGCGGGCGCTAACAACCTCATCCAAGAGATGACGATTGTGAAGTAGCTCTTTCTGTATTCCACACAATTCTGAGGTTTCCAATCAAAAGATTTTGGCACGTTTTTTGCTCTCTTATCGTTAAACTTTTACAGCGATGAGAGAGCAAAAATTTTTTAGATGTAACCACTGCGGTAATGTGATTACCAAACTAGTGGATTCGAGTGTACCCGTGGTATGTTGTGGCGAACGGATGGAGGAGTTAAAAGCCAACACCACAGAGGCAAGTGTAGAGAAACATCTGCCCGTCGTGGAGCAGATGGGTAATGGGGTATTCACGGTCAAGGTAGGTGGTGTGCCACATCCGATGACTGCCGACCACCACATAGCCTTTATCTATGTACAGACCGCCGGCGGCGGATTAGTTGCCTATCTTGCCGACAAACCCGAGGCTACTTTTTGCCGATGTGCAGAAGAGCCGACAGCAGTTTACGAGTATTGCAACCTACACGGGCTCTGGAAAACAGAGTTCTAGAGCAAAAATTCAACCTCCTTGAACCAGTAACGGCGCAACTCACCCCTCTCGTCAAGAAGGGTGAGTTGTCCTGTTTTATTGTCCACCTCGCGTATAGATGCCACAAAGTCGCCCTCTTTATCGCGAAATCGCCACTGACCCTCGCGCCGCCACAATCTCTGTGTGTAGTCTGCGTGCAGACGTGTGTTAGATTGAGAGTAACGCTCCCTAAAGCAGGTGATAAAGGCATCCAATATGGGAGTTTTGTCGTAGCTCCCGCCACACAACAGACTCATTGATGTGGGGTTAGGAATTTCGGGCGGGAAGTGTGTCTGATTGATATTCAACCCTACCCCTATAACACTTTTGGCAAGGTTCTCGCTATGAAAGGAGTGTTCGATGAGTATCCCCCCTATTTTTTTGTCATTTACATATATATCATTAGACCACTTTATTTCGCAATCTACTCCCCACTCCCTCAGGGTGTCACACGCCGCAAGGGCGGCAATCATAGAGATGGTATACTGCTCGCAAACGGGAATGTGCCTAGGATGCACCACCAACGAGAAGGTGAGGTTTGCACCTGCCTGAGCCTGCCAGAGGTTGCCACGTTGTCCTCGCCCTGCCGTTTGATTTTCGGCAACAATTACCGTGCCGTGGGGGTAGTCATAACCCATTGCGTGGTCGTTGGTGGAGGTGAGGGTCGAGAAATGCTCTATACTAAATCCTTCACTTTTCATCTTTTGCTTATGGCATTAGCTCGTTGAACATTAATTTGGATATTTGATATATGGGCATAATATCTCTCATTGTCGTCCCGCGCTTGTCGCGTGGTCTGAGCCGCAACAGCCCCCAATAACAGTTCCCCAATTACCATCCTCACCAATAGCTTCTGCAGCACATATCACAACGCGCTCAACACCCTCATCGACAGCCTTAAAGGCATTTTCAAGCTTTGGTAACATTCCGTCTGCCACCTTTTTCTCTGCCTTGAGCTGCTCGAATATGGCAGGGGTAATATGCCTTATCACGGAGTTTTCGTCCTCGACATTCTCCAGCACGCCTCTCTTTTCGAAACAATAGACCAATTCCGTTTCATACTCACCTGCCAACCCTGTTGCTATGGTCTGCGCCACGGTGTCGGCATTGGTATTGAGTAGCGTTCCGCCCATATCCCCCGTTATGGGGGCAATGACAGGAACGACACCGCCACCGAGCAACAACTTTGCAGTAGCGATATTGACACTCACAGGGTCGCCCACAAATCCGTAGTCTATCGGATGTGGCGAGCGCTTGCGGGAGTTGATAAAAGCTCCGTCCACGCCACAAAGTCCGATGGCATTACAGGAGACAGCCTGTAATTGGGCGACAATATTTTTATTGATAAGTCCGGCGTAGACCATCGTCACCACATCCAGTGTCGGGCGGTCTGTCACCCGCCTGCCGTTAATCATAGTTGTCTCTATGCCGAGCGATTTGCCGATAGTTGTTGCCACCTTGCCTCCACCGTGAACCAAGATTTTCAACCCTTCGAGTTTGGCAAAATCTGATATGAACCGCTCCAATTTTGTGGGGTCATCCACGATGTTGCCACCAATTTTTATTACTTTCAGTTTTTCCATTTATACCTATCTTCGTCTTGGATACCAAGAAGTTGCATTATTCGTTGCGTCACACTCTTTATGAGCTCTTCTATTGTGGTTGGTCTGTGGTAGAATCCGGGTGATGCGGGGAGAATAATGGCTCCTGCTTGGGTCAGAGCCACCATATTGTTTAGATGAACGAGGGAGTAGGGTGATTCTCGCGGAACTAAAACCAACCTTCGCCGCTCTTTGAGCATCACATCTGCCGCGCGCGTTATCAAATCGTCCGACACGCCGGCGGCTATGCGCCCCAATGTCCCCATCGAGCAGGGGATAATCACCATAGCGTCTGCCCCCGCTGAGCCCGAAGCCAGCCGGTTGAAAAAATCGTCCCGCTCGAATAGTGTGATTCTCTTGTCGTCAAAAGACCATTTTGCGCCTAATTCGTGTTCCGCCACAGCGTCCGCATTACCGCTGAGAACAACAAATATCCCTTCTACCTGCCGGCAGACCAACAGTTGGGCAATAAATTGACGTGCATATACGGCACCACTCGCGCCGGTGATTGCTACTGCTATTTTCATAATGGCTATGCCGAGTCAGAGTAAAGGGGCTTCCAAAAGTAGGCTTCTAAGTGGTGAGAAAGAATTAGTGAGATGTATTTCCCTACTTAGAAACTGTTTAAGTTTTATATTTTGGTTTTATTATGGCTCTTTTTACGGCAACACAAAGGTAGCAATAATATCGTTATCCTCCCCCACTCCACCCTCCAAAAAAAAACAATCCAACCACCTTTCACCGGTGGTTGGATTGTTGCCTATTATTTACCGCCTCCCGCGCCGCTGCCTCCCGAGGCTGCTCCACCACCATCGTCGTTGCTGATACCACGGCGTGCCTTTTTCACGCTCTGCATCATCTTACCAAATCGCCATTGAACCGAAATACCAACGCGACGTTCTACGTTCCAGTTTTCCGACTTCTGATAGAAACCTTCGCCAAACTGCTCATAATCGTGATACATTCTCTCGCGGAAAGGAGAGCTGATATATGCAGAGATTGTAAGATTACGCTTGAGGAGCGACTGCCCGATTGAGAAATTTGTGTAACTATACCCCGAATTGATATTCTGTAGTCCGACATTACCCGAGTTGTATCCGCCGTAAAAACCGATATTACCATTTTTCCAAGGTTGCCCATTGATACCGCCGGAGATGCGATAGGTCCATCCCTGATTACTCATACCGTTAACTATTTTTTGTTCAATACGCGTGTAGTTGATTCCGAAATTACCATTAATGCTTAGTTTACCGTCAAAAAAACGGACAGAGCCATACCCATTTAACGCACTAAAATTAATAGACCTACCTATATTCTCGTAGGTCGAGAATATGGCACCATTATCAAGCAGTGTAGATACCCGCTGGATGGAATTGTCCGTAAGTAAAACCGAGGAAGATGCCGAGAGGTTGAACGCTCGCTTATAGATACCCCAGTTCAAATCGAAGCTGTGTCCGATAGCCGACTCAATGTTGGGGTTACCGGTGGATATATACATTGGATTTTGGTCGTCAATATATGGATTCATATACCATATGCTCGGACGTTGCAGGCGTTGAGTGTAACCAAAACGAAAGTTCTGTTCGTCCGTGGGTTTGTAGGATAGGTTTACGTACGGAATCAGGTTGAAGTATCTATTGAACATAGGGTACTCCTCTCTCAATTTGAATGTACCGGTATTGATTGTATATTCGGCACGAAGACCCGCCTTTGCACTGAACTTTTTGAGTTTATACTGATAGGAGGTATATGCTGCGGCAATATGTTGCAGATAGTCTAGGTCGTTTTTGTAGCGGTTGTCGGGAACGTCGTTTGTGAAGATTTCCGAGTTACTCACATTAGGACGCATAATATACTTACCGCCTACCTCAAAGATATGCTCCTTGGTGATTGGTTCGTAGTAGTCTATCTGCAAGGTGTGCTCTGCTCCCCACGACTTGTTGTTGGAGTAGCGTTTATAGCTCTCGTAGTTTACAACACCATCAAGGACAGTGTTATAGCTCGAAGAGTTGGGGTTATAGTCCATCTTGTATGAGACGGTAAATGTGCGGTCTGGTTTCATAAAGATACGTTGGTAGTCGATGTTACCCGAAATACCGCCATAGCTCCTCTTAGAGGTTGTCAACTGGTCGTAACGCATTGTAACCTCATTTCTCGTATTGCGATATTCTGACCACGAGTTGCCCGTATTGTCATAGTTGCCCAAGAAAGGCGAGAATGCCAGAGTAATAAGGTTGAATGTATCTATCTCATAACTTGCCTCCATCCAGGCTCCGAAGTTGCGGCTTTTCGACATATCCGAGCTCAAAGCCGAACTGCCGTAGCGAAGCTCATCATTGAAATAGTTCTCCCTGACGGTCGTGGACTCACTACCCGGTGAGAGGTATTCGCCCAAAAAGAGGTTTAGCGATAGGTTAAACTTGCCGATAGAAGTTGCAATATAACCGTTACCGCCCAATCCGCCGAATTGGTCGCCGCGAATACCGAGCGAGCCGTTGTAGCTGTCATTGGTCTTACGGTGGGTGATAATGTTGATGATGCCGTCTATACCCTCAGCCTCGTACTTTGCGGGAGGGTTTGTGATAACCTCAATGCTCTTTATGGAGGAAGCCGGCATAGACTTGAGCACCTGCTTGTAGTCGCGGCTCATCATCGAGTTGGATTTGCCGTTCACCAATATTTTGAAGTTACCCTGCCCCTTGAGCTGAATATTCTCCTCGCCGTCCAATGAGAGCATCGGCACTTTGCGCATCATCTCCAAACCGTTCATAACAACGGTTTCTGGGTCGGCAGAGGTGTTGTATGTGGTTTTATCAATGTCAGTTGTAACAAGTTGCCCGATGACGGTAGCCGCTCCGATTTGCACACCCTCATTCATCTCTATTTCGCCCAAATCTATCGTCCGCTCGCCGTCTAACTTCACCGGAACGCGCTTTGTTTGATACCCCATAAAATGGCACTCCACTGTATACTCTCCCGCTTTGTTATGAGTCATTGAAAACTTACCGTCAGATTCCGAGGGCACGGCTTTGATGTTGGTTGAGGCGGAGTCCGAGAGCATTATTGTGGCAAAGCCGACAGCTTTTCTCGTAGTAGAGTCGATTGTTGTGCCCTTGATTGTAAAGGTGCGGGGTTGATTCTGCGAATTAGCACTCAAAAAGGTGATAATAAGCAAACAAAGTAGAGTTAGACGTTTCATAAATATTTTAAGGTTTATACTATAACGTTGAAATCATACAAAAGTTGCATAGATATTTACAAAAAGACGCTAAAAACTTAACTTTTGGATGAAAATAATAAAAAAAGAATCGTATTTATTTTTGAAAAGATATTATTAATAATTTAATATGCAAAATCACGTTCTTTTTCCTGCCCAATATGATGTCGCATTTTTCGACTCCTCTCGCGCAACATACCGCATATGCAGTGAAAAATTCACTTATCATCATCCCGCGGCAAGCACGGTATAACGGGAACTAAAAACTTAACGCACTACTGAGTAAATGGTATAAAAGAGGCAGAACCAGCACAGAGGTGCTGGTTCTGCCTCCGGAAAAGTCCGGCATAACGAACGACTAATTTTTAGCATCCCCTCCCCCTAACGAGAGGTTCGCTCTATACGAAGGCACGAACAATATCCATCGCTGCCTCCGGCTCTTCCGTAAAACCGGTGTGCCCTGAATTTTCGAGCCACGCTATCTGCGCATTAGGCACACTTTCGATAACCTTCTCAGCTGCCGCCAAGGGTATGTGGTTGTCGAAGCGTCCGAAAATAAACAATACGGGAATCTCTAATTTTGATACAAATTCCGTACGGTCTCTGCGTTGCATCATTCCGTTGAGAACAGCAACGATAGCCTCGTCTTGGGTCATCATCACCTGTTCGGCGAGCTCATCTATTGCCTCGGCGCATCTCTTGACGTTCTGTGGGGCAAATCCTTTCTCGGGATTGAGGGTAGCTAGCAACTCTTTTTTGCCGGCTCTTATTAGTTCGATTTCTCGCTTACGATACTCCTTTTTTTGGTCTGAGTCGGCTGCCGGCGTAGAGTGAAAAAAGATTAATTTCTCTACCTTGTCGGGAAATAGTTCAGCCACTGCAGCCGCCACATATCCTCCCATTGAGTGCCCCACAACGCAACACCTCTCTACACCTGCTTTTTCGAGCACCCCTGCGACAACCTCAGCCATAAAGTCAATTGTCACGCTTTCCCGCTTGCCATACTCCGAAAAACCGTGCCCCGGCAAGTCGAGCGCGATGACCCGATACTCCTTTCCAAGCCCGCCCGCAAAGCTATCCCAGACCTCCATAGCCTCCAGATAACCGTGCAACAAGCATATAACCTTCTTACCCTTGCCAAAGTCGGAGTATCTCACCGCACTGCCGGCAGACATTACAAATTTTTCCATATTTTCCTATAACACCCGAACGGTCACATAGTGAACCATCGCCTAAAAAAAACAGGGGCTAATCTTCTCTACGAAAACCAGCCCCTGCGTACACTATTTTACTGTTTTTACCACTTCTGCAAATGCCGTTGGATGATTCATTGCAAGGTCTGCAAGAACCTTACGGTTCAATTCGATGCCTGCTTTGTGAATCTTACCCATAAATTGAGAATAGGTCATTCCGTGAGTACGCGCTGCCGCGTTGATACGCACAATCCACAGTGAGCGGAATGAACGTTTCTTGTTTTTGCGGTCGCGATACGCATACTGCAAACCTTTTTCGACAGTATTTTTTGCTACTGTCCATACATTTGAACGACTGCCGAAGTTACCTTTGGCAAGTTTCAAAACTTTTTTGCGGCGAGCACGTGAGGCTACCGCGTTTACGCTTCTTGGCATAGTTTTGTCGGTTTTTAAGAGTCGGTAGCGGCTACGATTATGAATCGCAACTCTTTCCTTTTCAAATGGCTACTGCACTCCGTAATTAGTAATTGGTTGTTTTAGGACTTTTTTAGACATTTTGGGACTTTTAGGACTTTTCAGGTCTGGAGGGTCGTTTAGGTCTGTTGAAAAGTGCCTATTTCACAAGCATAAGTTTAACCGCGGGGGTATCAACTGCACTCATTAAACCTGTGTGGGTAAGGTTGCGTTTCTGCTTAGTGGTTTTTTTGGTGAGAATGTGGCTTTTGAAAGCGTGTTTTCTCTTGATTTTTCCGGTGCCGGTGAGGTCGAAACGCTTCTTGGCAGCCGAAATAGTCTTCATTTTTGGCATAGCTTTGTTGTATTTTGTTAGTAAAAAGTGTTTTCTATTTCTTGGGTTTCGGCGCAAGCATCATTATCATACGCTTGCCCTCCAACTTGGGCATCGACTCGACCTTGGCAATCTCTTCCAACTGCTGCGCAAACTTCAAAAGCAAAATCTCTCCCTGCTCCTTGAAAACTATCTGCCGACCGCGGAAGAAGACATAGGCTTTAACTTTTGACCCCTCCTTTATGAAATTCTCGGCGTGCTTGAGTTTGAAGTTGTAGTCGTGCTCGTCCGTATTGGGACCAAAACGAATCTCCTTCACAACAACTTTCGAAGCATTGGCTTTCAATTCCTTAGCCTTCTTTTTTTGTTGGTAGAGGAATTTTTGGTAGTCAGTAATACGGCACACCGGCGGTTCAGCTTTTGGTGAAATTTCCACCAAGTCCAACTCCATATCACGAGCCATAGTCAATGCTACGTTCGTGGGATAGACCTCCGGTTTCTCAATGTTGTCACCAACCAGACGCACTTCACGTGCCGTAATCTGCTGGTTGATACGGTGTGCTGCCTCCTGTTGCGGTTTGCCGAACGGGCGGCGAGGCTGATTCGGTTTGAATGGTAATGCTGCGATTGCGGTTCCTCCTTATTTTTTAGGACTTATAGGACTTTTAAGACTTTTAGGTCGGTTAGGTCGTGTTAAGTCGGTTCTAAATTTCTCCAATTTCTTCCTTGACCCTCTCCCCCACCATAGCGGTGAATTGCTCCAAGGTCATCGAGCCTTTGTCTCCCTCGCCTTGCAGGCGTACGGACACACAGTTCTCTTCTTGCTCTTTTTCTCCCACTACAAGCAGTAACGGTATTTTAGCCAACTCGTTATCACGAATTTTGCGTCCAATTTTCTCGTTACGGTCGTCTATTTGAGTGCGAATATCGCATTTATTTAGCAGATTTGCAACTTTTTGCGCATATTCGTTATATTTTTCCGAAATCGGCATCACCACAGCCTGCTGCGGAGTGAGCCAAAGCGGAAATTTTCCGGCGGTATGTTCCAAGAGTACAGCCACAAAACGTTCCATTGAGCCGAATGGTGCGCGGTGAATCATCACCGGACGATGGTCGCGGTCATCAGCACCCTTGTAGGTCAAATCAAAACGTTCGGGCAGATTGTAATCCACCTGAATCGTCCCCAACTGCCATTTACGCCCAAGGGCATCCTTAACCATAAAATCAAGCTTAGGACCATAGAATGCCGCCTCGCCAAGCTCAACAACCGTATCAAGCCCCTTCTCCTGAGCCGCCTCTATGATTGCACTCTCTGCCCTATCCCAATTCTCGTCTGTACCTATATACTTTTCAGTATTCAGAGGGTCGCGCAGCGAAATTTGTGCCGTGAAATTATCAAATCTGAGCGTCTTGAATATATATAGCACGATGTCGATAACCTTCTTGAACTCATCTTTGAGCTGGTCGGGGCGACAGAATAGGTGGGCATCATCTTGGGTAAACCCGCGAACACGCGTTAGACCGTGAAGCTCGCCACTCATCTCGTAGCGATAAACCGTACCGAACTCTGCCAAACGAACCGGAAGCTCTTTGTAAGAACGTGGTTTGTACTTATATATTTCGCAGTGGTGGGGACAATTCATCGGTTTCAACAAAAATTCCTCATTTTCCGCCGGTGTATGTATGGGTTGGAACGAATCTTTGCCATACTTAGCATAGTGTCCACTGGTAACATACAAATCCTTCATCCCGATATGGGGAGTGATAACCTGCTCGTAACCGTGCTGTTTCTGCACATTTTTCAGAAAGTTTTCCAGACGTTCGCGCAGCGCCGCACCCTTGGGCAGCCACAGGGGCAGACCCTGACCCACTCGTTGCGAGAAAGTAAAGAGCTCCATCTCCTTGCCTAATTTGCGGTGGTCGCGCTTTTTAGCCTCTTCCAAGAGCACCAAGTACTCATCCAAAAGAGCCTTCTTGGGAAAAGTAACGCCATAGATACGCTGGAGCATCTTGCGCTTCTCGTCCCCGCGCCAATAAGCACCCGCAAGGGATGTGAGTTTCACCGCCTTGATAGTCGAAGTATTGACAAGGTGGGGTCCGCGGCATAGGTCTGCAAACTCACCGTTCGAGAAAAACGTTATCGTTCCATCCTCCAACCCCTCTATCAACTCTACCTTATATTCATCACCCTTGGTCGTATATTTTGCCAGAGCATCCTCCTTGCTGACCTCCTCCCTTACAAATGGTTGGCACGTGCGTGCAAGTTCCAGCATCTTCTCCTCGATTTTTGCCAAATCCTCCTCTTTAATTTGTACAGGAGCATCGACATCATAATAGAATCCCGTTTCGATAGCAGGACCTATTCCGAACTTTATACCCAGATACAACTGCTCTAGGGCTGCCGCCAGCAGGTGCGAAGAGGAGTGCCAAAAAGCCTGTTTACCCTCCGTGTCGTCCCACTTATGTAGCTTGAGCGCAGCATCCTGATTTATTGGTTTTTGCAAATCCCAGCTCTCGCCGTTTACAGTCGATGCCAACACATCGGCAGCCAAGCGTGACGAGATTGACTCTGCTACCTGAATAGGTGTAATCCCCGTTGCATACTCACGAATGTTGCCATCGGGGAAGGTGATTTTTATCATAACTTACTGTTATTAATCAGTTTTGAATCAAGAATTAGAAATTGGTGACAACAAATTCAAATTATAATCGCCCCCCTTGTTTACCACATCTTAATTCTTTCAGGCTGCAAAATTAGTTAAAAAAAATTTGCATAGCAAAAAAAAACGCCATATCTTTGCGACGCTATCCGAGAGGATAGGTTTTAGGTTAGTTTGGGAAAGACGGGATTGGAACTCCCGCGAGTGGAGTTCCGCCCGCTTTTTTTTAAGGGAGGGAGGGCGACCTAGAAGACCACGAGGGTCTTACTAGGGTCTTACTAGGGATACCACCAACCACTCAACACTGACCACTAAGTCAAATTGTCTGCCCAGATGGTGAAATTGGTAGACACGCTACTTTGAGGGGGTAGTGCCGGTTGCGGTGTGCAAGTTCGAGTCTTGTTCTGGGCACAAAGGGGGGCTGTTAAGCGATTGCTTGACAGCCCTCTTTTTTTTGCGGTCAGAGGAGTTCAGGAGTTCTATTTATTAACTCGGAATTAAGCAATTATGATAATCACAAAAACACCGGAACATTCCCCGTGTAAAAGGGGTAGATGTTCCGGTGTAGTTTTTTTGAGGCGGGCTTGCATATTGGTCGAACAATGCTATTTGACCAACTGCGTATCACTAACTCGGCATTAAACAGTAGTACACCTAGTCTTAACCACCTTTTTTTTGACTTTCAGCCTCACTGCTTAGCTGGAGGGAAAGTTGCGGGTGTAGGCTGAGGGCGCACCGGGTTCAAAGATTCGGGAGAATCGTCGATAGCCGGATTAGAGACAGCCTCTGTGCGAGGTATTTGGAGTGTCCAAAGCGGAGTACCCTTGGCATCGGTCTGCTGAGGAATGGTAAATCTCACTGATGAGGGTTGGTTGCCGGTACGATTCATAGGGCGATTGAGGCGATAACAGTCAAAGTACTCGACTCCTACTTCACCCACCAACTCCTTACGGCGTTCAACCAAAATCTCCTCAATGAGTGCATCGCCCGTTTTAACGGACTTAACAGCCTTCGGGTCACGCGCGGATTGCAGCGTGAAAAGTGCATCGGCAGCACCCGCATTGTCTCCCGTACGAGCTTTTCCCTCGGCAATCACAAGCCACATCTCGGCACCACGGGTGTAGATATAGTCCCCATCAGAGAAGATAGACCCCCCTTGTGCACGGAATTTTTTGGATGTCCAATAAGCCCAGTGGGAGGGGTCGGAACTTGTCACCGAAGTACAGTAACCCACCGAGGGTACAATGATCTGACCGCGAATGTCCGTAGCAGAGAATAACTTCTGAAAGTCAGCATTCATATAAAAATTCTTGTAACCGCCATCGCGCGTGTCCAACATAGAAAAGAGCGAGGCATAACCCATAGCTTGGTCGGCAGAGAAGGGTCCTGCCCAAATAACCTCTTGGTTTGTCGTATTGAAGCCTGACGCATACTGTTGGGCTGTCATCAGCGGATACTTCGGAGCAACCTTTTGAGCATCCTCAACGGCACCTGCCCAATTCTCCATATACAACTTTATGATGGCACGCCAAGCGTACGCCACATCCTGACGGAAGCGAAAAATATTGCTTGCTCGTGCGGGAGGATCGGTAATCAAGGTGGCTATATTGCCGTCCGAGAGGTCGCTCAACATCTGAGCATACACCTGCTCCACACTCTTACGAGGCATACCCGTGATGGCAGCTTGTTGGGCATCATCATCCTCGGTGTAGACGGGCACGCAGGGCTTATCTTTCGACTCCTTGTAACGAAGGGAGTATATACGCGCCAACTGGAAGTAAGCCCAACCGCGAACCGCCCGACACTCACCGATTGCCATCGCCCGAAACTGGTCGGACAGATACGGCGTTGGACCATCATTCAATGCCTTAATCAGCGAATTACAGTTGTTAATCACCGTGTAGTACATCCTCCAATTGTGGTTTGCCTGATATCCGGCTTTATTGGAAATAATGCTTGAATATCCCGCCTCATATCCCCACCATTGAGAGGGGTTGGAGATAACATCGTTACCCATAAATTCGTAACCCAGTGCGCAAAACATATAGCCCCTCGATACGTGATTGGCACCGGTAGCGGAATAGTTACGAATAAGACCGTGAATACCCACCAATGCAGTGGTGATGCCATCCTCGGACAATGTAATAATTTTGGGGTCCAACTCACCTTTTTCGGGTTTGACCTCATTCAACCACTTGTCATTACATCCGCTCAACAGAGAGGCAATGACTACTGCTACTGTCAAATATTTTTTCATTTTCATTAAAAGCTAAGATTAAGACCAAACGAAATGGTTTTCATTAAAGACGATTTATTATCTGGCGCCCCGCCTAATCCCGGTTCAGGGTCAAGACCTCTCGTTCCGAAGATGGTGATTAGGTTATCCATCGTGCAGTAGAGTTTCGCCTGACGCAGACCCATACCCTTGACTACCGCAATTCTTGCCAAATCATAGCCGACAGTTAGGTTTCGCAGCCGAAAGTACGAGCCATCAACCAACCAACGCGTAGAGGAGGCATCAAAGCTGTATGAGGTACGAGAGAGATAGGGAACATCGGTAATGTCGCCCGGGTTCTTCCAAGCCATCTTTGCCTCCTGTACAGACTGACAACCTGTTTTATTGGCTGAGAAGCCGTGCATCAAACCGGCGTAGTCGTAATCAAGAATTTTACCACCGACAGCAAATGAACCGATAGCACTAATTTCGACACCATAGATGACAAACTGGGTGTTGATACCGCCCATCATCTTCGGGAGAGACTCACCGGCAAAGTAGTAATCGGCATTGGCATTATCCGAGGGAACTCTCTCTTTGATAACTTTCAGACCGTCCGCACCAATCACGTCATTGCCGTTGGCATCCTTCTCGTAAACATTCTTCCACCACTGCGGTTTGCCGGTCTTGGCATCAACCCCTGCCCACTCTTTCACATACCAAGAGTAGCGCGTACCACCCTCTTTGAACCATTTATGACCATCGGCTATACCGCTCTGAGTGCCGTCCGTCTTTTTAGTATAGTCGGGCAATGAGATGATGCGATTGGTAAGCTGGGAGATGTTAAATCCTATGGTCCAAGTGAAATTCTCGCGCTGGATGGCGCGTGCCGAGAAATCAAATTCGAGACCATAGTTGCGAATCTCACCGACATTGTCCTTAATGGAGGTATACCCCGATGAGGGTGGAAGAGGACGAGACATCAACAGACCATCCGAATGGCGGTCAAAATATGTAATGCTCGCAGTAATATTATTGTTGAGAAAACCCAAATCCAAACCCAAATCCAGCTGTTTTTGAGTCTCCCAGCCAAGATTACGATTACCCAAAGTACCCACTATGGAGCTCATATTTTTTAATATGATGTAGGATCCACC
This sequence comes from Mucinivorans hirudinis, assembly GCA_000723505.1. Taxonomy (GTDB): domain Bacteria; phylum Bacteroidota; class Bacteroidia; order Bacteroidales; family Rikenellaceae; genus Mucinivorans; species Mucinivorans hirudinis. Next base: position 1,952,971 of record HG934468.1, on the reverse strand, counting down.
CGCCTGATAGGTAGTCATATAGGGGAAGTAGCCGACACTCGAGTTTCCGGAAGTACCCCAAGAGAAGCGCACTTTGAGGTTGTTGAACCATTCCGAAATAGAGATACCCTGCCAAAAAGGCTCGTAATTCACATTCCAAGCGGCACCCACAGAGTAGAATAACCCCCACCGTTTTTGTGGCGTAAAGACAGAAGTACCCTCTTTTGTGGCAGAGAGAGATAAGTGATAACGATTCATATAATCATAGTTGGCACGCGCCAGATAACTCATTGAACGAGTGGCTGTTCTATCTGAATTCGCGCCGATTATATTTGCCGCATAACCAAGCTGCGTGACGCCGGAGAACTCGAAACCCTTCCGCTCGGCAGACATATTCTCAACAGAATAGTCTTGGGACGAGGTGCCGATAAGAACATTGACGTGGTGGTCGCCAAAAGTTTTGTCCCAGGTCAATGTGTTTATCCAAGCGATGCTTATATCAATTCTCCTTCCTTTGGCAGACCTCCCCTTGTACGCCTTGCCATCGCCCACAAGTGGATTGGAGTAGGAGCTTTCATTGAGCAAGTTATACTCAACACCAAGTTGTGAGCGCAATTTGAAATCTTTGAGAAATTGCACCTCCCCATACAAAGCACTGTTTGTCATCAGCCTTGTATTGTCGTCTATATTGAGTAATGTTGTACCCAGGGGGTTGCTATTGACGGATACGGGACGATTACCAGACTGGGTGCCGGGGTGGGTAGCCTCGCCATAGTCTGGAATTTTATCCCCCTGTGCATCAAGAACATAACCACCATCCTTATCCATCTGATATGCAGGATAAATACTTGACATTCGACGCACAAAAGCTATAACATTTGAGAGATACGAGCCCGATTGGAGAGGGGTATTTTGGTAACTGTAAGTCAAGGATTGATTAAGTCCGAAAGCAAGCCACTTCGTCGGTCTGGTATCCACTTTAATGCGGCTCGAATAGCGGGTATATTGAGATTTCGCGAGAATAGCCTTCTCGTCCAAAACACCCAGAGATATTAGGTAACGAATGTTCTCCACCCCTCCATTAACAGAAACCTGATACTCTTGACGCTTACCCATTTGGGTGAGAGCTTTATACCAATCTTGATCATACAGGAGCTTTGCACCCTCAACAATATTGCCGGCTTCATCCACCGGTCTCATATGATTGGGTCCATAGGGGTTGTAAATGAGCGTAGGAATCAAATTATTAGAAGCATAAGCCCCCGGCGAGAGCCCCCCACCTGCCCCCTCGTACTTAGCCGAGTTGTGCAAGGATTGCCAAGTGAGCTTCATATAATCCTCTGCCCCAAGATAATCGTAGTCCCGTACGGCACGACTGCTGCAACCCATCAATGCAGTAACATTGACGCTCGTCTTGCCCAATCGCCCACTCTTGGTCACAATTTGGATGACTCCGTTTGCAGCCTGCGAGCCGTAAAGAGCCGTGGAGTTGGCATCCTTATTGACCGTTATGCTCTCCACATCATTGGGATTGATGGAGGCAATACTTCCATTGTAGGGAATACCGTCCAGCACAATTAGCGGTTCTGAGGATGCCGAGAACGAGCCTATACCGCGAATGCGGATGTCGGGACTGCTACCCGGCTGACCCGAAGAGTTTACCGAAATGACACCGGAAGCCATACCTTGGAGCGCACCCGTGATTGTTGCAATTTGAAGATTTTTTATGTCATCGGATTTGACAACTGAGGCGGTTCCGGTAAAGGCTTTTCTGGTAGAAGTACCGTAACCAACGACAATGACCTCATCAATGGATTGACTACTCTCGAGCAAAGCCACGTCAATAATGCCGCTTTGGAGAACAGCGACCTCCTTGGTCTGAAGCCCCGTGAAAGAGAATACCAGAATTTTGGGCTGTACTCCGGCAGGGATAGTAATTTTGTAAGCACCGTTAACATCTGAAATCTGGGCAATGTTTGTGCCTTTCACATAAATGGTTGCTCCGACAAGCGGAGAACCGTCATCCTCTTGAGTCACTCTACCTGTTACGGTCAAGCTTTGAGCCGCAGCAGTTAAGCAACCAAGGAACAACATCACGAAAAAAAGTTGAATTTTCTTCATTCTTCTGTTTTATTAAAAAGTTTAAGAATGTTATTTGAGATATGATCTCAAGGCAAATGTAGTAACAATATATATAAAATACAAGTTTTAATTGAATATTCCAAACAATAATTTCAAAATATAAATAAATGATTATCAGTACAATAGATTTATACTATAATTAGCTAAAATTATACCAAAGACTCATAGTTACAATATATACAATATGAATTACAATGTTTAATTTGTAACCCATCGTATCTTCGTTGTATCACACTATTGACTCGGCTTTAAACAATTTGAATTTTCGACAACTCTTTCACGCAATTTCAGGGTTATGTCCCGCAATAACTCCGTGATATTAAAAGCATGATATCACCCTGCATCAAGCAAGGGATGAGAGGAACAAAAAAATTTAAGAGAATATTGACAAAAAATTACTACCTTTGCCCCACGGCATAGATTTTATCGCCTGCTAAAATAGTAGTATGTAATGAGCAACCGCAAAATTCTCTACATCTGCCCAGAAGTAACCCCATACCTTCCTCAGACTCATATTTCGACAATTTGTCGTTTCCTGCCTCAGGCTGTACAGGAGGCGGGTAACGAGGTTCGGGTGTTTATGCCCCGCTTCGGTAACATCAATGAGAGACGTAATCAACTGCACGAGGTTATCCGCCTATCGGGTCTGAACCTCATAATAGACGATACCGACCACCAGTTGATAATTAAAGTAGCATCCATACCGGGTGCTCGTATGCAGATATACTTTATCGACAACGAAGATTTTTTCTCTCGCAAGGCTACCGAGAAAGATAGTGAAGAACAATCGTTTGCAGATAACGATGAGAGGATGATGTTCTTCGCACGAGGAGTGCTGGAGACGGTCAAAAAGTTACGTTGGTCACCAAGTATTGTCCATTGTCACGGTTGGTTCTCCCTCTTTGCACCGATGTACCTCAAAAAAATATTCAAGGATGACCCAATCTTCAATAAGGCAAAGGTTATCCTCTCGCTCTACAACAATAATTTTGAGGGCACACTAGACCCCGCCATCAAAAATAAAATCAAGCAGGAGGGAATTAAAGTGGGAGAATTGACAAATCTCGAGGAGCCCACCTATCTGAATCTGCACAAATTTGCAATGCAATATAGCGACGGAGTTGTCTTCGCCCACCCCGATGTGGACAAAGATTTGGCGGAATATATAATATCCACCGGCAAAACTACGTTGGAATATCACGACAATGAGTTGTTTACCCCCGCATATACAGAATTTTATGAACAAATACTCAGCAAGTAGACTATTATTAGCACTACTATTGATGCCTATTATTTTCGTCGGTTGCTTGGATTCCGACCGCCGTATGGGAGAGGATATGATTCTGCCCTCACAGGAGATGACAACCCGCGTGGACGAAACCGGGATTGTCCCTCGAACGTATTACTATGCCGTAAAATCCATAGAAACAAACAGAACCTTATTTGGCGACAAGGTGGTAGGCTCGTTTATCGACCCTCTCACAGGGCGACTCACATCGCAAGCCTTCACCAACTATACCCCCTTCGGATTTAAATATGGCTCCACAACCTACTTCGGCAACGAGCCGACGTTGGACTCGATGAAGATAACGTTACTGTTCAATGACTATCGCGGAGATACAACCAAGGGAACAGAGGTAGAGGTTTATGAAGTGCTTAAGGGCACATATGACTACAAGAGTCGCTTCAATTCGGACTACGAAATGGCTCCGAACCTTGCCGGCGAACCGTTGGTGCGCTTCACACTCAAGTCGCCAACACAGATTGTTAGAAAGTTACCACGGGAGTTTATGGATAAGTTTCTCATCAACACACAGGATAAAACCAACCCATACTACTACGACACTGTGTTCCACAAGTTTTTCAAGGGGCTATATTTCAAAACCAAAACCGTGCAAAAAGGCGAGGGCGAGGGATGTATCTACAATCTGAATTTGTCGGGCTCCAAGATGGAACTCTACTACCACAACAAAAACGAAAAGCCGGACACAACCTACATATCGTTCATTATGTACAGCACGCAGTTGGCACCTAATAACACCAACTTCGAAACCGTTCAACAGGACTATACCTTTGCTGACCCTGCCGTGGGAGGAGTAGATGTAAAGGAGATAGGAAACTCAACACTCAGCACCAAGCTATGTTATGTGTCGGCTCCGGCAGGATTGTCCACAAAGATGGTTTTCCCTCAGAGCCAAATAGATGCAATAAAAGAAGAGGCACAGAAATTGGGATACAAGGATATTGCGGTGCAGGCGGCAGAACTGACTCTGTTTGTGCACAACCCGGTTTGGGAAAATTATAACCTAATGTTTCTAAACGTGTCTGCCTATAAAGATTTACCAAAGTTTGAATTTATGCCGGACTATCAACCCGCCACGGGAGGCAATACGCTGGGAGGATCGCTTGTTCGCTCAATAGGAGTCTATAAACTCAATATATCATCATACCTGCAAGGACGTTTTACAGGAAAGATAAAGTACGAAGAATTGGAAATTGCGCCAGCGATGACCTACTACCTCCGCCCTAATAGGTCGGTTTTCTACGGCTCATCGTCGGCACAGCCGCCAAAACTGAAATTAACATACACACTGCTTAAATAAGGGAGGGTCTAAAAATTAGCAGTTGGTTGTTTTGGAATTTTTAGCAAGTAGATTTTAATTGTCGGTAAGACAGCGAGTTATGTGACTGACAGTAAAAATTAAAAGATGCCTATGAAAACAAAAGAACGACGGTATATTACTCTGAATAACCTCAGAATGATGACTTACTAATTTTCAGAAGCCCCCCGAAGTTAGAGCAGTTAGCTTTGAGTGGTTAGGAGGCAAAATCAAGCATCCTCCAACCGCTCAGAATAATTAATGCAATTACTATGAATCTCGTTATTGTCGAATCACCCGCCAAAGCCAAAACTATAGAGAAGATACTCGGGAAAGATTATACCGTCAAGTCGAGCTACGGACACATCCGCGACTTGGCTAAGCACGGTACATCAGTGGATATAGAGCACGGCTTTATACCCACCTACGAAATTTCTGAGGACAAACAGAAAGTCGTTTCCGAGCTACGCAAGGCGGCAAAAAGTGCACAAACGGTACTTTTGGCGTCCGATGAGGACCGCGAGGGTGAGGCTATCGCTTGGCATCTATACCAGACACTGGAGCTGAACGAGGCTAAGACAAAACGCATTGTTTTCCACGAAATTACCCCCCAAGCGATACTTCACGCCGTGGAGAATCCGCGAGGCATAGATACAGACCTAGTCAATGCACAGCAGGCACGCAGAATTTTGGACAGGCTGGTGGGCTTTGAGCTTTCGCCGCTGCTGTGGCGCAAGGTAAAGCCGCAACTCTCTGCCGGACGGGTGCAGTCTGTGACGGTGAAACTGATTGTGGAGCGCGAGAGGGAGATTATAAACTTTACTTGGACAGCCTATTACAGAGTTGTTGCCGAGTTCGCCACAGCACAGGGCGATAAATTTCGTGCCGAACTAAAAGATAGAATTGCCTCGATGGCTGAGGCTGAGGCATTTTTGAACTCGCTCAAAGGATGCACTTATGCTGTTGAGAGCATCGAGACGACACCGGCAAAGCGGACGCCCGCAGCTCCCTTCACAACCTCGACCCTGCAACAGGAGGCATCGCGCAAACTGGGCTTCTCGGTGGCACAGACGATGAATGTGGCGCAAAAACTCTACGAAGCCGGTCTGATAACATATATGCGTACCGACTCCACGAACCTCTCGGCATTGGCATTGGGAACGTCTCAAGGGGTGATTACCAATACTTTTGGCGACAAATATTTCAAGAGACGACAATATCAGACCAAGTCTAAGGGGGCGCAAGAGGCGCACGAGGCTATTCGCCCCACATATATCGAGAATAGCGCCGCAGGCTCCACTCCACAAGAGAAAAAGCTCTACGACTTGATTTGGAAGCGCACCGTGGCATCGCAAATGGCTGATGCGGAATTGGAGCGAACGAATGTGAAAATCGCGGTATCTGGACACACAGAGCACTTTGTGGCAACGGGTGAGGTGATAGTTTTCGACGGTTTCCTCAAACTATATATGGAGTCCTCGGACGAGGAGAGCGGTGAGAAGGAGGGTATGTTGCCCAAAATGAAAAGGGGTGAGATACTGAAATCAGGTGATATTGTTGCAACAGAGCGTTTCACGCAACGTCCACCAAGATATTCAGAAGCCTCTCTGGTCAAGAAGTTAGAGGAGTTGGGTATTGGACGTCCCTCGACATACGCACCAACAATTTCGACAGTCATCAATCGCGGATATGTGGTCAAAGAGGACAGAGAGGGCATCAAAAGAGACTATAACGTATTGACGCTAAGGGGCGAAAAGCTATCCAAGAGTATCAAGACGGAAAATCACGGTGCGGAAAAGTCCAAGCTCTTCCCCACGGATATAGGAATGGTTGTTACGGACTACCTGCAAGAGCACTTTGCCAACATACTTCGCTATGACTTTACGGCGAGTGTCGAGAAGGAGTTTGACGATATAGCAGAAGGCAAATTGCAATGGCAGAAGATGTTAGCAGCATTTTATCACCCATTCCACAGTTCCATTGAGGATGCTGCCGAAAATAGCAGCTACACCAAGACCGAACGCCTGCTGGGCATCGACCCCGCCACGGGCAAGAATGTATATGCGAAAGTGGGGCGCTTCGGACCGATGGTGCAACTCGGTGACAATGAGGAGGCGGGCGGCGAGAAGCTCCAAGAGAAGCCCCAAGAGAAGCCCCAAGAGAAGCCCCAAGAAAAGCCAAAGTATGCAAGTTTGCAGAGCGGGCAGTTAGTCGCCACAATCACCCTGCCCGAGGCACTATCGCTCTTCGCACTGCCACGCAATATCGGGCAGTTTGAGGGGAAGGATGTGGTTATCGGCGTCGGACGATTCGGAGCCTACGCCCGACACGACAGCAAGTTCACTTCGCTTAAAAAGTGGGACGACCCTTATACGATAACCCTCGAACGCGCCACCGAGCTCATCCGCGAAAAACAGGAGCAGGAGCGCAACAAGAATATAGCCACTTTTGGTGATATACAAGTACTTAATGGACGTTTTGGTCCTTATATCAGCTTTGGCGGCAACAACTATAAGATTACCAAGGGGACAGATGCCTCGACGCTGAACGAGGAGGATTGTCGCCGCATTATCGCCCAAGCGGGCGAAGCTCCGATAAAGAGCACCAAGCCACGCTCGGGAAAGAAGTAGCAGCAGATGAGAATATATATTATAGGCTTTATGGGTTCGGGTAAGAGCACGCTGGGCAAACCCATAGCACGCGCTTTGGGATGCAACTTCTACGACTTGGACAACTACATAGAGCAACAGATGGGCAGCACGATTGCTGCAATATTCGAGCAACAAGGCGAGGCGGCTTTTCGAGCCTTAGAGACCAAATACCTCGAAGAGCTATCGGCAGCCAACGAAAACTGCGTTATCTCCACCGGCGGGGGCACACCCTGTTTTGGTGATAATATGGAGATGATAAACAGCTTGGGGATGAGCGTCTACCTCCAGCAGGAGGTATCGGTTTTGACCCACCGCCTGCTCAACTCCAAAATCTCCCGCCCTCTGATTGCCGGCAAAACGCCCGAGCAGCTACGTAGCTTCATAGAGCAGAAACTTGCCGAACGCGAACCCTACTACAAACGCGCATCCATTACGGTTGCAGATGCTGAACGTGATGCTAGCCGCATAATTAACGTCCTGAAATTCAGCACACAAATTTAACTAATTAATTATTGCTATGAAAACTCTTATTTTCTCCCTTGCTTTATCGCTGCTGCTCTCGTGCAACAGAGCACCGGTGACAGTTGTTTCGACTTCGACAGTTGATTACGAACACGTTATGGACTCATTACATAGTGTGCAACTCAAAATAGCTTACCCATATGTCGAGAGCACGGACAATGCCGTGGCTGACTCGATTAACCGAACTATCGAGAGTTGCGGCATCCTCTACGCCATTCTCTCGGATGAACAACGCACTCCGGTGATGACCGAGGTAGAGGAGTTCATCCACGATACGATAAACTACTCCAACGTGAGCGAGTGGAAGGGTTACCAGAGCGAGAAGCTGCTCTCGCTGCTTATCACCTCCCACTACTACACCGGCGGAGCACACGGATGGAGCGTGATGCGTCCGCTAACATTTGACGCACTCAGCGGCAAGGAGCTAGACCTACGCAAAGAGATTACCGACACAGTGGCGTTCCGTAAACTATTCCTAGAGGAATACTATCGTAAGTACGATATTTCGCCCGAAAAATCAATCGAAGAGAGCGGCTACCTTGTCCCCTACACGGAATTTCCGATTCCGGCAGCGTTATACCTGAGTGACAAGGGGGTTGTGGGTGTTTATGGCGACTACGAGATTGCTTGTTACGCTATGGGACGCACCGAGGCGACAGTGCCTTACGAACGGATGGGGGGACTGCTCAAATTAAATGGAAGCGGTCTTACTGCTATAGACAACAGCCAAAACCAATAGCCATCACCGCGAGATGGAGAGACAAAAAATACGCCTCACGCGCGAATTTTCCTTCGAGGCAGCACACGCACTCGATGGATACGATGGCTTGTGTAGGAATGTTCACGGACACTCCTACAAACTCTTTGTGACGGTTCGCGGAGTGCCCTGCGGGGATGAAACAAATCCTAAGCTGGGGATGGTGGTGGACTTTTCTGATATAAAAAGAATTGTCAAGCAACATATTGTCGATAGACTTGACCATTCATTGGTACTGGCAGACAACCGCGATAACCGTCAATTCCGTGAGCAAAACATCAATAAGTGGCAACGTATCGAAATCGTGCCCTACCAACCGACTTGCGAAAATATGCTTACAGAGTTTGCTCACATACTACGGCAAGAGCTGCCAAAGTGTGTTGAGTTGGTAGCCCTCAAGCTATACGAAACCGAAAAGTCATATGCTGAGTGGCTTGCACAGGACAACTGTTAATATTAACTCGGCTTAAATGCCGAGTTAATAACCAGACACCAGTATATCGGAATTATTTCATAAAATTATTTGAGGTGGCTATACTGTTGGTATAAACAACCAACAAACTGTTCCTCACTTGATATGTGAGTTCCACGGTGCTGCCCAAGGCAGTTGCTACCACTCTATTGTCTGGCGACATTGACTTAATTCTGAAATCATTAAGAAATTCAGCACCTTCGCGCGAGGCATATTTATATAGCGCCTCTTTGACACACCACACAAGCAGTGGCGGATTAGCAGGAAATGCCGGCGCAACTACGGCTAATTCACCATCATCAGTATATTTGCGCACCACTCGACTACAGTCGCGCGCAAGTTCTTCGATGTCAATTCCCACCGGACAGTCACTAGTAATGACAGCGACCCAATTCTGTGTATGTGAGATTGATATATAGCCATTCGGAATTTGAGGCGCTCCGTTGGCGAGAGTGTCAATATAACAACCCAACTCCTCCCAAACCGCCACGCGCGAAGCAAGCCACTGAGCTCGCCGATGGTCGCTTTTCAGGGCACGGTAATACTCCAAATCAACCTGCCGAAACGGATAAAGGTCAGCAATATTATCTTGTATCTCCCTAATTATCAACATTTTTTACATCCTAATTCCCGACATAAGCTGCTCAGCCCACTCCATCTGCTCTTCGACCGTCATATTGGAGTTATCCAACACCACAGCATCATCCGCTCGGCGCAAGGGGCTGGTTTCGCGGGTTTCGTCCAAGTGGTCGCGCTCTATGATGTTGCGCTCAATCTCCTCGAATGGTTCGCGCCCCTGCAATTCGTTATATCGCCTCATTGCCCTCACCTTGGGGTCTGCCGTCATAAAGATTTTGAGTTCCGCCTGCGGGAAAACCACTGTCCCAATATCGCGACCATCCATAACAACTCCCTTATCTCTGCCCATAAACTGTTGCAAGGCAACAAGTTTGTCCCTAACTTGGGGAATGGCGCTCACTGTGCTCACGTGGCTGCTCACCTCCAAGGAGCGGATGCGGCTGTCCACGTTCGCACCATTGAGGTATATTTCGCTTCGCCCGAGTTGGGAGTTGAATTTGAAGGATATATCTATTTTGTCCAACTCCTCGACAATTCTTGACGGCGAGTTCACGATGCCTTGGTTTATAACATAGAGCGTTAGGGCACGATACATCGCTCCCGTGTCTATAAAAATGTAGCCGTATCGTGCTGCAAGCGCCCTCGCAAAAGTGCTTTTACCACAGGATGAGTAGCCATCCACGGCAATGATTATTCGTGCCATATTTCAAAAGTAGAGAGTGGAACGCCCACACCGTTCACCACATTGGCATCGGTAAAAAGCTTCCACGCATATTTTACATAAATCGGATTATCAATCTTTAATATTATCTTATTTCCCTTGATTGTTGCCTCCACGTCACGGAAAATCAACCCATCGTCCGATGCCTGGAATCCGCGCACCGCACCGCCGTCCGAACTTTTAAGCCCACCTGCCACATTGTTGAATGTGAGAACATTACCCTCGAAACGAACCACAGTGGGAGCCTGATATTGAACGTTTGTAAAACCATAGTCGCGCGCTAAGGCAACATTTGCGAGTCGCTCACCTATAACATCTTTCTTGCGCGGGTGAACATCCGTTGGGTCTGCGTAGTCGAAACTTACAACCATCTCGCAATTTTCTATATTGTCAGCTAAAATACGTTGAGAATTACGGAATCGTCCCCACGAAGGACGACTCTCTATGCCACTCAGTTGAACAAAATAGAATGGAAGTTGCTCATTTCTATATGCCTTTCTAAAGGTCTCCACAACCTTCGGGAAGATAACCTCGTGCAGTTCCGTGTTGTCGGCGTTACTCTCACCCTGATACCACAACACACCTTTGATTGTGTAGTCCGACAGGGGCTTCGTTCTGGATTCATAAAGGAAAACAGGCTCGTAGTAGTGTCGTTGCAGAGGGTTTTGAGCCCCCTTCGTGTTCTGAATACCTACATCTCGACACCACTGCATCACCATTGGGTTCTTTGTCCAATTCGTAAGCATCTTCACCAACAGCGGGTCAGCCTCCATCATCTCGCGCGAAACAAACCCTTCTGCAGCAGCCCCACCTAAAGACATCTGAATAAGCCCAATGGGAGTATCAGCCATTTTTGCCGCCACCCTTTGAGCAAAGTAGAAGCCTATAGCAGAGAAGTTATCAATAGCCTCTTTTGCAGCACTTTGCCATCCTTGACTTCGTATATAGTCGAGTTTATTGAGCCTCTCTAGCGTCTGGGCGTCCAAACTGTCTCGCGTGCGATCAGATGCCGGTTCACACATAAACAGCCTTATATTGTTGTTTTCCAAAGCCTTTTCGGGATTAGTGCTCTGCCCCACCGTCCACGACATATTTGATTGTCCGCCGAGCACCCAAACTTCGCCCACAGATACATTATTAAACTCCAACGCCTTATCTCTGGTAGATATCATAAGGGTGCTATTTGTCGAGTAATGATCCAACGGTAATTCTACTTTCCACTTGCCGTTCTTGTCCGTTACCGTGCTGAATTTTAACGTACCGAGAGTCACATTGACAATATCACCGACATTGGCTACTCCGCAGACCAAGGTTGCCGGACTGCACTGCAAAACCATATTGTCGCTAAAGAGTGGCGAAAGCTGCAACCCGCCGAAATCGCCGGTAATGGCTGCATAAACCCTTTGTGCCAACAATGTTGCCCCCTCTTTATTGGGATGTATGGCATCGGGGAGCAGGTCAGGGTGATTATAGAGTACCTCTTGGAAATCAATTAACTCCACGTTCTCGCGTGCGGCAATGCGCGAAATCTCCTGCTGGATTTTGTTATACCACATCTGAGTGCCGGCATTGAACCTCCAATGAGTATGGAAAATCGGCGAGAGGCGCGCCACAATCACCCTCACCTTGGGGTTTGCCCTGCGGAAAGAGTCAATGAGGGCGATGTAGTCAGGGGCAAATTCCTCTTGATAGTGCGGATAGTTGCGCGGGTCGGTATCGTTGAGCCCGAGGTGGATGATGACAATATCCGCCCCCATCTCCAACGCCTTACCATACTCCTCGGTCTTGGTGTAGGGATTGTGCCCCTTGTTGAGCAGTGTCGCACCGTTACGCCCAAAATTCCCCACCTGATAATCTTCGCCAAGCATCTGCTGCAACTGAGCCGGATAGCTGTTTTGCTCACGGTTTTCTATTGTCATTCCATAGGTTACGCTATTGCCCACACAAGCAACCTTAATTTTAGTAGAGGTGCTTGGTACGGCGTATGAGTATGCCGTCGAAATAAGTAGAGCCAAAAGTGCCCATAGGTAACGTCTTGTCATCTTATCTGTCTTTAGGGGAGCTAAAAATTAGTAAATCATCATCTTGGGTTGTTAACAGGAATCCACCGATAATTTTTTCTACCAAATTAAGAAGAGTACAAAGATAATGTTTTGCGTTGGTTGTTCAAAATTTTCTTTTGGGCGGGTATTGGTGGTGGGGTTGATTTTGGCAGGTGACAAGTGTGTCCGTACAGAGACAACTCCGTGATAATACGCCGCGCACAGACCCCGAAATAAAGGTGTGGTGAGAGAAATTAGAAGTTCAATAAACAGTGTTGCTACTCTTGGACACAAGAGTCCGCCCACATACAACGATTTTTTTGCATAATTACACTTATTGTTTGTTATTAATCGAAACCTATAAACTTCGATTTGGGTTCAATCACTCTATTTTTAGTTATAAAAGATAATCTCACTAATTTTTAATCACTTGACGTATGGTTTTTTCTGCGGAAAATCATTAACTTTGCAGTTTAACAAAACTTTTTCTTTATTAAATGGGATTAACACTTTTTGACAAGATTTGGGATGCGCACACGGTGCGTAATCTCGACGGCGGGCGCTCGGTTCTATACATCGACCGCCACTATATCCACGAAGTTACCTCACCCGTTGCCTTTGACGGTTTGCGCCGCCGCGGACTATCCATCTTCCGCCCCGCCCAAACCACAGGGGTGGCAGACCATAACACCCCAACGCTCAATCAACACCTCCCCGTTGAAGAGCCCCAAAGCCGCAAACAACTAGACCAGTTCGACACCAACTGCCGCGAATTCAACATCGAAAACTACTATCCGCTGGGTCACCCCAAGAACGGCATTGTCCACATCGTAGGTCCCGAACTTGGATTCACTCAACCCGGTATGACCATCGTTTGCGGCGATAGCCACACCTCGACTCACGGTGCTTTCGGGGCGGTAGCGTTCGGCATCGGCACCTCGGAGGTGGAGATGGTGCTCGCCTCGCAATGTATCATACAGCCCAAACCCAAAAAGATGCGCATCACCGTGAGCGGTGAACTGCGCGAGGGGGTAACGGCAAAGGACGTTGCACTATACATAATATCGAAAATCTCGGCTGCCGGCGGAACGGGATATTTCATAGAGTTTGCGGGCTCGGCAATTCGCAATCTATCGATGGAGGGACGGATGACGCTCTGCAATATGAGTATCGAGTGCGGCGCGCGCGGGGGCATAGTTGCGCCTGACCATATCACATATAGCTATTTGGAGGGGCGCGAAAATGCACCTGTGGGCGAAGCGTGGGACGATGCTTTGGCACGTTGGGCGATGCTTTACAGCGATGTGGACGCAATCTTCGACAAACAATATCGCTTTGAGGCTGAAGATATACCACCGATGATAACCTACGGAACTAACCCCGGAATGGGTATGGCTGTGGATGGTGTGATTCCCCCCTGTCGCTCAGAGAGCGATATAAAGGCTTTGGAGTATATGGGTTTTCACCAGGGACAAAGGCTACTCGGATTCCCTATTGATTACGTATTCTTGGGTAGTTGCACTAATGGGCGCATAGAAGATTTTCGCCTATTTACAGAGGCGGTGAGGGGCAAAAAGAGGGCTGCGAATGTTACAGCGTGGTTAGTGCCCGGCTCGCACGAGGTCGAGAAGTTGATTTATGAAGAGGGGCTCGATAAGGTTTTGGGTGAGGCTGGTTTCGAGTTGCGCCAACCCGGCTGCTCGGCTTGCTTGGCAATGAATGCAGACAAGATACCGGCGGGGAAATATGCAGTATCCACCAGCAACCGCAACTTCGAGGGTCGCCAAGGACCGGGGGCACGTACACTTTTGGCATCGCCACTGACGGCTGCCGCTGCCGCCACAACCGGTTGCATCACCTATCCCAAATAATCCACTCATCCCACAATCAAAAAAAAAAATGAGAGAAAAAATAACAACCATCACCTCGCGAGCAGTTCCCGTTGCGGTGGCTAATATAGATACAGACCAGATTATCCCCGCCCGCTTTTTGAAGGCAACCGAACGCAAGGGGTTCGGTGACAACCTTTTTCGTGATTGGCGTTACGACAAGCAGGGCAACTTGGTGGAAGATTTCCCGCTCAACGACAATAGGTACGGGGGTGAGATTTTGGTGTCGCTCGAAAATTTCGGTAGCGGCTCCTCGCGCGAGCACGCAGCGTGGGCTATTTACGACTATGGCTTCCGCGTGGTTATTTCGAGTTTCTTTGCAGATATTTTTAAGAATAATGCGCTCAACAACTCGCTCTTACCAATTCAAGTGAGCGAAGTTTTTTTGAAAGAGATTCTCACCACTATCCGAGAGAACCCTGAAGCAGAATTTTTGATAGATTTACCAAGCCAGACTCTCACAAATAATTCCACGGGCAACAGAGTTTTGTTCGAGATTGATGGTTACAAAAAAGAGTGCCTTATCAACGGCTACGATGATGTCGATTATTTGGTGAGTCTGCATCGTGATATAGAGCAATTTGAAAGGGGGTGAGCAGAAGATTCACACATTTCTTGATTCTGGATGTATACTATGATTTTTTAATATGCTTTTTATTCCCAAAAACTACCGGGCGTTGCTTGTGCCCGAGACACAAGAGCAGGCAATCAAAGAGATAAAGGATCTTTTTCAACAGGAGCTATCGACAGAGTTGGGGCTTAGGCGCATCACGGCACCTATGTTTGTGCTCAGCGGCACGGGTATCAACGACGATTTGAACGGGACGGAACGTGCCGTGGGTTTTCCGATAAAGGATTTGGGCGATGTTCGCGCCGAGGTGGTGCACTCGCTTGCAAAATGGAAACGAATGAAGCTCGCTGAATATCGTATCTCTGCGGGTTACGGGCTCTATACGGATATGAATGCGATCAGGGCGGACGAGGAGTTGGACAATATCCACTCGCTATATGTAGACCAGTGGGACTGGGAACGCACAATAACCCAACGGCAACGGACAACAGAGTTTTTGACGGAAATTGTACGCAAGATTTACGCCGTCCTCAAGCGGGTGGAGGGTAAAGTATGGGAGCTACACCCACATATCACCCCTACTCTACCCGACCAAATCAAGTTCATCTCGGCTCAGGAGCTATTGGATCTATATCCCACAATGACAACTAAAGAGCGTGAAAATGAGATTGCTAGAGAGTACGGCGCGGTGTTTATTTTGGGCATTGGTGGCAAACTATCCAATGGAGAAAAACACGATGGGCGTGCTCCCGACTATGATGATTGGGAATTGAACGGCGATATTGTCCTCTGGAACGAGGTACTGGAGAGTGCTTTCGAGATTTCGTCGATGGGTATTCGTGTCGATAAAGAGGGGCTAGAGAGGCAGTTGGAGGCGGCAGGTGCTAATGAAAGAAAGGGGCTTA
This sequence comes from Mucinivorans hirudinis, assembly GCA_000723505.1. Taxonomy (GTDB): domain Bacteria; phylum Bacteroidota; class Bacteroidia; order Bacteroidales; family Rikenellaceae; genus Mucinivorans; species Mucinivorans hirudinis. Next base: position 1,937,141 of record HG934468.1, on the reverse strand, counting down.
AATATCATAAAGCGTTGCTTGATGGCGAGTTACCGCTGAGCATCGGCGGAGGTATCGGGCAGTCGCGTCTCTGTATGTTTTTCTTGAAAACGGCGCATATCGGCGAAGTGCAGAGTTCGATTTGGTCGGAGCAGATGAGGCAAGAGTGTCGTAACCACGGGATATTTTTGAAGTAGGAAGATGGTTAAAAAACAAAAGCTCGTCAAAATTCACTTAAAATTTTGATATTGGGCGCGATACCTCATATCATCACCGCACTTTTGTCGCGGATTCTCTGCGGAGACAATCATCTGACATCCAGCCTGATTAAACCCCACGGCAAGCGCAGGGCGAGGGCAACTGAAATACTAATAATAAGAAACACTGCTTCTCCGGCACACGTTTTTTATACGTTTACACTGCTGTTATACCCGCGATTCGCGCCAATATTGATAAATTAATTTGTTATCTTTGCGGGTTGTATAAAAAAGCATAGTTATGAAAAAGTTCAACGAATATAAGGGCTTGAATCTGCCCGCAGTAGCCGACGAAATACTGGCACAATGGAAAGCCGAAGGCACTTTCGAAAAAAGTATCACCGAGCGTGAGGGACATCCCGCGTTTGTCTTTTACGAAGGTCCACCTTCGGCAAACGGCACACCTGGCATTCACCACGTTATGGCACGTGCTATCAAAGATTTGTTCTGCCGTTACAAGACTCAGCAAGGATTTAGGGTATTCCGCAAAGCGGGTTGGGATACGCACGGTCTGCCGGTGGAGCTGGGTGTGGAGAAACGTTTGGGCATCACAAAGGAGGATATCGGAAAGACCATTTCCATAGAGGCTTACAATGCTGCCTGTCGCAAGGATGTGATGATGTACACAGACCTTTGGCAGGATATGACAGAGCGGATGGGCTACTGGGTGGATATGAATGACCCCTACATTACATATGATAATAAGTATATCGAAACCCTTTGGTGGATGCTCGGCGAGCTCTATAAAAAAGGGTTACTATATAAAGGTTACACGATTCAACCCTACTCGCCCGCTGCGGGAACAGGACTTTCCAACCACGAGTTGAATCAACCGGGTTGTTATCGTGATGTGAAGGACACGACTTGCGTGGCGATGTTCAAAATAAAGGGGAGTGATAACCAATACTTTTTGGCTTGGACTACAACTCCTTGGACACTTCCATCGAATACGGCTTTGGCAGTGGGGGGCAATATCGACTACATAAAAGTTGCCTGCAAGAATCCTTACACGGGACAGGATTGTGAAGTTATCCTTGCCGAATGCCTTGCGGAGAAGGTGCTTGCAAAGGTCGAATATGCGGTGGTGGAAAAATATAAAGGCGCGCAACTGGCAGGGATGGAGTATGAGCAGTTGATTCCGTGGATTAAACCCCAAGGTGATGCTTTCCGTGTCGTTACGGGTGATTTTGTTACCACCGAAGATGGTACGGGTATTGTCCATATAGCCCCGACATTCGGTGCGGATGACGACCGCGTAGCCAAACAGAATGGCATTGCACCTATCTTGCTCATAGACAAGGCGGGCAAGGCACAACCTATGGTCGATAGAAATGGTAAGTTCTTCAAAATAGAGGATCTAGACGAGCAGTACGTCAGGGAGTATGTAAATGTTGATGAGTATGAAAAATGGGCGGGTAAATTCGTTAAAAATGCCTATGACGAAACTAAGGGTGAAAAGGACGAAACGCTTGATATTGAGATATGTATGATGTTGAAACTTGCTTCGCAGGTGTTCAAAATCGAAAAGCATACCCACAACTACCCTCACTGCTGGCGCACGGATAAACCCGTGTTGTACTATCCGTTGGATTCGTGGTTTATTCGCACTAATGCCGTGAAGGATAGGATGATAGAGCTCAATAAGAGTATCAACTGGAAGCCCGCTTCCACGGGTGAGGGGCGTTTTGGAAAGTGGCTCGAAAATCTTGTGGATTGGAACTTGTCACGCTCGCGCTATTGGGGCACACCACTACCGATTTGGGCTAATGAGGACTATTCGGAGCTGATTTGTATCTCATCGGTTGAACAACTCAAAACCGAAATCGAAAAGTCTGTCGAGGCGGGTTTTATGACGGAAAATCCATTAAAAGATTTTGTAGCAGGCGATTTTTCAAAATCAAATTACGATAAATTCGACCTACACCGTCCCTTTGTAGATAATATAGTTTTGGTGGGCAAGAGTGGAGAGAGACTCATCCGCGAGAGTGACCTCATAGATGTATGGTTCGATAGTGGTGCGATGCCCTATGCTCAGAATCACTACCCGTTCGAGGATGGTGGTGAGGCTGCAAACTTCCCTGCCGATTTCATTGCCGAGGGGGTAGACCAAACGCGCGGTTGGTTCTTCACTCTGCACGCTTTGGCAACAATGCTGATGGATTCGGTTGCCTTCAAAAACATTATTTCCAACGGACTGGTTTTAGATAAGAATGGCAACAAGATGTCTAAGCGGTTGGGCAATGCGGTAGACCCATTCGAGGCGATGGCTAAATACGGGGCAGATGCGGTGCGGTGGTATATGATTTCAAACTCGCAGCCGTGGGACAACCTTAAATTCGACGCAGAGGGCGTGGACGAGGTGCGCCGCAAATTCTTCGGTACACTATACAATACATACAGTTTCTTTGCCCTCTATGCCAATGTTGATGGCTTCAGTGGGCAGCAACGAAAAGTCGAAGTTAGGGCAGAGATAGATAAGTGGATAATATCACTCTTGAATACCCTCATCGATGACGTTACTCGCGCCCTGAACAACTATGACCCAACGCCGGCGGCACGTGCAATTGCGGAGTTTGTGGGCGAAAATCTGTCGAATTGGTACGTTCGCCTAAATCGCAAAAGGTTCTGGGGTGGACAAATGAATGATGATAAATTGGCTGCTTATCAAACGCTATACACGTGTTTGGAGACTGTTGTGCGCTTGGCTGCCCCCATAGCACCTTTTATCACTGAGAGAATTTTCCAAGATTTGACCCAAAGTAGTCAATCGGTGCATTTGTCTGAGTTCCCCACTGCCGATTTATCTCTGGTAAACAAAAAGCTGGAGGAGCAGATGGAGTTGGCTCAATGCGCCTCTTCAATGGTGCTGGCATTGCGCCGCAAGGTATCGCTAAAGGTTCGTCAGCCGCTGCAAAAGATGATCATTCCGGTGCTTGACCCCGCAATCAAGGAGAGATTGATGGCTGTCGAGAAGTTGATAATGAGCGAGGTAAACGTCAAGGAGATTGAGTATCTGGAGGATGTCACAGGCATAATTACCAAGAAGATAAAGCCGAACTTCAAGGCACTTGGTGCGCAGTATGGACGTTGGATGAAAAATATCGCGGCAGAATTAACCGGCTTCACGCAGGAGAAGATAAGTGCTTTGGAACGCAACGGTTCGTGCGAGATGATTTTCGGTGATGATAAGTTGGTGCTGGAGCTCGACAAATTTGAGATTACGTCAGAGGATATGCCAGGTTGGCTGGTTGCCACGGAGGGGAAACTTACTATTGCTCTCGATATTAACGTAACCGAAGAGCTGCGCGAGGAGGGTATTGCGCGCGAGTTTGTCAATCGAATTCAGAATATCCGCAAGGAAAACGGATTTGAGGTTACCGACAAAATCAACGTAGTTATCCAATCGAATGCTGATACGGACAATGCCGTTGAGAATTTCCGCGACTATATCGCTTCGCAAACCTTGGCTCTTTCCGTAGAAATTTCCAAACTCAAGCAAGCAACTGAGCTCGAAATTGACGATATAAGAACTACGATTTCGGTTGTAAAAGCATATTGAAGTGCTATTCGTAACTGAAATAGTTCGTTGAAAAATTTACTTCCTAAAGAACTATTGCATTTAAGGGGTCTTCTAAAAACAGCCAAAGGCAGCGTTTTTGGAAGACCCCTTAAATTATATTTTTCCCTGTTAGTTGCGAACAATGCTCTCCGCTGCCGCCACTGCCGCCGACAAACCATCTGGATTTTTGCCGCCCGCCGTAGCGAAGTGAGCTTGACCGCCGCCACCGCCCTGCATCAACTTAGCAGCCTCGCGAACAATGTTGCCCGCACTCAACCCCCCTTTGACGGCATCGTCCGACAAACCAACCGACAGTGTCGGTTTGCCGCCATAATTGCTGCCGATAACGACAGCTTTTGCCGACTTTTTCAACTCGAAAGCAATGTATTTTACAGACTCTACCGGTAAATCCAAACGCTCGACAATAATTTCTGCACCTGCCTCACGTAACTTTTTAACTATTTCGTTATCACGAGATTGACGCAATGCCTCTAACTCTTTTTCCAATTCGCTTCGCTCCGTTACCGCCCGACGTACAGCCTCAACGGTCTTTGGCGAACCCGTAATCATATTTATCTCTGCAATGGCATCTTCATAATTATAAACCGATTGCTCAGCCGCAGCCGCCGTGATAGCCTCAATACGGCGCACGCCTGCCGAAGATGACCCCTCGGAGGTGATTTTGAAGAGACCTATATCGCCCGTTGCCGTGCAATGGATGCCACCGCAAAGCTCAACACTATCTCCGAAGCGGATAACCCTAACCGCCTCACCATACTTCTCGCCAAAGAGCATCATCGCACCTATCTCTTGAGCCTGCTCCATTGTGCAAGCACGATTTTCGTCGCAGAGCGCATTGGCACGAATAGCCCTATTGACGGCGCGTTCTATCTCACGAATCTCCTGTGGGGTAACCTTCTGAAAATGAGAAAAGTCAAACCTTAAATATTCCGGTGTCACCAACGAACCTTTCTGCTCTACGTGCGTGCCTAGAATATCACGCATAGCCTTGTGTAGCAAGTGGGTAGCGGTGTGGTTTGCAGCCGAAGCGGCACGCTTTTCCCTGTCTACAACTGCACGAAACGAAGCCTGAGGGTTTTCGGGCAGCGAGTCGGTAATATGTACCGTTAAGTTGTTCTCCTTGAGCGTATCGACAATCTCAATGCGCTCATTTACAGACTCTATAAAGCCCACATCGCCCACCTGACCGCCACTATTACCATAGAATGGAGTCTGGTCGAAAACTAATTGATATTGGGTCTTGGTTTTGGTCTTTGTACGGCGATAGCGCGCAATCTTCACTTCACACTCTGTGCAGTCGTAACCAATAAATTCTGAACGAGTTATGGGCATCAACTCCACCCAATCGTCATTTTCGACAGCTGCCGCATTGCGCGAACGATTTTTCTGAATTTCAAGCTCTTTCGTAAACTCCTCCAAATCGACGGTTACGCCGTTTTCGCGAGCAATCAGTTCGGTGAGGTCTATAGGAAATCCGAAAGTATCATACAACACAAAGGCATCTTTGCCGCTGATAACTTTTGCCGAAACCATAATCTTATCCAGCAGAGAAATACCCGTTTCCAGAGTCTTCAAGAACGAATTTTCCTCCTCGTAAATAACCTTTTCCATCAACTCCCTATTTGCTCTCAATTCCGCAAACTGCTCTCCCATCTGCTCAATCAACGTAGGAACAAGGCGTACCATAAATGGCTCACGAAGACCAAGATATGTGTAACCATAACGCACCGCACGACGCAAAATACGTCGAATCACATAGCCCGCCTTAACGTTGCTGGGCAACTGACCATCGGCAATCGAAAAACAGATTGTGCGTAGGTGGTCGGCGATAACGCGCATTGCGACGAGTTGAGGTTGAGCAGTTGAGCCGGTAAGGGGGTGAGAGGAGAGTTCGGCGATTTTCTTTAGCAACGGCTGGAAGACATCGGTATCATAATTTGACTTAACCCCCTGAATCACCATACACAAACGCTCGAAACCCATACCCGTATCAACACTCTTTGCGGGCAGCGGTTCGAGCAGACCCGTTGCCTTGCGGTTGAACTGCATAAACACCAAATTCCAGATTTCAATCACCTGTGGGTCAGACTGATTAACCAATGACGCACCATCAACCTTTGCGCGCTCCGCCTCGTCCCGCAAGTCGAAGTGAATCTCCGAACAGGGACCGCACGGACCGGTGTCGCCCATCTCCCAGAAGTTATCCTTCTTGTTACCCTTCAATATATGTGATGCCGGTAAAAACTTAGCCCACTCCTCCCACGCCTCTTGGTCAAAGGGCACATTCTCCTCGGGCGAACCCTCGAAGACCGTTGCATAGATTCTATCCCTATCCAATCCACAAACGTCCACCAAAAACTCCCACGCCCAATCGATAGCCTCCTTTTTGAAGTAATCACCAAAACTCCAGTTGCCCAACATCTCGAACATAGTGTGGTGGTAGGTGTCGTGCCCGACCTCCTCCAAGTCGTTATGTTTACCGCTCACCCGCAGGCACTTCTGGGTGTCCGCCACGCGCGGATATTTGGCAGGCTCGTTACCCAAGAAAATATCTTTGAACTGGTTCATACCCGCGTTGGTGAACATCAGCGTAGGGTCGTTCTTCACCACCATTGGTGCAGAGGGTACTATCATATGTTCCTTGGAACGGAAAAAGTCAAGGAATGCTTGGCGAATTTGGTTTGCAGTCATATTTTTAAATGAAAAAATGAGAAGTGAAAAATGTAAGAAAAGTACCTTTCATTTTCCGGTGGGCAAAGTTATTAATTTTTTTTTGATAATCTATTCAAACACTATCTCGTGGAGCGTTCCTGCCCCCTCAATAACAATCTCTTTGTCGTCGCCGAGTGCCATTTGTGAATATGCACCATCGATAATATTTGCCTTACCATTGACAGCTGCCTTGGCATCGCCCGCGGCAAGTATCACAACACTCCTTGCGCCGGCAGGAACAACAACAGCCAATTTACCGTTCAGCGGGTAAGTGCTCTCTAAATTCTTATCGAAGAGGTTCATCAGCGCACCCTCATTGTCGGCAGTTGTGGTGACCACAAATCGGCGGAGATTGACCTCAACGGGCTTGGCACCCTTGTTGATATATCTTATATAGCGTGCCTGCGAAAGAGCCTTATCGCTCCACACTGCACCATCAACCGAATACTCAATAACTGGTCTGTTGATGTTCAAATCCACATCCACCTTCTCGATGCCGCCTGTCAAGGGTAATTCAATGCCGAAATAACCTTCCGGCTCAACCCTAATGACCTCTAGAATAGGTTGAATCGCAATATTTTTACCCTCGGTAACCACCCTTGTGGCTGCCACCTGCGCAATGTTTGTGAGCATAATCGCCTCCCGCTGCATAGGATTTACATCGAAACGGCGGAAGGCTGTCCAGTTCTTCGTACTCACACCTGCGTCAGCGCGAAGACGCACATATCGCGCCTCGATTGGTTTTTCATTGTATTTGATGGTATAAGTACTGTCACCTATCTCTTTCAATGTCGTCCAGTTGATGGCATCGTTAGAATACTCCAAGATAGCCTCTTGAAAATAGTCTCTATCTCCCTGTTTGCGTCCCTGCTCAACGTAGATGTTATTAACCACCGTGGGCTCGCCCAAATCTACTCCGACCCAGTCGCCCGCCTTTTGCGCCCCCCACGAGTAGAAATAGCTCTGTGAGTTGCCGTCAATCATAGCAGGAAGTGTCTCTTGACGTGCAAAAGAGGTCATAGGAATGACCTTCTTTAGCGGTTTACCACTCAATTTTTCGTAGAACTTTTCTGCTATCGTTGCACGCGTTTGGTTGATAAAAGGTTGGAGTTTGAGCGTACCCACCTTGTGCTTATTGTATGCCGCCGTCTGCTCGGATGTCATCCTTTGGGAGAGATAACCTTCCCAGATTGCGGGGTTATCGCCGTGCTCCCACACACCGATAAAGTTCATCAACATCTGTCCGCGATTGCCCAACTCAACGGCTTGAACAAGCCACGGCTTCATCTCCTCCAACAAGTAGCTGTTTTTGCACATATCCATCACTGTTTGGGCAGAGGTAGACAGCTCTCTGTAATCCTTCAACAGAGCATCAAAGTCTCTCTTGGAATAGTCCAACGGATTGATAAGGGTTGTCTCCCACGATTCGTCGCGGCGGTATCCGTGTCCGTTCTGCTCCAAATCCGAGGAGTGGATGGCAAAGGTGCGATAGCGGGCGGCAGCCTCGGGCATAATCGCCTTGAACGCCTGCTCCCAAGTCTGCAAATAATTATAAGCCTTTGGATTCCAAGTGTAGTCCGCCACGCCGAACAGAGCTATTTTCGAACTTTCGGCATTCTCCATCGGGTTGCTCACAAAGCCTGCCATATCTTTTTTAGTAGCCTCCACAGCAAGACCATACGAAGGTCCCTGCAACAAAATATGACGAACGTAGTCCGTAACGGGGAAGTTCCACCATATATATGTAGGGCGTTTGATACGCTCGTTAATCCAATTCAGCGTCTCCATCGTAATGTCGGCACAGACGCGGTCGCCTGTCCACATAATCTGAACCGAGGGGTCTAACTGCTCACCAAGTATACTCAAATATCCCTCAGGCTTAGGATTTGCCCACGACTTGTTATACTCCGTGGGACACATAATCAAGGGAGTAACATCACCCTTTTTCTGCACAAACTCCCTGTTGATACGATTCAAAAGCTCGGCTTGCTTGCGGGCATTAGTGCCCTCGCCCGAAATGTCGTCGAAAAAAACGGCGAACGAACGCACACCAAGACGGTACATATCCTCGAACTTATTGATGAGATGGTTGTAGTCTTCCTCGTTCCATTTTATATCCTGACCGGGGTGGATTGCCCAAACAAAATCGACTTTATTTTTGCGTGCCGTCATAGCCAATTCACGAATCTGCTCTGCCTCGGCAGTGGGATAGGGTACGCGCCAGCCCCCTTTGGTGTCGGTGGCGGTGGATGTACCGTGGTTGCTCAGGCTGCTATGGTAGGGGTCGTCCTTGGGTCCGTATATGTATGTATTAAGTTTATTTTCACCATAGAACTTGAACTGTGCCAAGCGGTCGCGGTGACTCCACGGTTTGCCGTAAAAACCCTCTACGGAGCCGCGAAATGCAACTTCAGGGTAGTCCAAAATCTCGGCAAAGGGGATAATATCCCTCTCTATGAGTTGGCGAAGAGTCTGCACTCCATAGTAAGTACCCCGCTCATCGACCCCCATAATTGTGATACCGGTCTGGTCAACCTTTAGGTAGTACGCGCCCGAAACATCCGGCATATCCACCTTTGCAGCTTTGGCAAAAACCTTATCGTCACGCTCACCAATGGTCAGCGATATCGTGCTCTTTTTGTTGTCCTCGACTAATGTTTTGAGCAAATCCAGCGCGTCTTTGTCGGCTTGAGCTGCTCCTCTAATTTGTACTCCACCTTTCAACAAAAAATGTTTATTGTCGCTGATAATTGCCTTTTGGGGTGTTGGGTAAATTGTTTGGGCGGTGAGTGTTGCCGCCGATGCAAGTAGCATTGTGAGGGTTAGTAGTAGGGGTTTCATTGCTTAGTTTTTTTTAGGGGGTAGGGAGGGTACTCGGGATAGGAGTTTATTTTTTTTGCTGTTGTTTTTGCTGTTGCCTCTTATTCGCCTTTAGAAATAAATCACTAAAAGTCTGGAAATCTTTGCGATAGTAGAGACCTATGCCGGTCTCTTGCAGACCTTGCGTCTCGTCGAAACGCTCTATCACACGCGTAAAGCCCTTGAGTTGTAGTGATCCCGCCTTGTTGAGTATATAGGTCAGATAGCCCTCGCCGCTAAATGGTGCGCGACGCACATAGACAGGGTTATTTCTCGTATTATATGTGCCGCCCGCCTCCAAGAGCAACTTGTCGGGAATGATTGCCGTCGAGAAGTTTACACTAACCTCGTCCGAGGTGTTTTCCGTGCGCGGACGCACACCCAAACGTATGTCGAACCTATCGTTAGAGATAAGATTATTAACCTGATTCAATAAATATTCCAACCCTGCCGCCCCAACCAAAGAGCTACCCATATTACCCATTGAGGCGGTGCTCATATCGGGCATAAAGGTACGCGCAAGCAGCAGTGAGAGGAACTGGTTGGTTATCACCTCCTGCGTATTGAGGTAGTTGCGCAACACATTTTGGGTCTCGGGGTCTGAGCCGGGAGCGGTGATACTCAGGTTCAGAGTCGGCTCGAAGAGTTTACCCGTGAGGTTAATGCCGCACTCGACATTGACATTCGACCCCTGATAGAGAACCGTTCCCGTGAGCGGCTGCAAGGAGGCTTTGAGTCGGTAGACGGCATCTAGATTCACAATCGGGTCTGCCGGGTCACCCGTCCAAGTGATTGTTCCACCCGGCTCCATTGTCAAAATCTTGTCGAATATCTTCACCGTCTTCAGGTTGAACTGATAGCTACCCTTCTGAATCTGATACGAACCGTTCATCGTGAAAATATCCTGCTCGGGGTTGATGTGGATATTGAAATTACCCACACCCACACCATTAATGTTGTTGGCAATATAGTCGTTTATCATCGAAATGCGGGCGCGGGTATTGGGCAACACATTCAGATTGATACGAATATCAAGTTCATTGGTATAGCTAATGCGGCTTATATCTTGCCTGAGGGTGGGGCGTTGAGCATTGCGCGACTCGGGAGCTGTGGCGAGTGTGGTGGAGTCTATGAAGGTTATAAACTTAGCCTCCTCTATGGTGGATACGCCGGTAAAGGGGAGGTTAAATTCAGAGTCGAGAGCGGTGGCGGCATTAATATTAAGTGTCGTATTCCTCTCCGAACCCACGATTGAGAGCTCGCCCGTGCCGAAGGCACGCCCATAGAAAATTTCGTTGTCGCGTACCGTCGTATTTAGTGCCAGTAAGTTACTAAAACCGACATTCACCCCGAAGGTCAGGTTCTTGAAATATTCGCTCGCAAGGTGGGCATTAAGGATAGCTGTGCCACGCAGGCTATCCGACACGGGAAGACGAAGTGCTTCAAAACGGTTGTCGATAACTTCGACCCGCCCCGAGGTAGAGTAGCGCGCCTTGGTATAGTCCACCTGCAAATTGTACCTCTTAATATCGACCCTGCCGTTGAGCAGCGGCTTATCCTTCTCTCCGTTCAGGGTCAAGTGCACATCTGCCTCGCCCGAGGTATTGACCAAAATACCCTTGATAAGTGGCTCTAAGAGAATCAAATTAAAGTGAGGAAATTGAATATCTGCATAGTAACGGCTATTGGCAATATCGAAGTAGCCGGTAATGGGCACTCTGCCCGACTGCTCCCTCACTCGAATATCAACCCTCTTCTTGTCGCTATTCCACTCACTCACAATCGAGGGAGTTCCCAGTGCAAAGTCATTGATATGGAGGCTATCGAAATCTAGCAGAGCATCAAAGACTGTCTGCCCGAAAAGAGCCTGCGCCCGTGCCTTGCCACTGACCGTTCCCGAGAGACGGTAACCCAACTCGGAAATCAGAGCCGAAGCGGGAGCAACGTCAAAACGGTTGAAATCCACACGTATGGTGTCCGTCTGTTCGCGTCCCATCTTGCCGCTGAGAGACATCTGCTGCTCGCCGCTACTCATACGTAGGTTGCTCACCAGAACAGCCGTGCTATCCAACTGAACATAGCAGGAGTCAATCAACCACCTCTTACCCGCCACCGTCAAAGGGGTGGGACGAACATCTATTCTCACCTGAGGCAGGTCGGCGGCTGTGCGGTATATGTGGGTGCGGGTGCGTAGGTCGAGAGAGGTTTCGTCCGATTTATTGTCGAAAGCTATGCGAGTATCTATAGTGTTGCCCCGAATAATGCCGCGAACAAGGAAGTCGGGCATATAAACATTGCCCAACTCACACTCGGCGGCATTGAGGACAACATACACGGAGTCGACAGCATTGCGTCCCACTAAATTCAATTTGCTCAGATAGTTATTATTGTTGCCTATATAGTCCGACTCCAAATCCAGCCTAAACTTGTCTGCCTTGGGCTCGAACTCCACCGCCAGACGCGTCCCCGGAGCTATCTCCATTCCGGGGAGGAAAATCGAAGCAACCTTATTTGCCAGCTTAACATCTACATCAACCTGATAAGCACCCAAATCGTAAATCTTATCAGCCCCTTTTTTCTTCGCCGCATTTGTTCCCGTGGATGGTATATAGCGTTTTACAGCCTCCGTTATGTAGTCGATAATCTGTGAATAGCTGCTTGTTCCTCTGACATCGACATCGGCAAAAGCCGACTTCATACTCAGGTGGCGCAACGAATCGCTGTTTTGGCTCAAAATGGTTATCGCATCAGCACGCACGGTATCCAAATGGTTTATATACACTATTTTATCTATGACCGTCGTGCCGTTCATATTCTCGAATGAGGAGCCAAAGCCCTCGGTGGAGAAGAGTGCGGCAAGTTCGGAGACAGAGTCGCGCCTGTTGATGCCTAGCGCTCGCAGGTTGGCACGGTGCAAGTTGGCGGTGAAGTTATAGGCAGGCACATCTCCGCGCATCTCGAAACGCCCGTCGGCGCTGAAGTTCATATTCGTATCGGCACACTCGACTCGTCCGCTGTAACTGCGTCCCGCAAACTCCCCATCTATCTTAATGCCTCGATAATCATACCCTGCCAACCAAAAATGCGGCACATCACCCTTGGCATTGACCGAGATTATCTTTCCCTTGCTCAGCAGTGCATCGACCTGTGTGTCGAACGAGATATTTTGCAGGTTTTTATTATTAAGCAACTTGCCGATGCCAAAATCGCGCGTTGAGAGCGCACCCCTGATTCGGGTTCTCTCTGAGTGAGAAGGTGTAAACTCCAACTTGCCGTTGAGCACACCTTGGTGTACTCGCGCGGTTGCGTGGGCTGTGAAGTCGCTAAACATTCCGGCAAAGCGCCCATCAACGCGAATACCTTGTGCCCTGCCCAAGAGCAACATCAAGTCAGCACCAAGCTCCACCCCTGCAAAGTCGCGCACGATGCTGTTGGCATCCACTGCATCGGTATTGAGATTCTCCACATCGAGTTCAAACCGTGTCTTATTAATATCGGGCAACCCCTCCACCGCAAAATCGAGGTTGAGCGTGGTGTTTCGGTTACGCACATTGCTCAGCCGCCCCCTCAGTCGCGGAATAGCACCGTGGACGTAGCCCGAAAAATTCACTGCAAAGGGGTTGTCGGGTTTCTGCCCTATGAAGTAGGACAAATCCTTCATCGAGACACGCGAAGGAAGAATGTCACCATCGAATACCACCTTCTCCACAAAGTCGTTGTAGGCGTACCAGTTGTCGTAATTGAGGTCTATGTAATTGAAGTTAAGCTGAGTTGCCCCCGTCTCTAACCTCACCTGCGAGAAGTGCATACTGCGCTCATTCACTCCGCAGTTGCCGCTGGAGAAGTGCTCCAGATAGAATCCGCTCCTGTCCTTGAGCGTGAGCCGCTCCATCGAAAGGTTTATGTCATAATTAAAAATCTCCACATTACGCCCCTGCATATTGAGGTCATAGAAGTCCATACCGCGGAAATTTATGCCCCACTGTTGCGGCTGAGTATCAAAATATCTGAGTTTGAAGCCGAAGTTGATAAGATTCACCTCCTTGGCACTTAGTCTGAAATCGGGCACATTGGTGGGTTCGACTGCCGGTTTGAAGTGGTCGAAAACCCACGCCACATTCATAATCTTCCCATCCTCGTAGAGGTGGCAAAACCCCCCATCTAAATCCACCGAGCCGAGTGAAATTTTTCCGGTCAAGAAGTTAATACCCCGAATACCGACTCTGAGTTGCTTTACGTAGATGAGCGAATCTCCATATTGGTCTTGAACGTAGAGGTCATCAATGACTACGCGGTTAAAAAATTCGATGTCTATGCGAGAAATCGACATAACAGTCTCTGCTTTTTTCGAGAGCATCTCCGTCACCTGACGAACAGCAAAGTTCTGAACAACAGCCACTTGCAATAACATACTCACAATAATGGGCACACTCACCATAGCAATAATGAGAATGCTCACAAAAGAGAGTATGAATTTCAGAACTTTTTTCATAATTTTGCTAGCTGCAAAGATAGTATTTTTTGGTGAATCGAGAATGATTCCCGACACAGAATGAAATGAAAATAACAATTCTCGGCATAGAGTCATCGTGTGATGACACTTCGGCGGCGGTCATTCGTGATGGCGCGCTGCTCTCCAACGTAATAGCCTCGCAGGCAGTGCACAGTGATTGGGGTGGTGTGATTCCCGAGCTGGCATCGCGTGCCCACTCTCAAAATATTGTCCCCGTGATTGACTCAGCCCTTAAAAAGGCGGGTGTTACTTCGGACGATATTGATGCTGTTGCGTTTACACGCGGACCGGGATTGCTCGGCTCTCTGCTGGTCGGGGTATCCTTCGCTAAGGGCTTTTCCATTGCAAAAAACGTGCCGTTAATCGAGGTGAACCACCTGCAAGGGCATATTCTTTCGCACTTTGTGGAGCTGCCCGACAAGACGATTGAAAAACCGAACTTCCCCTTCTTGTGCCTTTTGGTCTCGGGCGGACACACTCAGATTGTACTGGTTAGGGACTATTTCGATATGGAGATAGTAGGCTCAACTATTGACGATGCCGCCGGCGAGGCTTTTGACAAGTGTGCCAAGGTGATGGGATTGCCTTACCCGGGGGGTCCGTTGATAGATAAATTGTCTAAGGAGGGCAACCCCAAAAAGTTTAAGTTTGCGAAGCCGAATATCGCCGGGTTCGACTTTTCGTTCAGCGGATTAAAAACTTCTTTTCTATATTTTTTGCGGGATGAGATTGCCGATAACCCCAACTTTATAGAGGAGAACAAGGCAGACCTTGCAGCATCTTTGCAGGCAACGATTGTGGATATACTTGTAAGCAAAGTTGTGAAAGCGGCAAAAGAGTATGACATAGAGGAGATTGCCATAGCGGGCGGAGTTTCGGCAAATTCAGGTTTGCGCGAGGCTATTGCCGCCGAGTGTAGCAAACGGGGCTGGCGCGCCCATATCCCCGAATTCTTCCTGACTACGGACAATGCGGCAATGATAGCCATCACGGGCTACTTCAAATATTTGCGAGAAGATTTTTCTTCACTCGACATCGCCCCCATTGCCCGCTCGGCGGAAATGGGATTGTAGTTTATTGAAAAGTTTAAGTCGAGAAAAAATAGACATTTGTTATTTTGGAATTTTTCGGAAGACTCCTGAAAAATGTAACGGAAAATTTATTTTGAAACCATAAAAGTAAAAGCCGCCTTATGAAAAAATTACTTGCTCTCACCCTCCTTCTGGTGATAACCCTAGCCACGGCATCGGCGCAAAATCGCTCTGATATGACCATCAAGCAGACTCGTGTGGGAACGAGTATGCCGGTTTCGTTCTTTTTTGGACCACGCTTGGGGGCAAACTTTGCCACCATCTCATCGCCCGAAAGACCCAACGTCAAGCCCATTATCGGATTCACCGGCGGCGGCTTTGCAGAGATGCAGCTTGCGCCTTGGTTTGCACTATCGCTCGATATTCTTTACTCGGCATCAGGTTACGACTCGGAGATTCTGGATTACATAATTGCCCCCGTACTCCTAAACTTTTATGTGTGGGACGAGTTGGCTCTCAAGGTAGGCGTTCAGCCGGCACTATTGATGCGGGCACAGGCTATGCCTACGGGTGGATTGCGATATGCCACAACGGGCAACTATAAACGATTCGAATTATCTGTGCCGGTGGGTATATCATACGTCGTTTGGCGCAATTTTCAGGTAGACCTTCGCTACCAAATAGGATTGAGCGAAATATCAAACATCAAAAACTTTTCGGCAAAAAACAATGTGCTATCCCTGTCGGTGGGGATTAAGTTTTAGAACCTGTCAGTATCACAATACCTCGGCGGCAATTAGGGGACTTCTAAAAATTAAACAAAAATGTGGAGGTTTCTTTTTTCGATGATATTTTTAGAAGTCCCCTTAATTAGTGAAAGATAAGTGATAGTAAAGAATCATTGCAATGTTTTGCTTTTTCACTAATTGATTGGTTCTATTTTTTTTGCACTCCTCAAAAAAAAGTTTACCTTTGTAACGATTAAACTATGCGGTATGCCCAACCCCTATAAAGGAGAGGGCGTTTAATAGGGAATACGGTGTGAATCCGTAACAGTACCCGCTGCTGTAAGTTCCATTAGGTCAGGAGAGTAGGAAAATTCTACACTCCTGACACTCAAAAAATCGCTTTGCACAACTCACAAGCCACTGGGTGTCACAACTCCGGGAAGGCACGGCAAAGAGTATAGGAACAAGTCAGAAGACCTGCCCAAAGTTTAGCTATTCACATCCATTAGTCGGCTTTCGGGAAAAAAGGCTTCGATTGTGTTATCTTTACAATAGGCGAAAAGAAAAACATAGTACCCCTTTGCTACCCGAATGTCACACAAAAAAACATTCGGCTTTTTTATGAAAAACAACTTCAAAAAAGGGTGTAGCATCGCGGGAAGAGTTGCCACCAATGATTCGACTCCATTCAAAAAATTCTTTGCAGCAATTTGCTACGCCCTACTTTTTTTCGCCGGGGGGTGTAATCTAAACAACCCCGAGGACAACGGCTCCCAGATAGACCCTCAGAATTCGCCCTTCTGTTTTGTGGTAAACGAAGGAAACTTTATGGCGAGTAACGGCTCGATATCAAAGTATGATATCACAAACAAAAAGGTGGTAAACAACTTTTTTGAGGCTGCCAACAACGGAGCAGTACTGGGTGACGCCCCTACTGCTATCACTGTTGCCGGCAACGTGGGCTATGTCCCCATCAGCGGCTCGGGCAAAGTCTACATAATCAACCTATCTTCGGGAGCACTCAAAGATAAGATAACGGGGCTCAACTCACCCCGCAACGTTGCGCTGATAGATGATAAAAAGGGGTATATCTCAAATCTGTTTGAAAACAAAATCGATGTCTTCGACCGCAAAACGAACTCCCTCACCGGAGCAATCGAACTACCGAAGGGATGTTTCGCCGAAGAGTTCGTAATAGCAGGTGAATTTGTCTATACAAATTGCTGGTCTTACGGCACGAAAATTCTCAGGATTGACCCACGCACGGATAAAGTGGTGGCGGAGCTAGAGGTGGGAGTACAACCCTACAAAATGCGCAAAGAGGCAAAGAGTGGAAAACTCTGGGTGCTCACCGACGGCGGGTGGGAGGGCAATGAAACGGGATACGAAAAGCCGACACTGATGTGTATAGACCCGGCGACATTCACAATCGAAAAGAGAATCGCCTTCGAGCGTAGCGCAGCTGCCTATTGGCTCACTATGGAACTCTACGGCAACGAGATTTATCTTGCAAACGGCGACCTCTACAAAGTCCCCACCTCTGCCAATGCCCTACCCTCGCAACCATTCATCCGCGCACAAGGACGCAGTTTTCACGCTGTCGGACTCTTTTCTACGAATGTCTATATAAGCGATGCTATTGATTATCAACAGGCAGGCAAAATTTACATATATAATAACAAGGGAGAACTCACAGACTCATTCGCCACAGGAGTGATTCCCGGAGCATTCTCAATGGCACTCTTATAGCCGGAGTTTATAAGGCATATTGCGCGAGGGACACTAGATTGCCAATAATGGACAACTATATGTATATCTACAATATAGTAGCAGAGCTACATCGAGCTGTGCCGCTGTAATCGCTCATTAATCTCAACAAAAAACAAAGCACCGAATCCTAAAGAAATTCGGTGCTTTGTACAAAATTAAGATTTCTCTTTGTGGTGTCACCAGGAATCGAACCGGGGACACAAGGATTTTCAGTCCTTTGCTCTACCAACTGAGCTATGACACCTCCTCTTTTGCAGGTGCAAAGGTAATAAACAATTTTCTATCCTGCAAATTTTTTTTTGAGAAAAGTTTTGACCCTACCGCCCCCAAGCGCGTGCAAACTATTTTGTCGAATTATTTATCATCTCGTTAAACTTTTCGACTTTTGGCGCATCTATATGATTGAACGTTCACTAATTCAGTAACAATTTATTTTCTTTGAAAAATGAAGCTAAAATCATTGATAGTTGCAGCAGCAACTTTGGTACTTTCGACAACCACTCTTATGGCTCAAAATCGCGGTGGAGAAAAGATGGACTGCGAAGAGATGACAAAACGTCGCGTCGAAACCCTGACAAAAGAGATTAAAATCAACGCAGAGCAGCAAAAAGAGGCAACGAAAATCTACACCAAATCGTGCAAAGATTCTCAAGCTGCAATGCAGAGTCAAGACCGCGAAAAAATACGACAGATTCGCGAGGAGTCCAACAAAGCCATCGAAGCAATTCTTACTCCCGAACAAGCAAAATTGTGGAAAGAGTACCTCGCAAAACAACCTCAAAGGGGACAAGGCAGAGGAGGCAACCAGAGAGGCAATGGCAACAACAAATAGCCATTATTAATCCACACCCAATATAAAAACCGACTAAACTCAAATTTGGTCGGTTTTTATTTGTGTTTCTTGTCGGTCTATGGTAATTGATAATGATGAACTTACGCAAAAAAACTTCTCAATGATATAATAGTTAATTGCCGATAAAGGACTCTCATTCAACGCACTATACTTTCCAACCCTCAATTCGCATTATTTGAAGAGCGACAAATCATATGTCTCAATAATTTTTGAGTTGTCATTGCTAAAAATTAACAAAAAAAATTTTCAGTTAAAGGAAAATAATTAGTAACTTTGCGGTGCTAAAATGTTAAAAAGTACTAACAATTAATAAATTAAAGCGATGTCAAAAATTAAAATCGGTATCAACGGCTTTGGTCGTATCGGTCGTTTGGTGTTCCGCGCTGCTTGCGGCAACCCTAATGTTGAGGTTGTAGGTATCAATGACCTTATCTCGGTGGACTATATGGTCTATATGTTGAAGTATGACTCGGTTCACGGACAGTTCAAAGGCGAAGTTAGCTGCCAGGAGGGTTACCTAATCGTTAATGGTCACAAAATCCGCGTAACAGCTGAGAAAGACCCTGCCGCCTTGAAATGGAACGAAGTTGGTGCTGAGTACGTTGTTGAATCGACAGGTCTTTTCCTTACTAAAGAGACTGCAGCAAAACACATCGAAGCAGGTGCAAAACGAGTTGTTATGTCGGCTCCATCTAAGGACGACACCCCAATGTTCGTTATGGGAGTAAACAACAAGGAGTATGCAGGCGAAACTATCGTATCGAACGCTTCGTGTACCACAAACTGCCTTGCCCCATTGGCAAAGGTTATCAACGACAACTTCGGTATCGTTGAGGGTTTGATGACTACCGTTCACGCAACAACTGCAACGCAAAAGACGGTTGATGGTCCATCGGCTAAAGACTGGCGTGGCGGTCGCGCTGCGGGCGGCAACATTATCCCATCTTCTACGGGTGCGGCTAAGGCAGTGGGAGTTGTTATCCCTACTTTGAAAGGCAAATTGACCGGTATGGCATTCCGCGTTCCTACCTTGGACGTATCGGTTGTAGACCTTACTTGCCGCTTGGAAAAATCTGCTACCTACGCTGAAATCTGTGCTTGCATCAAAAATGCAGCTGAAGGCGATTTGAAGGGTATCCTCGGTTACACGGAAGACGAAGTTGTATCTTCGGACTTCGTAGGCGAAGCTCGCACATCGGTATTCGATGCGAAGGCAGGTATCGCTCTTAACGGCAACTTCGTGAAACTCGTATCTTGGTACGACAACGAGTGGGGCTACTCAAACAAAGTTGTTGAGCTTATCCAACATATGGCAACTGTGAAATAGTCTATATTCACAGATTGATAAACGAGAGGAGGCTATCTATTTTTGAAATAGATAGCCTCCTCTCTAACTTTTAGGTACTACCGGCTTGGAAAAGTAAGTGGTGAAAAAAATTATTTATCGCTACTTTAATGATGTCATTTTCAACAATTTTTCGCGAAATCCGACTTGCTCCCAAAGTTGAGATACGCTGCCCTGCTCCACAAACTCATCACCGATGCCCACAACTCTCACATCTCCCTTGTATCCCTTGCGCGCAAAATATTCCAGTACTGCCGAGCCTACACCCCCAGCCTCGACTCCATTTTCACAAACAATAACTTGCCCGTAATTAGCAGCAACCTCATCGAGCAACGCACTATCCAGAGGCTTTGCAAAGCGTAAATCGTAGTGCGCTCCGCCACAGGATGCCGCCGCTTGGGCTGCAACCTCGAACATATCGCCCAAGGAGAGTATAGCCACCCGCTCACCACCGCTTATCTTACGCCCTCTGCCTATCTCCACCAAAGAGCATTCGTGATTAAGAACATCTTTTGGGAATGCCCCCCCGCGTGGATAGCGAATAACAAAGCAACCTTTATACCCCCCCAGCGAAGCCGTGTACATAATATTGCGTAACTCAACGGCATCTGCCGGCGCAGCTATAATAATATTAGGTACGGCACGGAGCAGCGCAATATCAAACACGCCGTGGTGCGTTGCCCCATCCTCACCAACCAAGCCGGCACGGTCTAAACACAACACCACCTCCAACCCCTGCAAAGCCACATCGTGGATAATATTATCGATGGAACGCTGCGAGAATGAGGAATATATATTGCAGAACGGCATCAGCCCCGCGGCTGCCATCCCTGCTGCAAAGGTTACGGCGTGTCCCTCGGCAATACCCACATCAAAGGCACGCTCGGGCATCGCCTCCATCATAATATTGAGCGAACAACCCGTTGGCATTGCCGGAGTTACACCCACAATTATCTCGTTAGTGCGAGCTAACTCTAAAATGGTATATCCAAAAACATCTTGGTAACGAAGCGTTTGTGCGGCAACTCCCTTTTCACCTGTATTGGGGTCAAATTTGCCCGGTGCGTGCCATTCCGTGTGATTCTGCTCTGCCGGCTCGTAGCCCTTGCCCTTGGTGGTATAGATATGTAACAATTTTGCTCCGCCAATCTCGCGCAGGTCTCTAAGGGCACGAACCAGACTAACCACATCGTTGCCATCGGTGGGTCCAAAATACCTGAAACCGAGCGACTCGAAGACGTTACTCTGGTGCAAGAAAAATGACTTTGCACCGTGCTCAATCTTCTGCAAAAATCTGCGAAAACGGGGTGAAAATCCAAGAAGATTCCAAATGTGTATCTTCATTCTATTGTATCGGCGAGAGGTGGTCAGGTCAAGAAAATATTCTTTGAGCGCACCAACATTAGGGTCGATGGAGTGGTTGTTGTCGTTGAGAATAACCAACAAATCAGCCTTTTCCGCTCCCGCATTATTCAACCCCTCGAAAGCCAAGCCACCTGTCATTGACCCGTCTCCGATTACGGCAATCGCCTTGCTCCGGCTCTTTTTCAAACGTGCCGCCACCGCCATACCGAGTGCGGCAGAAATCGAGGTCGAGGCGTGACCCGCTCCGAAGGAGTCATACTCACTCTCACTCATTTTGGGAAAGCCACTCAGTCCGCCGAGCTTGCGATTGGTAGGAAAAGCGTCCCTGCGCCCCGTGATTATCTTGTGCGCATACGCCTGATGCCCCACATCCCAAACCAACTTATCCTCCGGAATGTCATACACATAGTGTATCGCCACAGCCAATTCCACCGCTCCGAGCGATGAGCCGAAGTGCCCCGGGTTTTTGGATAGTTCGTCAATTAAAAAATCTCTTAGTTCACGGCAATATATCTTCAATTCATCTAACGAGAGCAGCTTAAGGTCGGCGGGCGAATCTATCTTTACGAGATATTTTGTATCACAAATTTCCATACTACATTACGATTGAAAATACAAAAATAGTCATTAATTTTCAGAATTTTTATTATCTTCGTGCAAAAATAGAATTTATATGAAGAGGATATTATTAAAACTAAGCGGCGAATCTCTGCAAGGAGAGCAGGGCTACGGCATCTGCCCCGTGCGACTGACGCAATATGCCGAGCAAATCAAGGCGGTGGCGGGCAAGGGCATTGAAATTTCGATTGTTATCGGCGGGGGTAATATCTTTCGCGGACTATCGGGCGTGGGCAAGGGCTTTGATAGGGTCAAGGGTGACCAGATGGGTATGCTGGCAACAGTTATCAACTCGCTCGGTCTGCAATCGGCGTTGGAGTCCGTCGGACAGAAATCTAAAGTGCTAACATCCATCAATATGTCGCCAGTTGGTGAGATTTATCAGGCTGCAAAGGCAATAGAGCTGATGCAGGCGGGGGTGGTGGTAATAATCGCCGGCGGCACCGGCAACCCATTCTTCACCACCGACACGGCTTCGGCTCTGCGTGGGGTAGAAATAGGAGCAGATGTTCTTTTGAAGGGCACTCGCGTGGACGGAATCTACACGGCTGACCCTGAAAAAGAGCCGACGGCAACAAAATTTTCTACAATATCCTTTACGGAAGTAATAGAGAAAAGGCTGAAAGTTATGGACTTGACCGCCTTTACAATGTGTATGGAGAACCACCTACCCATTATGGTGTTCGATATGGATACTTATGGTAACCTCGAAAAAATCACGGGCGGGGAAGAGATAGGAACAATAGTAAAATAAATAATCAATAAAAATGGGAACAAAACGAGAAATTTTGAATGCTGCCGTTCCAAAGATGGAAAAGGCGGTAGACCACTTTGAGTATCAACTGTCTGAGGTGCGTGCGGGCAAAGCCAGCACAAGTGTGCTGAATAGTGTAATGGTGGAGTCATATGGAGCTCAAATGCCTGTCAATCAAGTAGCAAGCATCACCGTACCCGATGCGCGCACAATCTTGGTGCAGCCTTGGGACAAGAAGCTGATTGCATCAATAGAGAGGGCTATCATCGACTCGAACATAGGGCTTACTCCATCCAACAACGGCGAGGCTATCCGCCTGAACGTACCACCATTGACCGAAGAGAGACGTAAAACGCTTGTGAAGCAAATCAAGGTCGATGCCGAGACCGCTCGCGTGAGTCTGCGCAGCACACGCCGCGAGGCTATCGAGGCTATCAAAAAGGCTATCAAGGCTGAGGGTCTGCCCGAGGATGTGGCAAAAGATGGAGAGGACGAGGCACAAAAAATGCTCGAAAAATACTCCAAACGTATTGATGATATGCTCGCAGCAAAGGAAAAAGAGATAATGACGGTGTAGGGTTTTTTGATGACTTTTTAGGACTTGTAGGACTTGTAGGACTTGTAGGACTTGTAGGACTTGTAGGTCGGCTCAAAAAAAAAAACCATAACCAAACTAACCTAAAAAAATGAAGAAAATAGTATTGACACTGCTGTTATTGTGTCCTGCCTTGGTGTGGGCACAAAACGTTAAGCCCTTTGTAATTCCAGAACTCCAGAAATGGCAGGGGGGCAAAGGCGAATTTTTAATGACTTCAAGCTCGGCGATAACTTACGATAACAGAGCATTAAAAGATGTCGCAGAGCAGTTTGCGGCAGATGTTAAAGAGATGTTTGCCGTAACGGTCGTCGTTCGCGAGGGTAAGCCCAAAACAGGCGATTTCGCACTGGCTCTCAATAAAAAATCGACCGGCAATCGGGAAGCATATACTATCAATATTGGCAGGAATGTGAGCGTTGCGGCAAATGAGCCTATGGGCGCATATTGGGCTACGCGCACGCTGCTGCAAATTATGGAGCAATCAGCAAATCGAGCAATTCCTTGCGGAGCTGTGGAGGACTATCCGGCTTACCCTTTGCGTGGTTTTATGCTGGATGTTGGGCGTAAGTTCTTTACATTGGACTATTTGTATGACGTTGTCAAGATGATGTCCTACTACAAGATGAACACCTTCCAAGTGCACTTGAACGACAATGGTTTCAAAGAGTTCTTCGAGGGTGACTGGGCAAAAACCCCATCAGGTTTTCGCTTGGAATCAACCACTTACCCAGGTCTTGCCTCAAAGGACGGTCATTACACAAAAGCCGCTTTCCGCCAATTTCAGTTGGACGCGCTCGCCTATGGCGTAACCGTTATCCCCGAAATAGACGCTCCGGCACACACCTTGGCATTCTCGCACTACGACCCCGAGTTGGGTAGTGTGGAGTATGGCGCAGACCACCTCGACCTCTTCAACGAGAAGAGCTACAAGTTTATGGATGGTCTTTTCAAAGAGTATCTCGAGGGTGAAAATCCCGTCTTCGTGGGCGATTATGTCCATATCGGTACGGATGAGTATAGCAATAGGGATAAGGCAGTTGTAGAAAAATTTCGTTACTTCACAGACCGCTATATAAAATACGTGGAGAGCTTCGGCAAGAAGGCTGCTCTTTGGGGCGCATTGACTCACGCTCAGGGTGATACGCCCGTAAAGGTGGAAGATGTGTTGATGGGATGTTGGTATAACGGCTACGCCGAGCCACGCACAATGATTGAGCTTGGCTATGATGTTATCTCCGTTCCGGACGGTATGGTCTATATTGTGCCTGTGGCAGGTTACTACTATGACTACCTGAACACCAAGCACCTATACGAAGAATGGACTCCGGCTGTGATTGGCAAAGAGGTTTTTGAAGAGGGGCATCCCAAGATTCGCGGCGGTATGTTCGCCGTGTGGAACGACCACGCGGGCAACGGAATCACATTCCAAGACGTTCAACATCGCCTATTCCCAGCCATTCAGACACTTGCGCTAAAAATGTGGGACGGCAAAAACGTGAGTGTGCCCTACGAGGAGTTTGACGCTAAGCGTCTAGCTCTGAGCGAAGCTCCGGATGTGAATATTTTGGCGTTACCAAAAACGAAAGGTGAAATTTTGAATATCGCAAAACCGCAGCCAAGCGTCACTCCCGCCATTGCCGAAATAGGGTGGGACTACAAAGTGGATTTCGATATTTTATTGACCGAAAAACCGGTGTTCGGGACAGTTCTTTTCGAGTCTCCCGCCACAAAACTATACGTGGCAGATAGGCAAGATGGTAAATTGGCTTTCGAGCGAGATGGCTACACCGTTCGTTTTCCATACTCACTACCCGTGGGCAGGAAGGTTCACTTGACAATAGAGGGGACGGCGAAGGAGACAAAGCTCGTTGTGGACGGTAAGGAGGTTGCAAATCTTGACATTATCACCCCTTACAAAAAATCTCTGGAGCGAGGCGGGATGACTATGAAGTTTGTGCGCACACTTATCTTCCCGCTGACTCTCTCAAAAGAGTTCAGGGGAGAGGTAACTAATCTTCGAGTATTGACTCAGGAATAGGTTCTCTTAAGCAGTTAAAAAAATGAAACTTCCGCTTCTCGCCCGAATTATTATCGCAATCGCACTGGGTGTGGGTTGCGGCTTGCTCTTTCCCGACTGGGCAACGAGAATCTTTGTGACAATCAACTCCCTGTTCAGCAACTTTTTGGGATTCATTGTCCCTTTGCTGATTTTGGGGTTGGTGGCACCCGGCATTGCCGACCTTGGACGCGGAGCCGGTAGGTTGCTACTTATCACGGCGGCACTCGCATATGGTTTTACGATATTTTCGGGCTTTTTTACATACCTGAGCTGTGATGCTATCTTCCCTTGGCTCTTGGAGGGAGCTGAAACGATGAGCATCAGTGCCAACGAAACAGTTAAATTAACACCCTATTTCACGGTCGAGATTCCACCTTTGATGGGTGTAATGACAGCTCTGATAGCAGCCTTTACCATAGGGCTGGGGATGAGTGTGATTCGGGGTGAGCGGATTAAGGGTGTGATGGATGAGTTTCGCGACATTATCACGGTGGTTATCAACAGGGTGATTATTCCGCTGCTGCCTCTCTATATCTTTGGCATCTTCCTTGGAATGACCACCTCGGGAGAGGTTTCGGGAGTGATGGAAGTGTTCGTGAAAATTATCTTTGTCATTTTTGCAATGACCGTCATTTTGCTGCTATTGCAATTTACGATTGCGGGAGTTATTACGGGGAAAAACCCTTTCAAACTATTGGTCAATATGCTACCCGCATACGCCACCGCTCTGGGTACGGCATCTTCGGCGGCGACGATTCCCGTTACTTTAGAGCGGTCAATCAAGAATGGCGTGAGGGAGGATTTGGCGGGGTTTGTGGTGCCACTCTGCGCCACTATCCACCTCTCGGGCAGCACGATGAAGATTGTGGCGTGTTCGATGGCGATTATGATGATGCACTCTCTGGGGTATGACTTTGGTCTAATGTCGGGCTTTATAATGATGCTCGGTGTGGCAATGGTGGCTGCTCCGGGTGTGCCGGGCGGAGCGATAATGGCGGCTATTGGTCTTCTAAGTTCAATGCTTGGTTTCGATGAACAAGCAATCGGGTTGATGATTGCCCTCTACATTGCTATGGATAGCTTCGGCACGGCTTGTAACGTTACGGGCGATGGGGCAATAGCGGTGATAATAAACAGAATAAGCGGTAAAAAGGGATAAAGGGGACTTCTAAAAATTAAACAAAAATGTGGAGATTTCTTTTTTCGATGATATTTTTAATTTCTTTTACACATCTTTGGATTTGATAATCCAAAGCCGTATCCCGATACTGTCTTTGGATTATCAAATCCAAAGCTGCGCAAAATAGATCAAAAATCTCAATCGATTAATTTTTAGAAGTCCCCTAAACTAAAAATTAACCGTTGGGCAAACAGCACCATCGCGGAAGAATATGTCACCGCATTTTTTACTATGCAAAAAGTATATATACTGATAATAACGTTTCTTTTGGTTGGCTGTTCGTCCACTAAAAAGGTGGTGCACCCTAGGCACTATCCCGTGGAAACGGGTGATATTACCATCAATAAAAAGCCTGAAAATAACCACATTCAACCCGTCTTCGTCACCCCCAAAAAGGAAGAGACACCAGCGACTACATCCCCCGAAGATATGCCCGCTGTCGTACCGATGAACTTTACGGAACGGGAAAGTGAGCACATAAAAAGTGCCGACTACAACCCATTTCCTCCCTCGGGGAGCTTCTCAATAGAGCTAAACACGCTTGAGCGTGAATTTACATTTCCGCTGGCAAGTTGCCGCTTCTCGTCGGGCTATGGCACGCGTGGCGGCTCTTTCCACAGCGGGGTGGATTTGATTACGGCTGCCGGCGAGGCAATCTTCGCGGTTATGGATGGTGTTGTGCGGATGGCGAAACCATACGCCGCATATGGTAACGTGATTGTTATCAGACATTCAAATGGGCTGGAGAGTGTTTATAGCCACAACGCAAAGAATCTTGTGAAGGTGGGTGAGCGGGTGCATTCGGGTCAGAAGATAGCCACGGTAGGGCGAACGGGAAGAGCATCGACCAACCATCTCCACTTCGAGCTCAGAATACAGGGGCAGGCAATCAATCCGCTGCTAGTTATCGACCCCGCAAGGCTGGCACTTGCGCGCGGTACACTCCTGGTAAAAAGGTCTGCCGACGGAAGAATCACTGCCGGCAACTCGCAACAAGCTCCACCTGCAGCCACCGCCCCTCCCACACAATCCACCGCAAAAAACTCCTATCACACCGTACAAAAAGGAGATACACTATCATCCATAGCTCGCCGATACACAACAAGCATTGCCGAACTCTGTCGCCTGAACGGAATCTCGGACAAAAGCATACTCTCGATAGGTAAGAAACTGAAAGTTAAGTAGGCTTCGAGGAATATTATTAACTC
Source organism: Mucinivorans hirudinis (assembly GCA_000723505.1). Taxonomy (GTDB): domain Bacteria; phylum Bacteroidota; class Bacteroidia; order Bacteroidales; family Rikenellaceae; genus Mucinivorans; species Mucinivorans hirudinis. The sequence goes on along the minus strand of HG934468.1, from coordinate 1,909,732 downwards.
GGCATTAAGCAATTTGGGTGTCGGGTCAAAAAGCAGGGGAAAATAATTACTGTCACACTCTATCCTAGTGGAGGAGTGCGACATTTTTATAATTTTTTTATTTTTAATGCGAAGTAGAGCACTAACACTATCGTAAGCACTCCGGCGAGGATGCTTCCCAGAGTGTAGTCAAGCCCTGCCAACTGCTTGGAAACAAACATATAGTCGGTGGTAATGAAGGTCATAAAGATAGCCGGGAAGAGTGCCACTTTATAGTTTTTGTGCACAGATGCAAGGTAAATGGTTGCCATCCAGAGCGTTGCTACTGCCAGTGTCTGGTTTATCCAAGCGAAGTATCGCCAAAGTATATCGAAGTCGATAAGGGTGATGCCAAACCCGACAATAAACAACGGAACGGAAATCAGTAGCCTCTTAATGATTCTCTTTTGGTCTACCTTCATAAAGTCTGCAATTATCAGGCGCGCCGAGCGGAAGGCGGTGTCGCCCGTCGAGATTGGGGCAGCCACAACTCCAAGTAGCGCCAAGAAGCCGCCGATGCGTCCAAGTTCGGTGTTGGCAATCACATCGACAATCTTGGCGGCATTATTGCCATTGGCGGCAAGAGCACCATTGAGTCCGACTACTCCGTCAAAAAAGACCATCGCTATTGCAGCCCATATGAGCGCAATGACACTCTCGGCTATCATTGCTCCGAAAAAGACGGGACGTGCCTGCTTCTGGTTGGTGATGCAACGTGCCATCATCGGCGACTGCGTGGCGTGAAAGCCCGAAACCGCACCACAGGCAATAGTAATAAACAATGTCGGAATTATCGGAAAACTCTCCGCATTTGGTTTATAATTGTGAAAATCTAGCTCGGGCACAGGGTGTCCGTTCACAAAAATCGAAATCATAATACCCACAGCCATAAATAGCAGCGCAAAACCAAATATGGGATAGATATTGCCTATGATTTTGTCCACGGGCAGAATCGTGGCAACAAAATAGTAGACAAGAATAATCCACACCCAAATCGAAACATCAACTCCGGTTAGCCCATTGAGAATCCCCGCCGGACCCACCATAAAGACAGCCCCCACCAACAACATCAACAAGACGATAAATCCGCGCGCAACCTGCTTTACATTGTTCCCCAGATATTTACCTATAATTTCGGGATAGCTCAGTCCATTCATCTTCATCGAGATGTAACCCGAGGCAAAATCGTGAATACCACCCACAAGGATACCGCCGAGTGTAATCCAAACAAAGGCAACCGGTCCATAAGTCGCACCGAGAATGGCGCCGAAAATTGGACCCAAGCCCGCAATGTTGAGTAGTTGAATCAGAAATGTTTTCCACCGCTTCATAGGCACGAAATCCACTCCGTCGAAATGTGTTTCACTGGGCATCTTGGCATCTTTGTTGATGCCGAAGAGCCGCTCTATATACCTGCCGTAGGTAAAATAGGAGGTCACCAACAATAGGAGACAGACGATAAATGTTATCATTGTTTCAAGTATAATTTTTGCAGACTCCCCTATTATAACGTATAAGATGGGTAAGCTATTTTATTAACCCGACAAACATATGTAAAAATTATTAACTCGGTTCAAAACATTTGGATAATGCCGAGTTAATAATACCTCACACAGCTCTCCCAAGCCACGTCCCCCGACGCCACAAATACTCCAACGGACCTTGGCGATATTTCGAGAGCCACCAACGGCTAAAGATGAGTTGCGCAAAGAAGATGGCAAAGCCTATCACCACCGTTGCACTTGCCCCCGTATACTTCCAAAGCGATAGCCCGTAACCATAATATATGGCAACGCCGATAATCGACTGCGTGACATAGTTCGTGAGGCTCATTCTACCGTAGGGTGTCATTGCGCGCTGAATCCTGCAACCATCCCTGGCAAACCACAACAGCGTGAAGCTCGCCACGTAGAACGCCATCACAGCAAAGTTCCATAACGATGGCAACACAATATCCAAAGACGTTTTCAATCCATTATCCGCTACCATATCAGGGATATAGCTCTTCATAAGATAGAAGGGAACGAAGGCAATGACGGCGACAAGAAGAATCTTTTTCCAAAACTTTTTCGCTCCTTCGCTCCTCACAAAGTAGTCACGCCTGCCCAACAACATACCGTACATAAACAGCCCAGCGCTCTGAAAGACGCGCCCGGCTTCCAATTGCCAGAAATTGTTATATAACTGCCCGACAGTGATATTTGATTTGAGAAGCTCCCAGAAATTACCATCCTTCATCACCGGATAGGCAAGTGCTGCATAGGGTCGCCACATTTCGCCACTCAAAGTCCACTCAGGATTGATGGAGGCGGCAATGATGCGTCCCCACTCGAAGGGCTGAAGGATACATATTGTCGCAATGACGAACACTGTGCGGTCTTTGAGGTTGGCAACCGGAATAAGCGTCAGTCCGACAACGGCATAGAGCAACAGAATATCACCATTGTAGAATAGCGAGTGGAGCTGTGCAATCAGAATCAGGATGAACATTCGCCACGCAAACCTCGGGCGGAAATCTCCGCCGCGTGCCCGCTCATTGCGCAGCTGGACGTAGAAACTAAAGCCGAAGAGCAGCGAAAAAGTGGCATAAGCCTTTCCGGCAAGGGTGAAAAAGAGCGTATCCCAAACGCCTCTGTCAAAACTCTTTATCCAATCGGGAAGCCAATCGGGAATGAAGTAGATGTTGTAGTGCTCCAAGTTGTGAAGCAACACGATAGCCAACAGCGCGAAGCCGCGCAAGGAATCGACAACCCCCAATCGTGCGGAGTTGCCAAGCAGTGTTTTTTTTGTCATATAGGGCTTGGGTTAGTGTTATTAACCGGGCTTTCAACAATTTGGATTTGCGGACAACTCTTTCACACAATTTCAGCGTTATGCCACCCAATGAAAATCCTCACGTAATCACTTATACTGCGGTTTTTATTGCGCGTCAAGCCTTGAACTTGCATAAAATATCTGCCAAAATTATCCAAATTGTTGAAAGCCGAGTTAATAATTTATGTAACTTTGCACGAAGATACGATTTCTTATGAGAAAATTGAAGAAACTTTTCGAAAATCCTGATTTTGTAGGTCTACTCTGGATTGCCATTGCATTGGTTGCAGGAGTGTCGAAGTTGGTGAGTAACACATATCGCAACTTCGATGTCTTCACAAGCGTGTTCCACAATGCAGTGCAGGGGCTGTGTCTCTATGAGTTCAACCCCGACACCTCGCTTCTTCACAACCACTACGGCATTGTTTTCAGTTTCATCATAGCCCCCTTTACCCTCGCTCCCGAGTGGTTGGGAATGGTGTTGTGGTTGGTCGTGAGTGCCGGCGTGCTCTTTTGGGCGGTACGCTCGCTGCCGGTGGAGAGCTGGAAGAAAGTGTTCGTGTTGTGGTTCTGCATCAATGAATTATACACTGCCGTGGCGAACATTCAGTATAACGTGTTGGTGGCGGCATTCATCGTCCTTGCCTACGTTTTGGTGGAACGAAAACGCGATTTTTGGGCAACTCTCTTTATTGCTTTGGGAACATTTACAAAGATATATGGGGCTGGAGCATTGGTGTTTTTTCTTTTCTCCAAGAATAAGAAGAGGTTTATCGCCTCCTTTGCCTTTTGGTGCGCACTGCTATTGGTGCTGCCGGGGGTGTTCTACGGGTTCGACTACACTATTCAGTGTTACAGGGATTGGATGACAAACCTCTCGCTCAAGAGCGGGCAGAATATGTTTTCGGACTATCAAAACATATCTCTTGTGGGTATGGTAAGAAAAATTTCGGGCGTAGCCTCATATCCCGATTTGTGGGTGATTGTACCGGCACTGCTGCTATACCTTGCGCCGCTCGTGCGCTTTGGACAGTACCAAAATCGTGATTTTCAACTCTCAACACTGGCTTCAACACTTATGTTCGTTGTGCTCTTTAGCAACGGCAGCGAGTCGAGCACCTATATAATAGCCTTTACAGGTGTGGCTACCTGGTACATATCCTCGCCTACACGACTCACAGCCAAGTGGTTAAATATAGCATTATTAGTATTTGTATTCGTGGTGTCCTCTCTCTCTCCAACCGACCTCTTCCCCACCTCGCTCTACCGGGCATACGTCTTGCCCTACGCGCTCAAAGCCCTGCCCGTGGCAGTTGTTTGGTTTAAGTTGGTTGGGGAGATGATGGTTTGTGATTATGGGGCGGTGAGAAACTCGTAAATTTCTAAACTCAATGTATTCAACCGAGCAACTATCCCAAATAATAGAGCAAGAGTGCCAAAACCTCCCCTTGGAAAACCAACCGCAGGGATTGTTCGCCCCCATAAAATATATAATGGAGGATGGCGGCAAACGTATGCGCCCACTGCTCACACTCCTTGCTGCGAACATTTTCAGCGACAATATAAACGCCGCCCTAAGCCCTGCAATCTCTGTTGAAGTTTTTCATAACTTCACCCTGCTCCACGACGACATTATGGACAAAGCACCTCTGCGCCGCGGGCGAGAGACAGTGCACGTGCGATGGAACGAAAATGCCGCCATACTCTCAGGCGATGCTATGTTGATACTCGCCTACCAAATTCTGTGCCGTGATAGCACTAATAAAGAGTTACTGATAGAGTTCAACAAAGTCTCGATGGAGGTGTGCCAAGGGCAGCAATGGGATATGGAGTTCGAGAGACGCGAGCAGGTTGCCGTTGAAGAGTATTTGAATATGATACGGCTCAAGACGGCTGTTCTGATGGCTTCAGCCCTAAAAATGGGGGCATTAGCAGTAGCTGCCGCCCCAGAAGAGTGCGAGGAACTGTACGAATTCGGCATCAATCTCGGTTTAGCATTCCAGATTCAGGACGACTTGTTGGACACCTATGGCAACTACGAAACCTTTGGCAAGACCATCGGCGGCGACATTGCCGCGGGCAAACAGACTTTTTTGAAGATAAGTGCTCTTCAAAGGGCTGACCAAGGGCAAAAAAGGATATTACAGACAAACCGCGACCACGCGACAGTACGCACAATTTATGACCGCTTAGAGGTGGAACAGACGGCACAGGCAGCCGTCGAAAAATACTTTGCACGCGCAATGACTCACCTCAACACTATTGAAAGTGAACGCATTAACCCCCTACGCAGCTACGCATTGCAGCTGCTCAGAAGAGAAAAATAGAGTATATCAATAGGATTTACTCCACCTCTTCCATACTTTCAAAGAGCAGGTGAAGTTTATTGCTATTGACACGAAAACCGCTTCCGTGGTCGTGTACTTTACCTATATTTTTTCCTGATTTATAAGAGCCTATCCTGATGTCGAACTGTATATCGCCATCTTCTATGGCTTTGATAAAACTTTCAAAATTGAAGCGATAAAAGAGTGTTGCGCGTTGAAAGTAGTAGTATAACACTTCTTGTTCGCGCCTGCTTTTTGCCGACACAAACATTATGATTTGTAACTTATTGCTTGCCGTCACCAACTCCTGAAAACTCCAAAAAACATCCTCATAAACACCACCGTCCTCATGCACTACTCGCAAACGAATAATCTCTTGCCCTCTATCGACAACCAAACTCATCCGATTTTTCCCATATACCAAACTTTCTCGATTACCAAAAACTGAAGCATATAGTTTCTTATGTCCGGAACCATCTCTCATCTGCCCAAACATATCTTTAAGAACCGCATTCGCTCCCGTTGGAGAGGTTGGGGCTTTACTGAAAAGAGATATTTTTGAGTTTGTCAGTTGCCGCTGACTTTTGACCTCAACGCCATTAATATCAGCCTCTTTTAGGTTATTTTCCGCAATGCCAAGCAAATCTTCCAAAGTATTACCAATTCCTCCATCTCGATTATTGGGTCTTGTGGAAGCTACGAATCCCAGTGATTTTATCTCTTGGAATCTTTTGATTATTTGGTCTATTTGTTGTTTCATAGAGGTTTTTCAGGGAAAAAATCTTTTGGACTAACATTAAGAACTTCCGCTAACTTATTAATATGATTAATGTTGTATTTTGCGGGAAGATTAGCACTCTCTACCTTTCCGATAAATCCATATGAAAGACCCATACTGAAAGCTAAATCAGCCTGCGACATACCTCTCTCGATTCGTATCCTCCGCACTTTATCAATTACATATTGTTCAATAGCACTCTTCATTGTTTTTGGAATAATTTTGTAAAATTCGACTTTTATTGCTAAATTTGCACCTACCAATAGGGATGTGAAAATTATGAATACAAATATAATATACAACGAGAGTTGCGAGCAAACTTTGGCAAGACTCGCCGACAATTCCATCGACTTGGTCATCACCTCGCCTCCGTATAATATGAACCTGAGAATACGCAACGGCAAGTACTGTTCTCGTCAGATTGTCAAAGAGTTTAGCACAAAATACAGCTCTTTTGATGATAATTTGCCCATTGAGGAGTATTACTCTTTTCATTCGAGGGTTATCGGAGAATTATTGCGAGTTAGCAAGTTAATTTTTTACAATATCCAGATTGTAACCGGCAGCAAACGGGCAATTTTTAAGATAATCGGCGACTATGCCGACTACATTAAAGATATTATCATTTGGGATAAAGGCGTTGCCCAACCGGCAATGGCAAGTAATGTGCTCAATCGTCAGTCGGAACTGATTATTGTTTTTGATAATGAGAATGCTATAAGTCGTCAATTCGACAAGTGTAATTTCGAGCGCGGCACACTCAACGATATATGGAATATAAAACGCGGGAGAAAGGTAGAAAAAAATCACGGGGCGACATTCCCCGAAGAGTTAGTCGCTAAGATTGTTACTCATTTCAGCAATGTCGGCGATATTGTTTATGACCCATTTATGGGTACGGGGACTACTGCTGTTGTATGCAAAAAGCTTGGCAGACAATATCTTGGAAGTGAAATTTCATCGGAATATTGTGATGTAATTAATAACAGACTTAAATTCAACGAAATGCTATTTTCGTCTTCACCCGAAGACGCTTGCGCCAATTTTTGCCAATAGTATAGGCACTTCTAAAAATTCAAACTAAGCAGTATGTTCAAAAAACTTTTTCACAATCCGATTGAGTGTAAATCCAAGCATTATGTTGAGGGCAAGATACATCCCGAAATTCGTGTAGGTGTTTGCCGCATAAGCCTCACAAACGGCGAACAAATAGACCTTTACGACACGACGGGGCTCTACGGAGATGCCAACCACACCATAGATATTGAGCGCGGTTTGCCCCCCGCAAGGAGCAGATGGCAGGAAGGAGAGTTTCGCACACAGCTGAGTTTGGCACGCCGCGGAGTGATAACGCCCGAGATGGAGTATGCCGCCATTCGAGAGGGAGTGGAGGCGGAGTTTGTCAGGGCGAAGATTGCCAAAGGAGAGGCTATCCTCCCCTGCAACCGCAACCATCCCGAGGCTGAACCTATGGTCATCGGGCGCGACTTCTTGGTGAAAATCAACTCCAACATAGGAAACTCTGCCCTTGGCTCGTCCATAGAGGAGGAGGTCGAAAAGGCACTTTGGTCTATCAAGTGGGGTGCGGACACGGTAATGGATCTATCCACGGGGGCAAATATCCACCAAACACGAGAAGCCATCCTACGCAACACACCTGTGCCAATCGGAACTGTCCCTCTCTATCAGGCACTTGAAAAGGTAGACGGCGTTGTCGAAAATCTCTCGTGGGAGGTATACAGAGAGACTTTGATTGAACAGTGCCGGCAGGGGGTAGACTATTTCACCATTCACGCCGGACTGCTCCGTGAGTTTGTGCCGATGGCTCTGAAGAGGGTTACGGGCATAGTCTCGCGCGGAGGCTCGATTATGGCAAAATGGATGGAGCACCACGCGGCACAGAATTTTTTGTACACAAATTTCAATGAGATTTGCGAGATTTGTGCCGACTATGATGTAGCCCTCTCGCTGGGGGACGGACTGCGTCCCGGCTCCATTGCAGATGCAAACGACCAGGCTCAATACGGTGAATTGAAGATACTTGGCGAACTTACATTAAAAGCCTGGGAGTATGACGTTCAGGTGATTATCGAGGGACCGGGGCACGTGCCAATGCACCTTATAGAGGATAATATGGTCAAGCAACGCGAGTGGTGTCACGGCGCACCTTTCTATACGTTGGGTCCGTTGGTAAGCGATATTGGAGCGGGTTACGACCATATAACCTCGGCAATAGGCGGGGCGATGATTGGGTGGATGGGCACGGCAATGTTATGCTATGTAACTACTAAAGAACACCTTGCACTGCCCAACAAGGATGATGTGCGCGAGGGTGTGGTGACCTTCAAGCTCGCCGCCCACGCCGCCGACATAGCCAAGGGCAATCGCTCAGCCCTTGCACGCGATTTGGCTATGAGCCGTGCACGCTACGACTTCCGCTGGGCAGACCAATTCAACCTCTCGCTTGACCCCGAACGCGCCCGAAGGATGCACTACGAAATGGTGGGCAACTCCGATGCCGACTACTGCGGAATGTGCGGACCCCACTTTTGCGCGATGAGGATAACAAAGTCAATAAAATAGACTCGTGAGGGCTGCTCATAACTCCGGATACGAGGCTTAACCTCTGAGCAAAGCCTCGTATCTTGAGTTTTTGGAAGCCCTATTTATTCGACCCTTCTGTAGTAGTAAAGCTCGTGAGCTGGGAAGTGTTGAGGATAAAATATTTTCGCCAAATCTGCAATAATCAAATCTGCACGTAACGCGCCGCTCTCCCAAAAATCACTCCCACCCCGTGGAGTACTGCGGGCGTTGTTGTTGTAAATATCGCCCCTGCTAACGACCGGCAAGCAGGCGAAACGATGGTGCTGGTTGCGAATTTTCTCGACAGTGTTTTCGCCGATGCTCGGGTGTAGCCAAATATCGGCACGGGACATCAGCGTAAAGGCGGTTTCACTGCTGATGGGACGCGAAATATCGTCATCCACCCCTTGGGCGAGATAATCTCCGCCCGCATCCTCAACAAGCTGAACAATGTAGCTCCTGTCTCCGGGCACGTACCACACATCACGGTAGGGCGAGTTCAACATAACCCTCGGCTTGATGCCACCAATTCTGCCGACCGAATCTTTCGTTGATTCATAGGAAGTTGCAATTTCACTAAACAGCATCTCAGCCTCTTCCATCCTCCCCACCATTGCCCCGAAAGCCACAACCCATTCGGCACGTGCAAGTGGATGTTGCTCGAGGTAGTCGGCAACGTAGATCACCGGTATGCCAAGTTGTCGCAACTTCTGTGTAGACGCACTGTTCTCACCTATTACCTCATATACAAAAACGTAATCGGGCTTTAGCGAGACAATTAGCTCATAATTTAGATTATTATCATAGCCGATATCAGGCGTTCGGTCAGCTTGAATTTTGGGGTTCGCGATAAAATCGCGCCCCGAAACCCCGACAATATCATCCACCCGACCCACCGCATCCAAATACGCAACGTGAGACGAGGACATACATATAACTCTGGGCTTACGCTCGGGATTTTTGGCAAACTGATAGTCAAAGAACACATTTGCAGCCCCCTGCCACGGATTGTGCACACGCAGCACAAGGCTGTCACCGCTACCGAAAATCTCAAACTTTGCGGCATAACGCGCCTTGTATAGTGTGTCGCTAAGGGCTGCCTGCCCACCGCCCTTTCTCGCAGACCCACAAGAGATTGCAAATATTGCAATAAATAGTAATATGCTACTTCTCATCCTCCAAAAGTCTCTTTTTCAATTCCAAACCCCAATAGTAGCCACCCAACGAGCCCCCCGAACCAACAACGCGATGACACGGAATGAAGGGCGAAACAGGGTTCTTGCCCACCGCCGACCCAACGGCTCTTACCGCCTTTTCTCTCCCCACGCGCACGGCTAACTCCTTGTATGTTAAAGTTTTCCCACAAGGAATTTTCAGCAATTCTTCCCAGACGGACACTTGAAAGTCAGTGCCTTTCAAGTGGAGCTTTTCGGTGGAGTAGTCTCGCAAGTCATCCGAAAAATCGGCGTCGGGAAATCTGCCGAAAATCTCCTGCAAATCCTCCGTAAATCCCATATAGCATACCCCCCTGTCGGTTGCCGCAACAAGGAGCTTGCCAAACTTGCACTGCTCAATTTTATATCTTATTTTCAAATCTTTGGTCTGGATAAGTCTCTCTATCATAATAGTTGTTACTTGGATTGGTGTGACAATATCACCACTATTTTGTCGAAAGTTACAAAAATTTCTCAGAATATATTTAGGGAACTTCTAAAAATTCCAAAATAACCAACAGCCAATTTATGGAATCCGCCTGAAACAAAGATGCCTCGACAACTCTTTTTTATCCGATGACACTGTGAATAAACGATAATTTTTATTACCTTTGTATGTTATTTTTAACAGTAAAAAATATGAGCGAAGAATTGGAAAAAAAGGTTGAAGCGGCTGATTATTCGGCAAGTTCGATTCAGGTATTAGAGGGTCTGGAGGCTGTGCGCAAACGCCCGGCGATGTATATCGGCGATGTGGGCGAAAAGGGTCTTCACCATCTTGTCTATGAGGTTGTGGACAACTCCATTGACGAGGCTTTGGCAGGTTATTGTAGTGATATTGAAGTCTATATAAATGCAGACAACTCAATTACAGTTGTCGATAACGGGCGCGGTATCCCGACAGACTATCACGAAAAGGAGAAAAAATCTGCTCTGGAGGTGGTGCTAACAGTGCTCCACGCAGGGGGGAAATTCGACAAGGACTCTTACAAGGTCTCCGGTGGTCTGCACGGGGTGGGGGTGTCGTGTGTTAATGCACTGTCAATCAATCTTGAAGCCATAGTAAAGCGTGGAGGAAAGATTCATCGCCAAAGGTTTTCGCGCGGTGCGGCACAGGGCGATATAGAGGTTATCGGCGAAACTGACGAAACAGGTACTACAATCATATTCAAGCCTGATGCTGAAATATTCAAACAGACACAGACTTACAGTTACGATATTCTCTCGGCACGTCTGCGCGAGTTGGCTTTTTTGAACAAGGGTATTCATTTGCATATAACCGATTTAAGAGATATTGACGAAGAGTCGGGAAAACCACGCCGCGATGAGTTCTACTCCGAGGAGGGGTTGCGTGAGTTCGTAAAATTCCTAGATGCCAACCGCGAAACACTTATCGAGAATGTAATTTACATTGAGGGCGAACGAGATGGCGTGCCTGTGGAGGTGGCTATGCAGTATAACACTACCTACTCGGAAAACGTTCATAGCTACGTAAATAACATCAATACAATCGAAGGCGGTACTCACCTGACCGGTTTTCGTCGGGGGCTGACACGTACTCTCAAAAAATATGCCGAAGATAGCGGAATGCTTGCCAAGGTGAAATTCGACATTTCGGGAGACGACTTCCGAGAGGGCTTAACGGCAATTATATCAGTAAAAGTTCAAGAGCCACAGTTCGAGGGTCAGACCAAGACGAAACTCGGAAACTCCGAGGTGTCGGCAGCAGTAGACCAAGCGGTTTCACAAGCTCTTACGAACTTCCTTGAAGAAAACCCCAAGGATGCCAAGATGATTGTGCAGAAGGTTATCCTCGCCGCTACGGCACGTCACGCGGCTCGCAAGGCGCGCGAAATGGTGCAGCGCAAGACAGTTTTGAGCGGCGCGGGTCTGCCGGGTAAGTTGGCGGACTGCTCATCGCGTGATGCGGCGATTACGGAACTTTTCCTTGTCGAGGGAGACTCGGCAGGCGGTACTGCAAAGCAGGGACGAGACCGCGCATTCCAAGCTATCTTGCCCCTACGCGGCAAGATTCTCAACGTAGAAAAGGCGATGGATCACAAAATTTTCGAGAGCGAGGAGATTAAAAATATCTTTACGGCACTCGGTGTTACAATCGGCACTGAGGAGGACAGCAAAGCGCTAAACTTAAGCAAATTGCGTTACAACAAAATTGTGATTATGACCGATGCCGACGTGGACGGTTCGCACATTGCTACCCTAATTATGACCTTCTTCTTCCGCCATATGAATCTGTTGATTCAGAACGGACACCTCTATATTGCCACTCCACCGCTATACCTTGTCAAAAAAGGCAAGCAGCAACGTTACTGCTGGAGCGAGGAAGACCGCGAGATGACAGCCGAGGAGTTTGGCGGTAAAGGTGTTCACATACAACGATACAAGGGTCTTGGAGAGATGAACGCCGAGCAGTTGTGGGAAACAACGATGAATCCCGAGCAGAGAATCCTGCGCCAAGTGACAATCGAAAATGCTGCCGAGGCTGACCGCATCTTCTCGATGTTGATGGGCGATGAAGTGCCCCCTCGCCGCGAATTTATCGAGACTCACGCCAAGTATGCGCGCATTGATGCTTAGTTTCACATAGGCAAATACCATTGAGTGGAAAGTCGCAATTTTCTGATTATCAAGAAATATTGCGACTTTCTTGGCAATGATAACCAAATGGGAAACACACAAATCCAACGGCTAACCTGAGCCCCCCATTCGCTTTCGAGGATCATAGTACGATATTGAACAAATATCCCGACAGTATCATAAATAGTGTAACCACTCCGAAGAAGATGCCAATCAACTTCCACGTCATCACCTTTTTGAGCATCGTGGCTTCGGGTAGCGACAGCCCCACCACCGCCATCATAAAGGCAATAGCAGTCCCCATTGGCACACCCTTGGCTACAAATACCTGAACCAGTGGCGCAACTCCGGCGCAACCGGCATACATCGGAATTGCCAAGATGACAGCCAATGGCACACTATACCATTTATCGGCTGACAGATAGCTCTCAAAGAAACCTTCGGGAACATACCCGTGCATCGCTGCTCCCAGAGCAATACCCGCTATCACATAAATTATCACCCCTCTCACTATACCCCACGCATCACGCAAAATGGTGGGCAGACGTTTAATGAACGGAGTTTTTTCTGCCTGCCACTCTTCGCTTTCGGTTTCGGATTGTGCCTGTAGTTGTTGTACCCAGGGGCTGAGCAGGCGTTCAAGCCGTAGTTTCCCAAGCACCCAACCACCAACCACACCCAATAGAATTCCACTAATGGCATATATCAAGGTAACTTTCACTCCGAATGCACCAAGAAATATTGCCAATGCCACCTCATTGACCAAGGGCGAGGTTATCAAAAAAGCAAACGTTACCCCCAGCGGAATACCACCCTTGACAAAACCGATAAACAGCGGCACGGACGAGCACGAACAAAACGGTGTAATTGCTCCGAAAAGAGCGGCAAAGAGGTATTGGAATCCGCATAGCTTTCGTTCGGTCAGGAACTTTCTTAGGCGGTCGATAGGCAGATATGCGTTCACGATGCCCATTAGGGCACTGATGAGAAATAAAAGCATTAGAATCTTTATCGCATCGTAGAAAAAGAAGTTTACGGAACTTCCCAATGCACTCCGGGCATCAAGTCCGAAAACTCCATACACGAGCCAGTCGGCAAATTGTTGTATCATTTTATAAAGTGTTTTTGTGTGTTATTTGCAATTCGTACCAACATCAGCATTACGGGAACTTCGACCAATACGCCCACAACGGTTGCCAATGCCGCACCCGATTGGAGTCCAAAAAGTGATATTGCCACAGCTACCGCCAATTCAAAAAAGTTGCTCGCCCCAATCATTCCGGCAGGAGCAGCCACCGAATGTGGCAACCGCCAAGCCTTCGCCCAACCGTAAGCGACAAAGAATATCAGCACGGTCTGAATAACGAGAGGTATGGCAATCAGAAGGATATGGAGCGGATTGGCAAGGATTGTTTCGCCTTGAAAAGAGAATAGGATAACAAGAGTCAAGAGCAATCCACCTATGGTGAAGTTGTCAAACTTTTTGAGGAATACGTTATTGAAATAGTCTATACCACGATGTTTGATTACCGAAATACGAGTCAGCACTCCTGCCGCAAGCGGAATCACCACAAAGAGCACCACCGACAGCAGTAGTGTATCCCACGGAATCTCAACCCCTCCAACCCCTAACAAAAACGCCACAATCGGAGCAAATGCCACAAGAATAATCAAATCATTGACAGCCACCTGAACGAGCGTATATGCGGCATCGCCTCGGGTCAGATGACTCCACACAAAGACCATTGCCGTACACGGAGCAGCTCCCAAGAGCACTGCACCCGCCAAGTATTCGTGTGCCAACTCCGCAGGAATTAACGCCTTGAAAATCACATAAAAGAATAGCCAAGCAATCCCGAACATCGTAAAAGGTTTTATCAACCAGTTGGTTATGCAGGTTATGACAATGCCTTTGGGGTTTCGCCCAACGTTTTTCACGCTCTGAAAATCAACCTTGAGCATCATCGGATATATCATCAACCAAATGAGTATGGCGACAGGAATGGAGACATTGGCATACTCGAACTGACCGAGCATTTGGGGAACAACGGGCAGAAATTTCCCCATAGCAATTCCCACAACGATACATAGTGCGACCCAAAGGGTCAGATATTTTTCAAAACTTTTCATAGACCCCATTTATAGACTTTGGTAGAACTCGTAAAACTTCTCTTTAATCTCATCTCTCACGCGGCGAAACTCACTTTCGATAAATTCGGGTGTCCCTGTGGCATGCGATGGGTCGTCGAAGCCAATATGCAGGCGGTGTTTCACTTTTCCTGTGAACATTGGGCAGCTCCCATTTGCTCCGCCGCAAACCGTTATTACATAGTCCCACTCTTCGCCCAAGTATTTTTCAACAGGGTCGGATGTGTGGTGTGATATGTCGATGCCGACCTCTGCCATTGCTCTGACCGCCCCCTCGTTGAGTTTGCCGGCGGCGCGTGTCCCTGCCGAGCGAACGATTAAATCTTTGTCAAAGGACTGCAAAAATCCGTGCGCCATTTGACTGCGGCAACTGTTGCCTGTACATAGTATCAATACTTTCATAACCATAGAATTATTGCGTAATATATCCCCACTGCAATGAATAGCAGTGCGATAACGAAATTCATAACTTTTTGAAAACTCTGCATACGGTGGTAGAACTTACCAAGCCCCGCTACGCTATATGCCAATATCCACGCCACGATAATCACGGGCAGCCCTGTTGCGATGGCAAACACAAACGGCAATAGATAACCTCCCGTTTCAGCCGCCGCCATTGGCATCAACATTCCGAAATAGAAAATACCGCTCGATGGGCAAAATGCCAGCGAGAAGAGCACCCCCAAGAGCAATGCACCCCAACCACCACGCTTTTTGAGGTTCTCTGAACCACCCTTAAATCCGAATTTAGGCAGATTGAGTCGCTCACCAAAGAGCATAAAAAGCCCTATGAGGATAAGTGCCGGAGCAATCACAATCTCGCCATACTTGCCGATTGTCTTCTGGATAGCATAGATACTCGCCCCCTCACGCAGAATAGGAATAAGGATAAACCCGATACCTGCATAGGTGATAATTCGCCCAACAGTATAGAGTATCCCGTTCCAAAATATGCGGTGGCGGCTCTCGATGTCTTTGCTGATAAATCCGATGGCGGTGATATTGGTCGCCAATGGACAGGGGCTAACCGCCGTGAGCAATCCCAACAGAAATGCCGTAACCAAAGGAACGGTGCTGCTATCTAAGAGTTGTTGCAACCATTCCATTATTCGGCGATTTTGATAAGTGCCTCAGTGAGTTTCGCTTTGAACAGGGCAGGTTGATTCTTCGCATATCCAAATCCCATCTCGGTCAGGTTCTCCACCTTGCCACCACGGTCGAGAATAAGCGATGACCACGTAATTTCGTATTTGTCCGCCGTAGCCTCGTCTTGGGTGATGTCGATAACCTTCATAACTATTTTGTCGTTTGAAAGAGAATCGACAACCTCTTTAGTCAGCTTTTCAATGGCGTTGCAGGTGATGCAGCGTTTCTTGCCGTGGAAGTAGAGAACCTCGGTTACATCTGCTGATTTTGTCTCCGTTGCCGTCTGCTTTTTTGAAGTGCCACTGCCGCAAGAGACCATCACAAGGGCAGCTATGGTGATTGAAAGTATTCGCTTCATCGTCTCTGATTATTTAGTAATTAACTCCTTAACCTGAGCAAGGGAGAGTCTCTGCCCCTTGGACACCACCTTTTCGTCAATCACCAAAGCTGGCATCGACATAACATTGTAATTCATAATCTGCATCAAATCCTCCACCTTTACAACAGTGGCATCAATGCCGGATTCGGCTACTGCCTGTTTCGTGGTTTCATAGAGTGCCTTGCACCCCGCACAACCCGTGCCCAATACTTTGATTTCCATATCTATGTTTTTTTAGTTTGTAATTCGCAAAAATACGAACAATCTTTGCAGAAAAAGTTTCTATTTGCAGCACTTGCCGCTTTCAGGATTACAGCAACTCATAAACTCGCCGATTAACTCCTTTGCCAATGCCCACTGCGAGGGGTCGATGCAGTATTTCACCTTTGGCGGTTGAATCTCGCCCTGAATCAGCCCTGCATTTTTCAGCTCAGTTAAGTGCTGTGATACAGTCGCTTTGGCAATGGGCAGCACTTCGTGTATGTCGCCAAAAAAACAGCAATCCTGCGATGCCAAAAACCTCAATATCGCCACTCGTGCCGGATGTCCCAACGCCTTTGCAAATCGAGCTATCTGCTCCTCTTTTGGTGTGTAATCTTTTGCCATAATCTCTTTTTCCGTTCGCAAATATACGAACAAAAATTGTAAATTAACAATGGTTTGCTAAAAATTTTTAGCAAACCATTGTATTTATTTCACGCTCAGTTACCTCTTCTTTTTCTTTTTATTGTTTAGTGCTGCCGCCTTCTGCAAACCGCCACCTGCTACCATCTTCATCATTTTGCGGGTTTGGTCGAACTGCGTTAATAGCCTGTTCACATCGGCAACCTCAACGCCGCTACCTTTGGCAATACGTTGCTTGCGCGAGCCGTTGATAAGTGCCGGATTTTCGCGCTCGGCAGGGGTCATAGAGTAAATAATCGCCTCTGTCTGCTTGAACATCGAGTTGTCCATCTCCACATTTTTTAGTGCCTTGCCTATACCGGGTATCATTGAGGCTATATCCTTAATGTTGCCCATCTTCTTGATTTGCTGAATCTGCTTCAAGAAGTCATCGAAATTGAAGGTATCCTTTCTGAGTTTGCTCTGGAGCTTGCGCGCCTCCTCCTCGTCGAATTGCTCCTGAGCTTTTTCTACCAGCGAGACAATATCACCCATACCAAGGATGCGGTCAGCCATACGTTCGGGATGGAAGACATCGAGTGCCTCCATCTTCTCGCCGTTGGAGACGAATTTGAGAGGCTTATTGACAACCGCACGAATCGAGATTGCAGCACCGCCGCGGGTGTCGCCATCCAACTTGGTGAGCACAACGCCGTCAAAATCAAGTTTATCGTTGAACTCCTTAGCTGTGTTCACGGCATCCTGACCGGTCATAGAATCGACAACAAAGAGCGTCTCGCTCGGACTGATTGCACGCTTTATAGCCGTAATCTCCTGCATCATCTGCTCGTCGATAGCCAAACGCCCTGCCGTATCGACAATAATGGTATTCGTGCCCTTACTCTTGGCATACTTAATACCGTTTTCGACTAACTGAACAGCATTCTTATTCTCGGGTTCGGAGTATACCTCAACGCCAATTTGCTCGCCCAGAATCTTGAGCTGGTCTATTGCCGCAGGGCGATAAATATCACCTGCGATAAGCATAACACCGCGCCCCTTCTTCTTGAGCATATTTGCCAACTTGCCCGAAAAGGTGGTCTTACCCGAACCTTGCAGACCTGCCACAAGAATGATCGAGGGCGAATCTTTGAGGTTGATTTCCACCGCCTTGCCACCCATTAGCGCAGCGAGTTCATCGTGCACAATCTTGACAATCATCTGCGAGGGATTGACCGCCGTGAGCACCTCCGTGCCCACAGCCTTAACCTTCACATCGTCAATAAAGGTTTTGGCAACCTTATAGTTTACGTCCGCCTCGATAAGTGCGCGGCGAACATCCTTGAGGCTCTCGGCAACGTTGATTTCTGTAATCTTGCCCTGCCCTTTGAGTATCTTAAATGACCTCTCTAATCTTTCGCTTAAATTCTCAAACATATTTTTGGTTGGTCGTTAATCGTTGGTGGGTGGAGTACTCTAAGTATCCTCGGCATTCACTTATGGGAGCTTCTGAAAATTAGCCGTTAGTTGTTTTGGAATTTTCAGAAGCCTCGTCATAACAATATTTCGTCAAAAAAGTATTTAACACGTAGCAATCCCCACAATATCTTCCATTGCCAAACCGCGCTTGCCACAGGGTTTCAACCCAAGGCAATCACGCGATTTTCATCGCATATAAGCCACCCCCTGCAAGTGCGGGGAAGGAGGAACATATTTTTTTAACGAACTATGATTATTAAAAAAGTGAATATATATATATCCCTGAACAAAATCTACGATATAGTTTTCTCACTTGGTGCAAAGATAACTCTTTTTTTCTAATAGCGATAACTATATTAACTCGGCATTAAACAATATGGTTCTACTGGTTTTCGTGTGGGCAAAGTTTGAGGTTTGCACGGGAGTGTAATATAAACTCTGTCTGGTAAATATTACACTCCCTATTTTTCGAAGCGAACAGGAAAAGGTTTCGATATTTGTTCGTAATCCTCTATAACAGCCTCTATATTAGTATTCGGAGTCTGTTTTTGTATGCACGTTGGGAGCATTGTGGCGAACAATATTAAGTAATGGTTTTTTGGGCAATGAATTTTTTGCCGCACAGTTCGCATATTTTTTGGACGGAAATGTTGCTGCTCATAATCTATATTCTTTCAATTTATAATTTTCGTTCTTGTCTATCTCGTCTAAGTCCGTCTATGCTCGTGCACGCTCGTCTAAATTTTCCACATTCTCGGAAAAATAAAGAATCGGCAGAAACGATATACGTGTCCGCTGAAGAAATGATGTAGAAAAATAGCTCATAATAAGCGTAAACAACACTAAGCAACGAACAGACTAAAAATAAACAACGCACTTGAAATCAGTGCGTTCTTAATCGTTGTTACTCGTTGTTAATCGTTGATAATCAAGGACTATTTACGATGCATAACCTGTAACAATGCTGATAATCAATGAGTTGCAGAGGCTTCCGAATATGTACTGATGACGCTAAATATCAATAAATTACTTATTTATTAGCGTTTTCTAATTTTATCATTACTGACCGACAAAAAAGTTGAGAAAAAAAGAGAGGGGTAATCCCCTTTGAAGAGAATTACCCCGATAGTTGTAATTTTGTAAGTGCAAACAATACAAGATTCAACTATGGGCAAAGATAGTTATAAAAATTTAGTCGGTCAGCCGATTTTCAAACAGGTTGTAGATTTTCTGCCAAGAGCGAAGTTTGACCTGTTAGTTCACCGCCACAAATCGGATAGGTACTACAAACGATTTCGCTCGTGGGAGCAGTTGATAACTTTGCTCTTTGGGGTCTTTAGCAGGTGTGATTCTGTGGGCGAGATTGCAGCAGCAATGCAGGGCTTGCAAGGCAAGTTGAGCTATTTGGGGCTAGATAAATCGCCCGCCAAAAGCACCATAGGCGATGCTTTGCGAGATAGAGATGAGGTTTTGTTCAGGGATTACTACTTTGAGTTATTGAGCCACTACTCGCCACTTTTGTCGGTCAGCCGAATTAAGGGGGTGGATTTTGAGAAGTTTTACATCTTCGATTCTACCACTATTCGCCTATTTTCGGACATAATGAAGGGGGTAGGTCGTAACCCCAAAGGAGATGGTAAGAAGAAGGGTGGATTGAAGGTGCATATGATGATAGACGCTCACGCCGATTGTGCCAAGCACGTCAATATAAGCGAGGCAAAAATGCACGATAAGAAATTTCTGAGCAAGCTCAACCTCACAGCAGGGAGTATGATTTGTTTCGACAAGGCGTACAACGACTATGGGCAATATGCCCGCTGGACAGAAGAGGGAGTTTGGTTTGTCGGACGGTTGAAACGCAATGCTGTTTACGAGGTACAGGAGGTTATTTCAGAGAAAGTGCTGAACGACAAAGAGTTTGGAGTAATATCAGAGGAGCACATTCATCTGAATTATAAGGATAATAAGGAGCAGAAGAAGGTTTGTTTAAGGAAAGTTGTTTATCGTGATGAAAAGGGTCGGATATTGGTTTTTATCACCAATAACTTTCAAATCAGTGCAGAGGATGTGGCTTTTATCTACAAGTGCCGCTGGCAAATAGAGCTGTTG